>NZ_PCPB01000009.1 GCF_002979535.1 Brevundimonas sp. MYb52 | reverse complement strand
ACTTTTTCAACACTCCCGAAACCCGAAGGCCCCGGCGGAGGCGGCTATCTAAGGAATGCCGATCTCCTTGTCAACCAGGCTTTTCAGCCTTTCCGCAAACCCGGAAACCAAAGCTCCCAAATCCACTTCGCCAAGCCCGTCTCCGGCCCCAGCGCCCCGCCCGTTTCCAAGCGAGCGGCGGATATACGGACACCCACCCGAGTCCACAACCCTCAAATGACAGAAATGCGAACTATCTCAACGAACGCGAGTCCGCATCTTGCCTACCCTGCCGCTATATAGGTGCGCAGACTTTCCGCCTCCTGCTTCGCTTCAGCGATCTGGCATTTGACCACGTCGCCGATAGAGACGACCCCGGCCAGCTGGCGTTCACGCAGCACCGGCAGGTGCCGCACGCGGCGATCCGTCATGCGCCCCATCAGCACAGCCACAGTTTCGCCCGGCTCGGCGAAGATCACTTCGGTCGTCATATAATGGGACGTCGGTTGCGACAGAGCCGCGACGCCGTCCCGTGCGACAGCGCGCACTATATCCCGCTCAGAGAGCACCCCGACCACGTCGTCCCCCTGACAGACGATCAGGGCGCCGACGCGTTTGCGGTCGAGTTCGGCGCAGGCCTCGGTCAGGGACGTGTCGGGCGACAGAGTGAAGACAGCCTGCCCCTTGCCCTTGAGTATCTCGGCGACCAGCATGGCGGTTCCTTCCCGTTTCAAGATGGGAGACGACCGCGGACCGGCCGCTACGCCGACAGGATCGCTCAGAGTCCGGCCTGACGCAAATCCAGCCGCGGACCAAAGAGGCGCCCCAAAGGTCCAATCGCCAGGATTCCGACGACGAAGCCGAAAGCGTGTGCTTCCCAGGCGATGCTGGCGCCGGCTGCGCCCGGCGCCAGTCCCACCAGTCCCACGATGAGATTGACGGCCATCCAGGCCGCCGCCTGTTTCAGAACCCCGGATTGGAACAGGGGTAGGACACGTCCGTGTCCCCCCATGAGACGGGTCGCCGCCCCAATCAGCCCGAAGACCGCGCCCGAAGCGCCGACCAGGCTGCTTTCACTCCCCGGATGGCACAGGCCATAGCCGAAAGCCGCCACGACGCCGCTGGCTACATAGAGGGCGATGAAGGCCAACGGGCCGAACCCGCGAGAGAGCAGACGCGCCACCGGCGTGCCAAACGCCAGCGCCCCGACCGCATTCATAGCGACATGCGCCCATCCCCCATGCAGCAACATGGAGGTGAAGAGGCCCGCCCACTGGCCTCGCCACAGATCTGCGGCGCGAAAGGCCATCGACATGCCCTGATCGGGCAAACGCTCCTGAAACCAATAGAGGGCGGGCATTGAGGCGGCGATCAACACCGGCAGAAAGGGCGCGTTGAAGATCCGTTCGCGCGGCGGGTGGATCGGGTCATCGGTAGGGTTCTGCATAGGCGCTTGATGGACAAAGACCGGCGCAATCTCAAGCCGATCTTAAGACCCAGGTTCCAAACTGGCACGCGGGTTGCTTGGCGACCCCGTATCGCCGCTGGGGAATCCTGCATGCTGTTCCAAAGACTGATCCTGACCGTCGCCGCACTGGCCCTGCCCGCAATGGCGGCCGGCGCCGCATCCGCGCAGTCGACGGGTTCGGCCGGCGCTGCGCAGTTCCAGGCCGGCTATGGCGCCTCGCGCTACACCACCGCCCAGGCTTCCAGCGGCTCGACCCGCGACGCCAACGGCAACCGGCTGGTCGTGAACGGCATCATCCAGTCAGGCGCCAGCAGCTATTCCAGTTCGTCCGCCGGCGTGTCCAGCGGCTATGCCGGCGCTGGGTCGTCCAACAATGGCACGGCCATTGGCGGCGCGACCGCCATCGGCAACAGCCTCAACGTCGTGGTCCAGGGCAACCGGAACACGGTCGTGATCAACTCCAACCAGACCAATACCGGCAACATCACTGCCGGCACCGCCCTGAACGGGACCTTGAACTTCTGATGACCCCACATCGCCTCCATCGTCCGTTGCGGGTCGCCGCCGTCCTGACCGCCGTCGCCGGGGTCCTGGCCGGTTGCGCCAGCACGAGCGCCGGCCCCTCGGGCCGTTACGCCACGCCGATCGGCAACGCCCCGGTGACGTCGAACCCGACCCCCTATTCGACCGCGCTCTACTGCCTGGCCGACTATGCGCGTCGCTACAACCTGCCCTCGCCGCGCATGGCGGTCGGCCGGATCAGCGACTACACGGGCTCCATCTCCTCGGACGGCGGGCGCCAGATCACCCAGGGCGCCTCCCTGATGACGAACACCGCCCTGGCCAAGGCCGGCGCGCGCATCGTCGAGCGCTACGACACCTCGGTGTCCGAGCTGGAGTTGCGCTACGCCAACAACAAGCTGATCAGCGACGACCTGCCGAACGGCGCGCCGCAGGACGCCGCCTATCGCCGCATCCTGGCCGGCCAGGTGCCGGGCTCGGACTTCTATGTCGTCGGCGGCATCACCGAGGTGAACTACAACATCCGCTCGGGCGGCTTCGACATCGCCGGCGGCGAGGTCGAACAGAACGGCGGATCGGGCCTGCTGACCGGCAAGGTCTTCGTTATGAACATCGCCATCGACCTGCGCCTGGTGCAGACCACCACGCTCGAGGTCGTCGATGTCGTCTCCTATCAGAAGCAGATCGTCGGTCGCGAAGTGTCGGCGGGCGTGTTCGACTTCCTGAACGGCAACGTCTTCGACATCTCGGCCGGCACCAGCGGCCTGGAGCCGGTTCAACTGGCCGTCCGCGCCCTGGTGGAGCGCGCCACGGTCGAGTTCATGGCCAATCTCTATGGTGCGCCGGGTCCCGAGGTCTGCCTCAACCCCGCCAATGATCCTCTGGGCGACTCTCCCGTCGGCCCGACCGGCGGCTACTACCCCGCCTATGCAAACACGGACACGAACAATGGTCAGACTCGCGCGGATCCGTCTCGCTGGCACGATCGCCGCGACGGCGATGTACGCCGCGGCCGCTACTGAGGTCGCGGCCCAGGACCGCGGTCTGGTCCTGAATGAACAAATTCAGCTCGGCGATATAATCTCCGGGCAGACGTTGAACGTCGTCGACGTCAGCGATCAGGTGACGGCGTCCACCGCCGCCCAGGGCAACAGCCTGGTGGGCGGCGCCGACGGCCAAGCGGTGGACGTCCGCTCGACACAGGACATGCGCGGCGAGTCCTCGGCCTCGACCACCATGACGCTGGGCGGCGACACCAATGGCCTGGTCACCAGCGTCACCCAGGCGCGCGGCAACTATCTGGCCGGCACCGCGACCCGGGCCCAGATGGGCATAGACGCGACGCAGTCCGCCAGCGGCGACGTGACCGCGTCCAGCCTGATCACCGGCCAGGACGCACGGATGGTCGGCGGAGGAACCATCGCTGTCGGCGCCTATGGCAACACCGTCGCACTGGCTGGCAACGGCTCTGGCAGCGACCGCGCCTCCCTGGTCGGCTCCATTGATCAGACCACGACGGGCCAGGTGCGCGCGACCAATCAGGCCTCGCCCCGCTTCGTTCGCGATCCGGCCGACTTCTCCAGCCAGGCTATGGCCAACGCCGTTCAGGCGACCTCTGGCCCATCGACCAACCAGGAACTGGAGGTGCGCCAACGTTCGTCCGGCGCCATGGTCGAGGCTGGCACGGGCATTCATGCCGGCAACGGCTGGAACCTGGCGGCGCGCGCCCATGCGGGCGGCAACCAGGCCAGCTTCTACAATCAGGGCGGCTCGCTGATCACCACCACCGATCAGGACAATAGCGCCCGAATTCGGGGCGCCGTCCAACTCAGCTCCTATGACTTCGGCAAGGCGACCGCCACGGCCAGCGCCGTCGCCAACGACGTCACCGTCGGCAACAACGACATCTATGTCGACATCGACAACACCCAGATGAACACAGGCGGCGTCGAGGCCACGGCCTCGTTCGTCGGTCAGAAGGGTTACGACGCCTATGTCGGGGCCAATGCAGCAGGCAACTCCATCACCGGCTACGCCTGCGCCGAATGCGGCGGCGATCTGAACGCGCGCAATGTCCAGACCAACACGGGCAATGTCAGCGCCATCGCCAATACGACCATCAACGGGAATGGCCGCAATGTCATCGCCGGCGCCAACGCCGTCGGCAACGCAGCGACCTTCTATGTCACACGGACCGGCGGAAATTAACTTTCGGTAACTTGAGACAGTCAAGGACCTTTGTCACTTTGGTCGAACGTGCATATGCCATTGCACGCGACCAACGTGCAGGGCCGCAGTCAGTCCCGGGGGCAGCCTGATCGCACGGTCCGGAGACTATACTGAATGCGATCCCCTCGCCGCCTGCTGCTGCTCGCCGCCTCCAGCCTCGCCCTGCTGGGCGGGGCCGCCCTGCCCGCCGTCGCCCTGACGCCCCCTGCGGTCGTCGTCGCGCAGGACGCTCAACCGTCACAACCCTGGGCTCAGGCCACCAGCGACATCCCCGCCGACTCCAATGTCCGTTTCGGCACCCTGCCGAACGGGATGCGCTACGCCATCTTGAAGAACGCCACGCCGCCGGGTCAGGCCTCGCTGCGGCTGCGCATCGCCGCCGGATCGCTGATGGAGAATGAAGACCAGCTGGGTCTGGCCCACTTCATGGAGCACATGGCTTTCAACGGCACGACCAATGTGCCCGAGAACGAACTGCTGCGTATTCTGGAACGCCTGGGCCTGGCCTTCGGCGCTGACACCAACGCCTTCACCAGCTTTGACCAGACCGCCTATACGCTGGAGCTGCCGCGCACCAATGACGAGACGGTCGACACTTCGCTGCGGATCATGCGCGAACAGGTGTCCGAAGCCCTGATGAAGGCCGAAGACATCGACGCCGAGCGCGGCGTCATCGAGGGCGAAGAACGCCTGCGCAACACCCCCGGCCTGCGCTCGCTGAAAGCCCAGATCGCTCTGCTCGCGCCCGGCCAACGCTTGGCCAATCGCCTGCCGATCGGCGACCTCAGCATCATCCGTTCGGCCCCGCGTGAACGCTTCGTCGAGTTCTACGACGCCTATTACCGCCCCGAACGCGCGACCATGATCGCTGTCGGCGACTTCGACGTTGATCAGATGGAAGCCAAGATCCGCGCAACCTTCGCCGACTGGAAGCCCAAGGCGGCGGACGGCCCCAATCCCGATCTGGGAACCGTCGCTCCGCGCTCGCCCGAGACCCGCATCCTGGTCGAACCCGGCGTCCAGTCGTCGATCCAACTGAACTGGGTCCGCAATCCTGATCTGGACCCCGACACGGTTGCGGAACGTCGCGACAGCCTGCTGCAGAACCTGGGGCTGGCCGTCCTGAATCGCCGCCTGGGCGAAATCGCCCGCGCCGACAACCCGCCCTTCATCCAGGCCAGCGCCGGCAGCGGCAGCCTGTTCGACAGCGTCGACATCGGCTCCATCTCGGCCGCCTTCAATCCAGGCGGCCTGACGCGTGCGCTGGAGACCATCGACCAGGAACAGCGCCGCCTGGTGCAGTTCGGCGTCACCCAGGTCGAACTGGATCGCGAGATCGCCAACAACCGCACGGCGCTGGAAAACGCCGTCCAGGCCGCCGCCACCCGCAGCACGCCGGGGCTGGCCAACGCCCTTCTCGGCGCGGCCAATGATGACCTGGTCTTCTCGGCCCCTGCCACCAACCTGGCCCTGTTCGAAGCGGCGGTTAAGGACCTCAAGGCGACCCAGGTCGACGCCGCCGTCAAGACGGTGTTCGAGGGTCAAGGCCCCCTGGCCCTGGTGATCACGCCGGAAGCCATCGAAGGCGGCGAGGCCGGGGTCACCGCCGCCCTGCAAGCCAGCCGTGCAGTCCCCGTCACAGCCCGCGCCGAACAGGCTGAACTGCAATGGCCTTACGCCGACTTCGGCGCCGCCGCGACGCCCGCCAGCCGTACCGAGGTCGCCGCCGTCGGCGCCACGGTCGTCAACTTCCCCAACGGCGTGCGCCTGACGGTCAAGCCCACAGCCTTCAAGGATCAACAGATCCTGATCTCGGTTCGCACCGGCATCGGTGAAGAAGGCCTGCCCACCGACCGCTTCACCCCGCAGATGCTGGCGCCCATGGTCTTCACCCAGGGCGGTCTCGGCAAGCTGACGGCTGACGAACTGAGCCGCGTTCTGACGGGCAAGATCTACAGCACCGGCTTCGCCATCGACGGCGACGCCTATCAGTTGTCGGGCGCGACCCGTCCGGCCGATCTGCAACTGCAGATGCAGGTGCTAGCCGCCTATCTGACCGATCCCGGCCTGCGCGCCGCGCCGTTCGAGCAGATCAAGGCCTTCTTCCCGCAGATCATCGCCCAACAGATGGCCACGCCCGGCGGCGCCTTCGGCATTCAGGCCTCCGGCCTGCTGGCCAGCGGCGACAGGCGTGAAGCCGTGCCGTCGGCGGCCGAGATCGCCGCCTTCACCCTGGACGACCTGAAGCAGGGCCTGACCCAGGGCCTGTCGTCAGGCCCTATCGACATCGTCATGGTCGGCGACGTCACGGTCGATGACGCCATCAAGACCGTGGCCTCGACCTTCGCCGCCCTGCCCGCCCGCGCCCCGGCCGCCCAGGTGCTGCCGGGTTCGGAGCAACGTCGCTTCCCGGCGCCGACCGCCCAGCCGGTGCGCCTGACCCACACCGGTCCGGCGGAACAGGCCCTGGGCTATGTCGCCTGGCCGACCACCGACGCCGTCGATGACCGCACCGAGGCGCGCAAGGTCAGCATCCTGTCCGAGGTCTTCAAGCTGCGCGTGCTGGAGGAAATCCGCGAGAAGCAGGCCCTGGCCTATTCGCCGCGCGTCTCCTCCTCCTCGTCGGACGTGTTCAAGGGCTATGGCTCCATCTTCGTGATGGCTGAAACGGCGGCCGACAAGATTCCAGCCTTCTACGCCGCTGTGGATGCGATCACCGCTTCGCTGCGCGACGCTCCGGTCAGCGAGGATGAACTGAATCGTGCGCGTCTGCCGGTTATCGAGTCCCTGCGTCGCAGCCAGGCCGGCAACGAGTACTGGCTGGGCCAACTCGAAGACCTGGCCGCCAAGCCGGCTTCGCTGGAACAGATCCAGACCCACATCAGCGATCTGGAATCCTTCACCCCCGCCGACATCCAGGCGGCCGCCCGTCAGTATCTGACGGCGAACACAGCCTGGAAGGCCGAGGTCGTCTCGGACAAGGCTCCCGCCCAGTAAGCCGCGACGTCAGGACGAAAAAGGGGCCCCGATCCGCTGGATCGGGGCCCCAAGTCTTTTGGCCTATCGACGGAGAGTCGATGGACGAAATCTAGTTCAGCCTGCCTGACGCCAGGCTGAACGGCCTATTCAGAAGACCCGACCGCCGACGCCGCCGTCCAGCATGATCACCGCGCCCGAAGCCACAGCCCCGGCCGTCTCGACCATTTCCTCACGATATTCAGTGTAGGATTCCTCGCGGATCATGGTCAGCACCTTCACGCCCGCGCCATAGCGGCGCAGCAGCGAACGCTCGTTGCAGTCCCGCTCCTGTTTCTCGGGACGGCACTCCAGTTGCCCGCCGCGGCCGTACCACAGGGCCTCGCGCTTGTTACAGTTGATCGTCTCGCCCGGACCGCCAGCCTCGTCGGCGATGGTCCATTGCAGCTTGGTGCCGGCGATGCAGCGATAGAGCTCGCCTTCGTAGTCCATGGCCACGTCGCGACCGGGACGGACCTGCGAGGCCGGGTGCGGCACGGCGCGATCGTCGATGCAGACGGCCTGGATGACCACGCGCTTCTCCATGCGACGCGAAGCCGTATAGGGAACGCGGACCATTTCCATGGTCTTGCCTTCAACCGACAGGCCCTGGATCGTGGTGGGATAGGGCTGATCGACGTTGAAGTAGGCGCCGCCGCCACCCCCGACAATCACCGTCGCCCCGCTGCGCGAACCGGCGAAGGCGCGCGCCGTCGCATTGGCGTTCACATTGACGTTCACGTTGACGTTGCCGCCCGAGCCGCAGCAGGGCGGAACGACAGGCGGCTGACAACCTCTAGGACCACAGCCGGAAATCGGAGGCGGCGACGGCGGCTGGCAGCCGCCTCCGCCGCACGGGCCGCCGGGGATCGGAGGCGGCGGCGGAGGCGGCGGCGGCTGGCAGGTATTGCCCCCGCACTGGGCCGCAGCCGTGTCGGCGATCGCCATCAGGCCGACAAAGGCCCCGGCCGCAGCCAGCAAAGTCTTGATCCGCACCCGCATGGGTTGGGCTCCTGCATTGTTCTTCGCCGCCCGCCTTGCAAATCGCGGGCCGGTTCAATTTGCGATGAAACAGCAAAAGCCTTGCGTTTCCGTTGCGCTTGCACCGACCAGTGGTTCAGGAGTGTCCCATCCTGACGCGCCCGCCGTGCAACCTCAGGCCAGCGGACGGAGGTCTCGCACATATCGCCGCCAGTTCTGGACATAGTGCTGGGCCGAAATCCGCAGAGCCTCAATCTGTCCCTCGTCCAGTTCCCGCACCACCTTGCCGGGCTGCCCCATGACCAGGCTGTTGTCAGGGATGACCTTGCCCTCGGTGATCAGGGCGTTGGCGCCGATCAGACAGTTCTTCCCGATCTTCGCCCCGTTCAGGATCACCGCCCCGATGCCGACCAGGCTGTTGTCGCCGATGGTGCAGCCATGCAGCATGGCCTTGTGCCCCACGGTCACGCCTGTCCCGATCACCAGGGGCGAGCCGACGTCCGTATGCAGGATGCTGCCGTCCTGAATATTGCTGTCGCGGCCGATCACGATGGGATCATTGTCGCCTCGCAAAACCGTGTTGAACCAGATGCTGGCGCCGGGATGCAGAATCACATTCCCTAGGACCGTTGCATTCGGCGCGATCCAGTATTCGCCCTCCGGCGGAAGCTGTGGCTTGCTGTCGCCTAGACTGTAAACACTCATCCGAACACGCCCTATGTTTCAGAAAATGATGGCTTTAAGCCCTCATAAACTACGTTAGCATCATTCTGTTGATGCGATTCGAGGTCGCCATTTCGCCCCCGGATCCGAAGCCGGATCAAGCCCGGTCCGGTCAGATACTGGAGAATGCGCGTGGCGTGTTCGCGACCGGTTCCAGGACGACGCCTCTGCTGCGGCGACGACCCGGCGACTGATCCCGGCGGCCGCCGTCTGTTTCCGGCCCCTTCCTCCCCCACCGACGACCAAGGCGTGTCCCTGCCGGGCGCGCCTTTTTTCATGCCCTGGAGGCGTTCATGACCAAGCGTTCGGCCATCAAGCATCAAGTCCGTGAAGGCGTTCTGGACTCGCGGGAGTTCCTGCAGGACGCCAAGGTGCGGCGTTTGCCGCCCCGCAACGGCTGGTCTCCCTATCCCTCGAACGACGAACGTGACCAAGGCTACCTCAAGACGTTGAAGCCCAAGTCGGACGGCCAGGCCGAGCTGATGGACGCGGTCGACGCCCACAACCTGGTCCTGGCCCTGGGCCCGGCAGGCACCGGCAAGACCTATCTGGCCGTGGCCAAGGCGGTCGAGGCGCTGGAGGCCGGCAAGGTGGGCCGCATCGTCCTGAGCCGTCCCGCCGTCGAAGCCGGGGAGTCGATCGGCTTCCTGCCCGGCGACATGGAGGACAAGCTGGCCCCCTATCTGCGCCCCCTCTACGACGCCCTGTCGGACCGCCTCAGCATGAAGCGCGTCAAGGCCCTGATGGCTGAGGGTCTGATCGAGATCGCCCCCATCGGCTATATGCGTGGCCGCACCCTGAACAACGCCTTCATTGTCGTGGATGAGGCCCAGAACTGCACCTACGTCCAGCTCAAGATGCTGCTGACGCGGCTGGGCTGGCACTCGACCATGGTGGTGACCGGCGACCCGCAGCAGTCGGACCTTCTGCCCGGCGTGTCGGGCCTGTCGGACATCGCCGAGCGGCTGGAGGCCGTGCCGGAGATCGCCGTGGTCCGTCTGGCCGAACGCGACATCGTGCGCCATCCCCTGGTCGCGAGCATGATCGGCGTCCTGTAAGCCCCCCTAACAGGACGCGGATGCGGAAGAGGCCCGGCGAGCGATCGTCGGGCCTCTTTTCTTTACATGACGTCGGCCAGGGTCGCCTTGGGCTCATCCTTCTTGGGCGGCGTGATCACCCGACCGCCGATCCGGTCGATCAGGGCGAAGACGAAGGGATTGAGCGAGATCGACAGCAGGGCCGCCGCCAGGATCAGGTCGTGGGTCTCGCGGCTCATGGCGCCCAGGGACACCGAGATGGCGGCGAGGATGAAGGAGAATTCGCCGATCTGAGCCAGGGCGGCGGCGACGGTCAAGCTGGTCGGACGGTCCAGCTTGAAGGCCGTCGTGATGGCCAGGGCCGCCAGCGACTTGCCGACGATGACGATGCCCAGAACCCCCAGGACGGCCAGGGGCTCGCGCACCAGGATCATGGGGTCGAACAGCATGCCGACCGAGACGAAGAAGAGGACGGCGAAGGCGTCGCGCAGCGGCAGCGACCGCTCGGCCGCATTGTGGCCCAGGGGCGAGCTGTTCAGCACCAGTCCGGCCAGGAAGGCGCCCAGGGCGAAGGAATGGAACAGGTAGTAGGCGACCCAGGCGATGCCCAGGGCGATGGCCAACACGCCCAGGGTGAACAGTTCGCGCGACTTGGTGTGGGCGATCCGCACCAGCACCCAGGGCAAGACCTTGGCGCCGATCACCAACATGACGCTGACGAAGACCGCGACCTTGAGAAGGGTCCAGCCGATAGACTTGGCCAGTTCGACACCGCTCAGCGTCTCGCCGGGCGCGATGATCAACAGCGGCATCATGACCAGGGCGACGACGATGACCAGGTCCTCGACGATCAGCCAGCCCATGGCGATGCGACCTGCGTCGCTCTTGAGCTGTTTACGCTCCTCCAGCGCGCGCAGCAGGACCACGGTCGAGGCCACGGACAAGGAGAAGCCCAGCAGCAGGGCCTCGACGTCGCCGAGGCCGAGCAGAAGACGCCCAAGACCCCAGCCGAGCACGGTCGCCGCGCCGATCTGAACCAGGGCGCCGGGAATGGCGACCTTGCGCACCTTCATCAGGTCCGCCGCCGAGAAGTGCAGCCCGACCCCGAACATCAGCAGGATCACGCCGATCTCGGCCAGTTGCGGCGCCAACTCCGTGTCGGCGACGAAACCGCCCGTGTAGGGACCGACGACGACCCCCGCCACCAGATAGCCGACCAGGGGCGACAGCTTAAGCCGATTGGCCAACATGCCGAACACGAAGGCGAGGACGAAGCCTCCGACCAGGGTGATGATCAGGCTGTCGGCATGCGGCATCGGCGCTCCTGCGTCGGTGAAGGTTCTTTTTGGACTGGAAACCTCAATCTGGGGGCGCAAGGCCGCCACGGCAAGGCTTTCATGCCCATTTTACCGGGATGAAACCGATATGAAACAGTCAAAGTTGCGTGCGCGACGACGGGTCGCGGAAGGCGAGGTGCGACGCCGGTTCCTTCTCCCCTTGCGGGAGAAGGTGGCAGCCGAAGGCTGACGGATGAGGGGTCTCGCGACACGTGCCGATGACCGGCCTTCATCCAACCGCCAGAAACCCCTCATCCGAGCCCTTCGGGCCCACCTTCTCCCGCAAGGGGAGAAGGAAGAGATTTAAGCCCGAACGGCCCGGCTGGCGTCCACGCCCAGAGCCGTCAGGGCGGTCGCCGCGATGTGGTCGGCGTCGAGGCCGGCCTGGGCGTACATGACCTCGGGCTTGTCCTGGTCCTGGAAGACGTCGGGCAGGGTCAGGGTGCGGATCTTCAGACCGCCGTCCAGCGCGCCCTTCTCGGCCAGCAGTTGCAGGACGAAGGCGCCGAAGCCGCCCATGGCGCCCTCTTCCACCGTGATCAGGCATTCGTGCTCGCGCGCCAGACGCAGGATCATGTCGGCGTCCAGCGGCTTGGCGAAGCGGGCGTCGGCGACCGTGGCCGAGACGCCGCGTGCCGCCAGCATATCGGCGGCCTTGAGCGATTCCTGCAGACGGGTGCCGAGCGACAGGATGGCGACCGAGGTGCCTTCGCGGACGATGCGGCCCTTGCCGATCTCCAGCGGGGCGGCCAGTTCGGGGATCTCGACGCCGACGCCGTCGCCGCGCGGATAGCGGAAGGCCGAAGGGCGGTCGTCGATGGCCAGCGAGGTCGAGATCATGGCGGCCAGTTCCGCCTCGTCGGCGGCGGCCATCAGCACCATGCCGGGCAGAGCCCCCATGAAGCCGATGTCGAAACTGCCTGCGTGCGTCGCGCCGTCGGCGCCGACCAGACCGGCGCGGTCCATGGCGAAGCGCACCGGCAGGGACTGGATGGCCACGTCGTGGACGACCTGGTCATAGCCGCGCTGAAGGAAGGTCGAATAGATGGCGCAGACCGGCTTCATCCCGTCCGCGGCCAGACCGGCGGCGAAGGTAACGGCGTGCTGCTCGGCGATGCCGACGTCAAAGGTGCGGTCGGGGAAGGCCTGACCGAACAGGTCCAGCCCGGTGCCGGTCGGCATGGCGGCGGTGATGGCGACGATCGACGGGTCGATCCGGGCGTGCTTGATCAGCTCGGTGCCGAAGACCTTGGTGTAGCTGGGGGCGTTGGAGACGGCCTTGGCCTGCTTGCCCGAGACCACGTCGAACTTGACCACGCCGTGGTATTTGTCGGCGCTGTCCTCGGCCGGGGCGTAGCCCTTGCCCTTTTGCGTCACGACGTGAACCAGAACCGGGCGGTCGGTGATGGCGGCGGCGTTTTTCAGGATGGGGACCAGGTTCTCCATGTCGTGACCGTCGATCGGCCCGATGTAGTAGAAGCCCAGCTCCTCGAAGAAGGTGCCGCCGACGATCATGCCGCGGGCGTATTCCTCGGCCTTGCGCGCTGCGTCGCGGAAGGGGCGCGGCATATGGTCGACGAACTTCTTTCCGACCTTGCGGATGTTCTGATAGGCGCCGCCCGAGACCTGCTTGGCCAGGTAGGCGCTCATGCCGCCGACGGGCGGGGCGATCGACATGTCGTTGTCGTTCAGCACCACCATCAGCTGGCCGTGGGTGGCCTCGGCGGCGTTGTTCATCGCCTCATAGGCCATGCCCGCCGACATGGAGCCGTCGCCGATGACGGCCACGACGCGGTTCTTCTCGCCCTTGGCGTCGCGCGCGGCGGCGAAGCCGAGCGCGGCCGAGATCGAGGTCGAGGCGTGGGCTGCGCCAAAGGGGTCGTATTCGCTCTCGGCCCGCTTGGTGAAGCCCGACAGGCCGCCGCCCTGACGCAGGGTGCGGATACGGTCGCGCCGCCCGGTCAGGATCTTGTGCGGATAGCACTGATGGCCAACGTCCCAGATCAGGATGTCCTTCGGCGTCTCGAACACATGGTGCAGGGCGACGGTCAGCTCGACCACGCCGAGCGCCGAGCCCAGGTGGCCGCCGGTGACGGAGACGGCGTCGATGGTCTCGGCCCGCACCTCGTCCGCCAGCTGCTTCAGCTGATGAACGTCCAAGCCCCGCGTGTCGGCGGGAAACTTGACGGTGTCGAGAAGCGGGGTGTGGGGCATGGGTATCGGGGGCCTTTGACGCAGGACGTCATATTCTAACCCGCGGGAGGCGGGCGCGTTTCCTATCAGGACCGGCGTTTGAGCACAAAGTCCACGCTGGCCTTGAGGACTTCGGCCTCATGACCGAACAGGTCAAGGTGGGAGCGGGCCTGATCGGCCAGGTGCGCGACCCTCTGTCGCGCCGCCTCGACGCCCAGCAGGGTGACGAAGTTGGTCTTGCCGAGCGCCGCGTCCTTGCCGCCGGCGGCCTTGCCCATCTCTTCGGCCGAACCCTCCGCGTCCAGAACATCGTCGATGATCTGATAGGCCAGCCCCACGTCGTGGGCGAAGCTGGTCAGGGCGTGCCAGGCGTCTTCGCCGCCGCGCGAGATGATCAGCGGAATCTCGAAGGCGTAGGCGAACAGGGCGCCGGTCTTCAGGCGCTGCATCCGGGCCACGCCGCCGAGGTCGTCGCGGACGCCCAGCAGGTCGATCATCTGACCGCCAGCCATGCCGCGTGCGCCCGAGGCGAAGGACAGACGTCGCGCCAGCTCGCAACGGATCGTGGCATCGTCGTGGGTGTCTTCGTCCAGGATGATGTCGAAGGCGGCGGTCTGCAGCGCGTCGCCGGCCAGAATGGCGGTGGCCTCGTCATAGGCGATGTGCAGGGTCGGACGCCCACGACGCACGTCGTCATCGTCCATGGCCGGCAGGTCGTCATGCACCAGCGAATAGGCGTGGACGCATTCCAGGGCGCAGGCGGCGCGCAACACCGCGCGCTCGTCGACCTCCAGCATCCGGCCTGCCTCGATGGCGAAGAAGGGACGCAGCCGCTTGCCGGGACCAAGCGCGGCGTAGCGCATGGCCTCGGTCAGGCGGGCTTCGGGGCCGTCGGCGCGAGGCAGCAGTTCGTCCAGGGCGACGGTGACCAGATCGGCGATCTCGGCCACGCGGTCGATGACGGCCTGTTCCGGGGAGTTGGCGGCGAGCATGGTCAAAACAGTCTCCCGCCCAGCGGCAGGTCGCGGTCGACCCCGGCCAGGACGACATTTCCGTCCGCGTCGGGGAAACCCAGGGTCAGGACCTCGGACTTGACCGGGCCGATCTGACGCGGCGGGAAGTTGACCACCGCCGCGACCTTGCGGTCCTGAAGGTCGTCCAGGGTGTAGTGATGGGTGATCTGAGCCGAGGACTTCTTGACGCCGATCACGGGACCGAAGTCGATGGTCAGCTTGTAGGCGGGCTTGCGCGCCTCCGGGAAGGGCTCGGCCTTGATGATCTGGCCGATGCGGACATCGACCTTCATGAAGTCGTCGAAGCCGATCAGCGGCGCGATAGCGGCGTCGGACATCAGCCGAACTCGGCCGGCTCGACGCCCTTGGCCTGACCGTCAGCGCCGACGACGATCTTCTCAACGCGCAGCTGGGCGGCCTTGAGGCGGGCCTCGCAGTGGGCCTTCAGACGTGCGCCCTCTTCGTAGAGGGCGATGGACTCTTCCAGCGGGGCCTGGCCCGACTCCAGGCGCGAGACGATGCCCTCCAGACGCGACAGGGCGTCCTCGAAGCTGAGATCGGCGGAAACGGCGGGGGAAGCGGAGGCGTCGGTCATGATGCGGGCAACCTAGAGACGCCCGCGCGGCGCATCAACGACGAAAGCCTCCATATTCGTCACCCTCGGGCTTGTCCCGAGGGCCCATGTCGCCTCACTGTCTCGCTATGGAACGAGAACGCCCGTTCATCGCCGCCTACATCGTGACCAACCGACCGTACGGAACCCTGTACGTCGGCGTGACGAGCAATCTCTATCAACGGGTTCAGCAGCATCGGGATGGCGCGTTTCCTGGCTTCACCAAGACGCATGATCTCAAAAGACTGGTCTGGTTCGAGCCCTTCGAGGCCATTACGGACGCGATCCGGCGCGAAAAGCTGATCAAACACTATGTGCGCGACTGGAAGATCAACCTGATCGAACGGGACAACCGGCATTGGGAAGACCTGTCCCTGCCCTGGTTTGCAGCGCCGGTTTGGCGACACGATCCCTAGGCCGAGAGCCGGAAGCCGCGATAGGCCCTCGGGACAAGCCCGAGGGTGACGAACCCTTTCAGGTTCAGCGCTTCTCGTAGCGACGCTGCGACCAGTATTTGAAGCCCTGGTTGTGGGCCAGACGCCAGCCGTGGGCCTTCAGCTTCTGGCCGACCATGTGGTTGAAATAGCCGTGGGCCAGAACCAGAACGTCCTGACCTTCGCCGGCGCGAGCGATGAGGATGCGAGCGGCCTGATCGGCGCGGACCTCGGCCTCGGCGCGGGTTTCCTGGCCTTCATGGTGGTTGAAGACGTGCCACCAGAAGCGCGAGATCACGCCCCAGTAGCGCGGCGACAGCTTGATCCACGACGGGAAGCGCGGCGGCGGCAGGGGCGCCTCGATGAACAGGGCGTCGACCAGAACCTCACGGTCGCGCGCCACGGCGCGGGCCGTTTCCTGGGCCCGCAGACGGGAGGAGGCGTAGATGGCGCCGGCGCCCTCTGCGGCGGCCAGCAGGGTCTGCGGCGGGGTCTGACCGGCGCGCAGGCCGCCGACCTCATAACGACCCCACCAGTCACGGTATTGATCCGAGGTGATCATACATTTGCGCGACAGGGCCGGTTCGCCGTGTCGGGCCAGGATGATCGCGCCGACAGCCGGCTCCGCCTGGGCGGCGCGGGGCGCCTCATTGGGCGTCGATGCTGCGGATTCGGTGTGTGTCATGAGAGCGGGAGACGTCATAGCACGGGGAGCGGCCTTTGAAATCAAGGCTTTGGCGTCCCTCAATCCCCCCGATTGCGGTTGACGGGGCAGGCATGTCGTCCGCCCCTTGGAAGATGGTGGTAGCTCCCGCCGCGCGCCCCTGCAACCACCAAGCGATGACAGCCTCGCGAGCGGGCTCTACGGCCTCGACCGCCGCGTCTCACGGCGCTATGGCCGAAGCCATGACCGAAGCCCTGATCCGCCCCGCCCGCCCCAACGACGCCGCCGCCCTGGCCGTGCTGGGGCGACAGACGTTTGTGGACACCTTTGTCACCGGTTTCGGCATCCCCTACCCCGCCGACGACCTGGCCGCCTTCCTCGACAAGAGCTTCAGCGTCGAGACCATCCAGACCAAGCTGGCCGAGCCTGGCGCCGCCTGGTGGGTGGCCGACCGCGACGGCGAGATCCTGGGCTTCGCCAACACCGGCCCGAACACCCTGCCCCATCCCGACGCGCGCCCCGGAAACGCCGAACTGCGCCGCCTCTACATCGGACGCGACGCGCAAGGCCTGGGGCTGGGCACCAAGCTATTGAAGCTGGCCCTGGAATGGATGGAGGCCAATACCGACGGCCCCCTGTGGGTCGGCGTCTGGAGCGGCAACGAAAAGGCCCAGAAGCTGTATGCCGCCTATGGTTTCGCGAAGGCTGGCGAATACGACTATCCGGTCGGCGCCTGGAACGACCACGAGTTCATCTTGCGGCGGGGCTGATCGCGGCCCAGTCTGATCCCATGCTCCTGCCCTTCTTCACCGCCCTGCGCGAAGCGCGTGTTCCCGTTTCGCTGAAGGAATGGCTCCATCTGATGGAGGCCATGGACAAAGACGTGGCCGGGCGGGAGGTCGAGGCCTTTTACCATCTGTCGCGAGCGGTGCTGGTCAAGGACGAGAAACACTATGACCGCTTCGATCAGGTGTTCGCCAAGGTGTTCAAGGGGCTGGAGACGGTCGGGGCGGGCGAGGACCTGACCACCGATATTCCCGAGGACTGGCTGCGGCTGCTGACCGAGAAGTTCCTGACCGACGAGGAGAAGGCCCAGATCGAGGCCCTGGGCGGCTTCGACAAGCTGATGGAGACGCTGAAACAGCGTCTGGAAGAGCAGAAGGGCCGGCATGAGGGCGGCAACCGCTGGATCGGCACGGGCGGGACCAGCCCCTTTGGCCACGGCGGCTATAATCCCGAGGGCGTGCGCATCGGCGGCCCCGGAAAACATGGCCGCGCGGTCAAGGTCTGGGAAAAGCGCGAATACAGGAACCTGGACGACACGGTCGAGCTGGGCACCCGCAACATCAAGGTCGCCCTGCGTCGTCTGCGCCGCTTTGCCCGCGAAGGCGCGGCTGAAGAACTGGACATGGACGGCACCATCGACGGCACGGCGCGTCAGGGCTGGCTGGACATCCAGATGCGGCCCGAGCGGCGCAACACCATCAAGGTCCTGCTGTTCCTCGACATCGGCGGCTCGATGGATGGCCATATCAAGCTGTGCGAGGAGCTGTTCTCGGCGGCCAGGACCGAGTTCAAGAACCTGGAATTCTTCTACTTCCACAACTGCCTCTACGAGGGGGTGTGGAAGGACAATCGGCGGCGTCACAACGAGAAGATCCCGACCTGGGACGTGCTGAACAAATACCCCGGCGACTGGCGCGCCATCTTCGTCGGCGACGCCACCATGTCCCCCTATGAGATCACCATGCCGGGCGGCTCGGTCGAGCACTGGAACGAGGAGGCCGGCGCCGTCTGGCTGAAACGCGCCCGTCAGCAGTGGGACAAGTCGGTGTGGCTGAACCCCGTCACCGAGCGTTACTGGAGCTACACCCAGTCAGTCGGCCTGATCCGCGAAGTCATGGACCAGAGGATGTTTCCCCTGACGCTGGACGGGCTGGACAAGGCCATGCGGGCGCTGACACGCTAGGGCCCTGATCCAGGAGGGACGCGATGACGACGGCTCTGCTCTTCGCCTTGGTATTGCAACAGGCCGCGCCCAGCGTGGTTTGGTCCGACGATCCGCCCGCCCCCGTCGAAGAGGTCGTCGAGGCGGCGCCGGCGCCGGTCCTGCCCGCCCACGCCCTGGCCGATGCCTATGGCTGGGAGCGGTCGCAATGCAGCCCCTTCATCCGCAAGGACGAACCGCTGGAGCATTGCCAGGCCCGAGTGCGGGTGACGCTGGCCGCCGCCATGGGAGACCAGTTGCCCGAGGCCCTGCGTCCATCGAAGGCGCTGGAGAACTGCACCCCCGGCACGGCTGCCAACGGCTACGCCATGCAGTGCGGACCTCGACCCGTCGCGGCCCTGGGCGCGCCGACGCCACTGGAAAAGGTTTGCGACAACCGACCGCAACGCACCGCCAGCGGAGCCATCGCCTTCAACAGCGAGTGCCGACCGGCGCCAGGCGAAGCGCGTGAAGCGGACGGCTTGCGCATTCGCCTGGGCGGCGACTGAGGCCTGCTGGGGTCGCTGCGACGAAACCTAGTCGACGCTCATAACGCCGAAGGCCGGCCTGATGCCCACCGCCGTCTCCTGTCGGAAGAAATAGCGACCGGGATGGAGGAAGAACGTCGCCTCTGCCGCGCCCGACGTCAGCAGATAGTGGTCGGCGGGCGGCCCTGCCGTCCCCTCCTGCAGGGGCAGGGCCTGCACCAGCGCCAGTTCGTCCAGAGGCGGGACCGAAATCGCGACGCGTCGGCGCTCAGGATCCGCCGCCAGCCAGCCGGGACGACCCGCGACCGGCGCCATGCGGGGATGAAAGACCGAAAGATCCATCTTTCCGACATAGGCGGGCGAAGCCACGATCTCGCCCGCTCGCGACACCACGATGGGCCTGTCAGGCGCAAAACGGTCCAGAACAGCCGCCACATGCGGCGCATCGTTTTCAGACGCGATCGCCGGCCAGTTCATCGACTGCTCGATCGTCAGCGGATCAATGCCGGTCTTGGCCTTGAGACGCGCGGCGAACCATGTTCCGCCTCGGCCCGGCTTCTCAAGCGCATGGCTGTAGCCGACAAAGACAAAGACGCGCGCTTCGGGATGGCCGGACAGGATGTTGGCGATCAGGTTGTCGGCCTGGGCCTCTTCCCGAGCGGCGATACGCAATGCGCCGTCGGCGTCGTCAGGCGCGTTCTGATCGAAACGTTGCTCATAGTCCGCAAAGCGATAGCCGAGCCGCGCCGCTTCCCGGACCATTTCAGCGAAGACGGGATCATGGGTGTAGTAGCCGTAGCTGGACAGAAACGGCGCGCCCCTGACGTAGCTGCTTATCCGGACATGGGGGTCAGGCTGCGGCGATGTAAAGGTCTCCGCCGCGAACCAGTCATACCCGAGCGGGAGCAGCGCGCGCATCACCCGAGCGGCGAAGGCGCGATGGCCCGACACATTATGGGCCTCGTTGAGTATGACGATACGCGTGTCGCGCGCGGCCTCCACGATGGCCTCAATCGCATCGCGCGCCACGGCGTCATCGAGATCAGGACGAGCGAGCGAAGGATGCGGGGGGCGTTCCATCATCCCGACGGCGGTGGCTTCGTCGCCCAAAAAGGACGCGAACTGGCTCAGCATCTGGCGCGCCGCCTCATCCCCGGCTTCCGCCTTCGCCTTCAGCTCCAGATAGGTCGGCAGGTAGCGTCCCTCGGCGTAGAAGCGATCATTGCTCGACAAGGCTTCCTGTGAAATCGCCGGCGCCCCATGGGCAAACCCCAGACCGGCGGCCGCCAACAAAACAGATCGACGCGGCACCATGGCCCAACCCCATCCCGACACTTCACATGACGGTCAGCCTAGAGGCTTCATAAAGCTTGGCAATAAAAAGCGCCCCGCAGACCCTTTCGCCGCGACTGACGCAGGCACTAGAGCGAACATGAAAAGGCCGCCGCCCCCACCGGGAGCGACGGCCTGATCGGTGCAAACGGAGGCTAGTTACGCTTGTCGCGCAGGGTGTCCTTGAGGCCGCCGACGGCGTTCTGGACCTTGCCGGCGACCTGATCGGCGCGGCCTTCGGCTTTCAGCTTTTCATCGCCGGTCAGCTTGCCGGCGGCTTCCTTGATCTTGCCGCCGATGTTCCTGGCGGCGCCTTCGACACGGTCATGATCAGGCATGGGAACCCTCTGTGCTGACGCCGTCGGACTGACGACGCTTCGACAGAAACAACCATTCGCCGCAGGGGCGGTTCCCTAAATTCGTGAGCGCAGCCACTTGGCCACGGCCCAGGCGTGGGCTTCGTGGCGCAGGCGAGAGACGGCTTCCAGCGGGTCCAGCCAGACCAGTTCGTGATCGGCCTCGCACTGGGTCGTGGCGTCGAAACCGGCCAGGCGCACGGTCCAGAAACCGCCGGCGTTGTTGACGGGCGAACCGTCGGTGCGCTGGAAATACTGGGCGGCTTCGACCAGGCGGTCCTCGGGCTGGACGATCAGTCCGGTTTCCTCGGCGAACTCGCGCACCAGGGCCTGCTGCTCGCTTTCCTCGCCATCGACGGCGCCGCCGGGCAGGTCGAAATAGCTGCCCTCGCCGCGGTCGACGCGCACGCAGGCCAACTTGCCATCCTGTTCAACCAGACCAAAGGCGGCAGGGCGGTGGAGGTAGTCGAGGCCCGGACGGGCCGTTCCAAACTGAAGCTTCATTGACGCAGACTAACGCGCGGTCACGCCGATGCGAAAGACCTAAAGATCAAAGACCAGTTGCGCCCGCACGCCAGGATGATCGGCGTCGAACTCGACCGTCGAGCGCAGGCCGCCAGCCATGGCGGACACGATCTTGGAACCCAGGCCAGTGCCCTTGGGGGCGCCGTCGCCTAGACCCGGCCCGTCATCCTCAACGGTCAACATGGCCCGCCCTTCGGCGGCCGTTTCCAGCACCACGCGGATCTCGCCGCCCTCGCCCGGCGCATAGGCGTATTTGACAGCGTTGGTGACCAGTTCGGTGACGATGACGCCCAGGGAAACGGCCTGATCCGTGGTCACCCGCATGGGCTCCGCGCGCAGGGTGAGGCGCGGCGAGGTCTCGTCCCCTCCCGCGCCGGGCCCGACCGACTTGCCCAGTTCCTCGACCAGACCGATCAGGTACTCGTCCATGGCCACGGTGGCGAGGTCCGACGAGGTGTAGAGGCGGCGGTGGACGTGGGCCACGGCCTCGATCCGCACCTGGGCCTCGCGCAGGGCCGAACGTGCGCCCTCGTCGGCCAGTTGGCGCAATTGCAGGGAGATGAAGCTGGACACCAGTTGCAGCGAGTTGCCGACGCGGTGATTGACCTCGCGTAGCATGGCCTCGGCGCGGTCGCGGGCCAGACGGACCTCTTCCTGGGCCAGCTCGTTCTCGCGTTCCAGACGACGGCGCAGCAGGGCGTCCTCGATCGCCGAGCGCAGCAGGGCGGTGAAGTCCTCGGACACGTCCTTGATGACATAGTCGGCGGCGCCGGCGCGCAGGGCGGCCACGGCGATGCGCCCGTCCTGGGCCCCGGTGACATAGACCACCGGCGGCGGACTGGGCAGGTCCAGAATGTCGGGCAGGACGTCCAGGCCCTCCCGGCCCGGCATGTAGTGGTCCAGGGCGCAGACGTCGAACACACCCGCCTGCAGGGCGGCGTAGCCGGCGTCGGCGTCGGGGGCGCAGGTCACGTCATAACCGTGACGGCCCAGCTCCTTCTGGACCAGCCGCGACAGGCCGCGGTCATCGTCGATGTAGAGTAGGCGGATCGCGGCGCTCAAATCTCGGGCGCCTGCATGACGGACAGGAAGAGACCCAGTTGCTGGATGGCGCCAGCGAAGGCTTCATAGTCCACCGGCTTGGTGATGTAGACGTTGCAGCCCAGATCGTAGCAACGCTGGATTTCCACCTTGTCATCGGTCGTGGTCAGGATGACGACGGGGGCGCGGCGCAGGCGCTCGTCCGACTTCACCTTCTCCAGAATGTCGGTGCCCGACATGTCCGGCAGGTTGAGGTCCAGCAGGATCAGCAGCGGGCCGTGGGCGCGAACCTCGTCGCTGAACAGATAGTCCAGCGCGGCGTCGCCGTGATCGAAGTGAACGATGTCGTTGGCGATGTTGGCGCGGCGGATGTTCTTTTCGATGAGCTTGGCGTGGCCGTGGTCATCCTCGACCATGACGATCTTCACGGAATGGCTCATAGATTGTCTCCCGCTTCCCCCGGCACGATCAAGCGTGTGGGGAATTTCAGATGGAATGTCGAGCCTTGTCCCAGCTCGGACTCCAGGGTGATGACGCCCCCCAGACGACGCACGCTGTTACGCACAAAGGCCAGACCCAGGCCCTCGCCCGGCAGGTCCTGTTTCCCAGCGCGGCGGAACAGTTCGAAGATACGTTCATGGTCGCGCTCAGACACGCCGCGCCCATTGTCAGTGATGCGATATTGAAGCCGTCCGTCGTCAGCCGTCTCGCCCTCGACCATGATCCGGATGGGTCGGCCCGGCTCTCGATACTTGACCGCATTGTCGAGCAGGTTGCCGAAAATCTGCTCGATCGACAGCCGATCGCTTTCCAACGCGGGCAGGTCATGCACGACGATCTCGCCGCCGGCCTCGCTGGCCTGATGGTGCAGACTGTCAGCAATGGACTGGACCAGGTCGGTCATGGGCAGGATCTCGGGAACCAGGGCTCGGCGGCCTTCGCGCGATAGCTTGAGGATGGCGTTGATCAGCCGGTCCATCTTGGCGGTCGAGGCGCGGATGAAGCCGACGGCCTCTGGAACGTCCTCGCGTACGGCCCGGATCGCTTCGGGCTCGATAGCGTCGGGGTGGGTCCGAGCCAGGGAGGTCAACTGATGGTCAAAGATCTTGCCAACCTGCTCCAGCTCAGAGGTATAGCCCATGACGTTGACCAGCGGCGACCGCAGGTCATGGCTGACGATATAGGCGAAGCGCTGGATTTCCTCGTTGGCGCGGGTCAGCTCGGCGGTGCGGTCGAGGACCTGATTTTCCAGCCCGGCGTTGACCCGATCCAGTTCCAGATGGGCCGCCTCGATCTCCTCGACATAACGCCGCACCAGCCAGACGCTGATGCCCGCCAGGATCAGGATCAGGACGGCGGCCAGGGCGTTGACCGACACGGTCACCGCCGAGGCGCGCTCGGACTGTCGCGTGCGCTCAACCAGACGCCGGGCCTCGATCGCATCAATGGCGGTCAGCTCGACCCGCATCTGATCCATCAGGGCCTTGCCCTGACCGCTGCGGATCAGTGACACCGCCTCGCCAATCCGACCCATGCGGGTCAGGGCGATGGTGTTGTCCATCAGGGTCATCCGCTGCTGATACAGCCCCCGGACGCGGCTCAGACGGGGGGTCAGCTCCGGGTCGCCGTCGGTCAGATCGTCGAGCCTGGACAAGACGCCGGGCAGTTCGGCCACGGCCCTGGCGTGCACGCTCAGATACTCGGGCCGCGCTGTCAGCATGAAGCCGCGCTGGCCGGTTTCGGCGTCGACCAGAAGGCTGAGCATGTCCTTGGCCGCCAGCCGGACCTGCTGGCTGTGATCGACCGTGTCGTTATAGGCCGTGGTCCGCTGGATCATGACGAAGGTGGCCGCGTTCACCGCCAGCAGCAGCAGGATGGCCAGCGCCAGAAGGGCGATGATCGAACGACTGAGGGTCGGCGTGCGCAGAAAGGCGCCAAGGGTCCGCAGGGCCGGCCGAATTCGTTTCATGGACGCCAGCTTATCGACCCAACCCCTTGAGTCCAGTCGTTAACCTCGAAGTCGATCAGACCGTGCCGACCGTACGCAGCCGCGCCTTGGGATGGACTTCGTTCTGGCTCATCACCACGGTCTGACCGCGGAAACGCTCGATGATGGAGCGGACATAGGGGCGAACCTGCGGCCCGGTCAGCAAGACCGGGTTCTCCCCCGCCATGGCGGCGCGCTCGAAGGTGTCGCGCACCCCCCGGATGAAATCCTGAAGACGGCTGGGAGCCATGGCCAGTTGCTTGTCCTCGCCGGGACCGATCAGGCTCTCGGCGAAGGCCTGTTCCCAGTCCGGCGACAGGGTGACGATCGGCAGGGCGCCGTCGTCGCCGCGGTTGGCCCAGCACAGCTGACGCGCCAGGCGGGTGCGGACATGCTCGACCAGGGTGGTGACGCTGGTGGTGTGGGGCGCGGCCTCGGCCAAACCTTCGAGAATGGCGGGCAGGTCGCGGATCGAGACCTTCTCGCGCAGCAGGCTCTGCAGCACGCGCTGCAGGGTGGTGACGGTGACCACGCCGGGGATCAGTTCCTCGACCAGCTTCTTCTCTTCGCCGTTCAGTTCGTTGAGCAGCTTCTGCACCTCGGCGTAGGACAGCAGCTCGGCCATGTTCTCCTTGAGGATCTCGGTCAGATGCGTGGTCAGCACCGTCGAGGGATCGACCAGGGTGTAGCCGCGGAAGGTGGCTTCCTCGCGCAGGGATTCGTCGATCCAGGTGGCGGGCAGGCCGAAGGCGGGCTCGCGCGTGTGCTCGCCGGGCAGTTCGACCTGACGCCCCGCCGGGTCCATGGCCATCAGGGACGACAGACGCACCTCGCCGGCCCCGGCCTCCATCTCCTTGATGCGGATGGCGTAGCCCTGATTGGGCAGGCGCATGTTGTCGAGGATGCGCACGCTGGGCATGACGAAACCATACTCCTGGGCCAGCGAGCGGCGCAGGGCGCGGATCTGATCGGTCAGGCGGCGGCCTTCCAGGTCGTTGATCAGCGACAGCAGGGCGTAGCCCAGCTCGATCTTGACCTCGTCGATGGTCAGGGCGGTCGAGATCGGCTCCTCGACGTCCTCCTTGGGCTTGGCGTCGACGACCTCGACCGGCGCCGGTTTGAGGCGGTCGCGGCCCAGCTTCCACGCCATGAAGCCCGAGCCCAGGGCCAGGGCGGCGAAGGGGATCAGCGGCATGCCGGGGATCAGGCCAATCAGGCCCGCCGCGCCGGAGACCACGCCCAGGCTGACCGGGTTGCTGGCCAACTGGCTGACCAGGGCCTTGTCGGCCGAACCTTCAACGCCCGCCTTCGACACCAGGAAGCCGGCGGCGACCGAGACGATGATGGCCGGGATCTGGGTCACCAGACCGTCGCCGACGGTCAGCTGGACATAGGTGTTGGCCGCCTCGCCCACCGGCATGCCGTGCTGCGTCACCCCGATCAGCAGGCCGCCGATGGCGTTGATGAAGGTGATGATCAGGCCCGCCACGGCGTCGCCGCGCACGAACTTGGACGCACCGTCCATGGCCCCGAAGAAGGTGGATTCCTGTTCCAGCTCCTTGCGGCGCAGCTTGGCCTGGTCCTCGGTGATCAGGCCCGACGACAGGTCGGCGTCGATAGCCATCTGCTTGCCCGGCATGGAGTCCAGGGTGAAGCGGGCCGAGACCTCGGCGATACGGGTCGAACCCTTGGTGATGACGACGAAGTTCACCACCAGGATGATGGCGAAGATGATCACCCCGATGATGAAGTTGCCGCCCATCATCAGCTCGCCGAAGGCGTTGATGACCTGACCGGCGCTGTCGTGGCCTTCCTGACCGTGGGTCAGGATCAGGCGCGTCGAGGCCAGGTTGAGCCCCAGTCGATACAGGGTCGAAACCAGCAGGACCGTGGGGAAGATGGCGAAGTCCAGCGGCCGCTTCATCATCACGGCCGTCATCAGGATCAGCACGCTGGACACCAGCGAGATCGCCAGCAGCAGATCCAGAAGCATCTTCGGGATCGGCAAAATCAGCAGCATGATGACCGCGATCACGCCGACCGCCAGCCCCACATCGCCGCGCAGCAGCCAGCCGAGCGCATCGCGCCCGGTGGGGCGCGCGTAGCCGTCCTTCATCAGGATCGGCGCATCAACCATGGCGGCGGACGAAGATCATCCCGCCTGATGACAGGATTCGCGTGGTCTCAGCCATGGCCCAGCGCCCTGAGCGCCAGACGGGTGGCGTCGGCGATGACCGCTTCGCGCTGGGCGTCCGTCGACTCCCGCGTGGCGTGGAAATAGACGGCGATGACCACCGGAGCGCCGGTAGGCGGCTGGATCAGGCCGATGTCGTTGGTCGGGCCATAGCCGCCGGTGCCGGTCTTGTGCGCCACGGTCCAGCCCGCAGGGACGCCCGCCTTGATGCGGCCCTGCCCCGTCGGCGTCTGGGTCATCCAGCGCATCAGCAGGGCCTTGGACGCCGCGTTCAGCGGGGTGTCGGGCGAGACCAGCAGGCGGCTGATGTTCTGCACCGACTGGATCGGGGTGATGGTGTCCTTGTCGCCGTCGGCGCGGTTCATCTCGGGCTCGAGACGGTCGACGCGGGTGCTGTCGTCGCCGATGCCGCGATAGAAGGCGCGCAGGGTCTCCAGGCCGCCCATCTCGCGGATCAGGATGTTGGCGGCGGGATTGTCGCTCAGCTCGACCGTGGCCTGCATCAACTGCTCGACCGTCAGGGTCGAACCGACCGCCTTTTCCGTGGTCGGAGCGTGGTTGATCATGTCGGCGGCGGTGATGGCGACGGCGCGATCCAGCCGCTCCTGCCCCGCCTGGACGCGCAACAGGGTGGCGGCGGCCAGATACATCTTGAAGGTCGAGCAATAGACGAAGCGCTCGTCGCCGCGCCAAGCCGCATTCACACCGCCCGAGGCGACGGCCAGGCCCAGACGGCCGCCGTGGCGGGCTTCCAGATCCGACAGGTCCAGATCGACCGTGCCGTCATCCGCCGCGATGTCGGCGTCCAGATCGGTCTCAGCCGACTTCACCTCGCGCGAGCAGGCGGCCAGCGCCAGCGCCCCGGCGCCCAGCAGAACCGTCCGGCGGTCGGCGCGCATGGCCCTAGCCCGCCGCGCCATAGGCGGCGGCGACGCCCGATTGCGGGGCGGGGATGGCCGTGCCGTCGTCGGCGTATTCGTTCAGCTTGTTGCGCAGGGTGCGGATCGAGATGCCCAGGATGTTGGCCGCATGGGTGCGGTTGCCGAGGCAATGGTTCAGGGTGTCGAGGATCAGGGTCTTTTCCATCTCGGCCACGGTCTGACCGACGAAGCTGCGGGTCATGGCGTCGGCCATCTGGGCCGCGTGGCCGGCGACGCCCGCGTCATAGACCGAGGCGGTCGGCGACGGGGCCGTCGAGCCGCCTTCCAGCAGGGGGCGGCCGTCCGGCAGGCGGATGGCGTCCACGTCGATCTCAGGCCCCGTCGCCAGCAGGACGGCGCGGTGCATGGCGTTTTCCAGTTCCCGCACGTTGCCGGGCCAGCGGTGGCCGGCCAGGGCGCGGCGGGCCTCGACCGAGATCGGGCGCGGCGACACGCCGTTGGCGGCGGCGTATTTGCGGATGAAGTGGTCGCACAGGACGGCGATGTCGCCTGGACGTTCGCGCAAGCTCGGCAGGCGCAGGTTCACGACGTTCAGGCGATACAGCAGGTCTTCGCGGAACGTCCCCTCGGCCACGGCCTTGGCCAGGTCGCGGTTCGAGGTGGCGATGATGCGGATATTGACCGGCACGGGCTTGGAGCCGCCGACGCGGTCGATCACCCGTTCCTGAATGGCGCGCAGCAGCTTGGCCTGCAGGCGGGCGTCCATCTCGCTGATTTCGTCCAGCAGAAGCGTGCCGCCGTCGGCCTCCTCGAACTTGCCGATGCGGCGGGCCACGGCGCCGGTGAAGGCGCCCTTCTCGTGGCCGAACAACTCGGATTCCAGCAGGTTGTCGGGAATGGCGGCGCAGTTGACGCTGATGAAGGGCTTGTCGGCGCGCTTGGACCCGGTGTGCAGGTGACGGGCCATCACCTCCTTGCCGACGCCGCTTTCACCGGTGATCAGGATGGAGGCTTCCGAGCGCGCCACCTGATCGGCCAGGCCGATGACGGCCTTCATCGCCGGGTCGGCCGAAATCATCGGGCGCTCATCGTCGGCCACGGCCGACAGGACGGCGGCGATCAGGTCCGCCTC
Source organism: Brevundimonas sp. MYb52 (assembly GCF_002979535.1). Classification (GTDB taxonomy): domain Bacteria; phylum Pseudomonadota; class Alphaproteobacteria; order Caulobacterales; family Caulobacteraceae; genus Brevundimonas. The sequence continues at coordinate 90,983 of NZ_PCPB01000009.1, read as the reverse complement.
GGGCGGCAGGGGGATGAACTCCTTGGCCCCGGCGCGGATGGCGTCGGCGGCTTCGCGGGCGTCGGCGTCCACGCCGCAGGCCACGATCGGCACATGGATGCGCTCGACCTCGTTGGCGGCGATCAGGGCGGCGATGTCGATGCGGTAGTCGACCATCATCAGGTCGGCCCCCTGCCCGCGCCGCAGTTGCTCCGTCGCCTGATCGGCGCGCTCGACGTGCTGGACCTTGGCGCCGTGCGCCATGGCCATCTTCACCGCCGTCGCCAGCTGTCCGCTGAGCCTGCCAACCACCAGAAGCCGCATGGGTCTTCTCCTCTAGATCGCTACTACGAAAACCAGGCAGCCGATCAGGCGCCCGAGTCCTCGGTCTTGATGATTTCCGTCATGGTCACGCCCAGGCGATCCTCGACGACGACGACCTCCCCGCGCGCGACCAGACGGTTGTTGACGAAGATGTCGATGGCCTCGCCGACCTTGCGGTCCAGCTCCAGCACGCTGCCGCGGTTCAGCTTCAGCAACTGGGCGACCGACATGTGGGCCTTGCCCAGGACGGCCGAGATGTTGACCGGGACGTCGAAGACGGTGGCCAGGTCGGCGGCCGATTTGTCGCCGCCCTCGTCAGCGATGTTCAGAGCGGTGGAGTCGCCGAACTCTTCCAGGGCGAGATCGTCGGTGGCCATCAGAAGGCGCTCCTGTCGAGGGATTCAGCATGACCGGCCTCGGCCGCGAGCGCGGCCTCCAGGGCGGCGGAGACACGGGCGGCGACGCCCTCGGGATCAAACTCGGCACGGCCGTCAGCCCATTCCAGAGCGAAGGCGGCCGCTGGCGCGCCCGCGTCCTCGCGGAAGGCGATCAGGCCGGTGAAGCCGGCGTCGGCGCACAGGGCCTCGACATGGGCGCGGGTCGCCTCGTCCAGGCCGGAGGCGCGGACCAGCAGGCGCGGCGAGGCGTCGATCTCCTGCCCCAGTTGTTCGATGGCGGCTTCCAGCGGGCGTCGCGGAAAACGGTCGAAGGCGGCGGAGGCCAGAACGCGAGCAGCGGCGACCGACAGCTCGGCCGACTGGCGACGATGGGCCTCGGCGATGGTGCTCAGCGCGCCCGCCGCATGGGCGGCGTGCTGGGCCAGGGTCGACAGGGCGTCGGCGCGCAGGGCCTCGACCTCGGCCAGGGCCTGCTGACGCGCTTCCAGACGGGCCTGAGCGACCAGGGCGTCGACCTCGGCCGGGGCGAAGGATCGCTTCACCGGCTGCCAGGCCGAGGGCCGCACGACATCGCCCGAAGCGTCGAACTCGGTGTCGAAGATAAAGGGGCGCGCGGTGGAGGGGATGCCGGTCATGTCAGTAGATCAACTCGTCGTCGCCGCTCTGGCCGGCCAGCATGATGTCGCCGCGCGCGGCCAGGTCCTTGGCCACCTGGACCATGGTCATCTGGGCGGCGTCGACGTCCTTGAGGCGCACAGGGCCCATCGACTCCATGTCCTCGCGCATGATCTTCGAGGCGCGCTCGGACATGTTGGAGAAGAACATGTCGCGCAGGGATTCCGAGGCGCCCTTCAGCGCCAGGCCCAGTTGATCCTTCTCGACCGCGCGCAGCAGGGTCTGCACGCCGCCGGGGTCCAGCTTGGACAGGTCCTCGAAGACGAACATCAGCGAGCGAATGCGCTCGGCGGAATCGCGGCTGCGTTCCTCCAGGGCGCCGATGAAGCGGGCCTCGGTCTGGCGGTCGAAGCTGTTGAAGATGTCGGCCATCAGTTCATGGCTGTCGCGCTTGGAGGTCCGCGCCAGGTTGGACATGAACTCGGTGCGCAGGGTCTGCTCGATCTTGTCGAGGATGTCGCGCTGCACCGGCTCCATGCGCAGCATGCGCTGGACGCATTCCAGAGCGAAGTCTTCCGGCAGGGCCGTCAAGACGCGCGAGGCGTGGTCGGGCTTGACCTTGGACAGGACCACCGCGACCGTCTGCGGATATTCGTTCTTCAGGTAGTTGGCGAGGACCGCCTCGTTCACATTGCCGAGCTTGTCCCACATGGTCCGACCGGCGGGGCCGCGGATTTCCTCCATCAGGGCGTCGACGCGGTCGCCGGGCATGAAGGAGGCCAGCAGGCGCTGGGTCTGCTCGTAGCTGCCCATCAGGGCGCCCGCGCCGCCGATGCCCGAGACGAATTCGACCAGGACTTCCTCGACCACCTGAGCCGCCACGGTGCCGAGGCCGGCCATGGCCTGGGAGACCTCCTTGATCTCCTCCTCGTCGAGTTGCTGCCACAGGATGGTGTGCTCTTCGCCCAGCGACAGCAGGACCACGGCCGCCTTTTCAGGCCCCGACAGCTTGCGAATATCGTCGATCGCGCCCTTTTTGCTCACCAGACGGGTCATTAGCTTTCATGCACCCAGGAGCGGAGGATCGCCGTCGATTCCTCGGGGTGGGTGTCCACGAAGTCGGCGACCTTCTTGATCGAGGAAGCCTTCACCTGGCCCTCGATACGGGCGATGTCGAGGCGTTGATCCATCTCGCTGGGACCAGCCAGCATCTGGGGCTGGCCCGGCAGAACCCCGCCGACCAACTGGGTGTCCAGCGGCGTGACCGGCAGGCCGTTGGCGCCGACCAGGGCGGGCGTCGTCGCCCCGCCCGTCGCCGCCTTCAGCAGCGGCCGCACGACGAAGAAGATCAGCAGGAAGCCGGTGATCACCAGCACCAGCAGCTCGACGCCGCGCATGATGTCGTTCTTGTCGAAGTTGAACATCGACGAGCCTTCGTCCGCGCCCGGCGCAGCCGAGGGCTCGCGGTTGAAGCGGACATTGACCACCTCGATCTTGTCGCCGCGCGTCTCGTCGATGCCGACGGCGGCGGCGACCAGGGTCTTGATCTGCTGCACTTCTTCGGCGGTGCGCGGGGCGTAGGTCGGCTCGCCCTTACCATCGGCGGCGGGAGTGTATTTGCCGTCCACGGCGACCGAGACCGACAGCTTCTTGACCTCGCCCGGTTCCTTGACCGTCGTGGTGGTGGTGTTGGAGATCTCGTAGTTGGTCGTCTCGGTGTTTTCCGAGTTGGTCGAGCCGACCGGCGTGGTGTTCGGGGCCGCGCCGCCGGGGATGTTGTTGGTGGCGGTGACGCCGCCATCGGCCTGACCCGTGGTGTCCTGCGACTGCGAGCCGTTGGTCGAGGTCGAGCGGACGACCTGGCCGTCGGGATCGAACTTCTGTTCCTGGGTGGTCGAGCGGCTGTGGTCGATATCGGCGGTGACCTGGACGCGGGCCGCGCCGGCGCCGACGACGCCCTCGACGATGTCCTTGATGCGGGTCTGCAGCTGGGACTCGGTCGTGGCCTTGGCGGCCTCGGCGTTGGCCGAGGTGAAGCCTGTGTCTTCCGAACCCGCCGCCAGGGTGCGGTTGGACTGGTCCGTGACCGTGACCTTGTCCGGCTTCAGGTTCGGCACCGACGAGGCGACGACATTGCGGATGGCGCGAACCTGATCGCCGCTGAGGTCGCGACCACCGACACCCACAACCACGGCGGCGGTCGGGTCGGTAGCGGCGGCCTGGAACATTTCGCGGCGCGGCATGGTGATGTGGACGCGGGCCGAGGTGATGCCGCGCATCGACATGATGGTGCGCGACAACTCGCCTTGCAGAGCGCGCTGCTCGTTCAGGTTCTGCTGGAACTCGGTCTGGCCCAGAACCGACTGGTTGTCGAAAATCTCGTAGCCGACGCTGCCCGAGGTCACGAGCCCCTTGCCCGCCAGCATCAGGCGCGCCGTGCCGACCTCGTCGCGGCTGACGAAAATGGTCGAGCCGTCGCCCTTGGACGAATATTTGATGCCGGCCTGATCCAGGGCGGCGCTGATCTCGGAGGCTTCGCGCAGGTCGAGGTTGGAATAGAGCAAGGCGTCAGGAGCCTGGCCCACACGCAGCATGACGGCGACCAGCACGGCGGCCACGCCCGCGGCGACGCCAAGCACTGCGGCCAGACGGCCGATACCGAACTTCTGCAACGCCGCCGTGAAGCCGCCCACGCGTCCCCGCCCATCCACTGGCGGGTCGAACTGATCCCGCTAGGCAGAAACTGCCGCCTGGATGGTAAACGCGGCGTTAAGATGCGTTAAAGATTAAGGGAATCCGGGTCGTCTCTCCCTCCCCTTCATGGGGAGGGTGGTCGCGAAGCGACCGGGTGGGGAGGGCCGACAAGCAGAAGGCGGCGCATCTTTCGACACGCCGCCCCCACCCGGCCTCGCCCTGCGGGCTCAGCCACCCTCCCCATGAAGGGGAGGGAGAAAGTAATTAAGCCGCCTTGAGCAGTTCGGCCTTCTGGTCCGCCGCCGCACTGATGCGGGCTTCGGCGATGGCGTCGGCGATCAGATGGGTCGGCTTGTTCTCGGAGGCCGAACGCTCGAGGATTTCCTCGAAGGTCTCCATCAGGCGCGACAGCTTGCCTTCGACCCACGAGGCGTCATAGGCGCCGCCCGACTGGCGAGCATTCATTTCCGAGGCGACGTTGATGATGCCGCCGCCGTTGACGACGTAGTCAGGGGCGTAAAGCACGCCGCGACGGAACAGCTCGTCGCCGATGTCGGCGGTGGCCAGCTGGTTGTTGGCGGCGCCGCAGACGGCCTTGACCTTGAGACGGTCCAGGGTCTGCAGGTTCAGCGTCGCGCCCAGGGCGCAGGGCGCATAGATGTCGGCGGCGACGTCATAGATGGCGTCGGGCGAGACGATCTCGGCGCCGGTCTTGGCGGCGACGGCTTCTAGGTTGGCCTGGTTGACGTCGGTGATGATCAGCTTGGCGCCGGCCTTGTGCAGCATCTCAGCCAGATAGGCGCCGACGTGACCCACGCCCTGCAGGGCCACAGTCAGGCCGGTCATGTCGTTCTGATTGAACAGGCGACGGGCCACGACCAGGTTCGAGCGGAACACGCCCTCGGCGGTGACCGGGCTGGGGTCGCCCGAGGCTTCCGGGCCGTCCTTCAGGCCCAGAACGTATTCGGTGACCTTGCGGGCTTCGGCGATGTCCTCGACCGAGGTGCCGACGTCTTCGGCGGCGTAGTAGTGGCCGCCCAAGCCATTCAGGGCGCGACCGAAGGCGCGGAACAGTTCCGGCGACTTCTGGGTGCGGCTGTCGCCGATGATGACCGACTTGCCGCCGCCCATTTCCAGATCAGCCACGGCGTTCTTGTAGCTCATGCCCTTGGACAGGCGCAGGACGTCTTCGAGCGCTTCGGCCGACGAAGCGTAGTTCCACATGCGGGTGCCGCCGACGGCGGGGCCGCGCGCGGTGGAGTGAACTGCGACGATGGCCTTCAGGCCGGTTTTCTCGTCGTGGAAGGCGTGGACGCCTTCATGGTTCGCGAAAGAGGGGGAATCAAACAGCGTCTTGCCCATGACAGGCCTTTCCTGGGGTATTTTTTATTGCGCGAGGAGATACGCCGCGCCCGCCTACAGAGCAAGCGTGTCGGTTTCACGTCAGGAAAAGGCGGGATCAGCGCGCCTTGGGATCGGCCCGCAGCGCCGGCAGAACCGGGGCGGCCCCGGACGGCAGGGGCGCGGCGGCGTCGCGCAGCCAGGCCTCGACGTCGCGATAGACGACCTCGCCCTGCAGGTCGCGGTTCAGGATGTGCCAGCCGTTCGGATAATAGGCCGTGCGCAGATTGGGGCGCTCGCCCGCGCGTTCCAGCGCCAGCCGCATCGGCCCCTTGCGCACGATCTGGTCGTGGGCGCCGTAGAGCAGCAGGGTCGGCTTCTCGACCGCGCCGAGACGCACGGACGCCGCCTCCATCAGATCGACCAGACCGTGCATGGAATCAAAGCGGGTGGAGATGATGCTGAGCGGATCACGCCCGTTGCGGATCAGTTCCAGGGTATTGTCCGAAGCGCGGATGTTACGGACAGCGAAGGCCGGCGGCTCGACCGCCTTGTCGCCCATCAGCCGGGCGGCGGCCCAGAGACCTGCGCGGTTGAACGGGCTCTGGCTGGACCAGCCCCAGACGCCGGGGGCCAGCAGGATCACCCGGTCGGCGTCTGGCGGGGCCTCGCCTCCGAAGGCGGCGATGGTCGAAGACCCGCCCATGCTTTCCCCCGCCACCACGATCAGGGCGTTAGGGCGCTCGGCGCGGACAAGAGACACGATGGTGTGCAGGTCGGCGCTCGTCAGGCTCTCTGGCGCGAACTCGCCGCGATGGGGCGACAGGCCGAAACCACGCTGGTCATAGGCCCAGGTCTCGATGCCGCGCGTCGCCCACCACGGCCCGGCCAGGCGGAAGGAGGCGTAGTGGTCGTTGAAGCCGTGCAGGGCGACGATGACGGCCCAGGGCGGCTGACCCTCCGGCGACCAGCGCAGGTAGGGCAGACGCGCCCCGTCCTGAACGACAAAGGCGCCGCGCCCCAGGGTTCCAGCTTCGATGCGCGGACCGTTGAAGCCGACCGGCGGCGTTTCCGGTCCTTGCAGATGCGGCGTGGCGCAGGCGGACAAGGCGAGGGAAAGGGCCAGAAGGCCTGCCGTCAGTCCGCTACGCCAAAGGGTCACGCCAGAATCTCCGCTGTCCTCTGGCGAAGGTAGGGCAGAACCTCGGCTTCAAACCACGGGTTTTTCTTCAGCCAGGCGGTATTGCGCCATGAGGGGTGCGGCAGGGGCAGGACGGCGGGGGCATAGTCGCGCCAGGCGCGGACGGTTTCGGTCATATTGGCCTTGGCCCGCTCGCCCAGCGCCCAGGCCTGGGCGTAGCCGCCGACCAGCAGGGTCAGCTCGACATTGGGCAGTTCGGCCAGCAGGCGGGGCCGCCACAGCTCGGCGCAGCGGCGCGGCGGGGGATAGTCGCCGCCTTTTGGATCGGTGCCGGGAAAACAGAAGGCCTGGGCCGCAACGCCCAGACGCGGATCGCCGTAGAAGGTCGCCTCGTCCACGCCCAGCCAGTCGCGCAGGCGGTCGCCGGACGGATCGGTAAAGGGCAGACCGCTTTCATGCACCCTTCGTCCCGGCGCCTGACCACAGATCAGCAGGCGGGTTTCGGGCGCAAGCATGACCACCGGGCGCGGCGTGTGGGGCAACTGCCCCAGGCACGCCCGGCAGGCGCGGATCTCGGCCAGGAGCTCATCCAGGCCGTTTTCCGGTTCAGTCGAAGTCGTCATCCGAGGCTTCGACCGGCGGCAGGGCCGCCAGCGCCGCGGCCGTCTCGGCCTCGGTCGGCAGGCGCAGGCGGATCACGCCCTTGAAGGCGTTCGGGTCGACCGCCTTGCCCTTCTTGGTGATGGTCAGCTTGCCCTGACGCATCAGGCCAAGCGCGACCGCGCGCACCTTGGGCAGCATCCGCTGCCACTGCTCGGGCTGCAGCTCTTTGGCCACATCCGAGGGTTCAATGCTCTTGCCGCCGACGTTCTTGGGGTCGGCCTTGGCCAGTTTTTCAAAAATGGCCGCTTCGATTGGATCGCTCATTGCGCCTATATGCTGCAGCGCGAGATCAGAAAGAAGGCGTAATCGGCATGGTTGGCAGGATCACGGTATCGGAAGGCGAGTTCGCTGGCTGGGAAACCTATGAGGTGACGGACACCACCTTCGATTCCACGGTCGGCCCCTTCTACCGCAAGCCCGATCCCGACGGGTCGATGCGCTGCGCCTTCCGCGCCGAGCAGAAGCACATGAATTTCGGCGGCCGGATGCATGGCGGCTGCCTGATGACCTTCGCCGACATCGCCATGTTCCAGATCGCCTATCAGGAGATGGAGGGCGCGTCCGGCGTGACGGTGCAGCTGGATTCCACCTTCATCGACGGCGCCTATGTGGGCGAACTGATCGAGGCCACGGGCCAGGTCACCAAGGCGGGCAAGAGCCTGATCTTCGTCCGCGGTCAGATCAACACGGGCGAGCGGCTGCTGATGACCTTCTCGGGCGTGATCCGCAAGTTCACGCCGCGAGACTGAGGCCCCTACTTGGCGGCGTAAACCACGCGGCATTCGCCATCAACCGTGGTGTAACGGCCGTTTGCGGCGTCCACGAAGGCGATGCGGCCGCCGTCATTGTATTCGACCTTGCCGGTCGAACGGCCCTTGAAGGTTTCGACGCCATAGCTCCAGCAGGTGATGTCGGCCGGGCGGTCGCTGAAGGTCGCGTCATTGCGCGCGCGCCGGCTTTCCGTGCAGGCGGCGGCCGATACGGCGAGACCGAGGACAAGGGTGATGGTGACAGCTCTGTTCATGCCGCACAGCTTGGCATGACGAACAGGGGTCGAAAAGCCTTTAGACGCCCGCCTTCGCCGCCGGGCGGGCGCGGCAGGCCTCGAGCCAGCGGGCCAGATGGGTGAACTCTTCCGGCGGGCGGTATTTGACCAGTCGGGCGAAGTCCAGACCGACCGCCGCCACGATGTCGGCTATGGTGAAGCGGTCGGCGGCGATGAACTCATGCTCGGCCAGTTGACGGTCCAGAAGGCGCATGAACTTCTCGGCGCCGACGCGGCTGTATTCAGCCACCTGCGGCTGAGGGGCCTCCAGCGCGGCCAGGGCCGGGTGACTGAAACGCACGTTCAGCATCATGGGATTGGCCAGATAGATCTCGCAGCGTCGGGTCCACATCTCGATCAGGGCCTGTTCCTGGGGATCGTGACCGAACAGGTTCGGCTCCGGGTTCAGGGCTTCCAGATAGCGGCAGATGGCGATGGATTCGGAGATGCAGGTCCCGTCGTCCAGTTCCAGCGCCGGGACGTGCGGCACGCCGACCTTGGCGCGATATTCCGCCGTGCGGTGCTGACCGGACAGCAGGTCGATCTCGACGAACTCGACGTTGTCGACGCCCTTCTCGGCCATGACCCAACGGACCCGGCGCGGATTGGGCGCGCGATAGGAGGTGTAGAGCTTCATCGGACGGTCCCCCGGTCCAGATCAGGATTAATGGCCAGAGCGTTGTTACTGGCCGAACACGGAGGCCGGCATGGCCCCGACGATGCAGGCGGTCATCAGCGTGGCCAGGAAGCCCGCTAGCAGGGCCTTCCATACCAGGCCCAGAACTTCCTCGCGGCGCTCGGGCATCAGCACCGACAGGCCAGTGACGGTAATGCCGACCGAGCCGATGTTCGCGAAACCGCACAGGGCATAGGTCATCAGCATCCGGGTGCGCTCGGTCATCTCGCCATCCGGCACCGCACCCAGTTTGATGAAGGCGACGAACTCGGTCAGGGTCAGCTTGACCCCCAGCAGCCAGCCGGCCTTCTGCGCATCGGCCCACTCCACCCCGATCAGCCAGGCGAGCGGCGAGAAGACGACGCCCAGGACACGTTCGACGCTCAGCGGCTCGCCGCCGATCCAGAAGGCGCCCAGCATGACGTTGGCCAGGGCCACCAGGGCCACAAAGACGATCAGCACGGCCGAGATGTTCAGCACCACCATCAGGCCATCCGAGGTGCCCTTGACGATGGCGTCGACGGCGCTGTCGTATTTCAGCGCCGAGTTGTAGTCGGCGACCGCCCCGCCCTCGCCCGGCTTCTCCGGGATGATGACGCGGGCCAGCAGGACGCCGGCCGGGGCCGAGACGATGGAGGCGACCAGAACGTGGCCTGCCGCATTGGTCAGCACCGGGGCCAGGATGGTGGCGTAGGCCACCATGGTCGAACCGGCGACAGTGGCCAGGCCGACCACCATCATCAGAAAGACTTCCGAACGGGTCAGCTTGTCCAGATAGGCCCGGATGACGATGGGGCTTTCGATCATGCCCAGGAAGACATTGGCCGCAACCGCCAGGGCCGAGGCGCCGCCCAGGCCCATGGTCTTCTGGAACACAAAGCCGAAGCCCAGGGTGATCCACTTCAGGATCTTCCAGTGCCACAGCAGAGCCGACAGGGCCGAGATCACCAAGATCAGCGGCAGGACCTTGAAGGCGAAGGTGAACAGCGCCCCTTCATTGGCCACGGCGTAGGGTTGGTCTCCGCCTGCCAGATAGCCGAAGACGAACTTGGTCCCCTCTTCGGTCGCCACCTCCAGCCCCTTCACGGCGTTGTTCACGCCGTCCAGCACCACCTGCGATCCGGGAATGGCGAACGTCGCCAGGATCAGCGCCGCCTGCACCAGCACCGCACCAATGGCCAGCCGCCAGGGGAAGAGCTTGCGGTTCTCGGACAGGCCCCAGCAAACGGCGATGATGACGACCAGGCCGAGAAGGCTCTGCAGGTTCAGAAGGCTGAACATGGGAAAAGGCGGCTCCACGAGCGACCGACGGCCGAGAGCCGCCTTTAAAATCTGCTTGAACGCTACCGCGCGGCTTCTGGTCAAGTGCGCATGCGGCGTCCTGCCGCGCCAAAGCCTCGCCTCAGTCTAAACTTCGCCGTTATGCGAGCAGCCAATCACCGTTGCGTCATCAACGGGGAGAGGTCGAATGCGCAAGGCACTGATCGGAGCGGCGGCGGCGAGCGCCCTGCTCGCAGGATGCCAGGAGGGATCGCGTCAATACGCCGACGAGTCGGTGGACGTCGAACTGATGGAAGCGGCGCCAGCCGCACCTGTCATGGACGCCGCCGCCTCCGCGCCGTCGGGGCCCGGCAGCGGCGCCACGCCGGTCGTCGCGCCTAGCACCGCCCCCAATGTCGCCCCCAGCATCGCCTATGCCTATCGTTTCGGACTGGAACTGCCGGCAGAGGCGGCGACCAGCCTGATGGCGAAGCACGAACAAGCCTGCATCGCCGCCGGCGCGTCGGCCTGCCAGGTGATCGGTTCCAACTCCAGCCGGGTCGGTCGCGATTCCGTCGAGGCCAGCCTGGAGATGCGCGCTACGCCCGCCTACGTCGCCCGCTTCCGCGCGGCGCTGGACGGCGAGGCCAGGGGCGCGGGCGGGCGCGTGGCCCAACAGTCGGTCGAGAGCGAGGATCTGACCCGGCAACTGGTCGACACCGAGGCGCGGATGCGGGCGATGGAGACCCTGCGCGATCGGCTGCAACAGCTTCTGGCCACGCGCAGCGGACCACTGGAACAACTGCTGCAGGTTGAGCGCGAACTGGCGCGGGTGCAGGGCGAACTGGATGCCACGCGTTCGGCGCTTACAGTCATGCGGACGCGGGTGCAGACGTCGAGGCTGGACGTGACCTATCGCGCGGCGGGGCAGTTGGCGCCCGACAGCGCCCTGCGCCCCGTGACCGACGCCCTGGGCCAGGCGGCCTATCTGTTCATGTCGACCCTGGGCGCCTTGATCATGCTGCTGGCCGGCGCCCTGCCCCTGCTGCTGGTGATCGCGCCTCTGGCGTGGCTGGGGTGGCGCTGGCGTCAGAAACGCGGGGCGCAGCGCCGGGCCGCCGAGGCGGCGCGCAAGAAAAAGGCGGAGGGTGACCCCTCCGCCTGATCGCACTTTTCTTTCCTCCCCATTGCATGGGGAGGGGGGGTCAGAGCTGGCCGCGGACCAGCTTGCCGTAGTCGTCCATCAGGGTCAGCGACAGCTCGCCCGGCGTGAAGCGATAGTCGCCGATCTCGCTGACCGGTGTGACCTCGGCGGCCGAGCCGGTGAGGAAGCATTCCGAGAAGTCCGCCAGCTCTTCCGGCAGGATGTCGCGGATCACCACCTCGATGCCCTTGGCCTGGGCCATCTCGATCACGGTCTGGCGGGTGATGCCGTCCAGGATGTGATCGACGCGCGGGGTGTGCAGGGCGCCGTTCTGGACGAAGAAGACGTTGGCGCCGGTGGCTTCGGCCACATAGCCGCGCCAGTCCAGCATCATGGCGTCGGCATAGCCGCGCTTCTCGGCCGCCGTCTTGGACATGGTGCAGATCATGTAGAGGCCGCCGGCCTTGGCCGTCGAGGGGGCGGTGGCGGGGTCAGGGCGACGCCACTTGGCCCACTCCAGACGGATGCCCTTCTTCTTGACCTCGGGGTCGAAATAGCTGGGCCACTCCCAGGCGGCGATGGCCAGGTGAACCTTGCTGTTCAGCGACGAGACGCTGAGCTGTTCGGCGCCCAGATAGGCGACGGGACGGATGTAGCAGTCCGTCAGGCCGTTCTTTTCACAGGTTTCCTTGCAGGCGGCGTCGATCTCGGCCACGCTGTAGGGAATGTCGAAGTCCAGCAGCTCGGCCGAGCGCTTCAGCCGTTGGCTGTGCGCCGTCAGCTTGAAGATTTCGCCGCCATACATACGCTCACCCTCGAACACCGACGAGCCGTAGTGAAGGCCATGGGTCAGAACGTGCGTTTTCGCGTCCCTCCAGGGCACGAACGCGCCGTCAAACCAGATCCAGCCGTCACGATCGTCGAAAGGAACGAAGGCCATTGAATAACGTCTCCTCGGGATGTGGTCCGGTTACACTCTTCTCTCCCGCCGCCGTCAACGCCTTTGCGTTCGGCAGGATCGCCTAAGACATGACTGATACGCGCTCGAACGGCCGCTCCGGCCCCATCGCTGCTCCCGGCGCCGGCCGTCACCTGCTGGTCGTCGACGACGACGACAGAATCCGCGAACTGCTCAAAGAGTTCCTGGCGCGCGAGGGCTATCGCGTCACCGGCGCCGCCCACGCGGGCGCGGCGCGGCGGCTGGTCGAACTGATCGAGTTCGACCTGATCGTGCTGGACGTCATGATGCCGGGCGAGAGCGGCTTCGACCTGACCAGCTGGATTCGCAGCCAGGCCTCGCTGTCCAAGACCCCGGTCCTGCTGCTGACGGCCAAGGGCGATCCGAACGACCGCATCGAGGGCCTGTCGCGCGGGGCCGACGACTATATGTCCAAGCCCTTTGATCCGCGTGAGTTGGCGCTGCGGGTCGAGGCCATCCTGCGCCGCACCGGCGGCAAGCCCATGACCCCGCGCGAGATCCGCATGGGACCGGCGGTGTTCGACATGGAGCGGCTGGAGCTGACCCGCGACGGCGAGTTGCAGCGCCTGACCGAAGCCGAGGCGCAACTGCTGAAAACCCTGGCCATCCACGCCCATTCGCCGGTCGAGCGCATGAACCTGTCGCCCGACACAGCCGACATCACCGGCCGCGCGGTGGACGTGCAGGTGACGCGCCTGCGCCGCAAGCTGGAAGCCGACCCCAAGAACCCGCGCTATCTGCAGACCGTGCGCGGCGTGGGCTATATGCTGGCCCCGGACTGATCCGGTCATGAGGCTGCTGCCCCTTCCCCTCTGGGCGCGGATGATCAAGCGCCGCCTGCCGACCTCGCTATGGGGCCGTTCGCTGCTGATCATCGTCCTGCCGGTGCTGATCATGCAGGGGGCCGTGACCTGGGCCTTTTTCGACGCCCACTGGCAGGCCGTGACCGCGCGCCTGTCCGAGGGCCTCGCCGGGGACGTCGCCTGGGCGGCCGAAAGCTATCGCGACCAGCCGACGGCGCAGAACCTGGCCGTCATCGCCGACCGGGCCGAACGGTCGATGCAATTGTCGATCGCGTTTCAGGACGGTGCGGTCCTGCCCGAGGAGCAGCGGCGCGGGGCCATCGGCGTAGTCGACCGCGTCCTTGAGAAGGCCCTGTCCTCGCGACTGGACCAGCCCTTCTGGTACGACACCACCCGCTATCCCGCCTATGTCGACATTCGCGTGCAGGAGCCGGGAGGCGTGCTGCGCATCATCGCCCCGCGCGAACGGGCCGTAGCGACCCAGGCTCATATCTTCGTCCTGTGGCTGACCATCGCGACCGTCCTGCTGCTGGGCGTGGCGGTCCTGTTCATCCGCAATCAGGTGCGGGCCATCGAGCGGCTGGCCGACGCCGCCGAAGCCTTCGGTCGGGGCGAAAGCGTGCCGCGCTTCAAACCGCACGGCGCACGCGAGGTGCGGGCCGCCGCCAGCGCCTTCCTGGACATGCGCGGCCGCATCCAGCGCCACATCGACCAGCGCACGGCCCTGCTGGCCTCGGTCAGCCACGACCTGCGCACGCCCCTGACCCGCCTGCGGCTGGAACTGGCCCTGGCCCCGCCCTTTAAACGCGCCGAGGCGATGAAGGGCGATCTGGACGAGATGGAGCACATGATCGACGAGTATCTGGCCTTCGCGCGCGGCGAGGCCGGCGAAGCCATGCAGTCGATCTCCGTGCCCGAAATGCTGCGCCGCGCGGCCGAGGACGCCCGTCGGGCCGGAGCCGAGGTCACGGTCGAGGCGCCGGACGACCTGGACGCCATGCTGCGCCCCCTCGCCTTCCGCCGCGCCCTGAACAATCTGGCCGGCAACGCCGCCGTCCACGGCGAGCACGTGCGCCTGTCGGCCCGCCCCCTGCCCTCGGGCGGGCTGGAGATCGCGGTCGAGGACGACGGGCCGGGCATCCCCGACGACATGCATGAGGAAGCCTTCCGACCCTTTTCCCGGCTGGACGCCTCGCGCAATCAGAACAGCAAGGGCGTCGGCCTGGGCCTGGCTATCGCCCGCGACGTGGCGCGCGGCCACGGCGGCGACATCACCCTGAGCCGCAGCGATCTGGGCGGACTGAAGGCCTCGATCCGCCTGCCCGGATAAATCGCCGCGCCCCTCTGGCGTGACTGTAAAATCATCGCCATCTTGAGCCCGTTCCAGGGGGGCCTGGATCAGGAGTCCGTATGATGCGTCGTTTTACGTTTCTCGCACCGCTCACCGCCGCTCTGGCCCTCGCGGGCGCCGCTGCGGCCCAACCCTCGGCCGTCGTCGTCACCGTCAGCCCCGACTTCGCCAAGACCGCCGAAGAACTCGGCCAGCGCGACGTCCAGCAACAGGTCGACGATCTGACCGCCAAGGTCACCCGTGTCCTCACCGAGCGTCACGCTCTGGACGGCGCCCGGATCGAACTGACCATCACTGACCTGAAGCCCAACCGGCCGACCATGCAGCAGACCTCCGCCAAGCCGGGTCTGGACCCGATGCGCAGCATCTCGATCGGCGGCGCCGCCATCGAGGGCACAGTCACGACCGCCTCGGGCGAGGTCCATCCGGTCAAGTACGACCACTATTCGAACACCCTGGCCGACGTGCGCGGCTTCAGCACCTGGCAGGACGCAAGCACGGCCTTCAACCGGCTGGCGCGCAACCTTGCCGAAGGGCGCTACGTCACCCGCTAAGTTCGGTCGACTTGGCCACAGCCGCCTGAACGGCGCTCTCGACCGCCCGGTCGAGGGCGCCGTCTGCGTTCAGGGCCACAAGACCGGCCTGGGTCACGCCGCCGGGCGAGGCCACGCGGTCGATCAGGGCGTCCAAGGCCTCGGTTCCCTCCACGCCCGCCGCGGCGGAACGAAGCGTGGCGCGGGCCAGCCGCACGGCGGCCTCCGGCGTTAGACCCTCCTCGACCCCGGCCTGGGCCAGGGCGCGCGTGAAGGCGAAGTAGTAGGCGGGACCGCAGCCGGACACGGCGGTCGCGGCGTGCATGGCGGCCTCGTCGTCCAGGTGGACGGTCTCGGCGATGGGCGCGAACAGGGCCTCGCCCACGGCGCGGGCGGCGGCGTCCGCGGCCCAGATGGTCGCCACGCCCTGCGCTTGAGCCACGCCGGTCGTCGGCATGATGCGGACGACAGAGCGGTGGTCGAAGCCGGCGGAAATCGTCTCGCCCTTCACCCCGGCCATGACCGAGACGACGACGGCGTCCGGCGCCAGATGCGGCAAGATGGGGCGCGAGGCCTCGAACCACTTGGCCGGCTTGACGCCGATGACGAAGGCGCGAGCATCCTTCAGCGCCTCTAGCGGCGGATTGATCCGTGCGCCGAGCGCCCGCGCCATCTCGGCGGCGGGCTTTTCGGACGGGGTCAGGATGATGAGGTCGGCGGGGTCGACCGCCCCGGTCTTCAGCCAGCCTTCGAGGATGGCCGAGCCCAGCCGCCCCACGCCTTGCAGGACAACTGTGCGGCTCATGTCAGGCGGTGCCCACGGTTTCGAACAGGCAGGCGTCGATGGCTTCCTGCGCCTTCTTGGAGCCGCGCACCATGAAGTCGAAGGCAGGGTAGTAGCGGTCGGCGGCCTCGATGGCGGCGTCGATCATGGACGCGGCCTGGGCCAGGGTCGGGCGCTCGCTGTGCGGCAGAGCCAGAGAGTGGCGGAAGACGATCTCGCCCTCGTCCGGCCAGACCTCGAAATGGCCCAGCCAGGTACGCTGGTTGATCATGGCGACCAGTTCATAGGCGGCGGCCCGGCGCGTCTTCA
Source organism: Brevundimonas sp. MYb52 (assembly GCF_002979535.1). Classification (GTDB taxonomy): domain Bacteria; phylum Pseudomonadota; class Alphaproteobacteria; order Caulobacterales; family Caulobacteraceae; genus Brevundimonas. The sequence continues at coordinate 74,944 of NZ_PCPB01000009.1, read as the reverse complement.
TGACCCGCAGATCCAGGGCGCAGCACAGCTGAAGGCAGTCGCCTTCGGGCCGCCAGGCGAACCACAGCTCATAGTCCTTCCAGTCGCCCGCAAGCGCGAAGGCCAGGTCGCCGTCGTCCGTGCGGTCGAACGGCAGGTTCTCCGCATTGAGGACATGCTCCACGACATCCAGAGGGTCGTAGGGAACGTCGACCTCTTCGGGTCGGGCTGCATCCATCAGGGATTCACATTCTTACTCGGGGGCCGCGACTCACGACCTGCAAACGAACGGTAAACGTGTTCGGAGATTCGGCTCAACCGGCCGAATTCGCATCAGGCGTCGTGCCTGTGGACGTTCCGGAAGACGCCTTTTTCGCGGGCGATTTCTGAGCCTTAAGCTCAGCAATCTCGGCGCGCAGGGCGGCGATCTCGTCCTTCAGAACGTCGAACTCGTCGCGGCGGACCAGATCCATCTCGGCGACGAAGCGGTCGGTCTGGGCGCGCCAGGCGGCCTTGGCTTCGTCGCCTGCAGCCTGGGCCAGACCCATGGCGCCCGTGGTCAGCTTGGCGAACTCGTCCAGAAGGGGATTGCGCGTCTGCATGATCAAATCTCGCGTCTCGGCCACACCAGTATATGGTTAATGGCGTCGTAAATTGGGTGAACGAAACCTTTCCGTCCGAACCGGCTATAAACTGCTTCGCGGGAAAAGCGCGCGACGAATGCAGTCTCGCTTGCTAGATGATTTCGGGTTCCAAACGGCGCTGACGGAGGCCCTGTGCCCTTCCCCGAATTCGACCCTGTCCTGATCCATCTCGGCCCCCTGCCCATCCGCTGGTACGCCCTGGCCTATGTCGCCGGGATCGTGCTGGGCTGGTGGTACGCCTCGCGTCTGGCCAAGACGGAACGGCTGTGGGCGCCGGGCAAGCCGCCGGTGACGGGACCGCAACTGGACGATCTGGTGCTGTGGATCACGCTCGGCGTCATCCTAGGCGGCCGCTTCGGCTACGCCCTCTTCTACAAGCCGGCCATGTTCGCTCAATTGTTCACTGGCGACAGTTGGGGCGAGCGGCTGGAGTTGCTGCAACTGTGGACGGGCGGCATGAGCTTCCACGGCGGCTTCCTGGGTGTGGTCATCGCCATCGCGCTCTACGCCAACCGCCAGAAGGTCAATCCGCTGAGCCTCGGCGACCTGATCGCCCCTGTGGCGCCGATCGGCCTGTTGTTCGGCCGCATCGCCAACTTCATCAACGGCGAGTTGTGGGGCCGCGAGACGACGGTTCCCTGGGCCATCCGCTTCTGCAACGCCCGCATCGAACAGATGTACGGCTTCTGCCCCGCCGGCAACGAGCCGCGCCACCCCAGCCAGCTCTATGAGGCGGGCCTTGAGGGTCTGCTGCTGCTGATCATCCTGTCGCTGGCGATCTGGAAGTGGAAGATGCTGAAGCGTCCGGGCTTCGTCACCGGCCTGTTCCTGCTGGGCTATGGCGTCTGCCGCGCCGCGTTGGAGAACGTGCGCCAGCCCGACGCCGGTTTCGAGCACCTGCCGCTGGGCCTGACCATGGGCATGATCCTGTCGATCCCGATGATGCTGGTCGGCGCCTGGCTGATCTGGCGGGCGCTGAAGAAGCCGGTCGTCGCAGAGGCGTAAGAAGTCATGGCGGAGACGCTCAAAGACCGGCTGGTCCGCGAGATTGTGCTGACCGGACCGATGACGGTGGCGGACTATGTCACCCGCTGCCTGCACGACCCCAAGGGCGGCTATTATTCGACGCGGCCCGCGCTGGGGGAAGGCGGCGACTTCATCACCGCCCCCCTGGTCAGCCAGATGTTCGGCGAACTGATCGGCCTGTGGGCCATCGAGGTCTGGAGCCGGCTGGGCGCGCCCGAGCGCGTGCGGCTGGTTGAGGTCGGGCCGGGCGACGGGACGCTGATCTCGGACGCCCTGCGCGCCGCGCGGCTGGTCCCCGGCTTCCTGGAGGCCGTGGACCTGATCCTGATCGAGCCCAGCGCGCCGCTGCGCGCCGAACAGGCGCGGCGGCTGGCCGACGCCGACGTCCACCCCCGCTGGCTCAGCGCCCTGCATCAGATCGAGACCGACGCCCCCGTCATCCTGATCGGCAATGAGGTGTTGGACTGCATGCCCGCACGTCAGTTCATGAAGACCGAAGGCGGCTGGGCCGAGCGCCGGGTCGGCGTCACCGACGACAATGAGCTGACCTTCGGCCTGGTCGCCATCTCGGGCGGGTTCGAGCGCCCGGAATACGATGTCGAACCGGGCCAGGTGGTCGAGATTTCGGAGCAGCAGGCGGCCTTCGCCGGCGATCTGGCGACCCTAGTCAAGGCGGCCTCGGGCGCCGCCCTGCTGATCGACTATGGCCGCGCCAAGCCGGGCGCCGGCGACACCCTGCAAGGGTTGAGGCGGCACCAGAAGGTCGATCCCCTGACGACGCCGGGCGAGGCCGACCTGACCCAATGGGCCGACTATCCGCTGGTGCTGGAGGCTGCGGTGCGCAGCGGCGCCGACGTGACCGGCTGCGTCGGCCAGGGCGCCTTCCTCAAGGCTCTGGGGATCGAAGCCCGCGCCCAGAGGTTGATGCAGGCCCGCCCCGACGCCGCCCCGGTCATCCAGCGTCAGTTGGACCGCCTGACGGCGCCGGACCAGATGGGCGAGCTGTTCAAGGCGGCGGCGATCTTCTCGCCCCGCTCTCTGGTCCTGCCGGGTTTCTGAGGACTGCGGGCCGTTTCCGCAGGGAGTGTGACGATGCGTTTTTCGGATCGAGAACGGGACGTGCTTCTGGCCGCCAAGGGCGTCGGGCCCAAGGTGATCGAACGGCTGGAGGAACAGGGCCTGGGCGCCTTCGAGCGGCTGGCCCAGGCCGATCCCGCCGTCGTCTGCGCTGGGGCCGCCGCCAGCCTGGGCGCCACCTGCTGGAAGAACAGCCCCCAGGCGCGCAAGGCCATCGAAGCCGCCGTCGCCGCCGCTCGCAACTCGCTGGAGGCCGCATGAGCCTGAACCCCATCAACCACCCCCTGCTCGACAAGGCCGGGGTGCGCCACGGCTTCTTCACCCGCGAGGGCGGGGTGTCGGAGGGCATCTACGCCGGGCTGAACGCGGGCGTGGGGTCCAAGGACGATCCGGCGAATGTGGCCGAGAACCGTCGCCGCGTGGCCGAATGGATGGGCGGCGGGCTGGATGACCTGTGCGGCTGCTATCAGATCCACTCCGCCGTGGCCCGCGTGGCCGAAACCGGCTGGGCCGGCGAGCGACCCGAGGGCGACGCCGTGGTCACGGCTGTGCGCGGCCCGATCGCCTCCATCCTGACCGCCGACTGTGCGCCCGTCCTGTTCGCTGACGCCGAGGCGGGCGTGGTCGGCGCGGCCCATGCGGGCTGGAAGGGCGCGCTGGGCGGGATCATTCATTCCACGGTCGCTGCCATGGAAGCCCTGGGCGCCCGGCCCGAACGCATGGTCGCCGTGGTCGGCCCCTGCATCGCGCAGGCGTCGTACGAAGTGGGCGCCGACTATCAGGAACGCTTCGCCCACCACGACCCCGGCAGCGAACGCTTCTTCTCCCCCGGCGCCGCCGAGGACAAGCGCCTGTTCGACCTGCCCGGCTTTGTCCTGTGGCGGCTGGAGCAGGCTGGCGTCGGCGACGCCGCCTGGACCGGCGACGACACGCGCGCGGACGCCACGCGCTTCTACTCGAACCGACGCGCGTTTCTGGCGGGAGAACCGGATTTCGGGCGGCTGGTGAGCGCGATCAGCCTGACCTGATCTTTCCTCCCCACTTGTGGGGAGGGGGACCGCGAAGCGGTGGGGGGGCGAAGCAAACGTCAGCCGTCGAGACGCCCCCTCCGTCACGCCGCTATCGCGCCGAGCCACCTCCCCATGGAATGGGGAGGAAAGAGGGCCTCAGCCCGCCATCGCCATGTCGGGGACGCGAGTGGTTTCGCGCCAGGCGTCGGGCTGGGCCAGCAGGGCGCGGACCAGCTTGTTGTTCAGGGCGTGGCCCGCCTTGACGCCTTCGTAGCGGCCCAGCAGGGGGGCGCCGAGGACGTAGAGGTCGCCGATGGCGTCCAGGGCCTTGTGGCGCACGAACTCGCGTTCCATGCGCAGGCCGCCGGGGTTCAGGATCTCGTCGCCGTCGATGACCACGGCGTTTTCCAGCGAACCGCCGCGGGCCAGACCGGCCTGACGCAGGGCCTCGACCTCATGGGCGAAGCCGAAGGTGCGGGCGGCCATGATGTCCGAGCGGAAGGTCGCCTCGTCGACCACGAAGTCCACCACCTGATTGCCGATGACCGGCGTGGGGAAGTCGATCTCGAAGCGCATCTCGTAGCGGTCACAGGGCAGCAGGACAGCGGACTTGTCGCCCTCCTCCACCCGGATCGGCTTGAGGATCTCGATGTAGCGGACCGGGGCTTCCTGACGGCGGAAGCCGGCGCGATCCAGCAGTTGCACGAACTGCAGGGCCGAGCCGTCCAGGATCGGCAGTTCGGGGCCGTCGACCTCAACCACGGCGTTGGAGACGCCGAGCGCGCACAGCGCGGCCATCAGGTGCTCGATGGTCGACAGGCGCACGCCCGCCGCGTTCTCGATCATGGTGTTCAGGCGGGCGTCGATGACGGCTTCGCCCGAGACGGGGATGCGGTTGTCGCGGTCGGTGATGTCAGTGCGCACGAAGACGATGCCGGCGCCGGGCGCAGCCGGGCGCACGACCAGCTTGACGCGCTGGCCGGTATGGACGCCAACGCCAGCCGTAATGGCCGGGGCGACGATGGTCTGTTCGTGATGGTCGTTACGGACCGGCAAGCTGAAACTCTCTGTGTTGCGCGGCTCCGCGCAGTCGTGCGGAGTTCGCCTCGCCTGTCGTTTAACCACGCCCGCTCAAGCCGGAAATGAAAGATGGGTTTCGAAATGTTTCGGTCTCGCGACACTCGGGACGCGCGGCGACACAAGGCAAAACGCCCCGGAGCCAGGCTCCGGGGCGTTTCAATCAGCGTCTCTTCCGATCAGTTCGCGAGGCGGCGAAGAAAGGAAGGGATTTCGAGGTCGTCGTCTTCAGCGTGACCGGCCTGGAAGTCCTGGGTCGGCTGGGTCGCCTGGGTCTGGCGCAGTTGCTGGGTCGTGCGGTTCGACGACGGCTGCGGCGCATAGGAGGGCTGCTGCTGTTGCGGCTGCTGGCGCTTCTTGCCGAACAGGCTCCAACCGCTGCGACGGTGATCGCGGTCGTCGTAGTATTCTTCTTCAGCGACCGGGGCCTCTTCGCGGCGCGGGGCCGGGCGGGCTTGCGGTTGCTGGCCGCGGTCGAAGTAGAGGTCGCCTTGCTCAGCCGAAGCGGCGGCGGGTTGAGCGCGGACAGCGCCGGATTCGTATTCCTCAACCCAGGGATCGACGATCGGCTCCAGGTTACGGGGCGCATCGTGGATGACGGGTTCCGGGCGCGGCTCAGGCGCGGCGCGCGCGGCCGGGGCCTCATAGACCGGAGCGGGTTCAGGGGCGCGGGCCGGTTCGCGCACCGGGTCGATGCGAACTTCGGGCTGGCGCGGCGCGGCGGCGGCCGTGGCCGGGCGGCGGTCCGAGAAGGCCGAACCCTGGGGCTCGATCTTCTGGATCACGGCCTCATCCATGCCGGTCGCGACGACCGAGACGCGGATCTTGCCGTCCAGGGCCGGGTCGAAGGCGGCGCCGAAGATGATGTTGGCGTCGCCGTCCACTTCGGCGGCGATGGCGTTGGCGGCCTCGTCCACTTCCAGCAGGGTCATGTCCAGACCGCCGGTGATGTTCACCAGCACGGCCTTGGCGCCCTTGAGGCTGGTTTCGTCCAGCAGCGGGTTGGCGATGGCGTTCTGGGCGGCCAGCAGGGCGCGGTCGTCGCCCGTAGCCTCGCCCGTGCCCATCATCGCCTTGCCCATTTCGGACATGACGGCGCGGACGTCGGCGAAGTCGAGGTTGATCAGGCCCGGCAGGATCATCAGGTCGGTGATCGAACGCACGCCCGAGTGCAGCACCTGATCAGCCATGCCGAAGGCGTCGGCGAAGGTCGTGCGCTCGTTGGCGACGCGGAACAGGTTCTGGTTCGGAATGACGATCAGGGTGTCGACGTAGCGCTGCAGCTCGGCGACGCCGGAGTCCGCCAGGCGCATACGGTGACGGCCTTCGAAGGTGAAGGGCTTGGTGACGACGCCGACGGTCAGGATGCCGCGGTCACGCGCGCACTTGGCGATGACGGGGGCCGCGCCGGTGCCGGTGCCGCCGCCCATGCCGCAGGTGATGAAGACCATGTGCGCGCCGTCCAGGTGCGCGTGGATCTCGTCGGCGCTTTCCTCGGCGGCGTTCATGCCGACTTCGGGGTGGGCGCCGGCGCCGAGGCCCTGGGTGATGGTCTCGCCCAGTTGGATGCGACGGTCGGTCTTGGCGAAGCTGAGGTGCTGGGCGTCGGTGTTGGCGACGACGAACTCGACCCCTTCAAGGCCGGCGTCGATCATGTTGTTCACGGCGTTTCCGCCCGCGCCGCCGACGCCGAAGACGACGATCCGGGGCTTCAGTTCCGTGTGTTGCGGCTTCACCAGCGAGAGAGACATGATTGTTGTTCCGACTTTCCGACCCTGCCCGTTAACCCCAATGCGAAATCCCCGCCGAATCGCATTGGTTATGAGCGCGTTAAGGAAAACCCCTTTTGCGTTAACGGAGTGTTACCCCGGTAATATGAGTCGGAAGATTTGAAAGCGTGCATCCGTAGCTTGGCTGCAGATTTACTTCATTTTTTTTCGGACCTCGGCGTCGAAAAGCAAAAAGGGCGGCTCTTGCGAGCCGCCCTTTCCGTTTTCGGATCGGACCGAACTTACCAGGGACGGAAGTTCATGCCGACGAAGAAGCGACGACCGTAGGGGTCGAAGTTCGAGTAGAGGGTCGTTCCGAGATAGTCAGGCTGCTCGGCGTCGAAGGCGTTCACGACACCAGCGCGAAGCGTCAGGTCATCACGCACATTCCACCGGACGGTGAAGTCGTGGCGCGCGAAGTTGCCGGTATCGAGCATGTTGGCAGGACGGCTATCCGCGTTGTTGACGAAGTCACGCAGCTGAATGATGTCCTGGGCCGTTTGCCAGTCCGCCGTCCAGTTGACGCTCCAGGTTTCGTTCGGCGTGTAGGTGAGCGACGAGGTGAAGCGAACCCGCGGGTTGGAGCCGCCGGTGGACAGCAAGCTGGCGTCTTCATCAAAGTCGGTCGGATCGGCAGCATTGAAGAAGCTCTGCTGCTCGATCAGCCACAGACCGCCGATCGAGTAATCGAGCTGGCCCCAGTTCAGGCCCATCATCTCTTCGAAGTCCCAACGGTAGCGAGCGGTGAAGTCAAGGCCGCGCGTCGACAGTTGGGCGTAGTTGATCGAGCCCTGGATAAAGCCGCCGATCGGGTCGCCTTGCGGCGCGCCCATGGCGAACGGCTCATCGGGATTGTTACGGAAGATGACCGAACAGGCTTCCAGGTTCAGGGTCGGGCCGCTGACGCAGTTGTTGGCCTGCGTTTGGGCGCTGACCGAGGCGATGACCTGGTCAATCTCGATTTCGTAGTAGTCGAGGATGATCGACAGGTTGGGAACGAACCGCGGCTGCCAGACCGCCGAGAAGGTGAAGCTCTTCGATTCTTCCGGCTCCAGGTTCGGGTTGCCGCCGCCAACCCCAGCCACGCCGCTGGCGTAGGTGCCATTGCCGCGACCGAAGGGATTGTAGTCATCGACGTTGGTGTCCGTCGCGCCGGCGAAGTCGAAGGTCAGACCTTGCTCCTTCGCCAAGGCGGTGCAGTTGGCGATCCGGTTGGTGCGCGTTTCCGCGTCCATCGTCGGAGAGTTGATCGCTGCGGTGGCGCAAGGATCAACGAAGCCGTTTGCGAACGTCTGAACAAGCGGCTGGAAGTTCTCGCCCAGGTCCGGCACGCGCACCGACGTGTTGAAGCTGGTCTTGAACGTGATGTCCCGGATGGGGCGGTAAACGAGGTTGACGCCGTAGATGTCAACGGTGCCGACCGTCGAATAATCTGCAAAGCGATACGAGCCGCTGAGTTCAGCATACTCGCCCAGGAAGCTGTCGCGAAGCAGCGGGACCGACACCTCAGCAAAGTATTCGTTGCTGGTGTATTCAGCGCCAGGGAAGTCAGGGCCGGTGTTCAGGAACAGGAAACGATCGCCGGTATCACGGTCACGACCGATGGCTTCGGTGTATTCGCGGCGATATTCAGCACCGAGGGCCACGCCGAGGGGGCCAGCGCCCCAGAAGTCCCACAGTTGGCCAGAGATCGAAGCCAGACCCTGTTCCTGCTCATTGACCTCACGCACGTTGATGTCGACCGAAACATAGTCGAGCGCTTCGGCGCTTTGGTTGCCCTTGCCGAAGACGTTCATCGGCGTGCAGGAGTCGAGTGCGCGCTTGCCCTCGACCGAGTCCCTCAGGTCTCCGCCACGGAAGTCATCAGGAGTTTCGGCGCCCGAAGCTTGAAGAAGCCGTGCGCGGCAAACGATGGCCCCGGGGGTTCCCAACACGCCAGCAGTGTCGAACACAGCATCGGCCGCCATCTGGAAGCGTTGGTTGTCGGTAGCGACTTCCCTGTTAACGACCTCGACCTTGCCGTAGGTGTAGGACAGATCCCAGTTCACATTGTCGACGATGCCGACCTTGTCCCAGCCGCCCTTCAGACCCACGACATAGCGCTGAAGTTGGCGATTGTTCTCTTGGTCGCGGTCGTTGCCGAACAACGTGTGCCGCGCGAAGGGCGCAGCGACCGTACCCAGAACAGCGCCGGGGCTATCCGCAGTGGGAGCGCCATACCGCGTGAAGGTGTTGTTGCGGATCGCCGTACGCAGGTTTTCCGGCAGATAGGCGTTGTCGCTGAGGCTCAGGTTAAACGCATTGGTCGCGTAAGCCGGCTGAAGTCCAGCGTAAGAATCATTGATGTAGAAGTCGTAGAAGACCGGCTGAGCGCTGAAGTACGTATCTTCGTCAACATACTTGGCTTCGACATAGGCCTCGATATTCGACGTGACCTCGAAGTTGGCGCCGACTTGGAAGCGCTTGGAGGTCGACTCGGGAACGCGCGTGATCGTTCCGAAGGTCGCGGGGTTATCGCCATCGCCGCCGATGTTGTTGGGGCGGTTGATGCCCGTCTCGCCGACGCGCTGGCCGAAGTTGGCCAGCCGCGCCGTTTGGCCGTCGAAGACCCAGGTATAGGCGGGATCGACGTTGAAGCAGTTCGATGCGGTGATCGAGGAGCAGGTGCCGTACGGAATGTTCGGGTTGGACAGGGCGCTGCCACGCTGAGCATTAGCCAGAGTGGTTTGACCCCAGCGCGGACGCTGGAGCGTACGCACGCCGCGCTGAATGCCGACATCGACCAGACCGTCATACGGCTTGCTGGTCGGATCGGCGTCCAAGCCATAGAGGCCCGTGGCGTCCTGGAGCCAATCCATGTCCAGCGACTGGACCTCGTCGAGGGCTTCGTACTCACCATGAGCGTAAACGTTCAGGCGGCCATCGAAGAAGTTATGACCGACCAAGGCGGAGATACGCTTACTCGTTTCACCGTTCTGATTGATCTGGCCGTAATGGGCGTCGATCTCAACACCTTCGAAATTCTTGCGAAGGACAAAGTTCAGAACGCCCGAGACAGCGTCAGCGCCATAAACCGAAGCGGCGCCGCCGGTGACGATCTCGATGTTTTCGATCAGCAGGCGCGGGATGGTGTCGATATCAACCGACAGCGAACCGCCGTTGGAGCCGACATGGCGACGTCCATCGACCAGGGTCAGCGTCCGGCCGGAGCCCAGTGCACGCAGGTTCGGCAGAGCCAAGCCGCCAATACCCAGACTGCCGGTCGTATCCGACGGGATCATGGACTGCGACAGAGCCGGAATGGTGGCCAGGTAGTCGATCACAGTCGACTGGCCGGTCGACAGCAGGGCCTCCCGCTCGACCTGTATCAGCGGCGTCGGCGAATTGACGGGGTCGCGACGGATACGCGAACCGGTGACGACGACCTCTTCGACCACGGTTGCATCCTGAGACGCAGGCTCAGCGGTCTGGGCGAAGGCCGGAGCCGACACAGCAAGGACGCCGGCGAGGATGGTCGTCCCGAATAGATAGTTGCGCTTCAAGTGCATTTTGAAATTGGCCCCAACCTTGAATTGAACTTCAGCACAGCGGAATCGCTCAGGGCGCCCGCATGACAGACCGTCTCGTCTAACGGAAATCGGTGACCGGGCAAGCTTTGTGACCCAAATCAGGCCATCACGCGTCAAACCTGTAACAATGAGGCCACAGTCCGGTCACACATGGCCGAAGGATGTTCCGCGAGCGAAGATCATTCTCGTTTTGGCCCAATTGCTGCAAAAATTGAGCGCAGACGAGCGTCATCGCAGTGCTTTCGACAAACACCCATCAGACGCCGTGCGCCTAAATCAGACAGGAATGGGGCCGACTCTGCGCCCTGAAGACCGCCAAGCGGCCTAGAGGCGGCCTAGAGGTTGTCGCGCAACCAGCCGGCGGCGCGGGCCACCATGCCGCCGCGGTGCACCTTGGGCGCGTCGGCGGCGGTGATCTGACGGGACATCAGCTTGCGGGCTGAGACCGCCTCACGCGGGCCATAGGCGGCGCGCAGCAGGACGCCCGAGGCCGAGCAGAAGGCCGGGCCCGAGGCGGCGTCGGCCAGGTGGGGGGCGCGTTGCGGCTTGCCCAGGCGGACCGGGCGGTCGAAGACGCGCACGGCCAGTTCGCGCACGCCGTTCAGCTGGCTGGCGCCGCCGGTCAGGACGATGCCCGCGCCCGGGTCCATACCGACGCCGGCGTGCTTCAGCCGGTCGCGCAGCAGCTCCAGCGTCTCCTCGACGCGCGGGGCGATGACGGTCTTGAGCATGGCGCGCGGGACGATGACGGGGCCGGCGGACGGGTCCTCGCCGCGCGGCGGGGCCTCCAGCATCTCGCGGTCTTCGTTGGCGCTGGCCATGGCCGAGCCGTGCAGGGTCTTGAGGCGTTCGGCGCCGACCTTGGAGGTCGACAGGCCGCGCGCGATATCGGCGGTGACGTGATCGCCGCCGACGTTCAGGCTTTCGATGTGGAGCAGGCTGCGCCCGCCCCAGACGGCCGCCGAGGTCGAGCCGCCGCCCATGTCGATGCAGACGCTGCCCAGCTCCATCTCGTCCTCTTCCAGCGCGGCGAGCGAGGAGACGACGGGGGCGGCGGCGACGCCTTGCAGGTCCAGGTGGGCCAGTTCCAGACAGTGGCTGAGGGCGCCGAAGGAGCCTTCGGACATCGAGACGACCAGCAGGTCCAGCCCCAGCGAGCCGCCGCGCATCGAGCGCGGATCGTGAACGCCGCGGGCCCCGTCCACCGACCAGGCGATGGGCAGGACGTGGATCGGACGGCGGTTGGGCAGACGGATCTGGGCCAGAGCCATGCCGATGGCGCGGGCCAGGTCGCCGTCGCTGATCGGATGGGCGCCCAGGGAGACGCGGGCCTGAACCCGGTGGCTGGCCATCTGGCCGATGGCCGTGGTGACGATGACCCCGGAGACGGGCGAGCCGGCGGCGCGCTCAGCGCGCTCGACCGCATGACCGATGGCCTGGGCGGCCTCGTCCATGTTGACGATGGCCCCGCCGCGCACGCCGCGCGACTGGACGTGGCTGGCCCCGGCGACGCGGATGGTGCGGTCGGCGTGGCGCACGCCCTCGGGCTTCATGATGAAGCAGGCGACCTTGGACTGGCCCAGGTCGAGCGCGGCCACGGCCGGAGCGCGCGGGGCGCCCTTGGCTTGGTCCGTGTTCGTGTCTCGGCTGCGTCCGGCCATGATGCTCGTGTCCTGAATAGTCGTGTCAGACAGCGCCTTCGGAGGGCCGGACGGCGACCTCCTCGGGCGTGCGGAGATCGACCCGGGCGAAGCCCAGATCGAGAAGGCGTTCGCGCTGGTCCAGCGCGTCGAGGCGGATCAGGGCGCTGTCCTGATCGACGGCGGGCAGCTGGATCAGGGCGCCGTCCTTGAGCCGCAGGTCCCAGCGGCGCTCGTCCACCCGGACCAGGGCGTCGATACGCGCCATCAGGCGCGGGCGCTGGGCCAGCAGGGGCAGGATTTCAGAGGCGGTCTGATCGGCGCCCTTGCCCACCACCAGCGGCAGCTTGGGGTAGCGGCCGGCGTCGGCGCCCGGAATGACCTTGCCGCTGCTGTCGATGACATAGGCGTGGCCGCCGGTCTGCCAGACGGCCAGACGGTCGTGTTCCTTGACGTCGACGATCAGGGTGTCGGGCAATAGGCGCACCACGCGCGCCTCCTTGACCCAGCCCACGGCCTGCACCCGGTCGCGTACGGCGTTCAGGTCCAGACTAACGATGGGCTGGTCGGCGCTGACGCCCACGGCCTGCTGGATCGCCGCCTTGGCCTCGGGCGAGGCCCCGGTGACATGGACCTGCTTGACCTTCAGGCCCATGCCCGAGGTGACGCTGTCAAACTTGTTGGAGACCGAGTTGGAGATGCGCTCGGCCCGCGCGCCCGTGGCCAGGACCCCGCCCAGCACCACGACGCCGGCCACGATGGAGATCAGGACAGCGCGCGGCGACAGGTCCAGCCGACCGATGGCGGCGACCTTGCCCGGCGTGGCCGGAGCGTTGCGGCCGCCCTTTTGCGGCCCCCTGCCCTTCGTCGCGCCCTGTCGCCGACCGCCACGCACTACCGCGGGCATGAGGCGTCCTCCACCATCCACCGAACCAGATCACGATACGCCATCCCGACATAGGCCGCCTGCTCGGGACTGAGCGAGGTCGGCGTCATGCCGGGCTGGGTGTTGACCTCCAGAAGAACGAGAACGTCGTTAACATCGTCATAACGGAAGTCGGATCGCGACACGCCGCGGCAGCCCATGGCCGTGTGGGCCAGCTCGGACTGACGTAAAGACTTGTCAAAGACATGGGCGGGCAGTTCCGCGGGCAGGACGTGCTTGGAGCCGCCCTCGGCGTACTTGGCTTCGTAGTCATAGAAGCCCTTGGTCGGGGTGATGTCGGTGACGGTCAGGGCGCGCGGGCCAGACGCCTCGCCCAGCACAGTGACGGCCAGCTCCTTACCCGCGATGAAGGGTTCGACCATGACCAGATCGCCATAGGCCCAGTCGTCAGCGCCGACTTCGGCGACGGGGCGGTTGGCGCCCTCGCGCACCACGAAGACGCCGACCGAGGAGCCCTCAGCGTTCGGCTTGACCACATAGGGCGGGTCGATGACGTGGCGGCTGGCCACTTCATGACGATCAAACAGACCGCCGCCCGGGACGATGACGCCCGCCGCGCTCAGCACGGCCTTGGACTTGTCCTTGTCCATGGCCAGGGCCGAAGCCAGGACGCCCGAGTGGGTGTAGGGAATCTTGAGCGTCTCGAGGATGCCCTGGACGCAGCCGTCCTCGCCCCATTTGCCGTGCAGAGCATTGAAGACGACATCGGGCTTCAGGGCCGTCAGCACCTGGGCCAGATCGCGGCCGGCGTCGACTCGCGTGACCTTGGCGACCTGCCCTTCCAGGGCATCGGCGCAGCCGCGGCCGGACGACAGCGAAACCTCGCGTTCCGACGACAGGCCGCCCATCAGGACAGCGACGTGGAGGGTGTTCAGGGGCGCGCGCATGGGACGATCCGACTACTAGCCCGCCCCTATGGACTGAATACGGTTAACCGGTTGGAAACGATAGCGGGACGGATGCGAAATTCGCACCCGATCATCGTGGATTGCGAATGAGGAAACACACGCCTTGAAAAGCCTGCTCGGCCACGCCTGACATCCTGAACAATTGATGCTAGGAGGCCCGCCCATGAGCGCAGCTGTCATCGTCTTCCCGGGTTCCAACTGCGACCGCGACTGCAAGGTCGCCGTCGAACGTTCCACTGGCGAACAGGTCCAAATGGTCTGGCACGCCGAGACCGAACTGCCGAAAGGCCTCGATCTGATCGTCCTGCCGGGCGGCTTCTCCTACGGCGACTATCTGCGCTGCGGCGCGATGGCGGCCCAGGCCCCGATCATGCAGGCGGTCAAGAAGGCCGCCGACGACGGCGTCGCCGTCCTGGGCATCTGCAACGGCTTCCAGGTCCTGTGCGAGGCCGGAATGTTGCCGGGCGCCCTGCTGCGCAACGCCGGTCTGAAATACGTCTGCAAGCCCATCAGCCTGACGGTCGCCAACGGCCAGACCCGCTTCACCTCGGGCTACCAGGGCCAACGTGAAGTCGTCATGACCCAGGGCAACGGCGACGGTAACTACTTCGCCGACGCTGAAACGCTCGCTCGCCTCGAAGGCGAGGGCCAGGTGGTGTTCCGCTACGTCGACAACCCCAACGGTTCGACCGCCGACATCGCCGGCATCCAGAATGAGCGCGGCAACGTGCTGGGCATGATGCCCCACCCCGACCGCGCCTTTGAAGCCGAACTGGGCAGCGCCGACGGCGCCACCCTGTTCCAGAGCATCTACGCGGCAGCCTAAACCCCCAGCTTAGGCGCGCCGCCTCCGGTCGCGTCGATGGCGGCGAAGAGGGCTCGGATCAGATCCTGCTCCTCAGCGGTGATCTCCGGTTTCCAGACATCGAAGATCAGGATGGTGCGGTCCCGGCCGCTGTCGTTCCACGCCTCGTGCTCGATGGTGTCGTCAAAGGCCCAGGCCTGACCTTCACGCCACTCTCGCGTCTCGCCGCCGACACGGAAATGCGAGCCCGGCGGCGCGATCAGCGGCAGGTGGCAGATCAGACGCGGATTGATCAGGCCGTGATGCGGCGGAATCCTCGCCCCCGCCTGCAGCTTCGAGAACAGGATGGACGGCGAGCGGCCGGGGATGCGGCACAGGGGCGCCGCCGCCAGGGCCTTCATCGTTTCGGGGCAGCGGGCGGCGATCTCGGGAACTTCGGCCCCGTCCTTCCACAGGAAGACCGCGCTCCAGGCGGCGTTGTCCAGCATGCCCGCCTGCGCGTTCTTGGGACGGTTGGCGCGATCCTCGACATAGGGGGCGAACAGGGTCGGTTCGGCCAGGATGGCGTCCAGTTCCGCCCGGATCGCCGGCCCCGCAGCCTCGACCCCGGCCAGCCAATCCACCGTATCGCGCGGCTGGAACTCGATCTGCGGCAAACCGGGAAACATGTAGAACTTGGGCTGCTGATAATAGAGACGCCGTTTGCCGGTCATCAGGTCCAGCGAAGCCGAGAACCGTGCGCTGGACGAAACCGGGTCGAAGCCCCGCGCCTCCAACCCGTCGCGAAGGCCCTGCTCGAATCGTCGCGCCCCCTCGGCCTGTGCGCGGGCGGCGCGTTCAAGCTCCATCTTAAGATCAGCAGACGGTGAAGGGACGGCGCGGCCTTGCGCCAGGGCGGCGCCATAGAAGCTGGCGGCCGCGCGATGCTCCCCCCGCCCCGCCAAGGCATCGGCCTTCAGCACCAGGGCGCGCGGCTCACGCGGGTTCATCTCCAACAGGGCGTCAGCCGCCAGGGCAAGCGCCGCAAAATCCGATTGATCGCGCGCAGCGCGGGCCTGCGCCAACAAGGTCAGGGGATCGGACAATCGAACATCGCTCATCACAGGATGGAACGACGGGCCGCGGGTGGGGTCAAGCGCCCCGGTCCGGCGCCGGGCTCATTGTCGTTGATCCAGGACTACTTCTTGCGGTCCAGAACGCTGGCGCTGCGGCCGAGTTCGTCGGCCTCGATCTCTTCTTCGACCGGTTCGCCGTCTTCATCCAGCGGGCGCTCCAGCGTGCCTTTGGCGCCGGATTCGCCGATAGCGGCCAGTTCGCGGGCGCCGACCCCCAGGCCCTGTTCCAGGGCGCGGTTGGTTTCCACCTCTTCAGTGTCGAGAGCGGGATCGTCAGGCAGGTCGTCGGGGTCGGCCACAGGGCGTCTCCTTGGCTGAGGCTGTCCTGATAAGCGAGGCGGCGAGCAGAGGGTTCCGTCAGCCGCTCTTGAACCAAACCCCGCAGCGATGCGTAACTAGAGCGAAGCTGAGCAGGAGACGCCGCCATGTCCGCCATCGAACGCCCCACGCCGCGCCAACAGACCCGCCGCCTGGTGGTGCTGGCCGCCGCTGTCTTCGCCGTCGTAGTGCCGATTGTGCAGAACCTGGGCGGGTTCGGCCTGTCACAGGCCGAGTTCGCGGCGGAGGGAAACCAGACCCTGCAGGTGGCGGGCTACGCCTTTTCCATCTGGGGCCTGATCTATCTGGGGCTGCTGGCCTATGCCGTGCGCCAGGCCCTGCCGCAGACGGGCGAGAGCGTGCTGATCAACCGCATGGGCTGGCCCTCGGCCGTCGCCTTCTTCGGCATCGGGATGTGGATCATCGCCGCCGCCCTGAACCTGAAGGCGGCCAGCGTGGTCATCATCTTCGCCTCCCTGCTGGCCCTGCTGGTTCCGCTGCTGGTCAACGCCCGGACCATCCGCACGACCGGGGTGATGGACCGTGATCGCTGGTTCCTGATCTGGCCTCTGGCGGCGCTGGCGGGATGGCTGACGGTCGCTGCGCCGTTGAACCTGATCACCACGGCGACGGCGTTCGACGCCCTGCCCGCCTTCCTGTCACCGACCGTCTGGGCCATCGCCATTCCCGCCTTTGCGGTTCTGGTGGGCCTGGAGGTCACGCACTACCTTCGGACCCTGGCCTATCCCCTGCCGATCGCCTGGGGTCTGGTCGGGATCTTCGTGGCGGAACAGGAGCGTAACCCCACGGTCGCCTACCCCTCGTTGGTCGCAGCCTTCATCCTGGTCGTGGTCGTGGTCGTGGTCACTTTCGGCCTGAAACGCGGGATCGAGCGGCCCCACTGAACGGACGGGCTGACAGGAGGCTCAGACCCGGCTAGAAGCCCCGCCCATGAGCGCTCCGCAAAAGACCACCGCAGAATTGGCCGCTGAATACGGTCTGGCTCCGAACGAGTATGAGGTCCTGCTGGACCGGCTGGGTCGCGAGCCCAACCAGGTCGAGCTGGGCGTCTTCTCGGTCATGTGGTCCGAGCACTGCTCCTACAAATCCTCCAAGAAGCAGTTGATGAAGTTCCCGGTTACGGGACCGCGCGTCATCTGCGGCCCGGGCGAGAACGCCGGGGTCATCGACATCGACGACGGCGACGCCTGCATCTTCAAGATGGAGAGCCACAACCACCCCTCCTACATCGAGCCCTATCAGGGCGCGGCGACGGGCGTGGGCGGCATCATGCGCGACGTCTTCACCATGGGCGCCCGCCCGGTGGCTCTACTGAACGCCTTGCGCTTCGGCGATCCCTCGCACGAGAAGTCCAAGCGCCTGGTCAAGGGCGTGGTCGCCGGCATCGGCGGCTACGGCAACTGCGTCGGCGTGCCGACGGTCGCCGGCGAAACCAATTTCCACAAGGGCTACAACGGCAACATCCTGGTCAACGCCATGTGCGTGGGCATCGCCAAGGCTGATGAGATCTACTACTCGGCCGCGCCGGAAGCCGGCCACGACGTGGTCTATTTCGGCTCCAAGACCGGCCGCGACGGCATCCACGGCGCCACCATGTCCTCGACCGAGTTCGACGACGAGTCGGAGGCCAAGCGCCCCACGGTCCAGGTCGGCGACCCCTTCGCCGAGAAGCTGCTGATCGAAGCCACGCTGGAGCTGATGGCCTCGGGCGCCGTGGCCGCCATTCAGGACATGGGCGCGGCGGGTCTGACCTCCTCGTCGGTCGAAATGGCCGGCAAGGGCGGCGTCGGCGTCGAGCTGGACCTCAACAAGGTGCCCCAGCGCGAAACCGGCATGACCGCCTATGAGATGATGCTGTCGGAAAGCCAGGAGCGGATGCTGGCGGTCCTGAAGCCGGGCTTCGAAGACGTCGGCTATCGCATCTTCCAGAAATGGGGTCTGGACTTCGCCATCATCGGCAAGACGACCAACACCGGCCATCTGGTGCTGAAGCATCACGACGAGGTGGTCTGCGACGTGCCGCTGGCCCCGCTGTTCGACGATGCGCCCCTCTATGACCGCCCCTGGGTCCAGCCCGAGCTGCAACCGCGCCTCGATCCGGCTGAAGTCCCCGCGCCCGAGAGCTGGAACGACGCGGTGATCAAGGTCATCGCCTGCCCCGACATGGCCTCCAAGCGCTGGATCTGGGAACAGTACGACCGCCACGTCATGGCCGACACCCTGCAGGACTCCTCGACCGGCGCCGACGCCGGCGTGGTCCGCGTCCACGGCACCGACAAGGGTCTGGCCGTGACCAGCGACTGCACCCCGCGCTATGTCCAGGCCGACCCCTATGAAGGCGGCAAGCAGGCGGTTGCGGAAGCGTGGCGCAACCTGACCGCCGTGGGCTCGCGTCCCATCGCCATCACCGACAACCTCAACTTCGGCAACCCGCAGCGCCCCGAGATCATGGGCCAGATCGTGCGCGCCACCGACGGCATGGCCGAGGCCTGCCGCGAGCTGGACTTCCCCGTCGTCTCGGGCAACGTCAGCCTCTACAACGAGACCAACGGCGTCGCCATTCCGCCGACCCCGACCGTCGGCGCGGTCGGCCTGCTGACCAACTATGACGTGGTCACCGGCTTCGGCGGCGTGGTCGAGGGCGACACCCTGGTCCTGATCGGCCAGACGCACGGCGAGCTGGGCGCCTCCATCTATCTGCGCGAGGTTCTGAACCGCGAAGACGGCGCTCCGCCGCCGGTCGACCTGAATCTGGAGCGCAAGACCGGCGACTTCGTGCGCGGTCTGATCGAGACGGGCGAGCTGACGGTCGTGCACGACCTGTCGGACGGCGGTCTGGTCGGCGCTGCCGCCGATCTGGCCCTGGCCTCGGACGTCGGCATCGAACTGAACGCCTCCAGCGCCGCCCACGCCCACGCCTTCCTGTTCGGCGAGGACCAGGCCCGCTATCTGGTCGCCGTGTCGGACGCCGAAGCCCTGCTGGCGCAAGCCAAGGACGCCGGTCTGCACGCCTCGGTCGTCGGCGTGGCCAAGGGCGCGGACTTCGCCTCCTCGGGTCCGAAGGGCGAGCTCTACCGCATCCCCGTCGCCCACCTGCGCGAGATCCACGAAAGCTGGATGCCGAACTGGATCGAAGGCTGATGCGAAACCGCGTCGTCGTCCTGCTGGTCGCCAGCGCAGCCCTGCTGGCCGCCTGCGACATCGAGGGCGGTGACCCGGTCCAGCACGCCCTGCGCGACGCGGCCGCCGCCCGACAAGCCGCCGCGCTGAAGACCACCGAGGAAGAACAGGCGTCTGCAGCCAGACGCGCCGCCGCCGTCCCCGCCGAGGGCGATGAGCTTTCGCGCCTGATCGCCTCGCGCCGTCAGGCCGTCGAAGACACCCGCGCCCTGCTGGCCGCCACCACCGACCCGGCACTGAAAGGCCAGTTGACCGGCGACCTCAAGGCCGAGGAAGGTCGGCTGCGCGCGCTCGAGGCCCGCGCCGCCGCGCAATAGCCTCGTCGGGGAAGCCAGCATGAGAACCGCCGTCGTCATGCCTGTCGGGGCTCGCTTCTGCCGCGAGCAGCCGAACTCCATGGAGACGGTGGCGCGAACCCTCGCCAGGGCCGAGACGGCCGAGGTGCGCGTGTTCTGCTGCGAAGGCGCCGACGACCACGACACGCCGTTGGCCCAGACCCTGCCGACGGCCGGTCGCCTTCAGGCCCTGCGCCAGGCCCTGACCGACTATCGCCCCGACGTCATCGAGTTCCACCAGCAGACCCAGCAGGCTGTCGCCCTCGCCCGATACTTCCCCGACGCCGCCGTCACCCTTTATCGCCACAACGCCGTAAAGCCTCCACGCCACGCCATCGACCGCTGGCGCTATGAACGGCGCTATGACCGCATGGACGGTCTGGTCTTCGTCAGCGAGGCGGCGCGGCTCGATTTCCTCAAGGACTTCCCGCGTCTGGCGGACAAGGCCTTCGCCGTGCCCAATCCCATTGATGTCGGGCTGTGGCGGGCGCCGGTGGAGGACCGCGAGCCGCTGATCGCCTTCGCTGGACGCGCCATGCCGGAAAAGGGCGTGGACCTGATCTGCGCCGCCCTGCCCGAGGTGCTGGACCGCCACCCCAGCTGGCGCGCCGTGCTGATGCTCAACGACTGGGACCAGCATCAGGCCTGGGCCGCCCCTCACGTCGCGCCGCTGGCCCGATACGGCGGCCGCGTCCAGATCCTGCGCTCGGCCCCGTTGGCTGACGTTCGTGCCGTGATGCAGAAGGCCGCCATCGCCCTGACGCCCTCGGTCTGGGCCGAACCCCTGGGCCTGACGGCGCTGGAGGCCCATGCGGCGGGCGCGGCCCTGATCTCGTCAGGACGCGGCGGCCTGCGCGAAGCCAGCGGCCCCCACGCCGTCTATGTCGACGACCTGACGGCCCCAGGCCTGGGCGCCGCCATCGAGACCCTGATCAATGATCCGGCCCGACGTGAAGCCATGGCGCGCTCGGCCCAGGCCTATGTGCTGGAGACCCACACCCCTGAACGCCGCGCGTCGCAGTTGGCCGCCCTGCGGGCCAAGCTGGTCCTGACCAAACGCGCCGGGCTCAAACTTCGGCGATAGCCGCAAAAGCCCCTTCCTTTTGACATTATCGTCAATACATATGAAGCCAGCCTGAGAAGGAGCGCTTCATGACCGACGCCGCCGCCTCGACCTTCCGCCCCTGGACGCCGCCGCGCCGGACCCGGAGGATGAACTTGCCGCAGTTCCTGTGGCAGAGCTGGCGCGACCCGCTGCAGATCTGGTCGCAGGCCCATTTTCGCGAACTCTACATCGACGGTGCCTCGCCGCTGGACCGCACCCTGGTGGTCAGCGATCCCGAGGGCGTGAGGCGCGTCCTGACCGACAACGCCGCCAACTATGAAAAGGGCGACCTGCAAAGGCGGGTGCTGGGCCCCATGCTGGCCGACGGCCTGCTGCTGACCGAGGGCGAGCAGTGGCGACGCGCCCGGCGCATCATGGCCCCCCTGTTCACCCCCGCCCACACGGCGCGCACCGCCGAGGCCATGGACCGGGTCTGCCGCCGCCGGGTCGAGGGCTGGCGCCTGGAGCACGGCGCGCGGGTGCTGAACATCGACAGCGAGATGAGCGGGCTGACGTTTGACATCCTATCGGCCACGCTGTTCTCGGACGACCTGGACGGCGACGCGGCCGGGTTCGAGAAGGCGCTGAACCACTTCCTGGCGGTCGGCGCGCGTATCAGTCCGCTGGACGCGCTGAAGGCCCCCGACTGGATTCCACGTCTTGGCAGGGTGGCCTCGGGCGGCGACGCGCGCTTCTTTCAGGAAAGGGTCGGGGCGCTGGTGGCGCGACGCCGGGCGCGGATGGAAGAAGGCGGCGAGCCCCCTGACGACCTGCTGACCGCCCTGCTCAGCGCGCGGGACGAGGACGGCGACGGATCGGGCCTGTCGGACCATGAGGTGGCGTCGAACATCCTGACCTTCATCCTGGCCGGGCATGAGACGACGGCGCGCACTCTGGGCTGGACCCTGCATCTGATCAGCCGCGATCCGCGAGTGGCTGACATTCTGAAAGCTGAGGCCGACGGCTGGGACCGCAGCGCCGGCGCCCTGCGCGACCTGCATTGGCACCGGGCAGTGATCGAGGAGGCCATGCGCCTGTTCCCGCCTGCCCCGACCATGATCCGTCAGGCCGTAGCCGACGACGTCATCGGCGGTCATGAGGTCAAAGCCGGTCAGACCGTGCTGATCGTGCCCTGGGTCATCCATCGCCACGAAAAGCTGTGGGACGAACCCGACGCCTTCCGCCCCGAGCGCTTCCTGCCCGAGAACCGCAAGTCCATCGACCGCTATGCCTGGCTGCCCTTCAGCGGCGGCCCGCGCATCTGCATCGGCGCCGCCTTCGCCATGCAGGAGGCGATCATCGCCCTGGCCGAAATCCTCAAGGTCGCCGAGGTCGAAGCCATCACGCCGATAGAGCCCCGGCCGGTGCATCAGGTGACGCTGCGCAGCAGCCGGACGATGCGGCTGCGGCTCAGGGCGCGGCGGGATCGGGCCGAGGCGGTCTAGACCTGAGGGATGGCTTGGCTCAGGCGGCCGCCGACGCGGATGGCTTCGACGCGCTTGGCCAGACCCGTGCGGTCGTCGGTCTCGACGAAAACGCCGCAGATGGTGGCCGGGCCGCTGGCGGGGGTGTAGCGCCCGCCGGACAGCCGCGTGGTGAAGCGGCGCAGCGGCTCTTCCTTGTCGTTGCCGATGACCGAGTCATAGTCGCAGCAGCCGCCGGCGTCGGTCTGATAGGCCGTGCCGTGGGGCAGGATCTGGGCGTCCGCCGTCGGGACGTGGGTGTGGGTGCCGACGACCAGGCTGGCGCGCCCGTCGCAGAAGTGGCCCATGCCCATCTTCTCGCTGGTGGCCTCGGCGTGCATGTCGACGATGACGGCGTCGGCGACCACGCCGAGCGGCGCCGCTTCCAGCTCGCGCTCGACGGCGCTGAACGGGTCGTCCATCGGGTCCATGTGCACCCGGCCCAGGACGTTGATGACCAGAACCCGACGGCCGTCCTCGGTGACGAAGACATCCGCGCCGCGACCCGGCGCGTCCATCAGGCGCGGATAGTTGGCCGGACGGATCAGGCGCGGCTCGCGCACGATATAGGTCAGGGCTTCGCGCTGGTCCCAGCTATGGTTGCCCAGGGTCAGGACATCGGCGCCGGCGGCGAAGATCTCGCGCGCCGTGTTCTCGGTGATGCCGAATCCGCCTGCGGCATTCTCGGCGTTGACCACCACGAAGTCGAGCTTGAGGTCGCGCCTCAGCCCCGGAAGATGATCCGTCAAACCATCGCGCCCGGACTTGCCGACCACGTCACCGAAAAATGCCAGTCTCATGGGACGGCTCTATAGCCCTTCTCGGTCAAAACGCCATGCAGACGCATGTCGTGGGCCTCCAGCGCCAACCGCTCGACCTCTTGCCCGGCATAGGCGAAGCCGATCCGCACAGCGTCCGGCAGAACCGCAAAGGTCCGGTCGTAATAGCCGCCGCCCTGCCCCAGCCGCCCGCCGTGAACGTCAAAGGCCAACAGCGGCGTCAGGATCAGGTCGGGCGTGACGACCTCGCTGAGCGGCAGGGGAGCGGGACAGCCGGCGGCGTCCAGTTCCAGCGGCTCACCCGGCGTCCAGGCGCGAAAGATCATGGCCGCGTCGCGCGCGATGACCACCGGCAGGCACAGGCGGCGGCCCGCCTGATACAGGGCGACAGCCAGGGCATCCGTGTCCAGTTCCGAGCCCATGGCGCGATAGAGGGCGACGGTTTCGCCGGCTGGCAAAGCCTCGGCGTGACCAGCAGCGCGCTCGGCGGCTTCGTGGTCGACCTCGGCCAACCGCTTGCGCAGGGCGCGCATCGCGGCGCGGAGTTCGTGTTTGGATGTCATGCGCCGTCTCAAGCCCGTCCGGACATCAACGCGCTCAAGCAGCGAGGCCTCGCAGGCCGAGCGATAGCGCAACAAGAATGCAAAGGGTGGCGGCGCCGCAAGAGCCGTGAAGAACGTTTAAATCCTCTCGACCTGGGTAGCCAGGTGGGCTCCATATGCCCAGGCCCTCGAGCCCGGACAGGGACAGATCCCGTAGAGTGAATTAAGGTCAGAAGGATATGTTGTCTTCGACGTGAGCCGCAGCAGGACCCGCCGTCGGACAAGATAGGCGGTCCGGCAGGATTCAACAATGGCGGATCAGGCACGTCTTGTTTCTTCCGTCATCCCGGACGGCCCGAAGGGACGATCCGGGACCCAGACGGTCAGATCATCCCGACAAGGAACCGCCTGGCTACCCACGCCTGGGTCCCGGCTCTGCGCCTTGCTCCGCAAGGCTTGGCCGGGATGACGGCACGAAAATCAAATCGTCTGACAGATCTTCTCGATACGCGCCGCCACGGCGTTCAGGGCCTCGGCCACGCCGTCGCCCGGCGGGGGCGGCGGGGCTTTCTGGGGGCCGTCCTGAACCGCTGGTCCCTGGCCGTTCTCCAGGCGCTGACGCGCCTCGTGCAGTTCGTCGGCCAGCATCAGCGAGGCCATCAGGAACAGGCGCAGGTCGCCGACATGGCCGACATCGCCGGCGATCTGGCGCACATGACTGTCGAACTGGCGGGCCAGGATGCCGACGCGCTCTTCCTGGCCATCGGCGCAGCCCACCGCATAGGAGCGGCCGTTGACTTCAACTGTGACGGTCGCCATCAGCGCGCCTCCTGCTCGGCTAGGACCTCGCGCACGGCCTCGGCCGCCCGGCCCAGGGCCTCGGCGGCGTCGCGGCCGGCGGCTTCCAGTTCGGTGATCCGCACCAGGTCGGCGGCGTTCGACGGTCTTGGCGCGAACAGGTCGTCGTCGGTGATGGCGGGGGCGGTGGCCGGACGCGCCTTCAGCTCCAGCACTCTGCGTTCCAGCAGGGCCAGGGCCTTGTCGATGCGTGTCTTTGCGGCCGTAACGGCGTCCATTGGGGTCCTTTCGTCCAGATTCCGTATAGAACCTGTGCGCGCGTCGGGGTAAAGGCGGCGCGCCCCCGCTTTATCCTGTTCCTGAGGAAAGGTCTCGCCGTGACCGACGCCCAAGCTGCATTCGCCAAGCCTTCGCCCAAGCAGATGGCCGACGCCATCCGCGTCCTGTCCATGGACGGCGTCGAAAAGGCCAAGAGCGGCCACCCCGGCATGCCCATGGGCATGGCCGACGTCGCCACCGTCCTCTACTCGAAATTCCTGAAGTTCGACGCCAGCCGTCCCGACTGGGCCGACCGCGACCGCTTCATCCTGTCGGCGGGCCACGGCTCGATGCTGATCTACAGCCTGCTGCACCTGACCGGCTACAAGGAAGCCACCAAGGAGCAGTTGGAAAACTTCCGCCAGTGGGGCTCCAAGACCGCGGGCCACCCGGAATACGGCCACCTGGCCGGGATCGAAACCACGACCGGCCCCCTGGGTCAGGGCCTGGCCACCTCGGTCGGCTTCGCCGTGGCTGAACGCCACCTGGCCGCCCGCTTCGGTGCAGACCTGGTGGACCACCGCACCTGGGTCGTCGCCGGCGACGGCTGCCTGATGGAAGGCGTGTCGCAGGAAGCCATTGCGCTTGCCGGTCGCCTGAAGCTGAACAAGCTGTGCGTCCTGTGGGACGACAATGAGATCACCATCGACGGCAAGGTGTCGCTGTCGGACGCCACCGACCAACTGGCTCGCTTCAAGGCCTCGGGCTGGGCGGTCAAGGCCATCGACGGCCACGACCACAAGCAGATCCAGAAGGCCCTGGCCTGGGCGACCAAGCAGTCCAAGCCGACGCTGATCGCCTGCAAGACCAAGATCGGCAAGGGCGCCGCCACCATGGAAGGCAGCCACAAGACCCACGGCGCCGCCCTGGGCGCCACCGAGATCGCCGCCACGCGCCAGGCCCTGCACTGGCCCTTCGCCCCGTTCGAACTGCCGGAAGGCATCCAGAAGGCCTGGGCCAAGGTCGGCAAGCAGGGCGCCAAGACCCGCAAGGGCTGGGAAGCCCGCCTGCTGAACCACGCCCAGCGCGACGACTTCACTCGCGCCATGGCCGGCGACCTGCCCACCGGCGCCTTCGAGGCGCTGGACGCCAAGCTGAAGGAACTGGTCTCGACCCAGCCGGCCCTGGCCACGCGCCAATCCTCGGGCGAGGCGCTGGAGACGGTGTTCAACGCCATCCCCGAACTGATCGGCGGCTCGGCCGACCTGACCGGCTCGAACAACACCTTCGTCAAGGACACCCAGATCCTTGACGCGCCTGACTACGCCGGTCGCTACCTGAACTACGGCATCCGCGAGTTCGGCATGGCCGCAGCAATGAACGGCCTGGCCCTGCACGGCGGGGTCATCCCCTACGCCGGCACCTTCATGGCGTTCGCGGACTACAGCCGTCCGGCGATCCGCCTGGGCGCCCTGATGGGCGTGCGCGTGGTTCACGTCCTGACCCATGACTCGATCGGTCTGGGCGAAGACGGCCCGACCCACCAGCCGGTCGAGCATCTGGCGGCGCTGCGCGCCATCCCCAACCTGATGGTCTTCCGCCCGGCCGACACCGTCGAGGCGCTGGAGTGCTGGCAGGTCGCCCTGCAGCACAAGAAAACCCCGTCGGGCATGTGCCTGTCGCGTCAGAAGACCCCGGCGGTCCGACTGACCGACGCCGGCGAGAACCTGTCGCGCAAGGGCGCCTATGAGCTGAAGGCCGCCAACGGCCCGGCGAAAGTCACCCTGTTCGGCACCGGCACCGAAGTCGCCCTGGCGCTGAAGGCCGCCGAGACGTTGGAGGCCGAAGGCGTGCCGACCCGCGTCGTCTCGGTCCCCTGCTTCGAACTGTTCGAGCAGCAGCCCAAGGCCTATCAGGACGCCGTCATCGGCCGCGGCACCGTCCGCGTCGCCGTGGAAGCCGCGATCAAGCAGGGCTGGGAACGCTTCATCGGCGAGGACGGCGGCTTTGTCGGCATGACCGGCTTCGGCGCCTCGGCCCCGGCCGAAGTCCTCTACCGCGAGTTCGGCATCACCGCCGAGGCCGTGGTCGAAGCCGCCAAGGCCCGGCTCTAAGCCTGATGCGCCGCCTCGCCCTCGCTCTGAGCTTCGGCTTGTCGATGGCGGGCGGCGCACCCGCCTTCGCCGAGACCGCCATTCCCGTGGCGGTCGAGACGCCCGTCGTCATCGGCCATTCCTACGCCCTGCCCTCCGCCGTCATGGGCCAGACGCGCGAGATCAACGTCTGGCTACCGCCCGGCTATGCCAAGGGCAATCAGACCTATCCGGTCCTCTATGTCCTCGACGGCGGACAGGATCAGGACTTTCACCACATCTCGGGCATCGCCCAGTTGGGGACCATCGTCGGCACGACGCGCGACGTCATCGTCGTGGGCATCGCCTCGGTCGACCGCCGCAACGAACTGGCCCTGCCGACCGAGAACGCCGAACTGATCGTCCGCTATCCGACGCAAGGGCAGTCCGAGCGCTTCCGCCGGTTTGTCGGCGAAGAGGTCATGCCCTTCATCGAAGGCCGCTTCCGCACCAGCGGCGAGACGGCCCTGATGGGCGAGTCTCTGGCGGGTCTGTTCGTGGTCGAGACCTTCCTGAAAGAGCCGCAGATGTTCGACGCCTATGTCGCCGTCAGCCCCAGCCTGTGGTGGGACGGCGGTCAGTTGGCGCGGCAGTCAGGGGCGCACCTGCGCGACCATTCCAATGACCCGCGCACCCTGATCCTGACGCTCGGCGACGAGGGCGAGGAGATGCAGGCGCCGATGGACGTCCTGACCGCCAACCTGCGCGACCACGCCCTGCCCGGCGTCACCTGGACCTTCACCCCGCGCCCGACCGAGAGCCACGCCACCATCTATCACGGGGCTGCGCTGGACGCCTTCCGCCGCCTCTATGCGGTTCCGACACCATGAGCCATCTCGGCGCCGTCAGCCTGCTGGTCCGCGACTATGACGAGGCCATCGCCTTCTACGTCGGCAAGCTGGGCTTCGACCTTTCCGAAGACACCGACATGGGCGGCGCCAAGCGCTGGGTCCGCGTCACGCCGAAAGGCGGCCAGACCTCGCTGCTGCTGGCCCGCGCCGCGACGCCGGAACAGGTCGCCCGGATCGGCGATCAGGCCGGCGGCCGCGTCTGGTTGTTCCTCTACACCGACGACCTGCTGCGCGACCACGCCGCCTGGCTGAAGGCCGGCGTCGTCTTCCGCGAAACGCCCCGTCACGAAGCCTATGGCAAGGTGGTGGTCTTCGAAGACCTCTACGGCAACGCCTGGGACCTGATCGAACCGACTACCGGAGCCTGAGGCCATGAAGATCGGCACGCCGCTTACCGACCACGCCACGCGCGTCATGCTGCTCGGCTCGGGCGAGCTGGGCAAGGAGGTGGCCATCGAGCTGCAGCGTCTGGGCGCCGAGGTGATCGCGGTCGACCGCTATCCCAACGCCCCGGCCATGCAGGTGGCGCACCGCAGCCACGTCATCCCCATGACCGATCCTCAGGTGCTGAACGGGATCATCATGGCCGAGGCCCCGCACATCATCGTGCCAGAGATCGAGGCCATCGCCACCGACGCCCTGGCGGCCATCGAGGCGGCGGGTCTGGCCCGCGTCATCCCCACGGCCCGCGCCACCCAGTTGACCATGAACCGCGAGGGCATCCGTCGCCTGGCCGCCGAGGAACTAGACCTGCCGACCAGCCCCTACGCCTTTGCGGGCTCGGCCGAGGAACTGGCGGCGGGGGCCGAGGCCGTCGGCTTCCCCTGCTTCGTCAAGCCGGTCATGTCCTCGTCGGGCAAGGGCCAGTCCTATGTCCAGAGCGCCGATCAGGTCGCCGACGCCTGGGACTATGCCCTGGCCTCAGGCCGGGTCGACACGACCCGCGTCATCGTCGAGGGCAAGATCGACTTCGACTATGAGATCACCCTGCTGACCGTGCGCTCGCTGCACGACGACGCCGTCCGCACCGACTTCTGCGCCCCCATCGGCCATCGCCAGCAGAAGGGCGACTATGTCGAAAGCTGGCAGCCGCAGATCATGAGCGAGGCCGCCTTGCAGGCGGCGCAGGACATCGCGGGCAAGGTGACGGACGCCCTGGGCGGTCTCGGCGTCTTCGGCGTCGAGCTGTTCGTCACCGGCGACAAGGTCTGGTTCTCGGAGGTTTCACCGCGCCCGCACGACACCGGGCTGGTGACCCTGGCCACCCAGACCATGAGCGAGTTCGCTCTGCACGCCCGCGCCATCCTCGGCCTGCCAGTGGACGTGTCCCTGCGCGAGCCGGGCGCCAGCGCCGTCATCTATGGCGGTATGGAGGCCGAGGGCGTGGTGTTCGAGGGCGTCGCCGAGGCCCTGTCGGTGCCGACCGCCGACCTGCGCCTGTTCGGCAAGCCCGAGGCGTTCGAGCGCCGTCGCATGGGCGTGGCTCTGGCCCGCGGCGCCGACACGGATCAGGCCCGCTCACGGGCGACCGAGGCGGCGAGCAGGGTCCGCGTCGTCAACTCCTGACGCCTCTTTCCTCCCCATGAAATGGGGAGGGGGACCGCGTAGCGGTGGAGGGGCTTCTGCGCCTGGATGAAGCGGCCCCTCCGTCACGGGCGCTACGCACCCGCGCCACCTCCCCATGGAATGGGGAGGAGAACTCGCCGCAAAGCTTGCCTTGACTGTAAAATAAAGACGCCAACCTTCGACTTTAGTCGGTTGGCGCCGAGGCCCTAAAGGGTTCAGAAATGCCGAAAGGTCGCACCTAGTCGGCCCGGAGGACCGTTTCGCCATGGGCAAGCTCAAGACCGCGCTAATTTTTGGCGCCATAGCCATACTGGGGGCCATCGCCCTCGCCGTCATCGCCCTGCATCAGGGCGAGAGCATCAGCGCCGTCTGGATCGTGGTGGCGGCGCTGTGCGTCTACGCCATCGCCTACCGCTTCTACGCCCGCTACCTGGCTGGCAAGGTCATGGGGCTGAACGCGAAACGGCCCACCCCGGCGGTTCGGCATAACGACGGGCTGGACTATGTGCCGACCCCGCGCAACGTCCTGTTCGGCCACCATTTCGCGGCCATCGCGGGCGCCGGGCCACTGGTCGGGCCGGTGCTGGCGGCCCAGATGGGCTATCTGCCCGGCGTGCTGTGGATCCTCGTCGGCGCGGTTCTGGCCGGGGCGGTGCAGGACATGATGGTCCTGTTCATGTCCACCCGGCGCGACGGTCGCTCGCTGGGCGACATGGTCCGCACCGAAATGGGCCCCATCCCCGGCATCATCGCCCAGGTCGGCGTGCTGATGATCATGGTCATCATTCTGGCGGTTCTGGCCCTGGTCGTGGTCAAGGCTTTGGCCGAGAGCCCGTGGGGCACCTTCACCGTGGCCGCCACCATCCCCATCGCCGTCTTCATGGGCCTCTACACCCGCTACCTGCGGCCTGGCCGCGTGGGCGAGGTCTCGGTCATCGGCGTGGTCCTGCTGATCCTTGCCATCATCGGCGGCGGTCACATCGCGGCTGATCCCTTCTGGGGTCCGGCCTTCACCCTGTCCGGCACCACCCTGGCCATCGCCATGATGGCCTATGGCTTCGTCGCCTCGGTCATTCCGGTCTGGCTGCTGCTGGCCCCGCGCGACTACCTGTCCACCTTCCTGAAGATCGGCGCCATCCTGGCCCTGGCCGTCGGCATCCTGATCGTGCGTCCGCACGTGCAGATGCCGGCCATCACCCCCTTCATCGACGGCACCGGCCCGGTCTTCTCCGGCGCCCTCTTCCCCTTCCTGTTCATCACCATCGCTTGCGGCGCGGTCTCGGGCTTCCACGCCCTGATCTCGTCGGGCACCACGCCCAAGCTGCTGGAGAACGAGAACCAGATCCCGCTGATCGGCTATGGCGCCATGCTGTGCGAGAGCTTCGTGGCCATCATGGCCCTGATCGCCGCCACGGTGCTGGACCCCGCCGTCTATTTCGCCATGAACAGCCCGGTCAGCGTGATCGGCGACAACGCCGCCTCCGCCGCCGCGGCCGTGGCCCAGTGGGGCTTCCACATCACCCCCGGCGAGTTGGAGCAACTGGCCCGCGACGTGGGCGAGCACTCCATCCTGTCACGCGCGGGCGGCGCGCCTACGTTGGCCGTCGGCATGGCCCACATCCTGTCGGGCATCATCGGCGGCAAGGCCATGATGGCCTTCTGGTACCACTTCGCCATCCTGTTCGAAGCCCTGTTCATCCTGACCACGGTCGACGCCGGCACCCGCGTCTGCCGCTTCATGATCCAGGACCTGCTGGGCGTCGCCGTGCCCAAAATGCGCGAGACCAAGTCCTGGACCGCCAACGTCGTGGCCACGGCCCTGACGGTCAGCCTGTGGGGCTACTTCCTCTACACCGGCGTGGTCGATCCTCTGGGCGGCATCAACAGCCTGTGGCCGCTGTTCGGCATCGCCAACCAGATGCTGGCCGCCGTCGCCCTGATCCTCGGCACCGTGGTCCTGTTCAAGATGAAGCGCGAGCGCTTCGCCTGGGCTACGGCGGTTCCGGCGGTCTGGCTGCTGATCTGCACCCTGACGGCGGGCTTCCAGAAGCTGCTGCACCCGGACGTCAAGATCGGCTTCCTGGCCCACGCCCGGAAGTATCAGGACGCCCTGGCCGCCGGCGACATCCTGGCCCCGGCCAAGACGGCGGGCGACATGCACCGGATCATCATCAACGACTACGTCAACTCGGCCCTGACGGCGGGCTTCCTGTTCGTGGTCCTGACCATGGTGGTCTATGGCGTCCGCGCCTGCCTCAAGGCCCGGAAGATCAACCACCCGACCGTGGTCGAGCAGCCCGCCGCCCACGAGCTGACGCTGGAGGACGAAGCCATGGACACGGCCCGTGCCTAGGCCCGCCCCCCAAGATGGCGGCGCAGATCTACTCTGCGTCTGCCGCGACACCCTGGTGCGGTGGGGCAAGGACGCCCGCCGCACCGCCAGCCTCATGGTCGGCCAGCCCGACTATGAGGTCTATGTCGCCCACGCCGAGGCCACCCACCCCGAGCAGCCGCCGCTGGATCGCACCGCCTTCTTCCGCCTGCACGAAGCCCGCCGCTTCGGGGCCGGCGGCGCGTTCCGCTGCTGCTGAGACCTTACTGCGAGTTCACTCGCCAAGGCCCGGCGTCGGCATAAGGTGGCGGGCATGAAAGCGCCCGTCCCCGCCCTTGGCTTCATCGCCGCCCTGTTCCTCGCCGCCTCGCCCGCCCTCGCGCGACAGGCCGAGGCCCCCGCCGCACCCCGCGTCGTCGTCGGCCAGGTCGCCGCCGCCATCCGCGACGCCTATTTCGACCCCGCCAAGGCCGAGACCATCGCCGCCGCACTGGAGGCCGAGGCCGCCGCAGGCCGCTATGACGCCCTGACCGATCCCCGCGATCTGGAAACGGCCCTGACCGCGCGGCTGGAGCCTTTCGACCAGCATTTCAGCGTCGGCAAACCGGCGCCCTCCACGCCCGCCGCCGCCCCGTCCTCGGGCGCGGCATCGGGCCTCGCCCCCGTGCCCTTCCCCGTCGTCGCCGCCCGTGGCGGTCAGGGATTCCGCGCGGTTCAGATCCTGCCCGGCAATGTCGGTCTGATCGACATGAGGATGTTCGCCGACTTCGAGGGGCCCAATGACCCGGCCCGCCGTCAGGCCGATGCCGCCTTGCAGATGGTGTCGGGCGCGGACGCCGTCATCTTCGATCTGCGCAACAACGGCGGAGGCTCGCCCGCCATGGTCGGCTATCTGGTCAGCGCCTTCGTCGGGCCGGACGCCGACGTCTATAACCGCTTCCATTCCCGCGACGGCGAAGCCAGCGAAGCCCCCGCCCAGCCCTATGCCGCGCCGCGCCTGGACGTGCCGGTCTATATCCTGATCAGCGGCCGCACCGGCTCGGCGGCCGAAGCCTTCGCCTATACGATGCAGGCTGCAAAGCGCGCCGTCGTCGTCGGCGAGACCTCGGGCGGCGCGGCCAACCCCGGCGGCCCGGTCTTCACGCCGTCGGGCTACCGCGTCTTCATCTCCACCGGCTCACCGACCAATCCCCTGACCGGCGGCAACTGGGAACAGGTCGGCGTCCGCCCCGACGTGGCCGTCCCCGCAGAGGAGGCGCTTGAGACCGCCTGGAAGGCGGCGCTCGCCGGGCAAGCCAACGCCGCCCCCGCCGCCGCGACCCAGGCCGCCTGGGTGCGCGAAGCGCTGGACGCCAAACCCGCCGCCTTCGACCCCGCCCCCTACCTCGGCGCCTATGGCGCATCCGTGATCCAGGCCTCCGCCGACGGCCTGACCTGGAAGAACGAGCGCCGCCCGGCCTGGCGTCTGCGCCCCCTGTCGCCCGACCTCTTCTTCGACGTGGACGAGCCCTATCGCCGCATTCGTTTCGTCCGCGACGACGCGGGCCGCGTCACGGCGCTGGAGATTCTGGACAGCCAGACGGGCGTCAGCCGCCTGCTGCGCCGCGCCGCCTAGGTCGTCTTCCGTTACAGGCGATCACACCTTGTTACGGGCGCGGGGTTGCAACCGCGCGCGCTCCGTCCCACTAAGGCGCCAATCATAACCGCCCTCGTTCAGGAGACCTCACCCATGACCGTTCGCGTCGCCATCAACGGCTTCGGCCGCATCGGCCGCCTCGTGCTTCGCTCGATCGTCGAGCATGGCCGCAAGGACATCGAGGTCGTGGCGATCAACGACCTGGGTCCCGTCGAGACCAACGCCCACCTGCTGCGCTATGACTCGGTGCACGGTCGCTTCCCCGGCACCGTGACCTCGGGCGAAGACTGGATCGACGTCGGCACGGGCAAGATCAAGGTCACCGCCGAGCGCGACCCGGCCAACCTGCCGCACGCCGAGCTCAAGGTCGACATCGCCTTCGAGTGCACCGGCATCTTCACCTCCAAGGAAAAGGCCTCGGCCCACCTGAAGGCCGGCGCCAAGCGCGTCCTGGTCTCGGCCCCCGCCGACAACGCCGACAAGACCATCGTCTTCAAGGTCAACCATGAGACCCTGACCGCCGACGACATCGTCGTGTCGAACGGCTCGTGCACCACCAACGCCCTGGCCCCGGTGGCCAAGGTGCTGAACGACCTGTTCGGCATCGAGCGCGGCTACATGACCACCATCCACGCCTACACCGGCGACCAGCCGACGCTGGATACGATGCACAAGGACCTGTACCGCGGCCGCGCCGCCGCCCTGTCCATGATCCCGACCTCGACCGGCGCCGCCAAGGCCCTGGGCCTGGTCCTGCCGGAACTGAAGGGCAAGCTGGACGGCTCGTCGATCCGCGTCCCGACCCCGAACGTCTCGGTCGTGGACCTGAAGGTCGTCGCCGCCCGCGAGGTGACGCCTGAGGAAATCAACGCCGCCCTGCAAGCCGCCGCTGACGGCCCGATGAAGGGCGTCCTGTTCACGACGACCGACCCGCTGGTGTCGATCGACCTGAACCACATCGCAGCGTCGTCCACCGCCGCCCTGCCGCAGACGCAGGTCGTCGACGGCAAGCTGGCTCGCGTCCTGACCTGGTACGACAACGAGTGGGGCTTCGCGACCCGCATGGCCGACACCGCCCTGGTGATGGCCAAGTTCCTGTAAGCTGAAAACGCTAGGCCCTCTCCCACTGGGAGAGGGCTTGAGCGCCCAAGAGCCGAAGGCGATTGGCTGCGCGAAAGGGTGAGGGTCGGCGCGATGACATTGAAACGCACCGCCTTCGCTCGATCCCTTCGACAAGCCTCAGGCTTAGCCGAGCAGCGCGTCTGGGCCTTGCTACGAAGCGGACAGATCGACGGCCACAAGTTCCGTCGCCAGCATCCAATCGGTCGATACCTCGCGGATTTCGTCTGCGACCGCTTGCGGCTGGTGATCGAGATCGACGGCGGGGTCCATGATCGGGACGAGGTCGTAACCAGCGATCATCTACGACAAACCGATCTGGAAGCTCTGGGCTGGACCGTCCTGCGCTTCTCCAACGCCCAAGCCTTGAGCGAACCCGCAGTCATCACCACCGCCATTCGTGCGCACGCCCGCTTGAACACACCCTGACCACGGCTTACGCCGACGGATACCTTCGACCCTCATCCGGCCCTGCGGGCCACCTTCTCCCACAGGGAGAAGGAAGACCTGGAACTTCATCATGACCTTCCGCACCCTCGACGACGCCGCTGACCTGTCCGGCCAGACCGCTCTGGTCCGCGTGGACTTCAACGTGCCGATGGAGGGCGGCAAGGTCACCGACGACACCCGTCTGAAGGCCGCCCTGCCGACCATCCACCGCCTGCGCGAAGCCGGCGCCAAGGTGGTGCTGCTGGCCCACTTCGACCGTCCCAAGGGCGAGCGCGTGGCCTCCATGAGCCTGCGCCCCGTGGTCGAGCCGCTGGAGCTTCTGCTGCACGGCCCCGTCCGCTTCGCCGACGACTGCGTAGGCGACGAGGCCAAGGCCGCCGTGGCGGATCTGGACGCTGGCGGCGTGCTGCTGCTGGAAAACGTCCGCTTCCACAAGGGTGAGGAAAAGAACGACCCGGCCTTCGCCGCCCAGCTGGCGGAACTGGGCGACCTCTACGTCAACGACGCCTTCTCGGCCGCGCACCGCGCCCACGCCTCGACCGAGGGTCTGGCCCGCCTCAAGCCCGCCTATGCCGGTGAAGCCATGAAGCGCGAGCTTCAGGCGCTGGACGCCGCCCTCGGCAGCCCGCAGAAGCCCGTCATCGGCATCGTCGGCGGCGCCAAGGTCTCGACCAAGCTGGACCTGCTGAAGAACCTGGTCGCCAAGCTGGACTACCTGGCCATCGGCGGCGGCATGGCCAACACCTTCCTGTTCGCCCAGGGCGTCGATGTCGGCGGGTCGCTGTGCGAGAAGGACCTGGCCCCCACCGCGCTCGAAATCATCGAGGAAGCCCGTCAAAAGGGCTGCGAGCTGTTGCTGCCGGTCGACGTCGTGGTCGCCAAGGGCGTGAAGCCGGGTATCGAATCGGGCGTGCGCGCCCTGGACCGCATCGCCGCCGACGACCTGATTCTGGACGCCGGCCCCGAGACCGTCGCCCGCCTGACCCGCGCCATGGACCTGTCCAAGACCCTGATCTGGAACGGCCCGCTGGGCGTGTTCGAGGTTCCGCCCTTCGACAAGGCCACCGTGGCCGCCGCCAAGCACGCCGCCGAACTGGCCGCCGCCGGCAAGCTGGTCGCCGTGGCCGGCGGCGGCGACACGGTCGCGGCCCTGAACCACGCCAACACGGCCGACGACATGACCTTCGTCTCCACCGCCGGCGGCGCCTTCCTGGAATGGATGGAGGGCAAGGTCCTGCCGGGCGTCGAGGCCCTCAGGGCCTGATTCAGTCTAGCGCGCGGCGGCGCCCGTCCGTCGCGCGCCCCCTCCCGGATAGGGGTTGTCGCATGCCTCGCGCCCTGCCGATTCGCTAGGCGACGCGCTGCAAACAGGCAGATCGCAACGAGAAGACTGGCGACAGGCGCTCTGTGTCATGCCCTGCCCCACGCCCCGCCAATCGACGCTCACGCCTTGGGCGCAACCCGACAAAAGTCCGGCAAGCGCCGCAAATATCGCCACCCGTCGCATGACCACTCCCGAAGACCAAGGTTCTCCAACCCTGCCCTGATCAGCCTGTTTCGGCAAGAACAGACGGATTGGTCCTGTTACACGGCGTGACTTCCGCCCGCCTCCGGGCTAAAGCCTCAGCAAAATAATACCGGCTCAGGAGACTACCCATGGCGCGCATCACGCTGCGACAGTTGCTCGATCACGCGGCGGAAAACGACTACGGCCTGCCCGCCTACAACATCAACAACATGGAACAGGGTCTGGCGATCATGGAGGCGGCCCATGAGGTCAACGCTCCGGTCATCATCCAGGCCTCGCGCGGCGCCCGCAACTACGCCAACGACATCATCCTGGCCAAGCTGATCGACGGCCTGGCCGAGCTCTATCCGCACATCCCGGTCTGCATGCACCAGGACCACGGCAACGGCCCGGCGACCTGCGCCACCGCCATCCAGTATGGCTTCACCTCGGTGATGATGGACGGCTCGCTGGAAGAAGACGCCAAGACCCCCGCCTCTTACGAATACAACGTCGACGTCACCCGTCGCGTCACCGAAATGGCCCACTCGTGCGGCGTCTCGGTCGAGGGTGAACTGGGCGTGCTGGGCTCGTTGGAAACCGGCATGGGCGAGGCCGAAGACGGCCACGGCTTCGAGGGCAAGCTGGACCACTCGCAACTGCTGACCGACCCGGATCAGGCCGTCGATTTCGTCAAGGCCACCAAGGTCGACGCCCTGGCGATCGCCATGGGCACCTCGCACGGCGCCTACAAGTTTACGCGCCAGCCGGACGGCGACGTCCTGGCCATGAACGTGATCGAGGAAATCCACCGTCGCCTGCCCAACACCCACCTGGTGATGCACGGCTCGTCTTCGGTGCCGCAGGACCTGCAGGACATCATCAACGCCTATGGCGGCCAGATGCCCCAGACCTGGGGCGTGCCGGTCGAAGAGATCCAGCGCGGCATCAAGCACGGCGTGCGCAAGATCAACATCGACACCGACAACCGCATGGCCATCACCGGCGCCATCCGCAAGGTCCTGGCCGAGAAGCCCGGCGAGTTCGACCCGCGCGCCTATCTGAAGCCCGCCAAGGAAGCCATGAAGAAGCTGTGCATCGAGCGCTACCAGCAGTTCGGCTGCGAAGGCCAGGCGTCCAAGATCAAGCCCCTGTCCACCGCCCAGATGGCCAAGCTCTACGCCGCCGGCGACCTGGACCCGCGCATCGGCTGATACTCCTATAGCCGCCCGCTCTTGATCCTCCCCCGCCTGCGGGGGAGGGGGACCACGCAGTGGTGGAGGGGGCGGCCACAGCCGCAAGGTTCAATAGGACGAGGCGGCGCCTGACCTCGCCCCCTCCACCATGCTTCGCATGGTCCCCCTCCCCCGTTCCGCTACGCTGCTCGGGGGAGGATCAGGCGCTCCTGATCACCACACCCCATACCGACCGCCGATGGCGCCGATCACCGCCCGCGCCTCGATCTCGGCATAGCGCAGTTCCTCCTCAGCCTGCCGCGCATCACGGCGTGCATCCTGAATCTCGCCGCGCACCTCGCGGATACGCTCGCGAATGCGCTGGCGCTGCTCGTCCGTCAGCCCGTCCTGGCGCAGTTCGCGCTGCTTGGCCTCCAGCTTGTCCTCGCGGTCGTCGATGCGGCTGACAGCCGAGTTCAGCGCGCTTTCCGCCGACGACACCGCCTGCTCCACCACATAGATGCGACGCCCGTCTTGATAGGCCGGCAGGAAGTCGCGCTCCTCGGCCGGGGCGCAGACCCCGCCGTAGCTGTTCCCCTGCCGTCCCTGCCGGAAGCCGTTTTCCCAGGTGCAATAGGTCCGCAAGCCGTCCTCGCGCGCCGACAGATAGGCGCTCATGTTCGGGGCCACGCCATATTTGGCGCAGGCCTTGGCGTGGTCGTCCAGACGGCTGGTCCGATGCCCCGCCGCCCCGTCGCGCCAGCCCTGCCCGCCCCAGTCGCCGACCAGGCACTGGTCCTGGCTCATGGTGGCGCAGCCGGACAGCAGAACCACGCCCGTGGCGGCGACAGCAGCGGCGATCAAGAACTTCATCCGAGCCTCTCCCAAGGCGTTTCAAGCCGCAATCAAGGACTGATGAAGCCTCGCCTCGCAAGCCATGCTATTTCGCCCTATGGCCGATGAACCTTTGCTGACGGAAGACGACGACGCGGAAATTCTCGAGGCGCGCATCGACGCGCCTGGCGTCCGTCTCGACAAGGCCTTGGCCGCCGCCTTCCCCACCCTGTCGCGCGCCCGCCTGCAAGCCCTGCTGGCCGAGGGCGCCGTCCGCCGCGACGGCCAGCCGATCACCAGCGGCTCGGCCAAGGCGCAACCCGGCCTCTATGCCGTCGTCATGCCCCCGGTCGTCGCCGCCACGCCCCAGCCCGAGGCCATCCCGCTGACGGTGCTGTTCGAGGACGCCGACCTGATCGTCATCGACAAGGCCCCCGGCATGGCCGCCCACCCCGCGCCCGGCTGCGAGACCGGCACCCTGGTCAACGCCCTGCTGGCCCATTGCGGCGAGAGCCTGTCGGGAATCGGCGGCGTCGCCCGCCCCGGCATCGTCCATCGCCTGGACAAGGACACCTCCGGCGTCATGGTCGCCGCCAAGACCGACCGCGCCCACGCTGGCCTGTCGGCCCTGTTCGCCACCCACGACATCGAGCGCACCTATATCGCCCTGACGCGCGGCGCGCCCTCGCCGGAAAAGGGCCGCATCCAGACCCAGATCGGCCGCTCCAACAGCGACCGCAAGAAGATGGCTGTGCTCAAAAGCGGCGGCCGCGAGGCCATCACCGACTATGTGGTGCAAAAGACCTTCGGCCAGCCCGCCAAGGCCTCCGGCGCGCCCCTGGCCGCCCGCGTCGCCTGCACCTTGCACACCGGCCGCACCCATCAGATCCGCGTCCATCTGGCGTCCAAGGGGTCGCCCCTGCTCGGCGACCCCGTCTATGGCTCCGGCAGCCCCGCCATCCCGGTCCGCGCCGCCGTGGCCGAGGTCGGCCTGACCCGCCAGGCCCTGCACGCCGCCGTCCTCGGCTTCGTTCACCCGGTGACCGGCGAAGCCCTGCGCTTCGAGACCGCCCCGCCCGAGGACATGCGCCGACTCGAAGAGCTTCTCGCCGAACTGTGACGCCCTCCCACCGCTCGATTTGATCAGCAACACACACTGTGCTAATAAGCCTTCACCCGACACGGGTGGCTTGGGAGCCACAGTCACGCCTTCGTGTGACGATCCGCCCCTACACAAGGCGGCAACCCATACCCATCTGATCGGTTGAGGGGTGAGGCGATGGCGCACGCATGTGGTCATGGCCGTGGCGCCTGCTCTTTGCTTTCGGTCGGAGGGACCACGTCTAATGGCTAACTCGACACTCGCGGTGATGTCGCCTGAACAGGGACTGTCGCGCTATCTCACGGAAATCCGTAAGTTTCCGATGCTCACCAAGGACGAGGAGTTCATGCTCGCCAAGCGTTGGAGCGAGCACCAGGACCCCGAAGCGGCCCACCGCCTCGTCACCTCTCACCTTCGTCTCGTGGCCAAGATCGCCATGGGGTATCGCGGCTACGGCCTGCCGATCGGCGAAGTGATCTCAGAGGGCAACGTCGGCCTGATGCAGGCCGTCAAGAAATTCGATCCCGACAAGGGCTTCCGCCTGGCGACCTACGCCATGTGGTGGATTCGCGCGTCCATTCAGGAATACATCCTGCGCTCCTGGTCCCTCGTGAAGATGGGCACCACCGCCGCGCAGAAGAAGCTCTTCTTCAACCTGCGCAAGGCCAAGAGCCAGATCTCGGCCTTCGAGGAAGGCGACCTGCACCCCGAACACCTCGCCGCCATCGCCACCAAGCTGGGCGTGTCGGAAGAGGAAGTCACCAACATGAACCGCCGTCTCGGCGGCGACGCCTCGCTGAACGCGCCCCTGCGCGCCGACGGCGAAAGCGAGTGGCAGGACTGGCTGGCCGACGACGATGCGGTGTCCCAGGAAACGGCTCTGGCCGACTCCGAGGAGAAGTCCATCCGCATGAGCCTGCTCGAAGAAGCCATGCAGGAACTGACCGACCGCGAGAAGCACATCCTCACGGAGCGTCGCCTCAAGGACGACCCGGTCACCCTGGAAGAGCTCGCCAGCCAGTATGGCGTCTCGCGCGAGCGCGTCCGTCAGATCGAGGTCCGCGCCTTCGAGAAACTGCAAAAAGCCATGCGCGCCGCCGCTGAAGAGCGGAACCTAGTCGACGCCTGAGCGCGCTCAAGCAGCCGAAGGCGGTAGCGCAAAAAAGATGAGCCTTAGCCCGCCCGAGACAGGCTCTCGGGCGAGGCCAGGGCCAGCACAGCCCCCACCGGCCCAGCCAGCGTCGCCTTGGTCGGCGCACCCGCCGCCAGGTTGGTCTCCAGACCGGCCGCTGCAATAGCCAGCGAGGCGTCGCCGGTCTTGATGGCCAGGGCCTTCAGCGTCTCGGCCTGCTGCTTGATGGCGCGCACCGCCTGCATGGGATCGGTGTCGAACTGGGTCAGGGCCGAGTTCAGAATCCGCATGGCCTGGTCCTTGACCGCCACCACGGCTTCCGCCGCCGACGCCGGCTTGTCTGCCTTGCGCTTGCCCGGCCCGGCGTAGTCGTCGGAGTTGAAGCGGCGCCGATCCGGCCCGATGTAGCCCACGGCCTCGACCCAGTCGCGCGGCTTGGTCGCCAGGTTCTCGACCCGACGGAACAGGTCGCCGCTGGTGAAGGGCTTCCTCAGAAACTCGTGCACGCCGGAATCCCGCGCGCCCTTGATGCTGCTGGCGGTGGCCTCGGCGGTGACCATGATGATCGGCACGCGGCGGCACGACAGGCTCGACCGGCGGATGCGTCGCGCCAGACCCTCGCCGTCCAGCTTCGGCCCGGTCCGCTCGGTCAGGATCAGACCCGGCTCCATCTCGCGCGCCAGATCAATCACCCGCGCCTCATCACCCTCGACCGCGACATCACGCGACCCAAAGCCCTTCAGCAGGTCGGACAAGAGGCGCGCAGCGGCAGGATTGGGATCGACGATCAGCACCCGGCGCACGACCGGAGCGATCTTCTGCATTGTCTTGGCGTCTAAGGCGAACACGGCTCGGCTCCATCTGGAGCTGAGAAGGTAAACTCAGGGGGTTAAGGCGCGGTTTCCCTAATCGGGACGCCGCGCCTCGACCGCCTCAACCCTGGAAGGGATCGCGCATCAGAATGGTGTCGTCCCGCTCGGGGCTGGTCGACAGCAGGGCCACCGGCGCGCCGATCAGTTCCTCGATCCGACGCACATACTTCAGCGCATGGGCGTTCAGGTCCTTGAAGGTGCGCACCCCGGCGGTGCTCTCGTTCCAGCCTTCCAGCTCCTCGAACACCGGCTCGGCCGAGGCCTGATCCTTCAGGCTCGACGGCAGGTAGTCCAGCA
The DNA here is from genome assembly GCF_002979535.1 of Brevundimonas sp. MYb52. Taxonomy (GTDB): domain Bacteria; phylum Pseudomonadota; class Alphaproteobacteria; order Caulobacterales; family Caulobacteraceae; genus Brevundimonas. The sequence continues at coordinate 33,575 of NZ_PCPB01000009.1, read as the reverse complement.
CCTCGCCATTGATGCGATAGCCGACGCAGATCTTCAGCGTCTTCAGACCGTCCAGAACGTCCAGCTTGGTCAGGGCGATGCCGTCGATGCCGTTGATGGCCACCGACTGGCGCACCAGAACCGCGTCGAACCAGCCGCAGCGACGCGCCCGGCCCGTATTGACGCCGACCTCGCGGCCCACGACCGCCAGATGCTCGCCGACCTCGTCGTTCAGTTCACAGGCGAACGGGCCTTCACCGACGCGCGTCGTATAGGCCTTCACGATGCCCAGCACATAGCCGACGCCGCGCGGGCCAATGCCCGAACCCGCCGCAGCCTGGCCGGCCACGGTGTTGGACGACGTCACATAGGGATAGGTGCCGTGATCCACGTCCAGGAAGGCGCCCTGCGCCCCCTCGAACAGCACGCGCTTGCCGTCCTTCTGCGCCTGATCCAGCACGCGCCAGGCGGGCTTCACATAGGGCAGGATCTTCGGCGCGATCTCCAGCAGTTGCGCCAGCAGGGCCGCCGGGTCGATCGGCTCCAGCCCCAGACCGGCGCGTAAGGGATCGTGGTGCGAGCGCAGACGGTCGATCTTGATCTTCAGGTCGTCTTCGTTGGCCAGATCGCAGACGCGGATGGCGCGCCGGCCCACCTTGTCCTCATAGGCCGGGCCGATGCCGCGACCGGTCGTGCCGATCTTGGCGCCCGGCGCGCTGGCGGCGGCTTCGCGCGCCACGTCCAGGGCCGGATGGATCGGCAGGATCAGGCAGGCGTTGTCGGCGATGGTCAGGATGTCGGGGCTGATGGCCACGCCCTGGGCGACGATCTTCTCGATCTCGCCGACCAGATGCCAAGGGTCCACGACCACGCCGTTGCCGATGATCGAAGGCTTGCCCTGCACCACGCCCGAGGGCAGCAGCGCCAGCTTGTAAACCTTGCCGTCGACGACCAGCGTATGCCCGGCGTTATGGCCGCCCTGGAACCGCACGACCATGTCGGCCCGGTTCGACAACCAGTCGACAATCTTGCCCTTGCCCTCGTCGCCCCATTGGGCGCCGACTACCGCGACGTTCGCCAAGATCGTTTCTCCGCAATCCAGAATGCGGTGGGAGCCTATAACCCCTGAATCGTCAGGAGTCCCCCCAAGGACGCAGAATTATCCGGCCAGCTCGGCCACCGCTGTCTGGAAGGCCCATTCCAGCCACGGCGTGGCGTCCACCACGTCCGCCGTCTCGACGGTGCAGCCGCACCACAGACGCAGGCCCGGCGGCGCATAGCGATGCGGCTCCATGTCGAACACAGCGCCCTCGTCTTCCAGCAAGGCCTTGAACCGCTTCACGAAAGCTTTCTGCCCCGCCTCATCCATCGCCGCGATGCGCGCATCCGTGAACTTCAGGCAGACCGAGGTGGTCGAGCGCACTTCGGGTCGGTCGGGCAGGAAGGCGATCCAGTCGGTCCGCTCCACCCATTCCGCCAGGGCCGCATAGTTCTGGTCCGTGCGGCGGATCAGTTCGGGCAGCCCACCCACGTCCCTGGCCCACTCCAGGGCGTCGATCCAGTCCTCAATGGTCAGGATCGAAAAGGTGTTGATCACCACCCCGTCCGCCAGGGTCCGGTCAAAGCCCTTCTTGTCGGTCAGGCGCAGCACCTTGGGGATCGACCGCTCGGGCCGATAAGCATCCAGCCGCGCCACCGCGCGCGGCGACAGCACCATGACGCCGATGCCCGCCTCGCCGCCCAGCGCCTTCTGGAAGCTGAAGGTGGTGACGTCCAGCTTGTCCCACGGCAGGTCCATGGCGAACGCCGCCGAGGTCGCGTCGCAGATGGTCAGCCCCTCGCGGTCGTCGGCGATCCAGTCGACGTTATCCACGCGCACGCCCGAGGTCGTGCCGTTCCACGGAAACACCACATCCTTGTTCGGATCGACCTGGCTCATGTCCGGCAGCTCGCCCCAGGGCGCCGTCAGCACCTCCGGTTCCAGCTTCAGGTGGTCGCGCACGTCGGTCGCCCAGACCTGACCGAAGTTTTCATAGGCCACGACCTGCACCGGCCGCTCGCCCAGCATTCCCCACAGCGCCGCCTCGACCGCGCCCGTGTCCGACCCCGGCGTATAGAGCAGCACATAGTCCTCGGGCGGCGCCAGCACCTCGCGCGTCAGCCGCAAGCCATAGGCGAAACGCTCCACCACCTCCGGCGCGCGAATGCCGCGTCCCAGCAGGTTGGTCGGCAACCCCGCCAACGACCAGCCCGGACGCTTGGCCGTCGGACCGGCGGAGAACCACGGGCGAGCAGGCTTTGCGTCAGGCTTGGCGATCATCAGCGTCGTTCCTCGGGGAGAAGGATAGAGAGTCGGCTCAGCGTCCGGGCGTATAGGGCCGCTTGTCGCGCCATTCAGTGGCGAACCGGATCAGCTCGTCATCCGGCGTCTCCGGCAGGGTCACCGCCAGCTTGGCCAGCAGGTCGCCGCGCTTGCCGCCGGCATAGGCGCCGCGTCCCTTGAGCCGCAGGATCTTGCCGCTGTTCGAGCCCTTGGGAATGGTCATCATCACCGCGCCCTCGGGCGTCGGCACCTGGATCTTGCCGCCCAGCACCGCATCGGGAACCGAAACCGCCAGGTCCATCGTCAGGTCCGCGCCGTCGCGCTTGAACACCGGGTGCGGGGCGATCTTCAGTTCGATCAGGGCGTCGCCCGCCTGACCGCCACGCCCCGGCGCGCCCTGCCCTTTCAGTCGGATCACCTGGCCCTCGGACGCGCCCTTGGGAATGACCACGTCCAGCATCCGCCCGTCCGAGAACTGGATGCGGCGCGTCGTCCCCGCGATGGAGTCTTCCAGACTGATGTCCAGCGTGGCCCGCACGTCCTGGCCCTTGCCGCCGCCAAAGCCGCCGCGTCCCGCCGTGCGCCCGCCGCCGCCGAAGGCGCCGAACAGTTCCTCCAGGTCGATGTCCTCGAACCCGCCGCGACCGCCCGAGCCGCCGAACCCGCCAAAGCCGCCCGAACGCCCGCCGCCGCCCGGCGGCGCGCGGAACTGCTCGCGTCCGTCGGCGTCGATCTCGCCGCGATCATACTTGGCGCGCTTCTCGGCGTCGCCCAGCAGGTCGAATGCCGCCGTGATGCGCTTGAACCGCTCCTCCGACACCTTGTCGCCGGGGTTCTTGTCCGGGTGCAGCTCCTTGGCGAGCTTGCGGAACGCCTTCTTGATCTCGTCCGCGCTCGCGCCCTTGGCTACGCCCAGTTCCTTATAGGGATCGCCAGCCACGTCGAGTTCGCTCCAACATCAGTAAAAGAACCAGAGCGTCAGTTAAGCCATGCGCCCCCCCGCTGGAAGGGGCGATCCACCCCTTTCCTCCCCATTCCATGGGGAGGGGGACCACGAAGTGGTGGAGGGGGCGACGCAAACGTCTGCCGTTGAGACGCCCCCTCCGTCACGTCGGCTTCGCCGCCGCGCCACCTCCCCATCGCTGCGCGACAGGGAGGAAAGCTAAAGCCCGACCACCGCCTCCGCGCCCCAGCCATAGCCTTCGCCCCACTGCGCCACTGCCACCCGCGCGCTTTCGCCGCTCCCGCCCGGCCAGTCCGCCGCCCTCTGCGCCGCCGGATAGACCGTCTCAAGTCCCGCCACCTCCCAGACGCGCTTCTCGACCGCCCCGTCCAGCACCCGCACCCGGAACCGGCGCGGATCGACCTCGACCGGCTCGGCCTCCCAGCCCTCGCCGTTCACCCGAACGCGCGGCGTCCATGACAGCCGCCGCCCGCCGCCCTCGACCACCGCCCGCAGATGCGCCGGTCGCCAGGGCCGCGCTGACCGCCCTTCCCAGGTGAAATCCGCCTGCGCAAAGCCCGTCCCGCCCGGCGGCGCCCCCGCCGGTCCCGCCCGCCACAGACGCGGCAGACCGCGCTCGCCCGCGCTCATCTCCACGCGCGGCAGGCCTCGATCCAGCATCACGACCAGAGCCCCGGTTGCAGCCCCCGCAACCGCCTCCGCCTCGGTCCCCTGCTGCCCGCGCAACAGCCCCGTCAGGCGCCAGACCTCGTCCCCGACCAGTTCCGCCCGCCTGAACTGCACCACCTCCCAGCCCGCCGTTGTCTCCACCGCCAATGCATTCCCGCCGCCGAGAACCGCCCCCGCCGACAGGCTCTGCGGCCCCGCCCCTTCGATCCGCACCATGATCGCATTGGCCTCGTCCCAGCGCCCCAGCACGCCGCGCGTCAGCGGCGTCATCAGCACTCCGACCGTGGCCGGCTGCGTCACGGTCGCCCGCGGCGTCAGCGTCGCCGCATCCTGCCCGCCATGCACCGTCATCGGCCGCCACGGCTCGGCGGCCACCACCGCCACAGGCCGCCCGTCGTCCTCCATGCCCGGCAAGAGCGGCAGGTCCAGCAACCGCAGGAAGGGCGCCCCCATGACCGTCGGCGGCTCGCCGGGCCGCCAGTCCGGCCTCGCCTCGCCCGGCGCGATCCGCACCACCGGCTCCAGCGTCGCCGTCGGCTCTTCGTCCCAGTCCAGCCTCGCCGCGCGCCAATCGCCCGCCTGTCCCTCGACCGCCACCAGGTCGTCGGGTTCCAGCTTCAGCGCCTCCAGCGGCCCCAGCCGCACGGTCAGCCGCTCAGCCGCCTCGCCCGCCGCCAGCATCCGCCGCGCCACGGTCGCCGCCAGTTGGGCGTCACACACCACCGGCAAGTCCGCATCCAGCCCGCCGCCGTCGCCACCCTGCTCCGCCTGCACGGTCGCCGATCCAGTCTGATAGTTCGCCGCCTCGTCGATAAAGCGCACCCGCGCCGCCTCGGGCCGCGCCTCCAGCGATCGTTCCGCCGACACGCTGGCCCCGTCGTCCGGCAGCGCCAGCGCATCCGCCGTCAGCGTCAGCACCGCCGCCTCGTCGCCCTGCACCGCCACCCGCCCGCCGCGCTCCGCCGCCGTGGCGCCGAAGGCCGCCAGCAGCGGCTCCAGCGCGTCGCGCGTCCGCATCGGTCGGTCGATCACATAGCCCGCCGCCTCGCCCTCCAGCGCCCCCACGACAAAGTCGTCCTCATCCAGCCCCCCGCGCCTCAGCACGGCGGCGATCATGTCCACGGCCTCGCCGCCCAACCGCCCGTTCAGCCAGTGCCCAGCGCGCCAGGCCGCTGCGTCGGCCCAGACCTCCGCCCGCGCCGGAAAGGCCGGATAGGGCCGCGCGTCCCAGCACCAGGCGTCCGCCCCCTCCAGCATCCGCCCGCCATAGACCAGTGACACCGGATTGTTCGCCGGCGCCGCATAGTGCTTCAGCACCGCCTCCAGCGCCCGCCGCTGCATCCGGTCATCCCGCGCGCCCGTCGAAAAGGGCGGCAGGGCGTTCTCCGTGCTCTTGGGGTCCTGGAACAGGTTCGGCGCATTGCCGCCCCGGTCCACCGCCGCACAGCCGAATTCCGTCAGCCGGATCGGCTTCATCATGGGAACCCAGGCCGTCGGCGTCCCGCTCTTCACGCCCGCGACCCGGTCGTGGTGCGGGTTCGACCACCAGTTCTTCAGGTCCTTGGGGCGGAACATCCAGTCCTCGCCGTGCGCGGTGTCGACGATCGGCGTCCGCGCCTGCGCCGCCCGATCGGCCTCGCTGGCGTAATACCAGTCGAAGCCCTCGCCGCCCGTGACCTGCGCGGCCAGATAGGCCGCCGATGACGCCCCCTCGAACCCCGCCTCCGCGTCCAGGCCGCCATCCCCGGCCCGCCAGTCGCCCAGCGGCGGATACCAGTCGATGCCGACGTAATCGATGTTGGCGTCGGCCCACAAAGGGTCCAGATGAAACCGCACCTCCCCGTCCGCCTGCCGCCCGAAATACTCCGACCAGTCAGCGGCATAGCTCAGCTTCACCCCCGCCCCGACCACCGCCCGGCATTCCGCCGCCAGGGTCCGAAACTGCGCCACCGCCGGAAAACCCCCGCCGGCATCCCGCATCCAGGTCAGCCCTCGCATCTCCGAGCCGATCAGCAGCCCGTCCGCGCCCTCCTCGGCGGCAATGCCTGCATAGTGCAGCGCCAGCCGCCTCAGACCCCAGCCGTCCGCTGTGCCGAACATGGCCGCGACCTCAGCCGGGGCCCCTGCGCCGTCAGTACCCGTCACGCGCCCGCGCCACGGATAGCCCTCGCAGTCCATGAAGACGAAGGGATAGAGGGTCACCTCCAGCCCCCGATCCTTGAGCGCCCGGATCGCCTGACGCACGCTCTCGTCCGACGGCGTCCCGCCATAGGCCGGCCCCTCGCGGCCCGCCCCGCCATCGACCCTGGAAATCAGATGCGCCTCGCCGCGCTGCAGACCCGCGACCTTCCAGGTCATCGGCTCGGTCGTCTTGGTGCGGTTCTCCACCCCCGGTCGGATGCGGCACTGACCCGCGCGCACGTGGTCGCCAAACCAGCCGACGATCAGACTGACCCGCTTCAGATTCGGCGCCTGGACCAGCAACTGGTCCAGCGAGACCAGCAGGTCCGCCTGCCCCTCGGCGTGGTTCACATTCTCGGCCCTGGCCCGCGTCAGCCCCTCGCGACGCATCACCGCCTCGGTCGCCAGGCAGAACTCCCCCGCGCCGGGGATCAGACACACCCCTTCCAGCAGATCCTCCAGTCGCCCCTCGCCCGGCGCGCGACGGAACACCTCGAACGCCAGCTGCGGCGCGCGATTGCCGAACGGCCCCAGCGGCAGGTCCTCGAACACCGCATAGGCCGTGCCCCGATAAGCCGGCGCTTCCCCCTCGACCGCCTCGATCAGCGGATCGGGCGTCTGCGTCTGCGTCCCGCGATGCACCCGCATCGTCACGCCCGTCAGATCCAGCGGCTGGCCGTCGGCCCAGACCCGTCCTACCCCGTCGATCGGCCCCTCGCCCAGGGCCACGGCGAAGCTCAGCGAATAGGCATACTCGACCGTCCTCTGCCCGCCCTTGCCGCCCGACCGTTCATGGCGCTTCTCCAGAAACCGCGCGGCCCAGATCACCTGTCCCGCCACCCGCGCCCGCCCAAACACGCAGGCCATCGGCGCCCCGTCCGCCGACGACTGCAGGCTCAGCGCCTCCAGCCTCGGTCCCTTTTGGCGCGCGGGCGACAGGCTGGCGATCACCCGCTCATCGACCGCCCGCCCCACGGTCGCGCCGATGAACTGCCCGATCGGCCCGCCGAAATGCTGGCCCAGATTGCTCAGAACGACCTGCGCCATTCACATCTCCTGTGGCCAGCGGAACGCCGCGACCAGTCTTCTGCGCCACCACGGCCCCATCCAGCTCTCCACCACCGACCGTCCCCAGTAGGCGTGGATCATCTTCGGCTCCGGCCCGCCGTCGTCCGACAGGATGGCGCAGTGCTTGGCCGGACAGCCCGCGCTCATGCGGAACAGCAGCACGTCGCCGGGCCGCGCCGCCTCGGGCCTGATCTCGACCAGCCAGCGCCGCGCCGCGTGCAGCAGCGTCTCCTCGCCCCCGACCTCGGCCCAGTCGGGCCGGTAGGGCGGCGGCGCCTCCGGCTCCTCGCCCGCCACCTCGCGCCACACCCCGCGCACCAGACCCAGACAGTCCGCGCCCTCGCCCTTCACGCTGGCCTGATGCCGATAAGGCGTCCCCAGCCAGCCGCGCGCGGCGGCCACCACATCCGCCCTCATCGTCGGCTCCCGCCGTCGTGCCGCCCCGCCGTCGTCGGCCGCGCAGCGATGAAGTCGTCGCCCGGAATGTCGGGAAAGCCCTGGAAGTTGACCCCGTTGCCGAACTTCCCCGAACACGTCGTCCAGCGCTTGTCGCAACCCCGCCCGGCGACCGCCTCGACGCTCAAGCCACAGCGCCCATCCCCCAGCACCGCGTCGCAGCTCCGCCCATAGGTCCGCCCGACCACCCGCTCCAGCACCGCCATCGGCCCATCCAGATCCGCGACAAAGGCCCCGTTCTCACGCCGGATGCGCGCCAGCGCCCCGACCCACAGCCGCACCCTCAACTCCGGCCGCGCCCAGTCCACGCGCCACAGCTCGACCCGCGCCCGGTCATAGAGACCCGCCGCGATGTCGGCCTCGGTGAGCGCCGCATCGTCCAGCCCGCCGGACGCCGACAAGCCTCCCGCCATCAGCCCGACCGCGCCCTCCCCGACGCCCGCCGTCCAGCCGCTGCCCGCGCGACAGGCCACGCCCTCGACGCTCAGGTCCCGATCATGATCGGTGAACCCCATCACCTCGCCGTCCGTCCGCCTCAGCATCCAGGCATGGCACAGCATCGCCGCCCCGCTCTCGATGCGGGGGGCCAGGTCATCCGGTATGTCACGCATGGCTAGACCCGCACCTCGATCAGCGGCATGGCGACCATCCGCCCGGCGCCGAAACTCTCCAGCGTCACCTCGATCCGGTCGGCGTCGAACCGCACCGGCGTGTCGAACACGAACCCTGCCGTCACCACCGCGCCAGCGGCCGGCGCCGACGTCAGCGTCACCGCCCCCGTCGCTGCATCGACCATGAACCCCGCCGTCTCCACGCCCCCCACCGCCACCCGCACCGAGCCCTCGACCGGCTTCCTGATCCGCCGCTCATGGTCGCCATAGGCCTTGCACAGCCCGAAGCTGCGCCGCGTCCCGTCGCCCGTCCCGATCCTCTGATCCGTCGCCGCGACCGCCTCGCCCGGCGCGCAGCTCTTGAAATCGGCGAAATCGCGGAACCGGAACCCGTACAGCCGCCCGCGTCGCGCCTCGAAAAAGGCCGTCAGCGCCGCCATGTCGTCCAACGACCGCAACCCCGCCCCGATCAGATAGCGCCGTCGCCCCTCCGCCCAGGGCGTCGAGCGCCGCTCGAACCCGGACGCCAGGGTCGTGATCTGCGTCCGCCGCTCGACCCCGCCGGTAGATCCGAACGCCAGCCGCGCCGGCAGACGCACCTCGTGAAAGGCCATTGGTCCTCGCTTGTGTCTTGAACTGCGCCATTCCGGGACAAGCTGCGATTTGTTCGCAGAAATCCTGCCCCCAAGGTCACGCTTCGGGTTGTCTGGAAACCAACGCTCGGTCATGCTCGCGTGAAAGCGGCCGGGGGCCGTTCAGAACTCAGGAGACATGCGCGTGCGCGGTGAAATTCTCAGCTATGACGACGTCTCGGGCACCGGCCTGATCAGCGGCGACGACAGCATCCGTTACGGCTTCGCCCGTTCGGCGATTCAGGCCGGCGGCGTCATCCGCCCCGGCGCGCGCGTCGATTTCGCAGCTGAAGGCGTCGAGGCGACCCTGGTCACCGTTCTGGCGGTCGATCCCGCCGCCGCCTTCGGCCAGGCCGCCGCCTCCTCCTACGTCGCTCGCGACACTGGCGGCGGCTACGACATCAAGAGCGCCATGCTCTCGTTCAAGGGCCGTCTGCGCCGCCAGCATTTCTGGATCAGTTGGGCCATTCTTCTGGTGCTGGGCATCGTCTCCAGCTTCTTCCCCGCGGCCAGCTTCTTCCTCGGCCTGATCCTTCTGGTTCCTCACCTGGCGATCGGCTTCAAGCGCTTCCACGACATGGGCAAGCCGGGCTGGCTTGTCGTTATCCCCTGGGCCATCTGGTACGGCGCCATGGGCATGATGGTCGCCGCCTTCGGTCTGGCGGTCATCACCAACCCCAACGCCATGCAGTCGATGGACCCCGAAACCCTGATCGCCACCGGCGGCGCCGCCTTCGGCCTCATGTTCCTGGCCGCTCTGGTCAGCCTCGGCTTCTGGCTCTGGCTCGGCATTGGCGACAGCCAGCGCGGCGACAACAAGTACGGCCCCAATCCCAAGGGCGAGTAGGTTCAAGGGGCGCTCTTCGGAGCGCCCCTTTTCTTTGGAGGCTATCGCTCAGCGCGCGGCGCTTCGCTGCTTAAGCCTCATGCACCCTGCGCCGCTACATTCTTCGCGCGCCCAGCGCCGTCGCCCGCGCCAGCATCCGCGCGATCTGCGCCTCGGACCGCAGCAGGCCCTGCGCCCCGCCGTCCACGCTGACATTGACCGTCACACCCGCCCCGCCGCCCGGCGCCTCGATGCTGCCCGCGCCCGCCGGTCGAAACACCTCCGGCCCGCGCTCGCCGACCAGATAGGCCCCGCCGCCCAGCACCGGCCCGCCCTCGGCTCGCGCCCCGCCGAAGCTGTTCATCACCGCCGAGAGCGCGTCCGACAACCCGCCGCCGCCCGCGTCAGCGACCGCGTCAGGCTTTCCCCCGCCCGCCCGAAGGCCTCTTCGATCGAGGCCGCCGCCCGCTCCGCCGGCTCCCGCAGCGCCTCGAGCGCCGCGGCCGCCTCCGCCGCCTTCAGCGGCACGGCGTCGATCCCGTCCGGCCTGAAACTGTCCGTCATTCCATCATCCTTTCTCCCTCCCCTTCATGGGGAGGGTGGTCGACGCGCAGCGGAGACCGGGTGGGGAGGGCCAGGCGATCCTGGGGTGCAGCGCCTGACTTGCCTCGCCGCCCCCACCCCCCATGAAGGGGAGGGAGAGGTCACGCCTCATCCGGCCACATCTCCCTCATCCGCTCCAGCTCGCCGCGCCCCAGCGGCGCCGCCTGAACCGGCCCCGCCGTCAGCATCCGCCATTCCTTCAGCGACAGCCGCCAGAAGCCCTCCGGCGCCACGCCCATCCGCGCCGCCGCCTGCATCATCTCGCTCCAGGGCATCATCACGCGGCCGCCGCAAACGCCTTCGCCACCGCCTCGGCCGCCTCACGCGGATCAACGAAGGCGCTCGCCAGCCCGTCCGCCAGCGCGCCCTCGCCCCCGCCGCGCAGCAGAGCCGCCAGCACCACCATCAGATCCCGCGCCGACAGCGCCTTCATCCGCTCGGCCAGCGCCGCCATCCCGGCCACGCCCAGCCCCGTCTCGATTTCAGCCAAGGCCCCCAGCGTCAGACACAGCCTCCGCTCCGCCCCCGCCAGCACCGCCGTCGCCTCGCCTCGCGCGCCGTTCGCTGAAACCATTGCACTTCCGATCCGACGCGATAGCCTCGCGCCATGTTGAAACTTCAGACCGACTTCAACGCGCTATCGGACAGCGATCAGGCATGGGGTCTGTGGCTCGATGGCCAGCGCTTCGAACCCATCGCTGATTCAGTCGGTGCGAAAGTCGGCGATCGCGTTGTTATTCTCGAGCCAGAGGACTTCGAGGTTGAGGGCGAACTTGGCTTTGGCCTCGTTGATCCACCCTGCCGAAGCGACACCGAAATGTGGTTCGTCAAAGTCGACTGGACCACCCTCCGACGCTTCTAGAGTGCGCCGAACGTCACTTCGCCCGCGCTCGCCAGGCTCAGCGCAAAGCTCGCCTCGCCCTCGTGCTCGCCGGCGTATTCCAGCGCCGCCACGATGAAGGCTCCCTCCAGCACGCCGAAGTCCGGCACGATCAGCCGCCACCGCTTCGCCGCCTGCTCAAAGAAGGCCTCGCGGATCAGGGCGTCGGACGCCGCATCGCGGAATATCCCCTGCCCCGACACCGCCGCCGACTTCACCCCGGCCCCCGCCAGCAGTTCCCGCCACCGCCCAGCGCTGTCGCCGTCGGTGGCGTCCACCGTCTTGGCGTTCAGCGAAATCGTCCGCGCCCGCAGGCCCGCCACCGTCGTAAAGACGCCCGCCGCGCCCTCGATCTTCAGCAAGATGTCCTTGCCGCGTTGCGCCGTCATGCCTTCAATCCTCCCTTGGCGCGCAGCGACGGGGGAGGGGGACCGCGTAGCGGTGGAGGGGGCGAACCCCACGCACTGCCCGCTTCCGCCCCCTCCACCATGCTGCGCATGGTCCCCCTCCCCCGCTTCGCAGGGGAGGATCAATTCTCAGATCTCTTCCGTCACGGCCCGCAGCCGCATCACCGCCCAGGCTCGCTTCAGGTCCGCGCTGCGGAACACATCGGTAAAGGTCACGCCCAGGCTGACCGCCTTCACCCCGTCGGCCTCCAGCAACGCATCCGCGACCCGCGCCCGCACCGCCGCCGCCACCGCCCGCGCCTCCTCCATGCCGGCGAAACGACTGGCGCAGGTCAAGGTCAGCCTATGCTCGACCCCGCCGCCGTCCGCGTTCAGCCCCCGGCTCTCGCCCTTGCCGATCAGCAGATGCGGAAAGGCCGCCCCCTCCGGCGGCTGGTCCCAGACCCGCACCGGATCGCCCAGCAGCGCCTGCAAGGCCCCGTCGCCCCTCAACCACGCGATCAGCGCCTTGACCAGCGCCCCCTCATGATCCCTCATCGCGCCCGCTCCAGGTTCAGCCTTGCCCGCCCGGCCGCCTTGGGATCAGCCTCGATCCCGACCACGCCCCAGTCGGCCCCGCCGAACCGCACCACCAGCCCCTCCTCCAGCCGCGGATCGGCCCTCACGCTTGCGCTCAGTGTCTCCACGCCCCGCGTCACGCCGCCCTCCGTCCGCTCACGCCGACGCCGCGCCCCCAGGCTCAGCCACAACGACCCCACCGGCTCATAGCTGACCACCCGCCCGCCATAGGGCGTCTCCGCCTCCACCGCCCGCACCAGGCTCGCGACAATCTTCACAGCCGCACCACGCGATAGGGCGCAATCCACCCCTCGACCGGCGCCGCCGACATCTCGCCCTCGCCGCGCTCATAGGCCCGCAGCACCAGCATCAGCACCGCCAGCCGCAGCGGCGCCGCCGAGGTCGAGGTCAGCGTCAGCCCCACCTCCCCCTCCACCCGCGCCCTCGCCGCGTCGATCAGGGTCTGGATCAGCCCGTCCTCCGCCTCATGCTCGACGCGCAGGAACAGCTTCGCCTCCGTGAGGCTCACGGGTGCGGTCATGTGAAATCTCCAATGTTCGGACGCCGCCCCTTTCCTCCCCATGGAATGGGGAGGGGGACCACGAAGTGGTGGAGGGGGCGACGCCGCCGTCGCCCGTCGAGCCGCCCCCTCCGTCACGTCGCTATCGCGACGCGCCACCTCCCCATCGCTCCGCGACAGGGAGGAAAATCATCAGCTCGCCGCGAACTTCATCAGCTTGATCGCGTCGAAATTCTGCACCCCGCCGCCGACGCGCTTGGTCGTGTAGAACAGCACATAGGGCTTGGCCGAATAGGGATCGCGCAGCACCCGCACCCCCGCGCGATCCACGATCAGATAGCCCCGCGAGAAGTCGCCGAACGCGATCGACAGGCTGTTGGCCGCCACGTCCGGCATGGTCTCGATCTCGGTGACCGGATAGCCCAGCAAGCTGGCCGTCTCGCCCGGCCGCGTCGCCGGCGACCAGACATAGTTGCCGTCCGCGTCCTTGAACTTGCGCACCAACGAGACCGTGCGGCGGTTCATCACAAAGCGCCCGTTCGGTCGATACTGGGCCTTGGGCGCATAGATCAGGTCGATCAGCTTATCGACCGGGCTGGCGCTGGCGAAGGCGCCCGCCGCACCCGAGGCCACCGTGCCGATCTGGCCCCAGGTCTGGGTGCCTTCCGTCGCCGTCGCATAGGCCAGGAAGCCCTTGGGCTTGTTCACCCCGTCGCCGTTGACGAAGGCCGCCGTCTCCTGCGCCGCAAAGGCGTCCTCGACCTCGGCCGCCAGCCATTCGTCCAGGTCGATCAGGGCGTCGTCCAGTAGGCTCTGCGTCGCCGCCGGACAGGCGTAGAGATCAGCCGAGGCGAACTCCAGCAGCGCCAGCGTCGCCGGGTCCGTCTCCGGCCGCGCCGCCGTCTCGGCCACCCAGCCCGCCGTCACCCCCGCCGTCGACACCGGCTTGCGGAACACGCCCGAACCGACCGTGCGCACCGTGGCGATCTCGCGCATCGGGCTGCCCGCCATCAGGCGACGCTCGATGGCCCGCTCCGTCTCCGGCGGCACGACATAGCCCGCCGAGTTCGACGCCGACGACAGCCCCGCCTTCAGCTCCAGGCCATGCGAGGCGCCCGACTTCATATAGCCGTCCCAGGCCGCCTTGGCCTCCGGCGCCGCCACGACGGCGGGCGCCTCAAGGCCCAACATCGGACGACGGCTCTCGCTCAGCGCGCGATCCAGACGCGCCTGCGCCCCCGCCACCGCCTGATCGATGCGCGCCACCTTCTCCTCCAGCAGCACGTCGGCCGAGGCCTTCTTCTCGATCTCGTCCAGCCGGGCGTCATTGGCCCCTTTGAACGCCTCGAACGCCGCCATCATCTCATGCATGGCGGCGCGCGCCTCGGGCGTGCCCGATGCGGTCTTGGTCTCTTTCATGAAGTCTCCAGTTGAGATACCGCTGGTTGCGGCTACGGTCGGAACAAAGTCCCGAACTGCTTTCGGCGGACGACAGAGAATTGGGCGTCCCGATGGACAAGTTTGATCGCAAACCCGCTTGGAAGACGCGCTACCGAAACTATCTTCTCGCCGGCGTTGGAATGGTCCTGCTTCTGGCCGGATACGTCGCCATGGCGCGCTTCGCCGACACGGCCTTCTACATTTGGGGCCTTAGCCTCTACCTCGCCGTCATGGTCCTCGGCGGTTTTGGAATAGGCCTCTTCAAAGCCTTCAAGACCTATCGCGAATGGATTCAAAAGCTCGCCTTGCAGCCGATCCAGGGTCCCGGATTCACCCCTCTCGAACTCGCCGCGCTTGAAGAGTTTCGCCGTCAGTCACCCCAGTCCACGACGGCGCTGCACGCCTTTTTGACCTCCGCTGAGGTGACGTCGCGCTTCAACACCGGGAACGGCTGCATCACGGCGATCCAGTCAGGAAGGCCCCATCCTCTTGTCGGCGCCGATTCGATTATCGCCTGGTTTGAGGTCGCTGGCGTCACGGCCCCGGTCGGCTGCCGCTTCTGGACCGACGATGCTCAGGTGGTGGATTTGATGGAGTTTTTCACCGGCGGCCAGAACACCCACGGCCTCGACTGGGCCGCCGTCTCGTTCGAAAGCACAGAAACAGGCTTCACCGCCCCCCCAGTCATTCGCCCAATCGCGACAGCACCTGATCCAGCCTATGCCAAGGTCTTGGAAAGCATGGAGCCATGACTCCGATCTTCACCCCGCTCGAACGCGCCGTCCTAGACGCCCTGGCCTGGGAGTTGCGCGACGCCGCCCCCGACCTCGCCGGTCAGGTCGAGGCGAGCCTGCCGGGCCTGCGCCGCAACACGGGCGGCGGCCTGCTGACCGAGTTGATCGTGGATCGCGGTCGTCCCGCGCCCGACGCCGACGCAACCGGCCTGTTCGGCACGGTCCACGCGGTGATCGACGGCCTTTCCGATCCCGTCGCCTTTCAGGTCGAACTGCGTCAGGGCCGCCTCATCGCCCTGCACGGCTTCAGCTATGATCAGGACACCCGCGCCGTCGACTTTGCGACCGTCCCCTTCGAGGAGGTCTTCCTGATCGACGAAGCCGGCGAATCCGTTCTGTTCGAGCCGGCCAAGACCCTCCCGGCCAGCCCGCTGCTCGAACTGCAAACGCCGCCGCCCGACGGCTTCGGTTTCGGCCCCAACGGCGCCCTCCTCGGCCCCGGCCGTCCGCCCGCCGACACCTCGCCAGGCTCCGACATCACCGCCGCCCTGAACCTGCCGCCGCGCGTCAAGCTGGCGACTGGCGTCGGTTACGGAATCTTCGGCCTCATCATCATCCTGTCGGTGCTCACGCCCGTCCTCCGCGACCATTTCGGCCTCAACTGGCTGCGCCTGCCCTTCGGCTTCATCTTCATCGCCCTGGTCATCAGCGGCGTCCTGACCCGGCTGCCGAAAGCGCCCCCGGCATGACCCGTTCCTGGCTGGACGCCGTCGAACGCTCCTGGAAGCTCAAGTTGGCCTGGCTGTGCATACCCTTCCTCCCCATCACCGCCCTCGCGGTGAGCAAACATGTAGAGACCGACTCTGGCCTTATCGCAGCCCTGGCCGCCATCGTGGTGTTGGGGGGCGCGGCGCTGCCCTTCCTCGTCGGTCTGCTGACCCAGCCAGCCAAGAAGGCCCGTCGTCGCGCTCTGTCGCCGCTGCAGCGCATGCAGATGTCCGAAGAAGCCGACGCCGCCACCGTCAGCGACGCGCTCGGCATCGCCGCAAAGACGCCCGTCGCTACCCTTCCCGACGCGCTTCAGGCCGCCATCGCCCATTTCGGCGCCCCGCTCCCGCGCCTGCTTGAGCCCCTCATCACGGCTCTCGGCCTTCTGATCTCGGTCGCCCTGATGGCCCTGGCCTTCCTGCGCGACCCTCACGGCCTCCTGACCCGTTGGACCGGCCTGACCCTGCCTCTCGACTACTGGCCCGCCTATGGCCTGGTGCTGACAGCGGCCTTGCTCATGACTCTGTGGCATTGGCTGCGTCAGATGCACGACCACTATGTCGCCGAGGCCAAACCCACCGGCCGCCGCCCCTTCCCGGCGCTGCGGTCATGAGTTCGACCCCGATGCTCAGCAGCACCACCCAACGGCTTGTCTTCCTGGCGACCCTCGCCGCGGCCGCCGTGTTGAGCGCGACCAACGCCTTGGCTCAAGATGCGGACTGCTACGACGCCGAAGTCTCGGCCCGCATCGTTTCGCAAACACCGACCGTGATGGGCCACTGCGACGACTGCATCATCATCAGTTGGCCCTGGATCGTCGATCTGGATGTTCGCCGCATTTATTCCGGCGACCTTCGCCGTGGACGGCTGACAGTCCTCGCCGTTCTGCACAACGATTTCCGCCGCGATCTCGGCGCTCGTCGCTGGAAGCTGCGCCGCAACAACCAAGGCGGTTTCAACCTCCTCCGCAATGCAGAAGAGGTCACGGCCCGATGCGCCAACGACGCGGCGCCCGCCACGGCCTACATCACCCCGCCCGATGGCCAGACCCTCGAGGACCTCCGCCGGGAAGGCCGCGCCCACTATGGCCGCGACAACTGAAACCGCGCGCCCGGCAGCATCGGAAACGTCACCAGCGACACCTCCCACAGCTCCACCGCGCTCAGCACCCTTAAGCGCCCATCCCGCCGCGCCTTCGCCGCGCGAAAGCCGATCGACAGCCCGTCCAGCGCCCCCGCCCGCGTCAAGGCCTGGGCGTAGCGCGCCTCGCCCGACCAGTCGTGGATGCGCCCGCGCACCCGCAAGCCGCGCTCGTCCTCGACCATCTCGTCCCAGACCCCGACCACCGCCCGGCTCTCGTGTTGGTGCAGCATCCGCACCCCGCCCGCGCCGGTCTTCGCCAGACTGTCGGCAAAGGCCCCGCGCGCCACGACATCCCCGTTCAGGTCGGCTGCGCCCCACAGCGAGGCGTAGCCTTCGATGACGACCACACCCTTCTCCCTCCCCTGCATGGGGAGGGAGGCCGAGCCGTCAGGCGCGGCCGGGTGGGGGCGCTTCGATAGATCAGACGCCATCACTTCTCCTCCAGCCGCCGCTCGATGCGATCCACCGTCGCCCGCACCGCCTCGCCCTGGGCCTCCACCCGCGCCAGCCGCTCGGCGACCAGCCTCTGCTCGCCGACCCTCTGCTCCAGCGTCGCGATCCGCGCCGCCGCGCCGCCGGCCCAGACCAGGCCGCCGATGGTCTGCACCAGCAGGGCCGCGATCAGGGCGACCGGGACCTTCTTCAAATCCGACATTCTTTCCTCCCCATTTCATGGGGAGGGGGACCGCGTAGCGGTGGAGGGGGCGACACCGCCCTCTCCCGTCGAGACGCCCCCTCCGTCACGCCGCTGACGCGGCGCGCCACCTCCCCATCGCTGCGCGATAGGGAGGAAAGGCTACGCCCCCACGCCCGCCATCCGACGCCGCTCCTCATCCGTCAGGAAGCTCGCCGCATTCAGCCTTGCCCACAAAGCATCCCGCTCGACCTGCAGGGCCGGAACCGCATCCAGATCCGGCTCGATCCGGCAGTCCGCAAACCGCCCGCCCAGCCAGCCCGTCATCGCCCCCGCCGCCTTCCGCACCAGCGGGATCACCGTCCCGCGCCAGAAGGCGGCGTTGGCTTCGCGATAGTTGGCGTAGGTCGCGTCGCCGGGAATCCCCAGCAACTGCGGCGGCACGCCGAACGCCAGGGCGATCTCCCGCGCCGCCGCGTGCTTGCCGGCGATGAAGTCCATGTCGTGCGGCGTCAGGCTCATCGGCTTCCAGTCCAGCCCGCCTTCCAGCAGCAGCGGCCGCCCGGCGTTCCTCGCCCCCGCATGGGCCTCGCCCAGCTCGGCCTTCAGCGCCTCGAACTGCTCACCCGTCAGCCGCTCGCCGTCCTTGGCGCCGTAAACCAGCGCGCCCGACGGCCTGGCCGCATTGTCCAGCAGCGCCTTGTTCCAGGCCCCCGACGCATTGTGCACGTCGATGGCGAAGGCCGCCGCCTCCAGCGGTGAAAAGCCGTAGTGATCATCCGTCGGATGAAACAGCTTCAGATGCATGACCGGCGACCAGCCGTCCCCATGCCGGCCGATCCGCACGGCCTGACCGCCGACCGCATATTCGTAAGCCTCGGGCCACCCCGCGCGGCCCGGAACCACCTTCACCCGGTCGGGCCGCAGCGCCCACAACTCATCAGGAACACCGTCGCCATCGGCGTCGCCCGACGCCTCGACATAGGCGTTGCCCGCCGTCTGCAAGGCGCCGTAGAGCGCCTCCATCAACTCCCCGCCCGACTGCTCGGGATTGGGCTTGGCCAGCAGCCGCGCCAGGGGATGCTCGGTCGTCCGCACCCCGCCGACCATGACCATTAAGGGCGTCGAGGCCGCCGCCTCCGCGATCATCCGCACGCAGCGATAGGCCACGGCGTTCTTCGCAAACCCCTCCTCGGCCAGATGCGCATAGTCCCGCGGCGTCCACCGCGCCCGGCCCGCCCCGGTCAAGGCGATCAACGGCCCCACCCGGCTGTCCTTGGTCTCAGGCGCAGCCATGCGCCGCCGACCAAACGGTCGTCGCCAATCCATGTGGTTCTCCATGTATTTCTCCCTCCCCTTCATGGGGAGGGTGGTCGCGCAGCGACCGGGTGGGGGCGGCCAGGCGGATCAAGCGCCGCGCCTTTCCTCCCCATTCCATGGGGAGGGGGACCGCGTAGCGGTGGAGGGGGCGACGCAAACGTCTCCCGTCGAGCCGCCCCCTCCGTCACGTCGCCTTTCGGCGCCGCGCCACCTCCCCATCGCTCCGCGTCAGGGAGGAAAGTTGTCACAGCGCCCGCAGCCTCGGCTGCGTCTTCCCGGCCAGCAGCAGGTGCGTCAGCGCCCACACCAGGGCGTCCGCGCGGTCCGGGCTCTTGCCCCCCGGCGCCTCGCTCCCCAGCGCCATCATCTCTTCTTCCAGTGCCGGAAAGGCCCCGCAGTGGACCACCCGCCCCTGCTCGTAGAGGGCCGCCACCGGCTCGGCCCGCGCCTTCTTCGAGCGGCTGGCGTGGACCAGCTTGATCTGCACCTCGCAGCCTGCCTGCCCCAGCAGGGTCCGCACCATCTCGCCGCCCTGATTGGCCTCGGCCAGCACCAGGTCGGCGTCGAACTCGGCCGCCGTCTCGGCGACACGCTGCGCCCATCCGGCGGGCGACAGGCCCCGCGCCGAACGGTCCGCCAACACATAGCCGGCCTTGTCCTTTCGCCCCGCGACGACAATCCCACAGGCGTCGCCGTGGGCGCTGGCCGGCGGGTCCACCGCCACCACCACCCGCTCGAACCGCGCCGGCCGGTTGCCCCGCGCCCGCGCCAGATCCTCGGCCCGGAACAGGGCGCCGTCGGCCTCGACGATCAGCCCCTCCATCTCCTGCGCCTCCAGCCGCGTCCCGGCGTAGAGCGTCTTCAGATGCGCCAGGAAGCCCGGCGCCAGATTTTCGGCATTGGCCTGCGTCGCCAGCCGCGCCTTGACCACCCCCGGCTCGGCCAGCAAGCGTCTCAGCGCTGGGATCGGCCGCGGCGTCGTGGTGATCGCCAGCTTGGGGTCCGCCCCCAGCCGCAGCCCGAACCTCAGGTTCGACAGCGTCGTCTCGATATTCCTCCAGGCGCAGAACTCGTCCGCCCAGGCGGCGTGAAACTGCGGCCCGCGCAAACTGTCCGGGTCCTCTGCCGAGAAGGCATAGGCCGCCGACCCGGAGGGCCAGATCAGCCGCCTGCGTCCCGCCTCCCAGCGCGGGCGGTTGTCGAACGGCGCCTGGGCCTTCAGCCCCGACGGTCCCTCGACCATGACCTCGCGCACGTCATGCAGCGCCGGCCCGACCAGGGCGAAGGTCCAGTCCTTCTGCCGCGCCAGTTCGTTCAACCAGAAGCCCCCGGCGAAGGTCTTGCCCGACCCGCGCCCGCCCAGCAGCACCCAGGTCCGCCAGTCGACCTCACGCGGCCAGATCTGTTCGTCGTTCAGCCTCGGCGTCGCCCGGATCGCCGCCCGCAGCGCCCGGATCTTCGCCTCGCGCGGCAGCCCCTCGATCCAGTCCCGCAGTAAGGGACTTGCGCTCGAAGGCTGCGACGAGATGATCGACACGGGCGAAGAATTCGGCCTGGAGCCCAGCCAGTTCGGCGTCGCTGACATCACGATCGTCTTCGCTCATTTCATCCTCTTCGGAAGTCCGGGATTTGCGCGCGGGCCTCAGCGCCGCCACCGCCTTGGCCGTCCGCGCCAGGACCCCGACGGCCCGCGCCCGCTTCTCGGCCTCGGCCACATCGGCCGGCGGCTCGGCCGCTGCGATCACGGCGATCGCCTGATCGGTCAGGGCCTTCAGCCGGTCGAAGACCGCCGCCAGCCACGCCGCCTCATCCGCTTTTCCCGCCATGCCTGAACCATAGCCGACCAGCGTCCCCAGGCTGGCGAACAGCCGCGAGCCCGGACCAATCCCGGAAATTTGCAGGGTTTGCGAAGGCAGACTGCGATAGCCGCCACCACATGGCTTCTCATTTCCTCCCCATTTCATGGGGAGGGGGACCGCGTAGCGGTGGAGGGGGCGGCGCCGCGGTCGGCATTCTGAAGCACGGTACACGGACAAGGCGGCGTCGCCCCCTCCGTCGCATCCGCTGCGCGTCTGCGCCACCTCCCCATAAAATGGGGAGGAATGTCGTCGCCTACCCCGCCAACGCCGCCGGATCGCCGCCGGCCAGCCAGTGGGCCAGGGCCCCGGCCAGCTCCGGGATCTGGATCGGCTTGGCCAGATGTCCGTCCATGCCGGAATCAAGGCAGCGCGCCACCTGGTCCGCCTGGACGTTGGCCGTCAGCGCCAGGATCGGGGTGCGATGCCCGCTCCCCGCCTGCATCCGCCGGATCTCCCGCGTCGCCGCCAGCCCGTCCATGACCGGCATATGCACATCCATCAGCACCAGGTCATAGGCGCCGGTCTGCATGGCCTGCACCGCCTCGGCCCCGTCGCAGACGGTGTCGATCTCCAGCCCCAGCCCGCGCAGGATGGCGCTGACCAGCTCGCGGTTCCCCGGCGCGTCGTCGGCCATCAGGATACGTCCGCCGACCATCCCGCCCGGCGCCGGCATGTCGTCGTCGCCGCTGGCCAGCCGCCCGACCGCCCCGCCCTGGGCCAGGGGCGTCTCGAACCAGAAGGTCGCCCCCTCGCCCGGCTTGCTGTCGACCCCGATCTCGCCGCCCATGATCTCGATCAGGCGCCGCGAGATCGCCAGCCCCAGCCCGGTGCCGCCGTAAAGGCGCGTGGTCGAGGCGTCAGCCTGCGAGAACCGCTGGAACAGGACCTCGATCTTCTCGGCGGGAATGCCGATGCCGGTGTCCGTCACCGCGACCCGCATCCGCCAGCGGCCGTCGCTCTCGGGCCGTCCGCCGACCCGCAGCGTCACGCCGCCTTTTCCGGTGAACTTCACCGCATTGGACAGGAAGTTCAGCATGACCTGACGCAGCCGCCCGGCGTCGCCGGTCAGCACCTCAGGCATGGCCGCGTCGACCACCACCTTGAGATTCAACCCCTTGGCCACGCACTGGCCCTCGACGATGGCCGCCGCCCCATCGACCAGGGCTGCGACCTGGAAGGGCTCGGGGTCCATCTCGATCGCGTTGGCTTCCAGCTTGGAATAGTCGAGGATGTCATTGATCACCCCCAGCAGGGCCTCGGACGCCGTGGCGATGCGCTCGACGTAAGTCCGCTCCTCGTCGGGCAGGGCTTCAGACCCCTGCAACAGGCCCGAGAAGCCGATCACGCTGGTCAGGGGCGTGCGCAGCTCGTGGCTCATGTTGGCCAGGAATTCGCTCTTTACCCGCGCCGCCGCCTCGGCTGTCTCCTTGGCCTCCAGAACCTCGGCCTCCAGGGCCTTGCGCTGGGTCATGTCGCGAATGACCACCACCACGTCGTCGACGTGGCCGTTCTCGTCCCGCAGGGCCTTGAAGGTGCATTCGACCCAGATCACCGAGCCGTTCTTGTGCATGGCGCGGTGTTCCAGCCGCGTCGGCTCGCCGGTCTTCACCGCCTTGCCGATGGCCCCCAGCACCAGATGCCCGTCCTCAGGGTGGACATAGTCGGTCGACTGGCCGCTCATTTCCTCGAAGGTCCAGCCCAGAAGCTGCTGGATCGCCGGCGAGATATACTTGCTCGACCCGTCCATCTTGACGCGGGTGATGACGTCGCCGGTATTCTCGGCCAGCAGGCGATAGCGCCGCTCGTTGGTCTGGGCCGCCCGCAGCAGGCGCTCGCGCTCGGTCACGTCCTGCAGCACGCCGAACAGGGCCACGACCCGGCCCGTGGCGTCCTTCTCGGTCGCGCCCTCGGCGGCGACCACCCGCTCGACGCCGTCCGTCCCGATCAGTCTAAGCTTGAAGCTATAGCCCTCGCCCGTCTTCAACGCCCGTTCGACCAGGTGCTGGATCTCGGCCCGGTCGTCGGCGTGATAGTGGCCGAACACGTCCTCCAGCGAGGGCGTGAACGCCCCCGGCGTCAGGCCGTGGATGCGATAGATCTCGTCCGACCACGTCACCGCGCCCGAGGCGACCTCATAGCGCCAGCGTCCGACCCCGACCATGTCCTCGGCCAGACGCAGCGTCTCCAGACGCGCCTTCTCCTGCCGCACCGCCTCGGCGTGTTCCAGCAGTTGACCGGCCATGCCCGCCAGTTCGCGGATCAGCTTGAACTGCGCCTCCGTGGGGCGGGATCGCGGTTTGACGTCCATCACGCCGATGGCGCCGACCGGCTGGCCGTCCGCCGCGCACACCGTCGACCCGATAAAGAAGCGAACGCCGGGCGCGCCGACCACCATGGGATGGTTGCAGAAGCCGGCATGGCTCAGGGCGTCCTCGACCACCACGACGGCGTCCGGCCCCATGCCCGCCAGCACGTGGCTGACGCTTTGCAGGCGCGGCACGCTGGTCTCGTCCAGACCGACCCCGGACTGGAACACGGCCAGGTCGTCGTCCAGCACCGTGATCATGGCGTGGGGGGCGTCGAACGCCGCGCAGGCGATCGCCGTCAGCCGGTCAAAGGCGTCCCGCCCGACCGCTTCGCCCGATGTCCCCTGCGTAACCACGATCCCCATAATCGCCCCCTACACCCCGCACGACGAATTATTCGTTAGCGTCGCCGCCGCGCTCCAGCATCCACTCCGGCGCCTCGAAATCCAGGGCGTCCTCCTCGGTGGCCAGGGCCGTCTCCGAGATGGTCTGTCGCCGGATCGACACCCCCGCCGTATGCACCGTCTCAGGATCGCCCGAGATCAGCGGGTGCCACCAGGCCAGCCCGCGCCCCTCATGCACCCGACGATAGCCGCACGACGGCGGCAGCCAGCGCAGCCCCCCGATCTTGCCGGGCGTCAGCTTGATGCAGTCCGGCACATGCGCCTGCCGGTTGGCGTAGTCCGAGCAGGTGCACTTGTCCGGGTCGAACAGCTTGCAGTGCACCCGCGTCGGCACGATCTCGCCGGTGTTCTCGTCCTCGAAGCGAATGACGCAGCACAGGCCGCACCCGTCGCACAGGCTCTCCCACTCGGCGGCCGACATCTCCGTCAGCGGTGTTGTTTCCCAGAAGGGACGTTCCATTCAATCCTCCCCTGCGCAGCGGGGGAGGGGGACCATGCATAGCATGGTGGAGGGGGCGGAAATGTGCGTACGCTGAGCCATGAGAGCGCCGCTCCTTACAGAAAAACGCGCCCGGAGTCTGCGTCGTGCGATGACGCCGCCAGAAGCCGCGCTGTGGACGCGTCTGCGTTCACGGCGTGAAGGTCTGCCAAGCTTTCGCCGCCAGCACCCGATCGGCCCCTATATCCTCGACTTCTACTGCGCTCGCCTATGTCTGGCGGTCGAGATCGACGGCCTGATCCATGGAACCGGCTCCAGCCCTGCCCATGACGACCGGCGCGACGCTTGGCTGCGCTCTCAAGGCATTCAAGTCATCCGCTACGCCGCCGCCGACGTGCTGAACGACGCCGACGCAGTGGCCCACTCCATCTGGACCCTCGTCCTGTCCCGCACCCGCTGACCCCTCGATCCTCCCCCGTTCGCGGGGGAGGATCAAAACCTCAGTGCGTCACGCTCTTGGAGAACAGATTGATCACCACCACCCCGCCGACGATCATCACCAGACCGATGATGGCCGGCAGGTCCAGCTTCTGCTTGAACAGGAACAGGCCGATCACCGAAATCAGCACCACCCCCAGCCCGCTCCAGATGGCGTAGGCCAAGCCCACGGGCATCTGCTTCAGCGCAATGGTCAGCAGGTAGAAGGCCAGGCCGTAGCAAACCGCCAGCCCCGCCGTCGGCCAGGGTCGGGTGAACTGCTGCGACTGCTGCAACAGGGTCGTGCCCATGACCTCGAAGCCGATGGCGCCCAACAGGGCCGCCCAGGTGATCGGGTTCATTCGAAAGCCTGGACTTCGGTCAGGATGCTGCCCGGCGTCAGCAGCGACAGCAGGGCGCGGCGCTGTTCAGGCGACACCTCATGGGTGCCGAACAGGTCGCTCATCCACAGGCCATCGGCGATCAGCCGCAGCATCAGGGCGTCGTCCTTGCCCGCCGGATCGACCGGGTCGTCCTCGGCCAGGGTCCGCATCGCCGCCCGCCAGCGCGCGATCAGGCTGGGCTCCACCGCGCAGGCCACCAGGGCCGCCCGGCCGATGCTGACGTCGCGGTCGGTCACCGGATCATTGACCGTCGCCCGCAGATAGGCGCGCGCATTGCGGCCATAGGGGTTGGGGTCGCGCGACGCCTCGGCCAGGACCGCCGCCGTCATCTCCGACGCCAGATGGTCGATCACGCCTTCCAGCAAGGCCAGCTTGGTCGGGAAGTGGTGCAGCAGGGCGCCCTTGCTGAAGGGCAGGCGCGACACCACCGCGTCCAGCTTCAACCCGGTCGCCCCCTCCTCGGCAGCGGCCTCGATAGCCATGTCGATGATCTCGGCGCGGGTGGCTTCCGGCGCGCGGCGGCGAGTCTGAGCGTCCATGCCGCACGCAATACCGTCCAGTTGGTATGTAATCAAGCGATGGCTTGTCGCACCCCCTTCGGTCTATAGGGACGCCCCTCCTTCCCGCTTTATCGGTCGCATCGTCTTCATGGCTGCTCGCCCCCCTCTCGTCGCTCTCAAGGACGTCCGTCTGCAAGACGGCCAGCGCCCCCTGTTCGACGGGGTCGATCTGGCGGTCGAGCCGCGCAGCCGCGCCGCCGTGGTCGGTCGCAACGGGGCCGGCAAGTCGACCCTGATGAAGGTGGTCATGGGTCTGGTCGAGGCCGACAGCGGCGACCGCGCCGTCCAGGCCGGCACCCGCTTCGCCTATGTGGCGCAGGAGCCGGAGATCGCGGGCGACACGCTTCTGGACTACGCCTCTTCCGGCGGCGCCGAGCGCTGGACCGCCGAAAGCTGGCTGACCACCTTCGGCCTCAACCCCGAAAAGCCGGCGCAGAACCTGTCCGGCGGCGAGACCCGCCGCGCCGCCCTGGCCAAGGCGTTTGCCGAAGAGCCCGACGTCCTGCTGCTGGACGAGCCGACCAACCACCTCGACATCCTGGCCATCGAACTGCTGGAGAACGAGCTGGTTCAGGCCCGCTTCGCCGTCCTCGTCGTCAGCCACGACCGCGCCTTCCTGAACAAGGTGACCAACACCGTCCACTGGCTGGACAATCGCCGCGTCCGCACCCTGAACAAGGGCTTCGACGCCTTCGACGACTGGGCCGCCAAGGTTCAGGAAGAAGAGGCCCTGGCCCTCGAAAAGCTGACCAAGACCATCGAGCGCGAGACCGAGACCTTCTACCGCTCCATCACCGCCCGTCGCACCCGTAACGAGGGCCGCGCCCGCAACTTGGCCGCCCTGCGCGCCGAACGCGCCGAGAAGATGAAGGACGTCCCGCGCGACCTCTATCTGGGCGTCGATTCCGGCACGGTCTCGGGCAAGCTGGTGGCCGAGCTGAAGGGCGTGACCAAGGTCTTCGGCGACCGGACCATCTTCAAGGGCCTGACCACCCGCGTCATGCGCGGCGACCGTCTGGCCATCGTCGGCCCCAACGGCGCGGGCAAGACCACCCTGGTCAAGACCCTGCTGGGCGAGCTGACGCCGGACGAGGGCACGGTCCGCCTCGGCGCCAATCTGGAGCCCGTCTATCTGGATCAGTCGCGCGAGGGGCTGAAGTCGGACATGACCCTGTGGGACGCCCTGACGCCCGGCGGCGGCGACAGCATCATCGTGCGCGGCTTCTCCAAGCACGTCGCCGCCTACGCCAAGGACTTCCTGTTCCAGGAAAGCCAGCTGCGCCAGCCGATCTCGACCTTGTCGGGCGGGGAACGCAACCGCCTCCTTCTGGCCCGCGCCCTGGCCAAGCCCGCCAACATGCTGGTCCTCGACGAACCGACCAACGACCTCGACATGGACACCCTCGACAAGCTGGAAGAGCTGCTCGAGGGCTATGACGGCACCCTGATCCTGGTGTCCCACGACCGCGACTTCGTCGACCGCCTGGCCACCTCGACCATCGCCATGAACGGGCGCGGCGACATCGTCGAAACCCCCGGCGGCTGGCAGGACTTCCTGCGCCAGAACCCGACCTTCCTCGCCCCGCCCCCGACCCACGCCGAGAGCGCGCCAGGGGCGCGTCGGGTCGAGAAGGCGGAGCCTTCTGACCGCGCCCCCAAAAAGAATGCGAAGCTCTCGTATAAGGACGCTCGCCGTCTGGAAGAGGTCGAAAAGCTGATGGAGACCCTGCCGGTCGAGATCGCCAGGCAGGACGCCATCCTGGCCGACCAGAGCCTCTACACCCGCGACCCCGCCGCCTTCGACCGCGCCATGAAGGCCGCCGACAAGGCCCGCGCCGACCTCGAAGCCGCCGAACTGGACTGGCTGGAGCTGGAAGAAAAGAAGGCGGCGCTGGCGGGGTGACCCGGGCGCGCGCCTGAACAGACCCAAAACGACAACGGCCCCATCGGGATCACCGACGGGGCCGCTGAACAGATAGGCAGAGCGCCTTAGGCGAAGCGGCGACGCCGCTGGATGTGGAGCGCCGCTCCGCCCGCCAGGATCACCCCGAACAGGATCATGGCCCACTCGGTCATCGTCGGGACCGGGGTGGGGGTGGGCGGCGCCGGACAGTCGGCGCCGTCGCAGTATTCGAAAACGCCGCCGCCCGTCGGGGCGCCTTCCGCGACCACGGCGAAGCGCGAAGTGCCGTCTTGCTGAATACCCAGCAGGAAGCGCACGTCGATGGATGCGCCGGGGGCCAGCGGCGTTCCGGCCGTGACGCTCGGGACCGTCAGCACGCTGTTGAAACCGCCGCCGTTGGGCTGCGAAGGCGGCTGCAACAGCGTCGTGCCCGCCACGGTCGCATTGCTCGTTCCGCTGCCGCAGGGGGTGCGGTCCACCGCAACCACGACATCGGTCGAGGTGCGAGGGCGCAGATCAGCATAGCCGGACGGCGCGGGGAAGGTCGTCAGATCAATGATGCGGAAACGCAGGCTGGTGATCGGCGCGCCCGACGTGTTCGTGAACGTGCGGCGAAGGTCGAGCGTGCCGAAGGTGGAATTGTTGGCGGGATCGGACAGGAACCCGCGCACCGCATTGGGCGCCGCATTGGCGGCGCTGCAGGTGTCCAACAGAGCCGTCGTGAAGGTGCTGCCTCCGCTGGCCGGCGCCGTCCGGTTGGCGGGCCCGGGCGCGCCCAGTCTCTGCCCTGCGCCAGCCGAAGTGCCATTGGTGTCCACGAAGACGAAATCGGCAGCGTTGGCGTCCGTGTCCAGCGGCGCGCCTGCGGAGGTGCAGGCCGTGCTGGCGGTAATGGAGCCGCCCTTGCCGCAGCGATCGCGGACGAAGGCGTAGTCGATGCTGAAGGGCGTCAGCGCCTGATAGCCGACGCCTTCCTTGTAGAGCGTGTTGACTTCGCTGTTGGAGCCGACAGCATCCAGCCGCGTGGCCAGGCTGTAATTGCCGGCATCATTGTCGAACAGCGCAATGCCGGCGTTGTCCGCAATGTCGGTCGTATAGGTCGCGTCGGCGACGGCCGAGGGAATGCCCCCCAAGGAGTAGGCCACGCTGTTGGCGCACAGGAAGGAGCCGCCCGCCGCCAGCACCGTCCCATTGGGAATCGTGCAGCGAGCCACGCCGTCCGAGGCGACGATCGCCCACCCCCCGCCCGACGAGGCGGCGACGGTCATCGGGGCGCCGGTCTGGTTGTGGACGCGGACGTATTCGTCGTTGGCGCCGCTGGGCCCCCGCAGCCGGAATTCCACGATCTGCTGAGCCTGGGCCGCGCCTGCCCCACAGGCGACGATCGCCGCCAAACCCAAAATGCGGACTGCCCCGCCCCCGTTGAATCGCATCGAGCTTCTCGCCTTTGAAGAACATTGATTCGATAATTTACAAAAATATACCTTTGCTATTCGGCGTAAGGCAAAGCTTTTCATCGATCGACGTCGTCTGCCGATCCCAGGGCGCGGACTGACGGCGGCCCGTCCCGGAAATGGAGGCACGAAGCGACTGACGGCGCCGCGCCCCAGACCTTCCAGTCCCAGTTCGGACGCGCCGTCAGCCGCAATCGATCAGCGCAGCACCGCGTTCACGTCCGCCAGAACCACGTCGTGCATCTGGTTCAGATAGGCCTCGTAGTAGCCCCGGTGCGAGCCGCCCACGAGGGTCAGCATCTTCACGCCGGGCTTCATCCCCATGACGTCGCGCATATTGGCGACCATCCGCAGGTTCCGCGTCTCCCAGTTCGCCAGATACATCCGGCCGAAGCCCTCGGGCGACGCGTCCTTCTGGGCGGCGCCGAAGTCGCTCTCATAGGCCCGGCGCATGGCCTCGGGGCTGTTGTAGTAGCGATAGAGGTTCAGCAGGCCGTCGGGCTGCGACAGCCCGGCCTCGAACGGCGCCTCGGCCGCCTTGCGCTCTTCGCTCGCTGGATTGTTCCAGACCTGGCGGATGGCCCGGGCATAGCCCCTGACGTCCGCCGGATAGCGGTCGGCCGAGTGGTCGTCGACGCTCCACACCCGCTCCAGCCCCAGCCGCGCGGCCAGGACGGCGGCGACGGAATCGCTCTCGTTGAGGCTGTCGACCTGGGCGTTCAACTGCGCCGCCAGGGTCGCGTCCAGCCCCTCGCCTTCGCGGCGCTCGGCCGGGGCCAGCCGCAGCCACTGGACCAGGGCCGAGGTCGGCTCGCCCGCCGCCAGGAAGACCGCAGCCAGACGGCGACGCTGTTCAGCCGTGGGCGCCGCTGGCCATTGCGCCAGCAGCCGCTCGGCCTCGGCGTTGGCCGCCGGGACGTCCAGGCCGTTCTGCTGACCGGCATGGCTGACGTCCGGGCAATAGTCGCTGATCGACACGGCGTGGCGCTGCGGATAGCGGCGCATGGCGTCGCACTGCAGGCCCGAGACGTGCTCGATGGCGATCACTTCAGGTTCCCAGGCCGCCAGGCGATCCAGCACCGGCGGCAGCATCTCGGCCTTCACCGCGTCGCCCATCTGGGCCAGGTGGGGCGAGCCCACCACCAGCACCTGATTGAGCGGCCCCGCAGGCGGCCCCTTCAACTGGTCAGGGTGGAAGACGGGGCGATAGGTCTGGGCGGCGGCGGCGGACGCCCCTGCCAGAGCCAAAATCGCGCCCAGAGCCAGAAGACGGGCGGAAGAACGAACAGTCATCACAACAGGCAACCTTGAAGGACAGAACGCGCCGCCAGGGACGGCTCAAGCGCGACCGTTAGACGAAAGGTCGCGCCTCGCCTCGTTAAATCCCGCTCATTTTCGGCGCCCTTCCGCTTTCCTGTGGACGGCCGCAAAACCCTGATCCGCGAGCGCGAATTCCATCCGCCCACGACTATCCACAGGCTTGCCCACAGGGGCTGGGACAGTTCCACACAGCCGCTCCGAATCGGGCGCTTGCCGGATAGCGGATTTCGCGAGACCGTCAACAGGCCAACGGGACACGGCGGCGCAGAAATCCCAAACTCAGCAATGGGTTAGCGGGACTTCAAGCGAACCGACCCGGCTCCCTGACCTAGGGTCCCAAGCCTCCTCGGAGGATGCGGAGACACCGAGGCAGGGCCACAGGCTCCCGATCCTTCAGCGCCTCGGCGCGGGGGTTGCGGAGAACCAGGCCAGGCTCGAAGACGGTGCGTCCCGACGACGCCCCCGACGCGACCAGGAGCCGCCAGGAGACCAGCCGACGCCGCCGGGTTCGCCCGACGTCGCCGCAGCGAAACCGGTTCGGGCGCTTGCGTCCGGACACGGATCTTCGCTTCGGAAAAGGCTAGGCCCGAACCCAGACGGCCAGGTCCAACCCGGACTTGGCGAGGGGACGCGATCAGGGCTTCGGCCCGGGTCTCGTCCCCTCGCTCAATTTCGGGCCCGTCCACAGGGGGCGGCGATGCGACAAGCCGCCTCGCCATCCGTCCCACACCGCCGATAGACAAGGCCGGGCGCGCCGCTCACGCTGACGGCGAATCTGACCGTGGGTCTGGTCATGGATCTGGGGGGATCATCAATGTCCAAACACTTCATCGCCGCGACGACCTTGGCGCTGGCGAGCGCCGGCCTGACCAGTCCGGCCCTGGCCCAGGTTCGGGTCTCGCCGGTCATCGTCTCGCCGGCAGACGCCCCGTCGCCGCTGCTGATCGCCCGCGACGCCGCCGTGCGTTGCGCCGGCCGCCGGGTCGAGCCGATCTACGCCGAGCGCCTGTCGCCGCGCGTCCTGCCCATGTCGTCCGCATTCGACCGCGAGCCCTCCACCCAGACCCTGCGCTTCTCGATCAATGAAGAAGGCCGCCCACGCAGCATCCGTCCGCTCCCCGCCGCGCAGCGCCCCAATCCGACCGAAGACGACCAGGCGACCCTGGCCGCCTATCGCTTCGCTCCCGGCCGGGCCCAGGCCGACTGCACCATGACCATCAGCCTGACGCCCCGCCCGCTGGCCGAGGCCAGCCGAGAACAGTTGGCCTTCGCCTATGCCGTCGATCGCGCGCGGCCTGCCGCCGTGGTCCGCGCCCTGGCGCGTCCGGGCGACGACTGCCGCACCCGTCCGCGCCCCGACGTGGCCGTCTATCCGTCGCCGGACGCGGGCCGCATCCCGCCCGGCGGCCTGGGCTGGAGCGTCACCCGCTGGAACGTCACCCGCGACGGCCGCACCTCGGACGTGGAGACCCTGGCCTCCTCGGGCGATGCGGAACTGGACGCCGAGATCCGCCGCGTCGTCGTCGCCAGCACCTTCCAGCCTGACGCCCCGCGCCGGGGCTGCATCGGCGCCTGGACCCGCCAGGGCGCGACCCTGTCCGACACGCCCGAGCCCGAGCCGACCGGCGACCCGCTGAAGAACTGCCCCGCCGAACTTCGCGCCCGCTTCACCCATGCTCGCCTGACCTATCCGACGGCCTTCCAGCGGCGCGGCATCGAGGGCTGGGCCATTGTCCGCTACGACATCGCCTCCTGGGGCGAACCCGGCGCCATCGAGGTGCTGGAGGCCCAGCCCGCCGCCGCCTTTGGCGAGGCCGCGCGCAACATCGTCCGCGCCGGTCGCGCCACGCCGGGCCATGTCGCCGGCATCCGCTGCACCGACCGCGTCATCTTCCGGCTGCCCCAGGGCGACGAGCAGCCGAATATCGACTGAGGCCCGCGCGACCTTCCCAAATTCGGCCCCGCCCCCTAAACCAAGACGAGATGACTCGCGCCCATCCCTCCCCCGCTGGACCGTCCCGCCGCCGCCTGATCCAGGGCGCCGCCGGCGCAGGCGTCCTTGGCGGCCTTCTGGGCGGTCTGGCCGCCTGCGGCCGCACCGAGGCGCCGGTCGATGAATCGGGCCGGGTGCGTCTGCGCCTCGCAGCGGGCGGCCCCGTCACCGCCGCCCACGGCGGCTTCTATCAGGCCATCGCCACCGGGGCCTATGAGCGGCGCGGCCTCAATGTCGAGATCCTGACCGGCGCCGCCGGGGCCGATGTCCCGGCCCTGCTGGCCGCCAGCGCCGTCGAACTGGCCGTCGGCGCCGACAGCTTCGCGCCCCTGCGGCTGATCGCCGACCGCGCCCCGGTCAAGGCCGTCGCCGCCTTCCTGCAAAAGGACCCCGTAGTCCTGATGGCCCGCCCCGATCAGCCGCTGGAGACCCTGTCGGCCCTGCGCGATCGGCCCATCCTGATGAGCCCCGCCGATCAGGCCGGGTTCTGGAACTGGCTGCGGACCCGTTTTGAACTGACCGCCGATCAGGCCAGGTCCGGTGCGCCGGACGACAACCTCAAGGCCTTCCGCGATGATCCGAAGGCGGTGCTGGTCGGGCGGCTGACGACGGGCGACCCGACCTTGATGGCGCGCGAGGCGGGCTTTACCCCGCGCGTCCTGATCCCCGCCGACGACGGCTACCCCTCCTATGGCGGCCTGGTTCTGGCCCCCAACGCCTTCGCGCGCGATAACGCCAGGGCCCTGCGCGACTTCATCGCCGCCTCGGTCGAGGGCTGGCGCGACTATGTCCACGGCGACGGGACCAAGGGCGACGCCCTGATCAGGCGAGCCAACCCGGATTTGAACCAGCGTCTGCTGAACGCCGTCCGCGACAGCCTGAAGACCGAGGCCGTGGTCGATGGCGGCGATGCGGCCCTCTACGGCCTGGGCGCCATGACCGCCGACCGCTGGCAGGCCTTCGCCGAACAGACGGAGGCCGCCTATGCCTCGGCCCCCGACTGGCGCGAGGCCTTCACCGTCCAGTATCTGCCCGGCCGGGGCTGAGACCGGCGTTAGCAGCGGATTAAGCCGTCACGGCCTAGTCTGGACGCTGAACGCCGTCCCGCAGCAGGAGGCCGTCCGTGCGACGCCCAGCCATCATCGCCGCCCTGACCGCCGGGGCCTGCGCCCTGGGCGCCGCCGCGCCTGCCGCGGCCCAGGCGTCTGCGCCCCAGAACACCTCCCAGAACGCTGCGCCCCGCCCCGTTCCATCCAGCGCCGGCGCCGCCGGTCTGCGCTATCTCAGCTGGCCCGGCCGGTCGTATCGCCCCGCCACGGCGGCCGAGGCGGCGCCTCCCGCCCCTGCGGCGCCCGCCCTGGCTTCAGCGCCGGTCATGGCCGCCAACACCCCGTCTCGGCCGCCGGTCATCCCGCATGGCGGCATGGCCCCGACCTACGCCCCTGCGCCGGAAGCGCCGCAGCGCCAGGGCCTGACGCCCGCCAGCGCCTGGGTCGGGCCACAGGCCCCCGCCTATCAGCCGCGTCCCGTCGCTGCGCCGCAACCCTATCTCGCGCCCCAGCCTCAGCCTGAGTTCCAGCCCGAGGTCCCGCCTCAGCCGGCGCCCGCCCCGGTCGGCGCGCCGTGGAGCCGCGCACGCGCCGCCGCGCCAACGCCCGCCGCGCCCGCCCTGGCCCCTCCTCCGGCTCAGGCTCCGACAGAATACTTCGCCGCCGAAGCCCCCCCGCCGGCGCCGGCTGA
>NZ_PCPB01000008.1 GCF_002979535.1 Brevundimonas sp. MYb52 | reverse complement strand
ACTTTTTCAACACTCCCGAAACCCGAAGGCCCCGGCGGAGGCGGCTATCTAAGGAATGCCGATCTCCTTGTCAACCAACTCTCTGAAGTTTCTGAAGTTCCAAAAGCGAAGCTCTCGAAACCGCAGAAGATCGCCCGAGGAAGCGAAGAAGCATCCCGCGTCGGCAATTCAGCGATTTGATCGAAGCGCGGAGACTAATCGAACCATCCGACGGAAGCAAGAAGTTTTTCAACCTCTTCTTCCCGCCAAACCCCGGAAACTCAGTCTCCGAAGCCCCTTGGGCCGGCCCGTCTCCGAGCGAGGCCGGGGTATACGGACCGCCCCCCGAGTCCACAACCCCTGAATCTCAGAATGTTGAGATCACTGCGATCCGAACGGATCATCCAGGCTGTGCGACGGCTCGGTGAACCAGACCGGGCCGGCCTCACCCATATAGAAGTGATCCTCCAACCGGACGCCGAACTGGCCGGGGATCACCAGCATGGGCTCATTGGAGAAGCTCATGCCCGCCTGCAGGATCGTGCGATCACCCCGCACCAGATTGGGCGCCTCATGAATGTCCAGACCGACGCCGTGTCCGGTGCGATGCGGCAGTCCCGGCAGGCGATAGTCGGGGCCGTAGCCAAGCCCGGTCAGGTAGTCGCGGGCGGCGGCATCGACGCTCTCGCAGGTCGCGCCCAGTTGCGCCGCTTCAAAGGCCAGGGCCTGAGCCTGCTTCTCGTGGTCCCAGACCTTGCGGAACTCGGGCGTCGGTTCGCCGAAGACATAGGTGCGAGTAATGTCCGAATGATAGCCGTCGACCAGGGTGCCCGTGTCGACCAGCACCACGTCATTGACCTGGAGCGCCCGGTCGCCCTCGCCGCCGTGCGGCAAGCAGGTGTCGTCGCCGAAGGAGACCAGACAGAACCAGGAGCCGCCCTCCCCGCCCAGCTTGCGATGTTCGGCGTCGATGAAGCGTTTGACCTCGGAGGTCAGGACCCCCGCCGTCAGCCAGTCGCGGGTGCGACGCTGCACCTCCAGCGTAATAGCCTTGGCGCGGGTCAGAAGCGCGATCTCGGCCGGCGACTTGATCCGACGCAGCGCCGTCGTCAGCGGCCCGCCATTGGCCAGCCGATCCGCCCCCAGCGCCCCGGCCATCCCCAACCAGACAAAGGTCGCGACCAGTTCGTCCACCGCCAGCCGTCCGCCCGAGGGCAACCGCCCCGCGATCAGGGCGTAGGGGCTGTCTTCCTCTTCCCAGGTCAGGATCTCGCCCGATACGGCGCCCGCCGTCAGGGCGCCGACCTTGTCCAGCTCGAACCGGGGGCAGACATACTCCACCCGCCCGTCGGCGTGGATCAGGGCGCCGGTCAGTCGCTCGGACGGATGCCAGTCCAGACCGGTGAAATAGAGCAGAGAGGTGGTCGAGCCGAGCAGAAGGGCGGCCAGGCCCTGGGCCTCCAGCGCGGCAGCCAGGGCCTGGATACGGGCGCGACGCTCATCGACGCCGATGGGACGGGCAGGAGGTGCGGCGAAGGTCATGGTCGGCGTCGATGCCCGTGCAGAAAATGAAGTCCGTTGTCTTTCATGCCCGGCACCGGGATGACAAGTCGGAGCCTATCGCTTTGCATCAGCCACATGGGCGGCGAAGCCCTGGATGAATCGCGCCAGACGGCGACGGGCCTCCTCGTCGATCAGGCGGCCCTCCGCGTCAAAGGCCGCCCCGGCGTGCGGGACCAGCATGCGTCCGCCAAACCAGGGCGCGGTCCCCAGGGTGCGCAGGACCGGCAGCCAGGCCGCCTGACTCATCACCGTGCCGAAGGGGCCAGGCGAGGCGCCCAGCACCGCCACCGGCCGGCCGCCGAACACCCGCTCGATGTCCGAGGCCGGGCGGCTCAGCCAGTCGATGGCGTTCTTGAACACGCCGGGCATGCCGTTGTTGTATTCGGGCGTGAACAGCAGCAGGCCGTCGCTGTCGGCGATCAGATCCTTCAGCGCGACCACCGCCTCGGGCAGGCCCTGATCGCGCTCGACGTCGCCGTCATAGAGGGGGATGCCCCGGATCGACCCTTCAATCAGGTCCACGCCCTCAGGCGTCAGCCCCTGCGCCGCCCGCAGCAGGGCGCTGTTGAAAGAGCCCGCCCGCAGGCTGCCCGATACTCCGACCAGTCGCATCAGTCGTTCGTCTCCGCAAAGGCATAGGGGGTCGCGCGCGGCGACGCCGGGGTTTCACCGTGAATCTGCTGTTCGGCGCAACCCTGGACCAGAAAGTCGAGCAGCAGCCGCACCGAGGGCAGCAGCCCCCGCCGCGACGGAAAGACCGCGTGGACGATCCACTTCTTGGGCCGCCAGTCGGGCAGCAGATCGATCAGCCGCCCGGCCTCCAGATCGCGCGCCACCGCCACGCTGGGCAGCAGGACGACGCCCAGCCCCTGCAACGCCCCCTCGTGCAGCATGTGCAGGTCGTCGGTCACCAGACGCGGCGCATGGCGCACCGAGGCGGTCATCCCGTCCCTGTGGTTCAGAGCCCAGACGTGATCCCGGTGCGCCGGGCCGAAGTCCAGGCTGGGCCAGTCGTTCAGGTCGGCCGGGCCGGACGGGGCTGAGAACCGCGCGATCAGCGCGGGCGAGGCCACCAGACGGTGCACGCTCTCATCCAGCTTGCGCATGACCAGGTCCGTGACCTCCAGCGGCGGCTCGCGCACGCGGATGGCCAGGTCAAAGCCCTCGCCGATGACGTCCACCCGGCGGCTGGTGCTGTGCAGATGCACCTCCACCTCGGGATAGACGGCCATGAACCGCGCGATCAACCCGCCCATCTGATAGGTCAGCAGACCGGGCACGCAGGCGACGCGGATGACCCCGCGCGGCTGGGCCGCCACATTGTCGATCACGGCTTGCGCCGCCTCGGCCTCGACCAGCATGGCCAGGCAGTGGCGGTAATATTCCTGGCCCACCTCGGTGACCGAGAACTTGCGTGACGACCGCTGGATCAGGCGCGTGCCCAACTGGTCCTCCAGAAAGGCGATACGTCGGCTCAGCTTGGACTTCTGCATCCCCAGGGCCCGCGCGGCGGGGGCGAAGCCGCCGTGGTCCACCACCTGGACGAAGTAGTAGAGGTCGTTGAGGTCTCTCATCGTTCTATTGATAGAACGCAGCGAAGCGGTTTCGCAATCTTCTGCGGTCGGCGTTCCACGGTCATAAAGCCTCCAACGCGATCGGCGAGGCCCGGTCGCCACAGGAGACACACCATGAAGAAGGTTCTTGGACGTTACGGCAATGATCGCGGCCACTGGGTCGGCGACGGCTTCCCGGTTCGCTCGCTGTTTTCCTATGACAGCGTCGGCAAGCAGGTCAGCCCCTTCCTGCTGCTCGACTACGCCGGTCCGCATAACTTCGAGCCGACCGACAAGCGTCGCGGCGTCGGCCAGCATCCGCATCGCGGCTTCGAGACCGTGACCATCGTCTATGACGGCGAGGTCGAGCACCGCGACTCCACCGGCCAGGGCGGCGTCATCGGCCCCGGCGACGTCCAGTGGATGACGGCGGGTGGCGGCATCCTGCACGAAGAGTTCCACTCGCCCGCCTTTGCGCGGACCGGCGGCCCCTTCCGCATGGTGCAGTTGTGGGTCAACCTGCCGGCCAAGGACAAGATGACCCGTCCTGGCTATCAGTCGATCCTCAACGCCGACATTCCGACCGTCACCCTGCCTGACAATGCGGGCACGGCCCGGATCATCGCCGGCGCCATGGACGGCTCGAACGGCCCGGCCAGCACCTTCACCCCCATCAATGTGTGGGACGTGCGGTTGAACCGGGACGCCGAGACGACGCTGACCTTGCCGGAAGGCCACACCGCCATCGTGGTCGTCCTGTCGGGACATGTCACCGTCAACGGCGATCAGGGCGCCGGGTCGGCCGAGGCCCTGCTGCTGGATCGTCAGGGGACCAGCGTCACCCTACACGCCGACGCCGACGCGGTTCTGCTGGTCCTGACCGGCGAGCCGATCGACGAGCCCATCGTCGGCTACGGTCCCTTCGTGATGAACAGTGAGGACGAAATCCGCACCGCCATCACGGACTTCAACAGCGGCCGCTTCGGCGACATCCCGGCCGCCTGATCCAATCACGACTTTTTTAAGGCCCGGTCTTCGGACCGGGCCGCAACCCTAGCCTTGACCGGAGCATTGCTCCGAGTGCGGCCCCCTGCCTGAAAGGAAAGACCTTCATGTCCGCTTCCACCCTGCCCGCCAATTTCAACGGCCAGCGCCCCGTCATCGACCCCAATGACGCTGTCATGCTGCTGATCGACCATCAGAGCGGGCTGTTCCAGACCGTGGCCGACATGCCGATGACCACCCTGCGCCGCCACGCCGCCGCCCTGGCCTCAATGGCCACCCTGGCCAAGCTGCCGGTCATCACCACCGCCTCGGTGCCGCAGGGTCCGAACGGCCCGCTGATCCCGGAAATCCACGCCAACGCCCCCCACGCCCAGTATGTGGCGCGCAAGGGCGAGATCAACGCCTGGGACAACCCCGACTTCGTTGCGGCGGTAAAGGCGACCGGCCGCAAGACCCTGATCATCGCCGGCACCATCACCAGCGTCTGCATGGCCTTCCCCGCCATCAGCGCCGCCTATGAGGGCTACAAGGTCTTCGCCGTGGTCGACGCCTCGGGCACCTATTCCAAGATGGCTCAGGAAGTGACCCTGGCCCGCGTGGTTCAAGCCGGCGTCATCCCCATGGACATGGCCGCCGTCGCCTCGGAACTGCAGAAGACCTGGCACCGCGACGACGCCCAGCAGTGGGCCGAGGTCTACACCCAGATCTTCCCGCCCTATCAGCTGTTGATCGAAAGCTACGGCAAGGCCCAGCAGGTCGCGACCGACCACGAGATCCTGGACTCGCAGCGCAGCTGACCCCTCTCGCCGGCCTCGCCGCCCACGGCGGGGCCGGTCCCTCACGCGCGTGCTGCGCCTTCAGCACACCCCTTTGGAGCCCTCATCATGGCCAGCGAACCGATCCGTGATCCCAAGAACGACGACCTTCTGACGCCCGAAAACTCGGCCTTCGTCATCATCGACTACCAGCCGGTTCAGGTGAACTCGATCGCCTCGATGGACCGCCAGCTTCTGGTCAACAACATCGTCGGCACGGCCAAGGCCGCCGTCGCCTATGGCCTGCCCATCGTCCACTCGACGGTCAATGTGAAGACCGGCCTCAACCAGCCGCCGATCGGCCAGCTGCGCAAGGTGTTGAAGGACTATCCCACCTATGACCGCACCACGATCAACTCCTGGGAAGACGTGGAATTCCGCAAGGCGGTCGAAGCGACCGGCCGCAAGAAACTGATCATGACGGCCCTGTGGACCGAGGCCTGCCTGACCTTCCCGGCGCTGGACGCCCTGCGCGAAGGCTACGAGGTCTATGTCATCGCCGACGCCGTCGGCGGCACCTCGGTCGCCGCCCACGACATGGCCCTGCGCCGCATCGAACAGGCCGGCGGCAAGATGATCTCGGTTCCGCAACTGTTCTGCGAACTGCAGCGCGACTGGAATCGCTCCGAAACCGTCCCCGCCTTCATGAACCTGTTTATCGAAACCGGCGGCACGGCCGGGATTCAGTTCTCCTACGACAAGGACTGATCCCTCAAGGGCGGTCCGCTTCCCCCGACCGGACCGCCCCTCTTTTCTTCCAAGGAGGCCAGCCATGGCCGAACTGTTCGTCACCGTCGGCCTGCGCGCGAAGGCCGGCAGGGAAGAGGCCCTGAGGCAGGACCTCATCGCCGTCGCCCGCACCTCCCAGCACGAGGAGGGCGCCCTGCGCTACGAGCTCTATGAGGACAGCGGCCAGCCCGGCCTGTTCGTCTTCATCGAACACTGGGCGTCCGAAGCGGCCCAATCCAAGCACCACAACGACGGCCCCCACATCCGCCATTTTCACGAACACGGCGCCGCCAATGTCGAGCGGACCGAGTTCTTCCATCGCCTGGACCGTCTCGTCTGAAACCGCCACCCTTTCCGATAAGCCACGCTGAAGCCTCATGACCGACCATTATCTTCTGATCGGCCGCATCCTGATCGTCCTCCTCTTCCTGCAGAGCGGAATCACCAAGGCCCTCCGCTTCCAGGACGGGCTGAGCGAGGTCCGCAGCAAGAAGATCCCCTTCCCGCATCTGGCCCTGCTGGGCACCATCATCCTGCAGATCGTGGGCGGCGCCCTGCTGATCGCTGGCTGGTTCGTCACGCCGGTCGCCGCCCTGCTGGCCCTGTTCACCCTGGCCACGGCGGTCGTCTTCTATGACTTCTGGAACTTGCAGGGCGCGCCGCGCGCCGTCTCCCTGAACGGCTTCTTCGAGCACATCAGCATCATCGGCGGCTTCCTGATCCTGATGGCCGCAGGACCTGGACGCCTTGTGCTCTGAAACCACCACCGTGCAGACTGCACTCAACATCCCCTCGAAGGAGAAAGCCCCATGATCGAACTCGTCATCGACCAGCGCCGCAAGGATCTCGGCGGCTTCGAGGTGGGCCGCGTCCTGCCCTACGCCAAGCGTCGCGCCGTCGGCCCCTTCGTCTTCTTCGATCACATGGGGCCGGTCGACATGCCCGCCGGCCTGCCCAAGACCGTCGATGTGCGCCCCCACCCCCACATCGGCATCTCGACCTTGACCTATCTGTTCGACGGCGAGATCACCCACCGCGACAGCCTGGGCGTGCAGCAGGACATCCGTCCCGCCGAGGTCAACTGGATGACCGCCGGCAGCGGCGTCACCCACTCCGAACGCTTCGAGCGCGCTCGCCGCGAAGGCGCCCGTCTGGAAGGCATCCAGGCCTGGGTCGCCCTGCCCGACGGTCAGGAAGAGATCGACCCCTCCTTCCAGCACGTCGGGACCGCCGAACTACCGACCTGGAGCGAGGACGGGATCAAGGGCCGCCTGGCCGCCGGCGAGGCCTTCGGCATGAAGGCTGGGGTCAGCACCTTCTCGCCCCTGCACTATATCCATCTGGAACTGGAGCCCGGCGCCCGCTTCCAGACCCCGACCAATCATTCCGAAAGCGCCGTCTATGTCGTCTCGGGCCTGGTCGAGATCGACGACGGCCGCCCGCTGGGCCACGGCCAGATGGCGGTGCTGGAAAAGAAGATCGCCTCGGTGGTCTGCGCCCTGGAGCCCTCGACCATCATGGTGCTGGGCGGCGAGCCGCTGGGCGAGCGCTTCATCGACTGGAACTTCGTCTCTTCGTCGAAAGACCGCATCGAACAGGCCAAGGCGGACTGGCGCGCCGGGCGCATGAAGCTGCCCGACATGGACGATCAGGAGTTCATCCCCCTGCCCGCCGACCCCGCCGATTCCGCCCCTCCCATGTCCTGAACCCAACATCCTGAACGGAGCCGCCCTCATGGCCGTCGCCCAAGCCCACATCGGAACCGCCCGCTACCGGACCTCGATCCGGACGGGCGGCGACCTGAAGCACGAACTGACCGCTGACGAGCCCGAACGCCTGGGCGGCGCCGACAGCGGCCCCGCGCCCTTCGACCTGCTGATCTCGGCCCTCGGCGCCTGCACCGCCATCACCCTGACCATGTATGCGGAGAAGAAAGGCTGGCCGCTGGAGGGGCTGGATATTCGCCTGGAGTATCTGGGCGGCGAGACCCCGCCGCGCATCGAACGCGTCCTGACCCCGACCGGACCGCTGGACGAGGCCCAGCGCGCCCGACTGGCCGACGTGGCCGAGCGCACCCCCGTCACCCTGGCGATCAAGAACGGCGTGCCGGTGCACACCACCCTGGCCGGGACCTGAAACAGGCCCCGGGGCTGGGCGCGGCGTCCGCCTGGAAGGTCAGGCCTCGAGGCTCAGGCCTCGAGGTCAGGGCGTTTCGGTGACCAGCAGGGTGGCGTTGGCCGTTCCGCCGCCAAAGGTGCCGATCCAGACGTCATAGGTGCCGCTGCGCGGCTTGTCGAAGCGCACCTGGGCGTCGCCGTCGCCATAGCTGTCGTCGTCGCAAGACCAACTGCCGTCCGGCCCGTTGATGATCAGGGTGGTGTCCACGGACGACAGGGTGCGGAACACCAGCGGCAAACGCCCCGCCTCATAGGTCACTTCGAAATCCGGCGCGTCCGCGACTTTGCCGACACAAGCGGCGGGCAAGGGCGTGTCGGCATAGGCGTCGATGGAGCCCCCGGCCGTCACCGACACCCGATAGGGATCGGGCGTGAAACCGGCTCTCAGGACAATCTCGCCATAGGTGGCGGTCTTGCTGGAATCCTGGGCCAGAGCCCCCGGCGAAGCGGACACAAGCGCCAGCGCCGCCGCGCCCGCGAACACCACGTTTCTCATGAATTTCTCCCGCCCCAGCCCTGGGGCATTCAGCGAACCTCGTTAGTGGTGCGCTGCCGCCCGGCATGCGTCAAGACGCCGCAACCGAGACACGAAAAAGTCATATTCTGGCAGTGATCCATACCGCCCCGCAGGCCCTGCCTCCGACCAGAACGGGCCGCCCTGAAAGGACGGCCCGTCAGGCGGTTCAGACTGTGACCGACGATCAGACGTCGACGGCGGCGTCCAGGGCGTTCTCCTGGATAAACTCGCGGCGAGGTTCCACCACATCGCCCATCAGCTTGGCGAACAGGTCGTCGGCGTCGTCGCCGTGCTCGACCTTGACCTGCAGCAGGGTGCGGGCGTTGACGTCCAGCGTCGTCTCCCACAGCTGCTCGGGGTTCATCTCGCCCAGACCCTTGTAGCGCTGGATGGCCATGCCCTTCTTGCCGGCGTCCAGCACGGCGTTCAGCAGGTCCAGAGGCCCGCGGATCGTCGTGGACTTGTCCTTGCGGCGATAGACGCCGGGCTTGTCGAACAGGCCCTCGAAGACAGCAGCCCGTTCGGCCAGACGCCGCGCGTCCAGCGAACGGCCCAGTTGTTCGTCCAGGACGATGGTCTCCGTCACGGCGCGGCGGACGCGGCTGAACATGACCCCGCCCTGTTCGGCGCGCGCGCCCGACCACGGGCCGTCGCCTTCTTCGGCATAGAGGTTCAGGCGGTCTGCGGCGCTGGCGGCGCGCGCTTCCAGTTCGACGCCGCCTTCGGTGAACAGGCCGGCCAGGGCGCTTTGCTCGATGGCGAAGGCGGGGGCGCGAGCGGCCAGACGATCGACCAGGGCCTTGAAGGCCTTGGCTTCGCGGACCAGGCTCTGCAGGTCCAGACCCATGCGGCGCTCACCATTGGACAGGTCCAGTTCGGCGTCGGCGCAGCCTTCCTCGATCAGGTAGGCGTCCATCTCCGCCTGGTCCTTGACGTAGCGGTGCTGCTTGCCCTTCGACACCTTATAGAGCGGCGGCTGGGCGATATAGACGTGGCCGCGTTCGATCAGCTCCGGCATCTGACGATAGAAGAAGGTCAGCAGCAGGGTGCGGATGTGGGCGCCGTCGACGTCCGCGTCGGCCATCAGAATGATCTTGTGATAGCGCAGCTTGTCGGCGTTGAAGTCGTCGCGGCCGATGCCGGTGCCCAGGGCCAGGATCAGCGTGCCGATCAGGTCCGATGACAGCATCCGGTCGAAGCGCGCGCGCTCGACGTTCAGGATCTTGCCGCGCAGGGGCAGGACGGCCTGGTTTTCGCGATTACGCGCCTGCTTGGCCGAGCCGCCTGCGGAATCGCCCTCGACGATGAAGAGTTCGGACTTGGCCGGATCGCGTTCCTGACAGTCGGCCAGCTTGCCGGGCAGACTGCTGATCTCCAGCGCCGACTTGCGCCGCGTCAGGTCGCGCGCCTTGCGGGCGGCTTCGCGGGCCGAGGCGGCTTCGATGATCTTGGACACGATCATCTTGGCTTCGACCGGGTGTTCCTCGAACCAGGTGGACAGGCCCTCGGAGCAGAGGTTCTCCACCGCCGGGCGCACCTCGGACGAGACCAGCTTGTCCTTGGTCTGCGAGCTGAACTTGGGGTCCGGCACCTTGACCGACAGGACGCAGGTCAGGCCTTCGCGGGCGTCCTCGCC
This sequence comes from Brevundimonas sp. MYb52, assembly GCF_002979535.1. Classification (GTDB taxonomy): domain Bacteria; phylum Pseudomonadota; class Alphaproteobacteria; order Caulobacterales; family Caulobacteraceae; genus Brevundimonas. The sequence goes on along the minus strand of NZ_PCPB01000008.1, from coordinate 128,507 downwards.
GGTCGGCGCGACCTTCTCCTTCTTGGCCAGGCCCGAGCTCTCGATATAGCTGCCCATGACGCGGGTCAGGCTGGCGCGGAAAGCCGACAGGTGGGTGCCCCCATCCCGCTGCGGGATGTTGTTGGTGAAGCACAGCATGGTCTCGTGGTAGCTGTCGTTCCACCACAGGGCCAGGTCCAGCTCGATGCCGTCCTTCTGGCCGCGAATGACGATGACGTCCTTCAGGATCGGGGTCTTGGACTTGTCGAGGTGGCGCACGAAGGCTTCGACGCCGCCCTCATAGTGCAGCATGATCTCGACCGGCTCGGCGCCGCGATGATCCGACAGCTTGATGACCACGCCTGAGTTCAGGAAGGCCAGCTCGCGCAGGCGGTGCTCCAGCGTCTTCAGGTCGAAGTCGATGTGGCTGAAGGTGGTGACCGAGGGGAAGAAGGTGACTTCGGTGCCGGTCAGCAGACGGCCCTTGTCCTCGCGCATTGGCGCCTCGCCGACGACGGCCAGCGAACGCACGGTCTCGCCGCGCTCGAAGCGGACGGTGTGCTTCTTGCCTTCACGATAGACGACCAGCTCCAGCCAGTCGGACAGGGCGTTGACCACGGACACGCCCACGCCGTGCAGGCCGCCCGACACCTTGTAGGAGTTCTGGTCGAACTTACCGCCGGCGTGCAACTGGGTCATGATGACCTCGGCGGCGGAAATGCCTTCCTCGGCGTGGATGGCGGTCGGGATGCCCCGGCCGTTGTCGGTGACGGTGACAGAACCGTCCTCGTTCAGGGTGACCGTCACCAGGTCGGCGTGACCGGCCAGGGCCTCGTCGATGGCGTTGTCGACCACCTCATAGACCATGTGATGCAGGCCGGAGCCGTCGTCGGTGTCGCCGATATACATGCCGGGGCGCTTGCGCACCGCGTCCAGGCCTTTGAGAACCTTGATGGAATCGGCGCCGTATTCCGGCGAGGCGTCAGTCTGATCGGTCATGAAAACGTCGGCTCAGGGTCCGCGAACGGACAGGGAAAAGACGGCCATTCAGCCGTCCGCATCAGGTCGCAATTCACCGCGCCCCGACGCCGATAACATATAGGAAATTTGACGGGAAAAGCCACCTCTCAACCCTTCTCCCCTTGCGGGAGAAGGTGGGCGCCGCAGGCGCTCGGATGAGGGGTCTCTCCGCGCGATGCTACAGCCGGCTGAACCGCGCCTCAGACGATGTTCCGAAGACGGCGCTACCCCTCATCCGTCAGGCTTCGCCTGCCACCTTCTCCCACAAGGGGAGAAGGCGAGGAAAGCGCCCCGCCTTCCACCGAAACGAACTGCGCCCGCCCTTCCAGGGCGGCGAACAGGCCGCGCTCCGTCCCCGTCATGAAGGCCTGAAGCTGGAGCGCCTCGATCTCGTCGAACAGAGCGGCGCGGCGGGCTTCGTCCAGATGCGCCGGAGCCTCATCCAGCAGCAGAACCGGCTGGGCCTTTTGACCCGCCAACCGCCCGACCTGGGCCAGGATCAGGTTCAGCACCAGGGCCTTCTGCTCGCCCGAAGACCCCTCGGCGGCGGGCCGATTCTTCTCGCGGTGGAGGGCCGTCAGGTCCGACCGATGCGGCCCGAACAGCGAGCGCCCGGCCGCTGCGTCGCGCGCCCGCGCCCGCACAAAGCCCTCGCCCAGCATCCCGACCACGTCAGCCTCGTCCGCCCCCGACGCCGCCATCTCTTCCGCCGCCCCGGTCAGACCCAGGTCGGCCTGCGGAAAGGGCCGGTCCCCGCGCGCATCAATCCCGACCTGCAAGGCCGCCAGCGCCCGCGTCCGCGCCACGGCGGCCCGCGCCCCGGCCTCGGACAGCCGCGCCTCCAGCGCATCCAGCCACAGCGGGTCGGCGGGCCGACCCTCCGCCCCGTCGGTCAGCAGCTTCAGCCGCTCGCGCAGGGCCCTTTCATAGGTCGAGACGGTCGCCGCGTGGTCGGGATCAGCCGCAAACACCAGCCGGTCGAAAAACCGCAACCGCCCCGCCCGCGCGTCGGAAAACAGGCGGTCCTGCTCGGGCGTGGCCCAGACCGGGCGCAGATGATCCAGCAGCTGCCCCGGCGGCGCCGTCTCGCCGTCGATGCGGACGATGCGCCGCGCGGCCCCCGCCGCCTGCACCCCGGTGCCCAGACGCACCTCCTCGCCGTCTTCGTTCAACGTCACCATGACGGCCCAGGCCCGACCCACAGCCTCGCCCGGCTCACGCCGCCCCATCTCCTGCGCCGTTGCCCCGCGCAGACCCTTGCCGGGGGTCAGCAGGCTGATGGCCTCCAAGAGGTTGGTCTTGCCCGCCCCGTTCGGCCCATGCAGCACCACGGCCCCGCCGGAAACCGGCAGGCTGGCGCTCGCATAGGAACGAAAGTCGGTGAGGGCGAGGGAGGTGATCATGCTTGGGTCAGCAGATACACCGATTTGGTCAGCAGAGACCGAATTAGAAACCGCTCACCCCGGCGGCCCCCGGGATTTAGAACCATTGCTCGTTCGGTTCGGCAGCCCCCGCCTGGAAAAGACCTTTCGTCGACTTTCCAGTGCGATCGACCAACGCGCAATCCACCATCGCAGCGTCCGCGACGAAGGGGCTCCAGCGGCACTCGCCAGCCCCCTCAACCTCGATAGCAGGACCACCCGCCCTGAAAAGAAAAGCCCGATTGATCGGCTGCACAACGATGTTGCCGTCGGAGGTTCGCCCCTTCTCGTCGCCCTCAAAACTCAGGGCACAGCATTCAGGCGTAATGGCGAAAGCAACGCTGACTCGACCGCAAGCGTAACTCCTGACAAGCACTGTATCTTGGCAGTCCGAGCTGAGGTCCGCTTCCTCAAAACTCAGCGCAGCACAGACGCCACGCAGATGAGTGGATGACAGCGGCGTTTCAACCTGAGCCTCCGCCGCACCTGCATACAAGGCGGTGGAGACCAGAAGAAGAACCGCAAGGCGCACGCTACACACGCAGCGGCATCAGCACGTACTGCACGCCCACGTCGGCCGGGTCGAGCACCAGGGTGGGGCTGGCCGGGTCGGCGAATTTGAAGTGGGCGGTCTCGCCGGTGATCTGGCCGGCGACGTCCAGCAGGTAGCGGGCGTTGAAGCCGATTTCGAACGGCTCTTCGGAATAGCCGATCTCGACCTCTTCCTCGGCCTGGCCGGCTTCCATGTTGCGGACCGTCAGCTTCACCCGGTCGTTGTCGAAGGCCAGCTTCACCGAACGGCTCTTCTCGGCCGAGATGGTGGCCACGCGATCGACGGCCTTGGAAAACAGGGCATTGTCGATGTCGGCCTGCTTGTCATTGCCCTTGGGAATGACGCGCAGATAGTCGGGGAAGGCGCCGTCGATGACCTTGGAGGTCAGGCTGGCCTCGCCGAACTCGAAGCGGATCTTCTGGGCCGAGACCTGGACCTCGACCGGACCGGCGCCGTCGTCCAGCAGACGACGGACCTGATCCACCGTCTTGCGCGGCACGATGACGCCGGGACCGCCCGCCGCGCCTTCCGGCGCCGGGGTCTCGGCCAGGGCCAGGCGGTGGCCGTCGGTGGCCACGGCGCGCAGCAGCGGAATGCCGCCGTCCGACACCGTGTGCAGATAGAGGCCGTTCAGATAATAGCGCGTCTCTTCGGTCGAGACGGCGAAACGGGTCTTGTCGATCAGACGCGCCAGATCTTCCTTGGGCAGGGTGTAGCGCGCGCCCGAGGTCTCCGTGGACATGACCGGGAAGTCGCCAGCCGGCAGGACCGGCAGGTTGAACTTGGACCGCCCCGCCGAGATCACCAGACGCGGATCATCGCCCGAATAGGTCAGCGAGACCTCGGCGCCGTCCGGCAGCTTCTTGACGATTTCATACAGGGTGTGGGCCGGGGCCGTGATCTGGCCCTCGACGTTCACCTGGGCCTCGGCCTCATCCACCATCTCCATGTCGAGATCGGTGGCGGCGAAGGACAGGCGGTCGCGCCCGGCGCTCAGCAGCACGTTCGACAGGATCGGAATGGTGTTGCGGCGCTCGACCACGCTCTGAACGTGCCCGAGGGCTTTCAGGAGCGCGGAACGTTCGATGGTCAGCTGCATGTGGTCTCGCCCGGGCCGCGACGCCTTTATCAGCGTCGCCGTAAGGATGGGCTGGAACACTAGCGCATTGAGCGGCGGGGGCAACGGGGGGCCGACATCCTGTGACGTCTGCCCCCGCTATCCACAGGCCTGCGGTGGAAGCTTTAGCCGCGCAGCTTGTGCGTCACTTCCCGTTCTAGCCGCGCAGTTTGCGCGTCAGGGCCTCGACGTCGCGAGCGATCTGCTCTTCCTTGGGCATCAGCTCCTCGATCTTGCGCACGCCGTGCAGGACGGTCGTGTGATCGCGTCCGCCGAAGCGACGGCCGATGTCGGGATAGGAGCGGGTCGTGTGCTGCTTGCACAGATACATGGCGATCTGGCGCGGGCGGGCGATGGCGCGGGTGCGGCGCTCGCTCAGCAGATCGGCCTGCTTCAGGTTGAAGTGGTCGGCGACCGTCTTCTGGATCTCATCGACGGTGATGCGACGCTCGGGACCGCCGCGCAGGGCGACGCCCAGCAGGCTCTGGGCCTCGTCGACGCTCAGGGCCGAGAGGCGAGCGCCGGCGACGGCGGCCAGGGTGTTCACGGCGCCTTCAAGCTCACGCATCGAGCCGGGGGTGCGATCCACCAGGTGCTCCAGCACGTCGATGCGGGCCTCGCCCGAGACGACGCCCAGCTTGGCCAGGGCGTTCAGACGCGACTGGGCCACGGCGATCTTCAGATTGCGGTCGGCGGCTTCAACCGGGCAGGTCAGACCGGCGGCCAGGTGGCTGCGCAGGCGCGGCTCGACATCGGTCAGGGCGGTCGGGGCGCGGTCGGCCGACAGGACGATGCGTTTGCCGTCCTCGATCAGCGAGGTTAGGGTGTTGAGCAGTTCTTCCTGGGTCGAGGTCTTGCCGCCGACGAACTGGACGTCGTCCAGCAGCAGCATGTCGGCCGAGCGCAGGCTTTCCTTGAAGGCCGCGGTCGAGCGGTCCTGCATGGCGCGCACGAAGGTCGAGAGGAACCGCTCGGCGGTCAGATAGACCACCTTGGCGTCGGGGCGCAGACGCTGCGCCTCCCAGGCGATGGCGTTCAGCAGGTGGGTCTTGCCGTAGCCGTAGGGGCCGCAGAAGAAGACCGGGTTGAAGTGGCCGTCAGCCCAGCTGGCGACCTGCTTGGCGATGGCCAGGGCGAAGGCGTTGCCTTGGCCTTCGACGAAGCTGTCGAAGTTCAGGCGCTCTTGCAGACCGGCGGCGCGCACGGCGCGGGCGCCGTCGGTCGAGGGGGCGAAGGTCGAGGCGAGGGCCGAAACAGGCGCGGGGGCGATCACGCCGCCCACCGAGGCCAGGCGCGGGGCCTCGCCGGCGGGGAAGGCGGTGGCCGGGGCGGGCGACCCCACCTCGGCGCGGCAGCGGACGTCCAGACGACGCGACAGGCCGTCCAGGCCCAGCCACAGCTCGTTCATGCGACGCAGGGCGTTCTTGCGCACCCAGTCCCGCGCATAGGCGGTCGGCGTCACCAGGATCAGATTGCCGCTCGCGTCCAGGCGCACGGCCGACGGCGCGATATAGCTGCTGAACGGACCGTCGCCGATCTCGGTCTTCAGGCGGCCCGCCGCCTCAGTCCAGATACGGTCCGGATCCGTCATGCCCGTCATCGCGCCCCCCAATATCGTCAAAACACACCCGCCAAGAGTTAGAACCACCGAACGAACGCACAACGAAGGCGACAGCCGGGACGACTTCTCCTGCCCCGCAAAACCGAGGTTTTGCAGGTGGGGTCGTACTCACGGACAGACGTCTCCCGCCGGCGGAAACCATTGATTTCCCCCGTCTTCATCCGGATTGGGATGGAAGTGCGTTACAGGCCAAAACTTACGCGTCGCACGGCGGAGATCAACGCTGATTCGAGTCGAGATTCGCACTTAAATTGTTTGACTCCGGCAAACCCCGGCGTCGCTTGGGAAAATGGCGATTTCGCCCCATTCGCTAACGCTGGATTCTATGGAATTCCGTCCGAGACTTAGCGCCAGACAGCAAGACGGCGAGGGAGCTTGCGCTTCCTCGCCGTTGAAATCGTTAGATTTTCTTGCGACAACCCGGTTACGGGTCGTCCGAGCGCGTTAGATGACGTCGTTTGACAAAGGCGTGAAAGCCCGTCCCGACCTCGCCTAAATCAGGCGGCCGACAGCTTCTTCAGCTGGGCGGCCAGGCGCGAAACCTTGCGCGAGCCGGTGTTCTTGTGAACCACGCCCTTCGACACGGCGCGCATCAGTTCCGACTGAGCCGTGATGAAGGCGCTCTTGGCGGCTTCGACGTCTCCGCCCGTCAGGGCTTCTTGGAACTTGCGCAGGTAGGTGCGAACGCGCGTACGGCGGGCCTTGTTCACTTCGGTCCGCGCTTCGATCTTGCGGATCGCCTTGCGGGCGCCTGCATTGTTGGCCATCGGGTAAAAACCTTCGAACGAAAACGCCGCGAACCCACGTCCACGGCGAGGAAATCTCAAGAGCGGGCGGCTATAGCGGAAAGGCTCCGGCCGGTCAACGCGACGCGGCCGGAATTGAGTCGGGGCCTAGGTTTGGGCCTGGGTTTAGCGGCCCGTGAAGGCGGGTTTGCGCTTCTCGACGAAGGCCGCCATGCCCTCCTTCTGGTCGTCGAAGGCGAACAGGGAGTGGAACAGGCGGCGCTCGAACACCACCCCTTGCGCCAGGGTCGTCTCGAAAGCGGCGTTGACCAGCTCCTTGTTGGCCATGACCGCCAGGATGGACTGACCGGCGATCTTGGCCGCTGTGGCCCGCGCCTCGTCCAGCAGGGCCTCAGACGCCACCACGCGCGACACCAGGCCCGAACGCTCGGCCTCGGCGGCGTCCATCATCCGGCCGGTCAGACACATGTCCATCGCCTTGGCCTTGCCCACCGCGCGGGTCAAGCGCTGCGAGCCGCCGATGCCGGGGGCCACGCCCAGGTTGATCTCGGGCTGGCCGAACTTGGCCGTCTCGGAGGCGATGATGAAGTCGCACAGCATGGCCAGCTCGCAGCCGCCGCCGAGCGCATAGCCCGACACCGCCGCGATGATCGGCTTGCGGAAGCTCGCCACCCGGTCATGGGCGCGAGCGAAGAAGTTGCCGCGGTACATGTCGGCATAGGCCTGATCGGCCATCTCCTTGATGTCGGCGCCGGCGGCGAAGGCCTTGACCGAGCCGGTCAGGACCACGCAGCGCACGCTGTCATCGTCGGCCACGCTCTCCAGGAAGTCGCCCAGTTCGCCGGTCAGGGTGGTGTTCAGCGCGTTCAGCGCCTCCGGCCGGTTCAGGGTGACGACCGCATAGCCCTCGGCATGGCGTTCGATCAGCAGGGTGGAATAGACGTCGGCCATCGGGGCGCTCCTCATAATCATTGAGCCGAGGTCTAGCGCCTCAGCCCTCCCACTGGAACACCTCGCCGATTTCGACGCCAAAGACCTGGGCGATACGGAAGGCGGCCTCCAGGCTGGGCGAGTACTTGCCCTGCTCCATGGCCACGATGGTCTGACGTGTCATGCCGATGCGCGCGGCCAGGTCGGCCTGGGTCATCTCGCCGGCGTGAAAGCGCAGTTCGCGGATGCGGTTCTTTATAGGAGGCGGCGCCTTGCCCATCACCGCCCCCGCTTCAACAGGGCCAGGGACAGGGCCCAGCGCGCCAGTTCCGACAGCATGATGCAGCCCAGAACCGCATTGGCGACCAGGACCAGGCCGTTGCCGGGGATCATCCACCGCGCCAGCCCCTCGGGCCTCACGCTGCCCCAGAAGCCGACGCCATAGGCGACTGCCGAGACCGTGACCAGCAAGCCGATCAGCAGCATCAGCGACACATGGCTGGCCTGCAGCGTCGCTGCGCCTTCGCGCTCGTCCCGCGCCCGGCGCTCGGCCTTGGAGGTCGTCAGCATGGCCAGGGCCGTCAGCCCGGCCTCCAGCACCACCACCGCGACCAGGCCAAGAATGAACAGCCCGCCCATGTCGGCGGCGAAATCCGCCTGTTTCAGTCCGCCGGCCAAGACCCGCTCGCCAAACCGCCAGGCATAGGCGCCCCAGACCGCCAGCCCGGCGATGATGGCCACCCACAGATGCTTCTCACGAAAGCTCATGACGCGCTCCTTATCCGTCGCGGCCTCAACCGACGCGGCGCAGCAGGGTGATCTGGGTGGCGTGACGCACCACCTCGGACAGGGCCAGGGCGAAGATGAAGCCGTTGGCCGCCAGCAACAGAGCCGGCGCCAGAGGATCGGGTCCCAGCATGTCCGGGTGACGCAGAGCGTAGGAGTAGCCATAGGCCGACAGCGCCCCCAACGTGCCGCTCATGGTCACGAAGGCCGTATAACTGGCCTTGAGGGCCACGCCCTGCTCGCGCTCATCGACCACGGACCGCTCGGCCTTCGAGGTGCTGACCGCCGCCAGGATGGAAAATCCGACGTGGGCCGCAAGGCTGAAACCGATGCAGACCCCCATGGTCCACAGCACCAGATCCTGGGTCAGCAGGCCGTCGGCCGCTTTCAGCCCCAGCCGCACGAAGTAAAAGCTCCACACCGCCGAGGTGGTCAGCAGCACGCCCCACGACAGTTTTTCCCTGAACGACATGGCCGCCTCCTCCTTGATCCCAAGCGATGAGGCGATGTCGCACGACGCAGACATCATGTCTATTATTTTTTACATCACGTCGGATTTTTCCGACACATCACCGTTTTTGGCAGACCGGACAGAAGAAGGTCGAGCGCCCGCCCTGGACCAGGCGCGCCACTGCGCCGCCGCAACCCTCCGTCCGGCACGGCTCGCCCTCGCGGCCATAGACGTCGAAGCGATGCTGGAAATAGCCCTGCCCGCCCTCGACATTGGCGAAGTCCTTCAGCGTCGAGCCGCCCGCCGTGATGGCGTCGGCCAGCACCTGCCTCACCTCGGTCGCCAGTCGCTCCAGCCGGGGCCGGCTGACCTTGCCCGCCGGGGTCAGCGGCGAGATGCGCGCGCGATACAGGGCCTCGCAGACATAGATATTGCCCAGACCCGCCACATTCCTCTGGTCCAGCAGCGAGACCTTGATGTTCTGCGCCTTGCCGTCAAAGACCTCGGCCAGATGAGCGGCGGAAAAGCCGTTGCCCAGCGGCTCCGGTCCCAGATCCGCAAACCAGGCATGCCCCTCGACCGCCTCGGTGGGGATCAGCCCCATGAAGCCGAAGCGCCGCGCATCGGCGTAGCCCAGCCGCGTCAGCACCCCGGCCCGTTCCGCCGTCAAGCTCATGTGCTCATGCTTGCCCACGACCGGCGCATCCGTCTCGAACGCCCCCGGAGCCGCGCCCTCCAGGGTGAACCGCCCCGTCATGCCCAGATGCGTCACCCAGGTCTCGCCGGTCGACAGCGGGAACAGCAGATACTTGGCCCGCCGGTCCAGCCGCAGCACCGTCGCCCCGTCCAGCCGCTCCACGAAGCGCTCGGGAAAAGGAAAGCGCAGGTCCGGCCGGTTCTGACGCGGCAGCGTCAACCGCGCCCCCTCCAGCACCGGCTCCAGACCACGCCGCACGGTTTCGACTTCGGGTAATTCAGGCATGGCGCATATCTATTCCTTCTCCCCTTGCGGGAGAAGGCGGCTGCCGAAGGCAGACGGATGAGGGGTCTCGCCGCGCATTGAACCGAGCCCCGTGGCCGCCGTCGCGCAACCCCTCATCCGAGCCCTTCGGGCCCACCTTCTCCCACAAGGGGAGAAGGAAAATGCGCGCGCCATCACAACTCGCCCCGCCCAGCCCTCTCACCGCCCGCGTTATCGCGAGGCGGGCAGACCTGTTCTCCCTCCCCTTCATGGGGAGGGTGGCTGGCGCGCAGCGCCAGACGGGTGGGGGCGCTTGGGCTATACAGACTCAGAACTCGGCATCACCTGGTCCTCCCCACCCGGTCGCTGACGCGACCACCCTCCCCATGAAGGGGAGGGAGAGGTCTTCGCCTATCTCTGCGCGACCCGTTGTCACGGCCGCGCTTTCGGGATTACCTCCGCGCGACAATGGAAAGAACCCGCATGACAGACAGCCCTCCCAGCACCGGCAAACGCATCGAACTGACCATCCGCGCCCTGATCCTGGGCTGCTTGCTGGCGGCGGTGTTTACGGCGGCCAACACCTATCTGGGCCTGAAGGTCGGCCTGACCTTCGCCTCGGCCATTCCGGCGGCGGTCATCTCCATGGCCCTGCTGCGCGCCTTCAAGGGCTCAACCATCTGGGAGAATATGACGGTTCAGACCGTCGCCTCGGTTGGCGGCGCCATGAGTTCGATCATCTTCGTCCTGCCCGGCCTGGTCATGATCGGCTGGTGGATGAACTTCCCCTTCTGGGAGTCGGTGGCCATCTGCGTGCTCGGCGGCGTGCTGGGCGTGACCTTCTCCATTCCCCTGCGCCGCACCCTGGTGGTCCAGGGCGGCCTGCCCTACCCCGAGGGCGTCGCCGCCGCCGAGGTGCTCAAGGTCGGCTCGCCGGGCGCCGATGAATCCGCCGAGGCCGTGCGCGAGAACCGCTCCGGCCTGTTCGTGGTGATCGGCAGCGCCATCGCCTCGGCCTTCTTCGCCTTCCTGGCCTCGGCCCGCGTTTTCGCCGCCGAGACCACCGCCTTCGCGCGCCTGCCCGCCGCGCTCGGCGGCGGCGCCACCGGCGTCGGCTTCTCCATGCAGTTCGCCCTTCTGGGCGCCGGCCACCTGATCGGCCTGGCCGTCGGCCTGACCCAGTTGTTCGGCCTGGTCCTGGCCTGGCTGATCTTCGTCCCCATCCTGACCTCGCCCGAGTTCGTGGCCTGGGCCGCCGCCCACGGCGTGCCCTCGATCGCCGCCAGCCTGCCTGCCGGCGCCCCGGCCGAGGAACTGGCCATGACCGTCTGGGCCAAGGAAGTCCGCTTCATCGGCGCCGGCGTCATCGGCGTCGCCGCCCTGTGGACCCTGGCCAAGCTGGCCAAGCCCCTGGTCGCCGGCCTGGCTTCGGCCATCGCCGCCCAGACCAAGCGCGCCCACGGCGAGGTTCTGGACCGCACCGAGCAGGACATTCCGATCAAGTTCGTCGGTCTGCTGTCGATCGCCGCCCTGGTCGGCATCGCCGTCCTGCTGGCCGTCTTCGCCCAGGGCACGGCCCTGGCCGGTTCAGCCCCCCTGCTGGTCGTCGGCGGCCTGATCTATGTCGTGGTCGTCGGCTTCGCCGTGGCCGCCATCTGCGGCTACATGGCCGGTCTGATCGGCTCGTCCAACAGCCCGGTTTCGGGCGTCGGCATCCTGGCCATCATCATCGCCTCCCTGCTGATGCTGGGTGTCATGGCCATCGCCGGCGTGCCTGCCGATCCCTCGATCATCGCCTTCGCCCTGATCGTCACCGCCGTGGTCTTCGCCGTGGCCGTCATCTCCAACGACAACCTGCAGGACCTCAAGACCGGCCAACTGGTCGAGGCCACGCCCTGGCGTCAGCAGACGGCCCTGCTGGTCGGCGTCGTCGCCGGCGCCCTGGTCATCCCCTTCGTCCTGGACATGATGAACCAGGCCTTCGGCTTTGAAGGCGGCCCCCCCGCCATCGTGCAAGGCGCCCAGACCCTGGCCGCCCCGCAGGCCACCCTGATCTCGGCCCTGGCCAAGGGCGTCATCAGCGGCGAGCTGCGCTGGGACCTGATCGGCGTCGGCGCCCTGGTCGGCGTCGGCGTCATCATCCTCGACGTCGTCCTGCGCGGCGCGACCAAGGACAAGGTCAAGCTGCCGCCTCTGGCCGCCGGCATCGGCGTCTATCTGCCGGCCGCCGTCACCACCATGCTGGTCGTCGGCGCCGTCTGCGGCTGGGCCTATGACAAGTGGATCGCCACGACCCGCTTCGCCGACGTGGGCCGCCGCATGGGCGTTCTGCTGGCCTCGGGCCTGATCGTGGGCGAAAGCCTGTTCGGCGTCTTCACCGCCGCCGTCATCGTCAGCACCCGGAACGAAGCGCCCTTCGCGCTTCTGCCCAAGGACACGACCTGGCCCGCCATGTGGGCCGGTCTGGCCGCCTTCGCGGTCCTGACCTTCGCTCTCTATTCGTGGATCCGCAGCCGCTCGGCCAAGGTCTAGAACCTCTACAAGGCGGAGGCGAAGGCCTCCGTTCTTTCCTCACAGCGCGGAAGCAAAAGCTTCCGCGGCGCGACTGGGCCGCCGTTCGCGGTGGCGCAGCAGATGAAACGGCCGCTCGGGCAGTTCGAGCGGCAGACGAACCAGCCGCCCCGCCTCGATCAGGGGCTGGGCGGCCAGTTCCGAGATCGCCGTGACCAGCCCCCCCGCCGCCACCGCCGACAGGATGGCCTCGTTGGACGGCAGGGTCAGGACCGCCCGCAAGCTTCCCGCCACGCCGCGCGGCAGCGCCGCCTCGAACTCGCTGCGCGTCCCAGACCCCTCCTCGCGCAGCACCCAGTCCAGCGCCTTCAGCTCCGCCGCCGATAGCGCCTCGATTCGCCCGGCCAAGGGATGCCCCGGCGCCGCCACCACCACAAGCCGGTCGGCGTCGATCCGCACCTTCTCGACCCGGGACGCCTCGAACGCCCCCTCGATCAGGCCCAGTTCCGCCTCGCCCGCCAGCACCGCCTCGACCACCCGGTGCGTATTGCCGATCGACAGGTGCAGTTGGATCTCCGGATGGGCCCGGGCAAAGGCCGCCATGCGCGGCGGCAACCAATAGGCGGCGATGGTCTGGCTGGCGAACAGCCGCACCGAGCCGCGCTTCAACCCGGCCAGATCGTCCAGCGCCTGCTCCGCCGCCTCGGCCTGGGCCAGCACGGCGCGGGCCTCGGGCAGGAAGGCGGCCCCTGCCGCGTTCAGCGCCAGCCCCCGTCCGACCCGGTCGAACAGCTGGGTCCCGTGCCGCGCCTCCAGCGCCGCCACCGCCGCGCTGACCGCCGACTGGGTCAGGTGCAGCGCCTCCGCCGCCCGCGTCATGTGCAGGCGCTCGGCCACGGCGACAAAGATGCGGAGCTGTTCCAAGGTCATGGCCAATCAATCGCTTTTATCGATTGTTAAATCCAGAACTATCCGTTGGAACGATCAGACGACGGAGCAGATGATGCGCCGTCATGACGACCGCCCATCATTCCAGCACCCACGCCCACCACGGCCCGACCGATCTGTTTCAGGGTCTGGCCCGCCTGCTGCCCGGCGTCCTGCTGAGCGCCGGGGTCGGCGCGGTCGCCTATGGGCTGCAGATCATCGAGACCAACCTTTTCGGCCATCCCTGGGTCGAGGGTCTGGTCATCGCCATCTTGATGGGGGCGGGCCTGCGCCTGTTCTGGACCCCGTCCAGCGTCTGGGCGCCCGGTGTGCAGTTCAGCGCCAAGACTCTGCTGGAGGTCGCCGTCGCCCTGCTGGGCGCCACCGTGTCGGGCGCCGCCGTCATGGCCCTGGGCCCCATCCTGCTGCTGGCCATCGTCGGCGTGGTCGTTCTGGCCATCGTCGGCGGCTATGCCCTGGGCCGCGCCTTCGGCCTGCCGCCGGCCATGGCGCTTCTGGTGGCCTGCGGCAACGCCATCTGCGGCAACTCGGCCATCGCCGCCGTCGCCCCGGTGATCGAGGCCGAGGGCGAGGACGTGGCCGCCGCCATCGGCTTCACCGCCGTCCTCGGCATCGCCGTGGTCCTGCTGGTCCCCGTCGTCGGGGCGTTGGCGGGCTTTGACGCCACCAAGGTCGGCGTCCTGGCCGGTCTGACCGTCTATGCGGTGCCCCAGGTCCTGGCCGCCGCCGCCCCCGCCGGACTGCTGGCTGTCCAGACCGGCGCGATCGTCAAACTGGTCCGCGTCCTGATGCTGGGCCCGGTCTGCCTGGTCCTGGGCCTGATGCGTTCTGGAAAAGTCGAAGGCGCCAAGCGGCCCAAGCTGCACCACATGGCCCCCTGGTTCATCATCGTCTTCCTGATCCTGATGGGTCTGCGCTCGACGGGCCTGATCCCCGAGGTCGTGCTGCCCCCGCTGCAGGCCGGCGTGACCGCCATGACCCTGATCGCCATGGCCGCCCTGGGTCTGATGGTCGATCCGCGCGCCGTCGTCCGCGCCGGGCCGCGCGTGGCCGCCGTGGCCGCCCTGTCGGCCCTTCTGATCGGCGCGCTTGCGCTGGCGACGATCGTGCTCATTTTACCCGCCTGACGCACAATCGAACCGCCCCGCTGGCCTTTCGGTCGATAGGGCTGTAAGAGGCGCCGCTTCCTTCCCGCTTTCCGCATCTTGCAGCGGCCCGGACTTCCGTGGCCGAACACAGTCCGCCCGAGCCCGAAATGAACCTTCGTAACGTCGCTATCATCGCCCACGTTGACCACGGCAAGACCACCATGGTTGACCAGCTGCTGGCTCAGTCCGGCGTCTTCCGAGCCAACGAGGCGACCACTGAGCGCGCCATGGACTCGGGCGACCAGGAAAAAGAGCGCGGCATCACCATCCTGGCCAAGTGCACCTCGGTGCTCTGGAACGGCAAGGCCGGCGAAACCCGCATCAACATCATCGACACCCCCGGCCACGCCGACTTCGGCGGTGAAGTCGAGCGCATCCTGGGCATGGTGGACGGCTGCGTCATCCTGGTCGACGCCGAAGAGGGCGTCATGCCCCAGACCAAGTTCGTGCTGACCAAGGCGCTGAAGATGGGCCTGCGTCCGATCCTCTGCATCAACAAGGTCGACCGCGCCCACGCTGACCCGGACCGCGTCCACAACGAGACCTTCGACCTGTTCGCCGCCATCGGCGCGACGGACGAGCAACTGGACTTCCCGCACATCTACGCCTCGGGCCGTTCGGGCTGGGCGACGCTGGACCTGAACGTCCCCAACGACAACCTGCACCCGCTGTTCGACCTGATCGTCGACCACGTTCCCGCGCCCAAGGTGCAGGAAAACAAGGACAAGCCGTTCCAGATGCTGAACGTGCTGATCGAAAGCGACCCCTTCCTGGGCCGCCTGCTGACCGGCCGCATCCAGAGCGGCAAGGCCGTTCCCGGCATGGCCATCCACGCCCTGGACCGTGACGGCAAGGAAATCGAGCGCGGCCGCATCACCAAGGTTCTGGCCTTCCGCGGCCTGAAGCGTCAGGCCCTGGACGAGGGTTCGGAAGCAGGCGACATCGTCGCCATCGCCGGCATGTCCAAGGCCACCGTGGCCGACACCCTGTGCGCCATGGAAGTCGTCGACGCCCTGCCGGCGCAACCGATCGACCCGCCGACCATCTCGATGACCGTCTCGGTCAACGACAGCCCGCTGGCCGGTCGCGAAGGCGACAAGGTCCAGTCGCGCGTCATCCGCGACCGCCTGCTGAAGGAAGCCGAAGCCAACGTCGCCATCCGCGTCACCACGACCGAAGGCGGCGACGCCTATGAGGTCGCCGGCCGTGGCGAACTGCAGTTGGGCGTTCTGATCGAAAACATGCGCCGCGAAGGCTTCGAGGTCTCGATCTCGCGTCCGCGCGTGGTCTTCCAGACCGGCGAGAACGGCGAGAAGCTGGAGCCGATCGAAGACGTCATGGTCGACGTCGACGACGAGTTCTCGGGCATCGTCATCGAGAAGCTGTCGGCCCGTAAGGCCGAGATGACCGACATGGGTCCGTCGGGCGCCGGCAAGACCCGCATCCAGCTGAAGTGCCCCTCGCGTTCGCTGATCGGCTATCAGGGCGAGTTCCTGACCGACACGCGCGGTTCGGGCGTGCTGAACCGCGTCTTCTCGCACTATGAGCCGCACAAGGGCGCCATCGAGGGCCGTCTGAAGGGCGTGCTGATCTCGAACTCGGACGGCGACACCGCCGCCTTCGCCCTGTGGAACCTGGAAGACCGCGGCGTCATGTTCGTCGGCGCCGGCGAGAAGACCTATCAGGGCATGATCATCGGCGAGAACAGCCGTTGGGACGACCTGGACGTCAACCCGATCAAGGGCAAGCAACTGACCAACGTCCGCGCCGCCGGCAAGGACGAGTCGGTTCGCCTGACCCCGCCGCGCGCGATGTCGCTGGAACAGGCCATCGCCTACATCGAAGAAGACGAACTGGTCGAAGTGACGCCCAAGTCGATCCGTCTTCGCAAGGCGGTTCTGAACCCCTCGTTCCGCAAGAAGCGCGTCAAGCCGGACTAAGGCTGACGACAACCGAAACGAAGAAGGCGGTCCGCAAGGGCCGCCTTTTTTGTTGGGCCCTCTTGCTTGGGCCTACCGCCCTTCGGGCTGCTTGAGGCCGTCTTGGTTGGACCTGCCGCCCTTCGGGCTGCTTGAAGCGCGCTTTCTACTCCCTCTCCCGATGGGAGAGGGCTGCAGACTTCTACTTCCTCACCCCCAGCAGCCCCAGCCAGCCGCCGCTGGTCAGCAGGGCCACATCCAGCAGGGCCAGGGCTAGAGGGGTCGAGGTCGAGGCGGCGATGAATTTCGGCCGCCAGTCCGGCCCGAACTTGGACTTGTAGGCGCGCAGACCCTGGAAGCCGTAGACCGCCCCGCCCTCCTCGAACACCAGGGCGCCGACGCGGGCGAAGACGGGGGCCAGGCGCCGGTCCTCCAGACCCGACAGGGGCGCCATGCCCAGGTCGAACCGCTTGAAGCCCTCCGCCCGCGCCCACTGGGCCGTGCGGGTGAACAGATAGTCCATGATCCCGTGCGGCCCCTCCGGGTCATGACGCATCAGGTCGATCATGACCTCCTCGCCCTTCGCCCCGACCAGCAGGTTGGCGAAGGCCACGATCCGCCCTTCCTCCCAGGCCACGGCGACCGGCGAACGATCCAGATAATCGATGTCGAAACGGCCCAGCGAAAAAGCCTTCTCCGATCCGTTGTGGTGATCCAGCCAGGCGTCAGACACCGCCCGAAGCTCGGCCTCCAGCGGCCGAACGGCGCCCGGCGCCAGCACCTCGAAGGTCGCGCCCTCGCGCTCGGCCCGGTTCACAGCGGTCCGCAGGTTCTGCTTGCCCTTGCCCTCGGTCGAGAAATGCTCGGCGTCGATGACGGCCGCCTCGCCGACCTTGCGCACGGCCAAGCCCAGGGTGGCCAGATCCGCCAGCATGCCCTCGCCGACCGAATAGAAGACCGGCGTGCCGCCATAGCTGTCGGCCATCTCGGCGAAGGCCCACAGCAGTTCCAGTCGTTCCGCCTTCAGCCCCGCCGCCTCGCCCATGGCGATCCAGCGCCGCCCCCGCACGCGATAGGCGATGAAGCTGCGCCCCGAGGGACTGAACAACAGGGCCTTGTCGCCCAGCAGGGCCAAGCCCGCCTCGGGCGCGGCCGTGTCGGCCTCCAGCAGGGCCGCGCGGGCGCGCTCGATGTCGGCCGGACCGGCCGGGCCGTGGCTGCGCGCGCCCGGCGCCGTCAGCAAGGAGCGCACCGCCACCGCCAGGGTCAGGATCGCCAGCACGGCGCCCGCCCGCAGGAAGCCCGAGGCCTGCTTGTCCGTCAGAAAGGTCCACCACAGCTCATCGGTATAGGCCGTGTCGCGATAGGCGAAGAAGCCAAGCCAAAGCATGGCCACGACGGCGGCCGCCAGCATCAGCAGCCAGCCGGGCCTCAAGGGTTCGCCCAGACGCGACCGCCGGTTGAAGGCCGCCCGGCACGGCAGCAGCAGGGCCGCCGCCAGGGTCAGCTCGGCCGCCTCTTCCCAGTCCAGGCCCTTCATCAGCGAGAAGACCGCCCCCAGCATCAGGCCGAACAGGGCGGCGTAATAGGCGCCCCGCCGTCGGCGCCACAGCCCCGCCGACACGAGCAGCAACAGGAAGCCGGTCACGCTGGCGCCGAAATGCGACAGGTCGATCACGATGGGGGCCGAGATCCGGTCCAGCAGCTGCAGCCGTCCGGTGAAGGCCGGGGTCGCCGCCGACAACAGCATGATCGCGCCCAGAATGAAGGAGGCTACGGCGAAGACCTGGGGCGTCAACTCATAGGCAAGGCCTCCCAGTCGCTGGAGGATTCGCCCGGCTCCGCCCTGTCGTTTCGTCGCTGTCATTCGTCCTCTCGGGGTGTGCGCCCGTCATAGAGCAAGAATCGGCGGTTTGGGGCGCTGAAAAGGTCATTTCTGGGCAGGTGAAACAATCTGAAATGCAGCGAGTTCACCTTTTCGCGAGCGCCAGACTCGCTTGACCGGAGTAACCTCATGATCCGCAAGACCGCCCTGCTCACCGGCATCGCCGGCGCCTTCCTCTTCGCCGCCCCTGTGCTCGCACAAGACGCCACGACGCCGCAGACGCCCGAACCGGCTACCGCTGAGGCGCCTGCGGCACAACCCCAGAGCCTGACCCTGACGCCTGGCGCCACGGTCAAGAGCGCCGACGGTTCGGAGCTCGGCAAGCTGGTCGGCGCCCAGAACGGCGCCTCGGGCCAGGAACTGACCGTGCGCGGCGCCGATGGCTCCGTCCGCCCGGTGCCGGTCGCCGGCATCCGCCAGGACGGCGACGCCATCGTCGTCAACGCCAGCCTGGCCGACTTCCAGGCCGCCGCTCCGATCGGCGGCGAGGCCCCGGCCGAAGCGACTCCGCCGGCTGACGCCACGGACGCGCCTCCGGCCGAGCCGGTGGAGCCGCCGGCCGACGAACCGACCGCCTGATCCCTCGGGTCGGAATGAAGAAGGGGCGGCCCGTCATGGGCCGCCCCTTTGTCGTTCAGTCTCAGGAAACGGCTCAGGCCCGCTTCTTGACCAGGCCAAGCAGGAACAACAGCACCACGGCGCCGACCGTGGCGACGATGATGCCGACGATCCAGTTGCCCGAGGCGTCGATGCCCAGCAGGTTATTGGCCAGGAAGCCGCCGATCAGGGCGCCGATGACGCCGACGATCAGGTTGGTCAGCAGGCCGTGGCTGCGCTTCATGATCTTTTCCGCCAGCCATCCGGCGACGATGCCGATGATGATCCAGGCGATGAATCCAAATCCGCTCATTCTGTCCCTCCCGTAAAAAGGCGTGATGCCTTGACCGTAATGCGCCGCGCCGGCTCAGGTTGCCTGCCCCCCTCAATAAGCTTCACCGTTCGCGCGACAGGCGAAAACGGCACGCCCCTTGCGGCGAGAAGCCTGAGCCGTGCCGAACCGGCACAGCGCAGATCATCAGAGGGAGGGGCCGTCATGGCCGCCGACATCGATCTTCACCTGGGCCGCCGCCTGCGTCGCCGCCGTCGCCTTCTGGGCCTGACCCAGCAGCAGCTCGCCGTCCAGGTCGGCGTGCGCTTCCAGCAGATCCAGAAATACGAATGCGGCGCCAACCGCATATCGGCCGCCCGCCTGTGGGAACTGGCCGAGGCGCTGGAGACCCCGATCAGCTATTTCTACGACGGCCTCGGCGAAGCCATCGAACGGGCCGTCCCGGCGGTCAGCATCGAACCCTTCGTGCGCGCCGAAAGCCTGCACCCCGGCAGCAAGGCCGCCTGACTCTTCGTCAGACCGGCCCCTCGCTCCTCGACGACGGGCGGTGTATCTGCTCGGCATGACCGAACTGGAAACCTTCGCCGTCGAACTGTCGCATGAGGCCGCGCGCACGGCCCTGCCCTTCTTCCGCGGCCAGTTCGCGCAGGAGAACAAGGCGGGGCCCGGCGCCTTCGACCCCGTCACCGAGGCCGACCGCGCCGCCGAGGCCGCCATTCGCCGCCTGATCGCCGCCCGCTATCCGCATCATGGCGTCATCGGCGAGGAATACGGCGAGGACCGTCCTGACGCCGACCATGTCTGGGTGCTGGACCCCATCGACGGCACCCGCGCCTTCATCGCCGGTCTGCCCTTGTGGACCACCCTGATCGCTCTGCGTCATGACGATCAGCCCCTGATCGGCGCCATCGGTCAGCCCTATCTCGACGAGATCTTCCTTGGCGGCCCCTCCGGCGCCCGCCTGCTGCGCGGCGACGCCGAGACCCCGCTCAAGACCCGCGCCTGTCCGGCCCTGTCCGACGCCCTGATCGCCACCACCGACCCTGACATCTTCGTCGGCCCCGACCGCGAGGCCTGGACGCGGTTGCGCGCCTCGGCCCGCCTGGCCCGCCTGGGCTGTGACGCCTATGCCTACGCCATGGTGGCGGCCGGCAGCATCGACCTGGTGGCCGAGACCGAGCTGAAGGTCTGGGACTGGTCGGCGCTCAAACCCGTCGTCGAGGCGGCGGGCGGGCGTGTCACCGGCTGGTCCGGCCAGACGCCCGACGGCGACGGCCGCATCCTGGCGGTGGGCGACGCCGCCCTGACCGCTCAGGCCCTGGCGGTGCTGAACGCTTAAGCCGCGCTCTTTCCCGACGTGGGGGCTGGGGCGGGCGTCGCGGCCTGCCCTTCGGCGGGGGCGACATAGCCGGCCAGGGCGTCGAACTCATCCAGGAAGACGCCGCGCAGGGGGTCGGCCTCCATGATGACCTCGTGCAGGCCGCCCGGCACCTCGACATAGCGCCCCCGTCCCAGACGGCGCGCCGCCCAGCGATTGGTCTGCTTCCACACCTTGTCGTCGTCGGAGGCCTGAACCACGCAGACGGGGATCTTGACCGACTTCAGCGCACGCGGCTTCAGCGCCCGTTCCCCGGCGTCCAGCGCGAAGGCCAGCCAACCCCAGGTCGGACCGCCGATGGCCAGGTGCGGGCAGGCATACAGTTGCTGACGCCACAGGTCGTATCGGTTCTGATCCGAGGTCAGGCCATCCTTCTCGAAGGTGTGGTCGAAGGGATCGTCGGGATTATCCAGCACATAGTCGCCCGCCTTGCCGTGGCGCAGGCTCCACCGCACCGCCAGCTTGACCGACCACATCGACCGCTTGCCGGTCTTGATGCGCAGCATGGGACTGGACAGGAGGGCGCCGGCGAACCGGCTCTCGCCGGCCTCGAGCGACAGCAGGTTCAGCGCCCCGCCCATCGAGTGGCCGACCATGATCCAGGGCTTGGGCGCCTTGGCCTCATAGGCGTCCAGCAGGCGGGCGTAGTCGTCCAGGAACTCCTCGACGGCGCGGGCGTGGCCGCGCAGCCGGTCCGGCAGCAGCCGCGCCGACAGGCCCTGACCGCGCCAGTCGTGGGCCAGAACGCAGAAGCCGCGCGCCAGGAAGTTGCCGATGACCTCGAAATACTTCTCGATCGGCTCGGTGCGGCCGGGGCTCAGCACCACCGTGCCGCGCGGCGTCTTGGCCACCATGGCCGACGGCGTCCACAGGGCCGCGCGCAGGCGAAGCCCGCCCGCGCCGCGATACCAGTCGCCCTCTCCGCCGGGAGGCGAAGCGGCGCCGGGAACCCCCATCAGGGGCGCATGGGCGGCGAAGGCGGTGGCGCGGTTCACTCGGGCTTCCTGAACTTCAAGGTCATGCGATCGCTCTCGCCGATCGCGTCGTATTTGGTGCGGTCGAACTCGGGGTTGGCCGGCTGCCCCATGGGCGCCGTCAGGCGAATGGGCGCCAGGGTATCGGCCCCGAAGGGGTGATCCTTGGTGTCGGCCGGGTTGGCGTTGATCTCGGACGCCTCGACGAAGACGAAGCCAGCCTCGGCGGCCAGTTGCTTGACGAAGGCTTCCTGGACATAGCCGTTGGCCGCCGCCGGGTCCTGGTCCTCATCCGGCTGCAGCCGGTGCTGCTCGACCCCCAGGACGCCGCCGGGCCGCAGGGCGGCATAGGCGTCGGCGAAGGCCTTCTCGGCCAGACCGGCGGCCATCCAGGCGTGGATGTAGCGCATGAACAGCACCAGATCGGCCGTGCCTACCGGCGCCACCGGACCCGTGCCGGCGCCAAAGGCGCTGAACTGGACCTGACCGTACAGCTTCTTGTCGCCCTCCAGCTTGGCCTTCAGGGCGTTGTTGATGGCGATCTGGGCAGGGTCGGCGGCCGGTCCCTCGGCAAAGCCCGCCAGATAGAGCGAGCCGCCGCCCTTGTTCAGATAAGGGGCCAGGATGTCGATGAACCAGCCGCTGCCGGGCCAGAAGTCCACCACCGTCATCTTGGGCTGCAGGCCGAAGAAACGCAGCGTCTCGACCGGATGGCGGGCGGGGTCGCGCGCCTTGTCCGAGGCCGAGCGCCAGGCGCCGGCGACGGCCCATTCCAGCGAGCCTTCCGCCGGACCGGCAGGAACGGCGGGCGCTTGCGGCGCCGCCGCCTTCTCTTCCTTCTTGCCGCAGGCGGCCAGGCCGGCGAAGGCGGCCATGCAGGCGCCCGCCAGGACCGCGCGTCGCGTCGAACGCTCAGCCATGCGCGCCTCCCTGGGCCAGGACCGTCATGGAGATCATCATGGCCTTGGGCTTAAGACGCTTCTCCGCCAGGGTCAAAACCGCAAACGGCATCAGTTCGCGGCCTCGGGCTTACGGAATCGCAGGGTCATGCGGTCGCTCTCGCCGATGGCGTCAAAGCCGGCCCTTTCCTCGGCGGTCAGAACCCGCCCGTCCTTCTGCGAAGATCGCGTCGGCGGCAGGGTCCAGACGCCGAAGGGATGATCCCGGTCGTCCTTGGCGTTGGCGTTCAGTTCGCTGCGCGCCTCCAACTCGAAGCCCGCGCGACGGGCGGCGTGAATGACGTAGCTTTCGGGCACATAACCGGTTGAGGCCACGTCGGCGACGTTCAGGCCGTCGACGCTGCGGTGCTGCTCGACCGCCAGGACGCCGCCCGGCTTCAGCGCCTTGAAGAAGGCCGCCAGATAGGGGTCGGTGCGACCGTCGCTGGACCAGTTGTGGAAGGCCCGCGCCACCACCACCATGTCGGCGGAACCATCGGCCACGCCCATGCTCTCGGTCGGCTTGCCGACGCCGACGTAGGTCCCGCCGGTGGCCGCCGCATAGGGCTCCAGGATGTTGCGCCACCAGCCGGCGCGGCCGGGTTCGATCTCCACCACGGTCAGGCCAGGCTGCAGGCCCCAGAAGGTCAGGGTCTCGAACGGATGGCGCTGGCTGTCGCGGACGCGGTCGGCCTCGGGCCGGGCGGACGAAGCGATCGCGGCCTGAAGCGCAGCGTCCTCCTCGACCTTGGGCATCTCCATCGACAGGCCCTGACGGTGTTGCAGGGCCGGCGATTCCGGCGGGGTGCTTTGGGCGAAAGCGGGCGCGACGAAGGCGGACGCCAGGATGGCGGCGAGGACGAGGGATCGCATAGGGGGCTCCGGTCGGTCCTAAAAAGAAACAATCTGTAACCCTTACGGCGCTTCGCGGCCTCGGCAAGGCGTGGATTGGACCAAGCGACGATTTCGCGCGGCTGCTCGCCGATTGAGGCGCCCCTTGCGCCGCAAGAATGCGCGCCTACCTCTTCATCCGAGAGCGCCGATCCTGGGCTCTCCAGACCTGACGGGGCCGATTTCGGACCGCCGGGGCTGACCCCCTCCGCCGTCCGGGGCAAAATCGCCGGGCGGTTCAACCTTGCTGAATGTCAGAAGGATGACCCATGCGTACCTATGATTTCTCGCCGCTGTACCGTTCCGCCGTCGGCTTCGACCGCCTGGCCCGCCAGTTGGAAAGCGCCGCGCGCTCCAGCCAGGAAAACGGTTGGCCCCCCTATAATATCGAGACGACCGGCGAGAACGCCTATCGCATCGAAATCGCCGTCGCCGGCTTCTCGCCCGACGAACTGAACATCGAGGCCAAGGAAAACTCCCTGACCGTCACCGGCAAGAAGGCCGCCAACGACGATGCGGCGCCGCAGAAGACCTATCTGCATCGCGGCCTGGCCGAGCGCGACTTCGAGCGCCGCTTCCAGCTGGCCGACTATGTGGTGGTCAAGGGCGCCGACCTGTCGAACGGCCTGCTGACCATCGACCTGCAACGCGAGCTGCCCGAGGCCCTCAAGCCCCGCCGCATCGAGATCGCGACCGGCAAGGCCCTGATCGAGGGTGAAACCGCCGGCAAGGCCGACAAGGCGAAGAAGGCCGCCTAAACGCGGCTACGCCTGAAACAACCGGAGAGGGGCGACGTTCGCGTCGCCCCTTTTTCGTGCGCGCTAGGCCGCCGCCGCCTTCAGATCCGCCGGGTCCAGCCCGCGTGCGCCGCCAGTCTGGGCGCCGGTGAAGTCGGCCTGCTTGACCTGGGCGCCGTGCAGCACCGCGCGGCTGAGGTCCGCCCCTGCCAGAACCGCCCGACGCAGATCGGCCCCCGACAGGTCGGCGCCGCGCAGCACAGCGCCCGACAGGTCCGCCGGCAGCAGACGATCGGCCCCCAGCATCAACGGTCCCAACTGGGCCTCGCGCAGATCGACGCCGTTCAGCTTGGCCCGGCCCAGCCGCGCGCCGCGCAGGTCGGCCCGGCGCAGATTGGCCGAGCGCAGGTCCGCGCCCTCCAGCTGTGCGCCCTGAAGCTGCACACCTTCCATATCCAGGCCGTAAAAGACCGCCCCCTTGGCCGACAGGGCCGTCAGGTTCAGGCCGCGAATGGATTCCAGCGGGCGCAGATCGACGCCGTCGAAGACCGAAGGCTGGCCCTCGCCTCCCCCCGTCTCGCACCACAGGGCGTGTTCGCGCAGCATTTCGGCGGCGGGCATGCGGCTGACGGACTCGCCCGCCGGGCGGTTGTCGGTCAGAGCCCCTTCCATATTGGCCCCGTCGGTGCGCCACATGGCGGCCTTGACCCCCACTAGGATGGCGTCGGTCAGGTCCGCGCCCGACAGGTCCGCGCCGGACAGGTCGGCCCCGGCCAGGTCGGCCCCGGTGAAATTGGCCTGCTTCAGATTGGCCCGCACCAGCTTGCAGTCCTTCATGACCGCGTCGGTGAAGTCAGCGGCGATGGCCACCACCCCGGTCATGCGCGAGCGCTGCAGATTGGCTCCGACTAGGCTGGCGCCCTGGGCCTGGGTGTCGCCGCGCTTCTGGGCCTCGATGACGCGGAAGCCCAGCTTGCCGTCCGCCGCCGCGATCGTGCCTTCGCGCAGGTCGGCCTCGAACAGGTCGGCCCCCGACAGGTCGGCCCCGCGCAGACAGGCGCCGCGCAGATCGGCCCGCCTCAGGCTGGCGTCGACCAGGGTGATGTCCTGCATGTCGGCGCCGAAGAAGTTGGCGTTGTCCAGCTTGGCCCCGGACAGGTCGCAGCCGTGCAGGCGGGCGGCGGCGAAGTCGGCGTCGGCCAGATTGCGCCCTCGCAGCGTCAACCCCGACAGGTCCATCCAGGCGAAGACGGCGCGCGCCCCGCCCGGCCGCGCCTGCCACAGCCGGTCATGCTTGGCGCAGATCAGATCGACCTCAGCCTGGGTCGGTTTCTTGCGGACAGGATCGGCGGCGTCGCTCATGCCGCCAACATGGCTTACGCGGCATTAAGGAAGCTTTTCAGAAACACCCGTTTCCGCGGTCCTATTCGGTCAGCAGGCCCTGTTCTCGCAGGGCCTCGGCCAGTTCGCCTTCGTTGGTCCACAGCCGGGTGTAGCCCGCCTCGCCCAGGCGGTTCAGCTCGGTCGTCAGATCGGCGCGCGGGGCGGCGACGAAACGACCGTCAAAGCCCTTGCCGTCCTCGCTGATGCGGACCATCGGCCGCCCGGTCTCCAGACGGTGCAGGAAGCCCTCGCTCAGCACAGCGGCGTCCTCGGCCAGCAGGCCGGTCTCGACCGTCAGGCCCGACTGGCGCAGCCGTTCCGTGCCCCGCCCCGAGGCGAAGGGCGACGGATCAAGCGCGGCGATCACCACCCGCTCGACCCCGGCCTCGGCCAGGAAGTGGGCGCAGGACTTGCGGCCCGACGAGCGGGCGCCGCAAGGCTCCAGCGTGACATAGGCGGTCGCGCCCTTCACGGCCTCGCCGGCGGCGGGCACGGCCTGCTCCTCGGCGTGGGGCCGTCCGCCCGGCGCCGTGGCGGCCTCGGCCAGGACGACGCCGTCCTTCACCAGGACGCAACCGACCGACGGATTGGGCCAGGTCTCGCCCATGCTGGCCAGGGCCAGATCAATGGCGCGGCGCATGTGGACGGCGTCGTCTTTCACGGACGAACTCACGCGATCTTCGGCAAGGCTTGCGCCCGGCCCTCGTCCAGATAGCGGGCGGCGACCGGCTTCAGATCGCCGTCCAGATCGATCTCCAGCGGGTTGCCGGTGGGGATCTCGACGCCGACGATCTGATCGTCCGGCACGGCGAACAGCAGCTTGACGATGGCCCGCAAGCTATTGCCGTGGGCGGCGATCAGCACGTCCTCGCCCGCCTTCAGGCGCGGGGCGATCTCGGCGTCCCAATAGGGCTGCACCCGGTCCAGCGTCGTCTTCAGGCTCTCGGTGTCGGGGATGGCCTTGCCCTCGTAGCGAGGGTCGGCGTGGAAATCGAACTCGCTGCCGGCCGCCAGCGGCGGCGGCGGCACGTCATAGCTGCGGCGCCAGATCTTGACCTGGTCCTCGCCGTGCTTGGCCGCCGTCTCGGCCTTGTCCAGCCCGGTCAGGCCGCCGTAGTGACGCTCGTTCAGGCGCCAGTCCTCGACCACGGGGACGTCCTTCAGACCTGCAGAATCCAGGGCCAGGGCGCCGGTGCGCTTGGCGCGCGTGAGGACCGAGGTGAACATGACGGCGGGCTTGAACCCGGCCTCGGCGATCAGTTCGCCGCCGCGCCGCGCCTGGGCCTCGCCCTCTGCGGTCAGGTCCACGTCCACCC
Source organism: Brevundimonas sp. MYb52 (assembly GCF_002979535.1). GTDB lineage: Bacteria > Pseudomonadota > Alphaproteobacteria > Caulobacterales > Caulobacteraceae > Brevundimonas. The sequence goes on along the minus strand of NZ_PCPB01000008.1, from coordinate 102,005 downwards.
AGCCGGTGAAGCGGTTTTCCAGGTTCCACTGGCTCTGGCCGTGGCGCAGCAGGATCAGGCGGGGCATGGGCGTCTCCGTATGGCAGCCCCTCGCGTAGGCCGTGGACGCGGGGGCGGTCAAGGTTTCACGATGCGGGAAAAGAATGCAGCCCGCTTGGCCCTCGTGCGTTGTTGGCCTCTCCGGGGAGGCCCGCTATACCGCAACGATTGAGGGCGGATAGCTGAACTTCGTTCGTCCAACTGCCCATGCTTCAGGAATACCCATGTCGAAACCGCGCCAGGACATCCGCCCCAATACGGCGGAGTACGAAACCCTCCCCCTGGTGAAGCCGACCGGCTTCCGCGAATACGACGCCCGCTGGATTCTGGAAAAAGAGATCAACCTGCTGGGCATTCAGGCCCTGGGTCTAGGCCTGGCCACCTATGCCCACGAGATCGGCGTGCGCCCGCGCATCGCCGTCGGCCACGACTTCCGCTCCTACTCCCTGTCGGTGAAGCAGGCCCTGATCCTCGGCCTGTTGGAAGGCGGTATGGAAGTCATCGACATCGGCCTGGCCCTGTCGCCCATGGCCTACTACGCCCAGTTCGCGCTCGACTGCCCCTGCGTGGCCATGGTCACAGCCAGCCACAATGAAAACGGCTGGACCGGCGTCAAGATGGGCGCCCAGGCGCCCCTGACCTTCGGCCCCGACGAGATGACCCGGCTGAAGGACATCGTCCTGAACGGCGAGGGCGTCGCTCGCCCCGGCGGCCGCGTCGAACGTGTCGAAGGCTTCCGCCAGACCTACATCAAGGACGTGGCCTCCAAGCTGAAGCTGACCCGTCCGCTCAAGGTCGTGGCCGCCTGCGGCAACGGCACCGCCGGCGCCTTCGCGCCCGAGGCCCTGCGCCTGATGGGCTGCGAGGTGATCGAGATGGACACCGACCTCGACTGGACCTTCCCCAAATATAACCCGAACCCCGAAGACCACGTCATGCTGGTGGCGATGGCCCAAAAGGTGAAGGAAACCGGCGCCGACCTGGCCCTCGGCTTCGACGGCGACGGCGACCGCTGCGGCGTGGTCGACAATACCGGCGAAGAGATCTTCGCCGACAAGATCGGCCTGATGCTGGCCCGCGACCTGTCGGCCATCCACCCGAACGCCGTCTTCGTCGTCGATGTGAAATCGACCGGCCTCTACAAGACCGACGCGGTGCTCAAGGCCAATGGCGCCACCACCGTCTACTGGAAGACCGGCCACTCCTACATCAAGCGCAAGACCGCCGAACTGGGCGCCCTGGCCGGGTTCGAGAAGTCGGGCCACTTCTTCCTGTCGGGCGATCTGGGCCACGGCTATGACGACGGTCTGGTCGCCGCCGGCGCCGTCCTGGCCATGCTGGATCGCAACCCCGGCAAGTCGCTGAGCGAGCTGAAGTCCGCCCTCCCCGACGCCTGGACCAGCCTGACCATGTCGCCGCACTGCGACGACGAGCTGAAGTATGACGTCCTGGCCAAGATCGTGAAGGAATACGAGGACTTGGCGGCCGCCGGCGGTTCGATCCTGGGTCGCAAGATCGTCGAGGCCATCACCGTCAACGGCGTCCGCGTCCACCTTGAGGACGGCTCCTGGGTCCTGGTCCGCGCCTCCTCCAACAAGCCTGAGCTGGTGGTCGTGGTCGAGAGCATGCGCTCGGCCGACGACATGCGCGACCTGTTCAGGAAAGAGGTGAAGCCGCGTCTGGCCGCTCACCCCGAGATCGGCGCCTTCAATCAGGAAATCTGATCGACGGCGCAGGGGGAGAGGATGATCGAACGATTGACCTCTCCCCCCGCCTCGGGCGAGGTGAGGCCATGAACGACGCCGCCTCCTCCCTCCCCGTGGTCATCGTCGGCGGCGGTTTTTCCGGGGCCATGCTGGCCGCGCGTCTGGCCGAGCGCGACCAGGCCTCCGTCTTGATCGAGCGCGGCGACGCCTTCGGTCCGGGCGTGGCCTATGCCACCCCCAATGACGCCCATCGCCTGAACGTCCGCGCCGGACGGATGAGCGCCGTGGCCGACCGTCCCGGCGACTTCGTCGACTGGCTGACGACGCATCATCCCGATCAGGCCGACGCCAACGGCTTCGCCCCGCGCCGCCTCTACGGCCTCTATGTCCGCGACCGACTGAGCACGACCGAGGTCGCCCTTCCCGGTCTGGTCCGTCGCCTGAGCGGCGCCGTCATCGCCATTGAAGGGCGCGCCGCCATCCTGTCCACCGGCGCGCGGATCGACGGGCGCGCCGTGGTCCTGGCCACCGGCAACCCGGCCCCGCGCACCACCCCGACCGGCGAAGACGGACGCATCATCGCCAATCCCTGGACCCCCGACGCCCTGGCGCCGATCCAGCCCGGCGACGACGTCCTGATCCTGGGTGCGGGCCTGACCATGGTGGACGTGCTGCTGACGCTTTTAAGCCAGGGCTGGCGCGGTCGAGCGACGGCGGTGTCGCGTCGCGGCCTCCTGCCCCGCGCCCACGGCCCGCATCACGACGCCCCCATCGACCTGCCGCCCGAGGCCCTGAGCGGCCCGCTCTCCCAGCGTCTGGCGGTCGCGCGGCGACTGGCGCGCGCGCACGGATGGCGCCGCGTCATGGAGGGCTATCGACCCATCACCCTGGATCTTTGGCAGGCCGCCCCCTCGGCCGAGCGCGCCCGCTTCCTGCGCCACCTGCGCCCGTGGTGGGATGTCCATCGCCACCGCATCGCGCCCGAAATCGCCGCAGAACTGGACCGACTGTTCCATGAGAACCGCCTGACGGTCCGCCCGGGCCGCATCCTCGACGTCGAGGCCTCTGCGGACCGCGTCACGGTGCGTCTGGCCGGCGAGGCCGGACAAGCCCTGACCGCCCCCTGGCTGATCGACTGCACCGGCCCCGGCCATGACGCGACGGCGACGCCCCTGACCGCCGCCCTGATCGCCGAGGGGCGGGCTCGCCTCGACCCGCTCAGGCTAGGCCTCGACCTGGACCAGAGCGGTCGTGTCCGCCACGCCGACGGAACGCCGGACCCCGACCTCTACGTCCTCGGTCCGCCCGCCCGCTCCGCCTTCTGGGAAACCATCGCCGTGCCTGATATCCGCCAGCGCATCGAGGCGCTGAGCCTCGCGCTGACGGCCTGATCCAAGCTCCTTCCCGACGGTCGAAACTTCCACCAATCTGCGACTTCCTCTCAACGACTTGGCGGCTGGCGGGCCTTTCTCGGGTCGGCTATCACCGCCTCAGGAGAGGAAACAAAAAAATGAACCGTCACCGCACCCGCGTCCTTGGGGATCGCACCCTCGCGCCTGAAACCCTGATGATGGGCTATGGCTATGATCCGGCCCTGTCGGAAGGCGCGATCAAGGCCCCCCTGTTCCAGTCGTCCACCTTCGTCTTCAAGTCGGCCGAGGACGGCAAGCGCTTCTTCGAGGTCGCCTACGGCCTGCGTCAGCGCGACCCGGACGAGGCGCTCGGCCTGATCTATTCGCGCATCAACAACCCCAATCTGGAAATCCTCGAGGACCGCCTCGCCGTCTGGGACAAGGCCGACAAGGCCCTGGTCTTCTCGACCGGCATGGCCGCCATCTCGACCGCCATGCTCGCTGTGGTGCGGCCCGGCGACGTCATCCTCTATACGGCCCCGGCCTATGGCGGCACCGAATACCTGTTCGACCGCATCCTGCCCCGCTACGGCGTCAAGGCGATCAGCGTGCCCGCCGCCGAGGGCGCCGACGCCCTGGACGCCGCCATGGTCGCCGCCGCCGCCGAGGCGAAAACGACGGGCGGTCGCCTCGCCGCCGTCTATCTGGAGACCCCGGCCAACCCGACCAACCAGCTGGTCGACATCGCCCGCGCCGTGGCCGGCGCCAAGGCCGTGGATCAGGCCGAGCGCCCGATCGTGGCGGTGGACAACACCTTCCTCGGCCCCCTGTGGCAGAGCCCGCTGGAGCTGGGCGCCGACCTCGTCCTCTATTCGCTGACCAAGTATGTCGGCGGCCATTCCGACCTGATTGCGGGCGGCTGCATGGGCGCAGCCGACCTGATGGCGCGGGTCGGCGAAATGCGCACCATCTGCGGCACCACCACCGATCCGCACACGGCCTGGCTGCTGCTGCGCAGCCTTGAGACCCTGCATATCCGCATGGAGCGGGCCCAGGAGAACGCCCTGATCCTGGCCGAGCGCCTGCGCGCCGATCCGCGGGTCAGCGCCGTCCTGACCGCCGGCGGGCCGGACGCCTCGCCCGAACAGCAGGCCATCTTCGCGGCCCAGTGCAAGGGCTCGGGCTCGACCTTCTCGCTGGAGCTTCCCGGCGGCGAGGCCGAAGCCTTCCGCATGCTGAACGCGCTTCGCCTGTTCAAGCTGGCCGTCAGCCTGGGCGGCGCCGAGAGCCTGGCCTCGCACCCCTCCAGCATGACCCATTCGGACTATACGCCCGAAGCCAAGGCCCGCAGCGGCATCGGCGACAACCTGGTGCGCCTGTCGGTCGGCATCGAGAACGTCGAGGACCTGTGGGCCGACCTGCAACAGGCCCTGGCCGCGATCTGAGGCGCTTGGCGGGCGCCGTTTCGGCGCCCGCCGATCTCTTACTGACCCGCCGCCTTCACCGCCGCCGAGACCTCGGCGACCACGCGCTTGACCAGGGCCTCGTCATCGCCCTCGGCCATGACGCGGATCAGTTTTTCAGTGCCGGACGGACGCACCAGCAGGCGGCCCGCGCCCTTCAGGGCGGCCTCCGCCTCGGCCATAGCCGCCTTGACCTTCTCGTCTTCCAGCGGCTTGCCGGCGCTGTAGCGGACGTTCTGCAGCAGTTGCGGCACCGGCTCGAACTGGCGCGCCAGCTCGCTCATCGGCACCTCCTGTTCGACCAGGACCGCCAGCACCTGCAGGGCCGCCATCAGGCCGTCGCCGGTCGTGGCGTGGTCCTTCAGGATGATGTGGCCCGACTGCTCGCCGCCGATGTTGAAGCCGCCCGCGCGCATCCGCTCCATGACGTAGCGGTCGCCCACCTTGGTCCGCTCCAGCGTCAGGCCCTCGGATTGCAGACGGCGCTCAAGCCCCAGGTTGGACATGACGGTGGCCACCACCCCCTTGCCGTTCAGGCGCCCGCGCTTGGCCCAGTCCAGACCGATCAGGGCCATGATCTGGTCGCCGTCGACCACATGGCCCTTCTCGTCGCAGATGATGACCCGATCGGCGTCGCCGTCCAGGGCGATGCCGATGTCGCAACGATAGCGTTTCACCGCCTCGGACACGGCCTCGGGATGGGTCGAGCCGCAGTCGGCGTTGATGTTCAGGCCGTTCGGCTCGACCCCGACGGGGAAGACCTCGGCCCCCAGCTCGTAAAGCGTGGTCGGCGCGACGCGGTAACCGGCGCCATTGGCGCAGTCGATGGCGATGCGCAGGCCCTTGAGGCTGAGACGTTTGGGGAAGGCCGACTTGGCGATCTCGATGTAGCGCGGCGGGGCGTCGTCGATGCGCTTGACCCGGCCCAGCTTGTTGGCCGGGGCCAGGTCCTGATTCAGGCCCTCGTCCATCATGGCCTCGATCTTCAGCTCGATCTCGTCCGACAGCTTGTAGCCGTCCGGCCCGAACAGCTTGATGCCGTTGTCGGCATAGTCGTTGTGCGAGGCCGAGATCATGATGCCCAGATCGGCGCGCATCGAGCGCGTCATCATGGCCACGCCCGGCGTCGGCAGGGGACCGAATGTGCGCACGTCCATGCCCACACTGGCCAGACCGGCCACAAGCGCCGGTTCGATCATGTAGCCAGACAGGCGCGTGTCCTTGCCGATCACCACCAGATGGCGACGATCATCGTCGGTGCGGAACAGCTTGCCCGCCGCCAACCCGACCCGCAGCGCGACCTCGGCCGTCATCGGATGGGTGTTGGCCCGGCCGCGAATGCCGTCGGTACCGAAGTATTTTCTCTCGCCCAAGGGCGTCGTCCTTCGCTGGCGGCCCGTCGGGTTTGCAAAGAAACCTTCCGAAACCCATTTTTTGATGTCGCCGGTCCACGCTTCCCCTAGATCAAACTCAAAGGGCGAGACGGGCGGAACCCTCTCGCTTACCTCTTACGGCGGCGTCGCGCAAAGCGCGACCGCCCGGCCCCTTCACCGGAGCAGACCATATGTGCGGCATCATCGGCATCACGGGCGCAGGCGCCGTCGTTCCCCGCCTGATCGACAGCCTGAAGCGGCTGGAGTATCGCGGCTATGATTCCGCCGGCATCGCCGCCGTGGTTGACGGCCGCATCGAACGCCGCCGCGCCAAGGGCAAGATCCGCGAGCTGGAAGCCGTCCTGGCCGTCGAGCCCCTGAGCGGGACCATCGGCATCGGTCACACCCGCTGGGCCACCCACGGCGCGCCCACGACCGCCAACGCCCACCCGCACAAGGCCGGCCGCGTCTGCCTGGTCCACAACGGCATCATCGAGAACTTCGCCGAGCTGAAGGCCGAGCTGGAAGCCGAGGGCCGCGTCTTCGAGAGCCAGACCGACACCGAGGTCGTGGCCCACCTGCTGGATCACAAGCTGGCGGCGGGCCTGGCCCCGCTGGACGCCTTCAAGGCCACCCTGGACCGCCTGACCGGCGCCTATGCCCTGGCCGTCTTGATCGAGGGCGAGGACGAGCTGATCCTGGGCGCGCGCCGCGGCAGTCCCCTGATCGTCGGCTGGGGCGAGGGCGAGATGTATCTGGGCTCGGACGCCCTGGCCGTCGGCCCCTTCACCCAGAAGATCTCCTATCTGGAAGAAGGCGACTATGTCGCCATGACCCGTTCGGGCGCGCGCATGTTCGACGCCTCGGGCCATCCGGCCGACCGCGCCGTGGTGCAGGTCTCGGCTTCGTCCGCCATGGTCGAGAAGGGCGCCTATCGCCACTTCATGGAGAAGGAAGTCCACGAGCAGCCCGACAGCGTCCAGCACACCCTGTCCGAGTATCTCGACCTGGTGACCGGCACGGCCAAGCCGCAAGCCGTGGACTTCGCCGCCGTCGACCGCATCCAGATCATCGCCTGCGGCACCGCCTTCTACGCCGGTCAAATCGGCAAATACGCCTTCGAGAAGTATGCGGGCCTGCCCTGCGACGTCGAGATCGCCTCGGAGTTCCGCTACCGTTCGCCGGCCCTGACGCCCGGCACCGTCGCCGTGGCCGTCAGCCAGTCGGGCGAGACCGCCGACACCCTGGCCAGCCTGACCTGGTGCAAGGCGCAAGGGCTGAAAACCGCCGCCGTCGTCAACGTCCACACCTCGTCCATGGCGCGCGAGGCCGAGGTCCTGTGGCCGACCCACGCCGGGCCGGAAATCGGCGTCGCCTCGACCAAGGCCTTCACCGCCCAGGTTTCGGCCCTGCTGGCCCTGGCCGTCGCCGCCGGCGTGGCGCGCGGTCGCATCGACGCCACGCATGAGGCCGAACTGGTCAAGGCCCTGTTCGAGGCCCCGCGCCTGATCGCCGAGGCCCTGCAGATGGACGGTCAGATCCGCACCATCGCCCACGACCTGGCCAAGGCCACCGACGTCCTGTTCCTCGGCCGGGGCGCCATGTTCCCCCTGGCCATGGAAGGCGCGCTGAAGCTGAAGGAGATCAGCTATATCCACGCCGAGGGCTACGCCGCCGGCGAGCTGAAGCACGGCCCGATCGCCCTGGTGGACGAAAAGACCCCGATCATCGCCCTGGCCCCGCTGGACGAGGTCTATGAGAAGACCGCCTCCAACCTGCAGGAAGTCGCCGCCCGCGGCGGTCCGGTCGTCATGATCGCCCCGGCGAACGCCCCCGCCCCGCACGGCGCCGGCATCCGCCGCGTCGACGCCCCCGACTGCCACCCCCTGATCGCGCCCCTGGTCTATGCCGTCCCGGTGCAGCTGCTGGCCTATTACACCGCCGTCCAGAAGGGCACGGACGTCGACCAGCCGCGCAACCTGGCCAAGTCGGTGACGGTGGAATGACACGCGGTTCCTTCTCCCCTTGTGGGAGAAGGCTGACGTGCTCGGATGCAACCCGCTTCGCTCCCTCACGTTTGGAACCGTCACGGTTTGCGCCTATGACAGGCGCCCAACGGCTGTTTCAGGACGACTGATGACGACTTCCCCCGCGCGCCTTCGCAAGGCGGTTCTCCCTGTGGCTGGTCTGGGCACCCGTGTCCTGCCCGGCACCAAGACCACGCCGAAGGAGCTGCTCAACGTCGTCGACCGGCCGATCCTGTCCTACATCGTCGAAGAGGCGCGCGAGGCGGGGATCGAGCACATCGTCTTCGTCACCGGCCGCGCCAAGCAGGCCATCGAGGACTATTTCGACCACCAGATCGAGCTGGAGGCCCAGCTTCTGGCCAAGGGCAAGACCGAGATTCTGGCGGCCATGAACGCCGAACTGGCCACCGCCGGCGAGATGAGCTTCACCCGCCAGATGCAGCCCAAGGGCCTGGGCCACGCCGTCTGGTGCGCCCGCGACATCATCGGCCACGAGCCCTTCGCCGTCATCCTGCCCGACGTCATCGTCGATTCGCAGCCGGGCGCCCTGAAGCAGTTGGCGGACCTCTATGCCGAGGTCGGCGGCAATGTCATCGGCGTCGAGGCCGTGCCGGAGGCCGACACCCACAAATACGGCATCATCGATCCCTCAAGCCAGGACGGTCGCCGCTTCGCCATGAAGGGCATGGTCGAAAAGCCGAAACAGGGCACGGCCCCGTCCAATATGTCGATCTCGGGCCGCTACATCCTGCAACCGGAAATCTTCGACCTGCTGGAAACCCAGGAAAGCGGCGCCGGCGGCGAAATCCAGCTGACCGACGCCATGGACCGCCTGATGAAGACGCAGGTCTTCACCGCCTATGAATATGAAGGCGTGACCCACGACTGCGGCGACAAGATCGGCCTGCTGCGCGCCAACCTCGCCCTGGCCCTGAAACGCCCCGACTTGAAGGACGCCGCCCGCGCGGCGCTGGAAAGCCTGCTGTGATCCGCCCGGTGACGCCGACCGACGCCGCCGCCCTCACCGCCGTCTGGCGGCGCGCGGTCGAGGCGACCCACCACTTCCTGACGCCCGAGGCCATCGACGGCATCGAAACCGACGTCGCCGCCTGGCTGGGCAGCGGCGACCCCAACCTCTGGGCCTGGGAACAGGACGGCGCGCCGGTCGCCTTCCTCGGCCTGTCCGATGATGAACTGGCGGCCCTGTTCGTGGACCCCCGCCTGCACCGATCCGGCATCGGGCGCCGGCTGGTCGATCACGCCCTGTCGCTGGGCGCCCAGCGTCTCAGCGTCAACGAAGACAATCCCGGCGCCCGCGCCTTCTACGAGCGCCTGGGCTTCCAGGCCGTGGACCGCGCCGAGACCGACGACGCGGGCCGCCCCTATCCGCTGATCCTCATGGCCCTGGGCAGATAGAGCGACCGGTCGGAGCGAAGAAGCGCCGCCGCCGTCACATCAAGGCCCGCCAATCCCTGAAAATCAGCGACCTTGGGCCACGCCCGCCCTCTTGAACGCGCCACCCCTTCGCCCCGCGCCATGCTCTCTTGATCAGGCCTGCCGGCCTGATCCCGGCCTCTGATTTCAGACCAATTAGACTCTTTAGACTCTGTTTTTTCACTCCGCCGTCGATCCGCGCCCAAGCGCCGCGCTTTCACCCCCGCGCGCCTTCGGCTAGGCATTACAGGATGTTGATACGAGGGTTCGACTGATGCGCGTGATGATCCTGGGCGGCGACGGCTTCTGCGGCTGGCCCACGGCCCTGCACCTGTCGGCGCGCGGCTGGGAGGTGCTGATCGTCGACAACCTCAGCCGCCGCAACATCGACAATGAGCTGGAGGTCCAGTCCCTGACCCCCATCCGCACCATGGGCGAGCGCATCGCCGCGTGGAAAGAGGTCTCGGGCCGCGACATCGACTTCGTCAACATGACGGTGGGCCAGGAGTTCGACCGCCTGGTCGCCCTGATCAAGGACTGGGGCCCCGACAGCGTCGTCCACTTCGCCGAACAGCGCGCCGCCCCCTATTCGATGAAGTCGGCGCGGCACAAGCTCTACACCGTCGACAACAATATCAACGCCACCCACCACCTGCTGGCCGCCATCGTCGAGAGCGGGCGCGACGTCCACCTGGCCCACCTGGGGACCATGGGGGTCTATGGCTACACCACCGCCGGTCTGCGCATCCCCGAGGGCTATCTGAAGGTCACGGTGGACACCGACCACGGCCCGACCGAGCAGGAGATCCTGTTCCCGCCCAATCCGGGCAGCATCTATCACATGACCAAGACGCAGGACGCCCTGCTGTTCCAGTTCTACGCCCGCAACGACGCCCTGCGGATCACCGACCTGCATCAGGGCATCGTCTGGGGCGCCCAGACCGAGGAAACCCGTCTGGACGAGCGCCTCATCAACCGCTTCGACTATGACGGCGACTACGGCACGGTGCTGAACCGTTTCCTGATGCAGGGCGCGCTTGGCTATCCGCTGACGGTGCACGGCTCGGGCGGCCAGACACGGGCCTTCATCCATATCCAGGACACCGTGCGCTGCGTCGAGCTGGCCCTGAACAACCCGCCCAAGTCCGGCGACCGGGTCAAGATCCTCAACCAGATGACCGAAAGCCGCCGCGTCCGCGATCTGGCTCAGATGGTCGCCGACATGACCGGCGCCGAGGTCCACAATGTCGCCAACCCGCGTCAGGAAGCCGACGAGAATGAACTGGTCGTCGCCAATGACCAGTTCCGCGACCTGGGGCTGAAGCCGATCACCCTGGCCGAGGGTCTGATGGCCGATGTCACCGACATCGCCCGCCGCTACGCCGACCGCGCCGACCGGACCAAGATCCCCTGCGTCTCCACCTGGAACGGCAAGCGCGCCCAAGCGCTGCAGTCTCAGGGGACGGACCCCGCCCCCGCCGTCGCCAAGACCGCCTGATCGTATCGTCTGACCGGACCGCCATGACCCAGCCTGCCCCCGCCGCCCCTTCGCTTCTGGTCTTCGGCGGCGGCTATCTCGGGCTTGAGGCGGCGCGCGAGGTCCTCCGACGTGGCGGGCGGGCCTTCGCCACCTCGCGCGATCCAGAGCGCCGCGCAGAGCTGACGGCGGCGGGCGCCATCGCCGTCGACCCGACCGACGGAGCCGCCTTGCAGGCCGCCGTGGCCAGCGCCTCGGCCATCCTGATCACCGCCGCCCCTGACGGCGCCGGCTGCCCCGGCTTGAAGGCCCTGGTCCCGGCCATCAGCGCCGCCCAGGCCTATCCCGACTGGATCGGCTATGTCTCTTCGACCGCCGTCTATGGCGACCGGGCGGGCGGCTGGGCCTTCGAAGATGATGAACTGAACGCCGCCAGTCTGGAGGGCGCGCGCCGCGTGCGCGCCGAGCAGGACTGGCTGGACGCCGGGCGCGGCATGGGTCTGACGGTGCAGATCTTCCGCCTCCCCGCCATCTACGGCCCCGGCCGTTCGCCGCTGGACCGCCTGCGCGACGGCACCGCGCGCTTGGTGAAAAAGCCCGGCCAGGTGTTCAACCGCATCCATGTCGAGGACGCCGTGGCCGGCTTCTTCGCCTCCATGGCCCGCCCGCATCCGGGCCGCGCCTACACCTTAGCCGACGACGAACCGGCCGCCGCCGACGTGGTGATGACCGGGGCGGCGGCGCGCCTCGGCCTGCCCGTCCCGCCCGAAGTCTCGCTGGACGACCCGTCGGTGTCGGACGCCATGCGGCGTTTCTACAATGACAACAAGCGCCTCTCGAACGCCCGCGCCAAGGCCGAGCTGGGCTGGCGACCCAAGTATCGAAACTGGCGCGAGGGGTTGGAGGCGCTCATCCGCCAGGGCGAATGAGCATTCTCGGCGGGCCGCGGTCAGAAGGCTCCGCCTTCTCGACCCGACGCGGCCTGGCGCTTCGCGCGCCCTTCTGCGCTCAAGCAGTCCGCCGCCGCGCGGCGGACGCTAGCGCCCAAAAATGCGGCTCAAGCAGCGAGGCCCCGCGGGCCGAGCGCTAGCGTCCCTTCCTTCTTAGAAGGGCAACAAATTCCGCTGACGGCTGTAGCTCATGGTGCCGACATTGGCGCCCAGGCGCAGGCCGACGCCGGTGCGGATGGGGGCCAGGACGATGCCGTCCGCGCGCTGGTAGTTCACGCCCAGACCAGCGACCAGATAGGCCGAGCCCTCGACGCCGGGATAGCGGCGATAGAGCATGTCCGGGTGATAGAGGCCGTAGACCAGGGTGAAGACCCGGCTGGCGTTGCCGCCCACGTCCCAGCCGATCGAAGCCCCCTGCCAGAAGACCTCCTGCGAGGCCGACAGGTCCTTCATGTGCAGGGCGCCGCGACCATAGCGCACGCCCACGACGGCGGCCCCGGCGGCTTCCTCGCCGGCGATATAGGCGGTCGGGCGGTCGCCCTGTTCGGCGAAGATGCGCTCGATGGCCGAGCCCATGGCCTCGGCGGCGATACCCATCTCGCGCGAGCCGGCCGCGACCAGCTCGTCAAAGGTATAGGCCTGGGCGTTCTGATCCGAAGCGATCGGATAGTTGGGGTCAGTCGGCTGGCGCGTCGAAGCGCAGGCCCCCAGGCCCGCGGGCAGGGCGCCGGCGGCGGCGAGACCAAGGCTGGTGCGGATCAGTTGGCGGCGATGCATGTCGAAGCTCCTGACAGAGGACGGGTCGCCCATCGTCGCGGGCTTGGCCTACCGTCCGTGTCTTTTGCGGCAGCCTTGGGGCTTTAAGGTTAACCGAACCTTGCCTGGCCGTATTCGACGCCGCCCGCCGCGATCAAGCCTTTGTCAAAAGGCCAACCCCACCCCAAACCTCATGGACGAAGCGTCACGGGCCTCAAGTAGCGCGTAAGCGCGGTAGACCCCAAAAAGAAAACACTAGGGCTACGCCCTAGTGCTTGTCGGTTTTCGCTGCGACCCAGTCCATGACCGCCAGCAGGACGCCCGAGGCCACGAAGGTCAGGTGGATGATCACCGCCCACATCAACCCGGCCTCGTCCAGCGGCACGCCCGGCTTGCCGATGTTCATGAAGCTCTTGAGCAGATAGATGGCCGAGATCGCCACGATGGAGGCGATCAGCTTCATCTTCAGACCCGAGAAGTCGACCGTGCCCATCCACGGCGGGCGGTCCACGTGGTTCTCGTCCAGATCCAGCTTGGAGACGAAGTTCTCATAGCCGGAATAGATGACGATCAGCAGCAGATTGCCCGCCAGGGACAGGTCCACCAGGCTGAGGATGGCCAGGATGGCGCCGTCGGACCCCATGTGGCCTTCCCCCATGACGAAGGCCTGCGGCACGTAATAGATCAGCTCGCGCACGAAGACGGCCAGCAGCATGACCAGAGCCGCGACCAGGCCCAGATAGAAGGGGGCCATCAGCCAGCGGGCGCGGAACAGGCTGCGTTCGAACTGGACCTCGGCCCAGGGCTTCTTGTCCGCCATCCTCAGGTCCTCAACACCGCGCCGGCCTTGGCGGCGGCGGCGACGACCTTGGCCGTCAGGGCCTCGATCTCGGCCTCGGCCAGGGTGGCGGCGCGCGGTTGGATCTCGACCTCGATCGCCACCGACTTCTGGCCCTCGGGCACGCCCTGGCCGCGATAGACGTCAAAGACGCGCACCTCGGCGATCAGGGCCTTGTCGGCGCCGGCGACGGCGCGGGTCAGGTCGCCCACGGCCTTGGCCTCATCCATCAGGAAGGCGAAGTCGCGGCTCAGCGGCATCAGGTTCGGCAGATCCGCCGCGCCACGCGCCTTGCCGCCTTTTCCACGCGGCTCCGGCACGGCGTCGAGAATGATCTCGAAGGCCAGCATGGGGCCGTCCGCATCCAGAGCCTTGAGAACACGCGGGTGCAGTTCGCCGAACTCGGCGATGACGTTCTTGGGCCCCAGTTGCAGGCGGGCCGAACGACCGGGATGCCACCAGCCCTGGTTCGACCCCTGCGCCAACTGCAGCGAGGCGACCGGGGCGCCGATCTCTTCCAGCAGGGCGAACAGATCGCCCTTGAGGTCGAACAGGGCGTCCTCGCCCGCGCCGCCCCAGTGACGGTCGGGATGGGGCGCGACCAGGCCGGCGATGACGGTGCGCTGACCGGTCGGCTGATCGTTCAGATAGATGGGACCGACCTCGAACAGGGCGGCGTCGGCATGGCCGCGCGCGGCGTTGCGCGCCGCCGCCTGGATCAGGTTGGGCAGGACCGACGGCCGCATGCAGTCGAGATCCGCCGCGATGGGGTTTTCCAGCACCAGACGCTCGTCGCCGCCGCCGAACAGGACGGCGGTCGACTGCTTGGTGAAGGACCAGGTCACGGCCTCGGCGTAGCCCAGGCTGGCCAGGGCGCGACGAGCGACGCGGACGCGGGCCTGACGCGGGCTGAGAACACCCTGCGCCTTGCGGGCGACCTCGGGCAGGGGCGTGTTCGGCAAGGCGTCAAAGCCCTCGATGCGCGCCACCTCCTCGACCAGATCGGCCCGGCCTTCGACGTCGCGACGCCACGACGGCGGGGTCACGGTCCAGGGTTCGACCTGATCGGCGCCGCCGGCGGTGACCAGGAAGCCGAGCTGACCCAGGATGGTGCCGATGCGGTCGTCGGACAGTTCCATGCCGGTCAGGCGCTTCACATAGGCCGGGTCGAAGGCGAAGGGCGCCGGGCTGGCCGGCGGCTCGCCGACGAAGACGATCTCGGACGGCTCGCCGCCGCACAGGTCCAGGATCAGACGCGTGGCCAGTTCCAGCCCCGGCGTCACAGAGACCGGGTCGACGCCGCGCGCAAAGCGGTACTGGGCGTCGGAATGAATGCCCAGGGTGCGGCCCGTCTGGGCGATGACGATGGGCTCGAACCAGGCGCTTTCCAGGAAGACGTCGGTAGTGTCGTCGCTGCAGCCCGTGCTTTCGCCCCCCATGACGCCGCCCAGGCCGATGGGGCGTTCCCCGTTGGCGTCGGCGATGACGCAGTCGGCCGCCGAGGCGGCGTAGGTCTTGCCGTCCAGGGCGATCAGATGTTCGTGCTCGCCGCTTTCCGCCGAGGTCAGGCCCGCACGGACGACAATCTCGGTCCCCGACAGCTTGGCCAGGTCATAGACGTGCAGCGGCCGAGCGCGGTCGTAGGCGATCAGGTTGGTGACATCGACCAGACGGTTGATCGGACGCAGGCCGATGGCGATCAGGCGCTTCTGCAGCCAGGCCGGCGACGGGCCGTTCTTGACGCCACGGATGACGCGGCCGGCGAAGACCGGGCACATCGCGGGAGCCTCCAGCCGCACCGAGATCGGCGAGGGGAAGGCGCCGCGCACCACGGCGATGTCGAAATGCTTCAGCTTGCCGACGCTGGCGGCGGCCAGGTCGCGGGCGATGCCGGCGACGCCCAGCCAATCGGGGCGGTTCGGCGTCACCTCGAAGTCAATGACCGGCTCGGCGCCGAACAGACCGGCGACCGGGGTCCCGACCGGAATCTCCGGCGGCAACTCCTGAATGCCGTCGCTCTCATCGGCCAGTTCCAGCTCCGAGGCCGAGCACAGCATGCCGTGCGAGACCACGCCCCGCACCGGCTTCTCGACCAGGGTCACACCCAGGCCCGGCACATAGGCGCCGATGGGAGCATAGATGGTGGTCAGGCCCGGACGCGCGTTCGGGGCCCCGCAGACGATCTCTTTCAGACCGTCGACCGTCTCGACCTGGCAGACCTGCAGACGATCGGCGTCGGGGTGGCGCGCGGTCGAGATGATCTTGGCCACGGTGAAGGGGGCCAGGACGGCGACGGGGTCGTGAACCTCCTCGACCTCCAGCCCGGCCATGGTCATGGCCTCGGCGATCTGGTGGACGTCGGCCTCGGTCTCGAGGTGATCCTTCAGCCAGGACAGCGTGAACTTCATTGGGCGGCTCCGCCGCTGATCGCCTGGGTCAGGTCGTCAAGGAAGGCCGGTTCGCCGGTGAAACCGACGCCAAGGAAGCGGCAGTTGATGAACTGGCAGTTCTTGAACGCGATAGGCCCGACGACGCGGTTCTTGCCCAGCGGCGCCAGCATCAGACTACGCGGATCGCCCTGTTGATCGCCCAGGTCGCATCCGTTGAACTCGCAGCGCGCGACCGGAATGATCACCGCGGGTCCCTCGAACAGGCAGCCCTCGAAACGGCGGTTCTCGATCACCTGCGAGCCGGCCCGCGCGCTTTCGATATAGAGCTGCGGCAGCCAGATATTGATACGCGTATAGGTCGGCCCCGGGCCGAGCGGTTCCAGCGTCAGGATAGGGTTGGCAGCGTCGGTCATGCCTGCACCGCCTTGCCGCGCGCGGCCAGCAGCCCATTCTCGATGTCGTCGAGCATTTCCCGCTTGCCGGTGAAGGCCACTTGCACAAAGCGGCAGCGGACGAAGCGGCAGTTCGCCATGCCGACGACGCCCGCGATCATGTCGCCGCGCGGGTCCAGCAACAGGGTCTTCGGATTTTCCGCCACGCCCATGTTGCAGGTGTCGAAGGTGGTGCCGTCCATCACCGCCATCACCGCCGGCCCCTCGATCAGGCATTCAGTGAAGGTCTTGCCGTCAATAACGGGCTGGCCCGCGTTCACGTGATGCACCGCCAGCGACGGCAGCCAGACGGCCTCCTGCTCGAAAGTCGTACGCGCCACCAGTTCGCGGCCGAATTTTTCATCAGCAGACATCGGCGCTTGGGCTTGAGTTTGATCGGTCATGGAATGTCTCTTGAATTCAGCTGAGGCCGCTGGCCGAGTTGGGCGCGGCAAAGGCGGAGAAGCCGTAGTGCGCCAGCCAGCGCGTATCGGCCTCGAACATGGGGCGCAGGTCGGAGACGCCGTATTTCAGCATGGCCAGGCGGTCGACGCCCATGCCGAAGGCGAAGCCCTGATACTCGTCCGGGTCGATGCCGGCGTTGCGCAGCACATTGGGGTGCACCATGCCGCAGCCGAGAATCTCGAGCCAGTCCTCGCCCTCGTTCAGGGTCAGCTTGCCGCCCGAGCGATCGCAACGGATGTCCATCTCGGCCGAGGGCTCGGTGAAGGGGAAGTGGTGCGGCCGGAAGCGGGCGTTGACGTCGCCCAGCTCGAAGAAGCGGCCGATGAAGGTTTCCAGCGTCGTCTTCAGATGACCCATGTGGATGTCGCGGTCGATCACCAGACCCTCGATCTGGTGGAACATCGGCGTGTGGGTGGCGTCGGAATCCTTACGGAAGGTGCGGCCGGGCGCGATGATGCGGATCGGCGGCTTCTGGCTCATCATGGTCCGCACCTGCACCGGGCTGGTGTGGGTGCGCAGCACCTTGCGCTCGCCCGTTTCCGGGTCAGGCTTGAGGAAGAAGGTGTCGTGCATTTCCCGCGCCGGGTGCTTGGGCGGGAAGTTCAGGGCGGTGAAGTTGTGGAAGTCGTCTTCGATGTCCGGGCCCTCAGCCACGGCGAAGCCCATCTCGGCGAACAGGGCGATCATCTCGTCCATGACCTGCATGGTCGGGTGCACCCCGCCCTTGCGGCGCGGACGGCTGGGCAGGGTCAGATCGACGCGCTCGGCCAGCAGGCGGGCGTCCAACTCGGCGGCCTCCAGCTCGGCCTTCTTGGCGGCGATAGCGGCGCTGACGCGGTCGCGCAGACCGTTGATGATCGGCCCCTGTTCGCGGCGTTCATCGGGGCTGAGCGCGCCCATCCCCTTGAGCAGGGCCGAGACGGCCCCGGTCTTGCCGAGGGCGGCGACGCGCACCTCTTCGATCGCAGCGACGCTTTCGGCCGCTCCGATGGCGTTGATCAGGTCGAGTTCTAGCTGGGCGAGATCGGTCATGGTCCGCAGCGTCTAGCCCGACATGGCCGTCACGCAAAGCCTTCCGCGTCGATCAGGCTCAGTCGGCCGCTCAATCCGCCAGGACGAAGCTGATCTTCATGTTGACCCGATACTCGGCGATCTTGCCGTCGCGGACCACCACCTTTTGATCCTGGACCCAGGCGCCTTCGACATGGCGCAGGGTCTTGTCGGCGCGAGCGATCCCCTGGGTGATGGCGTCGTCGAAGCTGACGGTGGACGACGCGGTGATTTCAGTGACGCGGGCGATGGACATCGGCAAAGCCTCCTCAACCGCCGGACCGCCATTCGACCCGGCTGTCGAACCCCAACGCCTGACCCGTCGAAAAGTCCGCCCCGGCCATGAAAAACGCCCGCCCCGCGAACGGGACGGGCGTTGTTTCTTTTGCGCTAGCGCTCAGCCCGCGGGGCTGAGCTGCTTGAGCGCGATCGCGAGACTTAGGCGGCCAGAGCGGCGCGGACCTTCTCGGCGATGGCCTTGAAGCTGGCTTCGTCGGCGGCGATCGTCGACAGAACCTTGCGGTCCAGCACGATGCCGGCCTTGTCGAGGCCGTGGATGAACTGCGAGTAGGTGAAGCCTTCCAGACGGGCGGCGGCGTTGATGCGCTGGATCCACAGGGCGCGGAACGAACGCTTCTTGTTGCGACGGTCGCGGTAGGCGTACTGGCCTGCGCGATCGACGGCGGCCTTGGCCGTGCGGATCGTATTCTTGCGGCGGCCGTAGAAGCCCTTGGCCTGCTTCAGAACCTTCTTGTGCTTGGCGTGGGACGTTACGCCCCGTTTGACGCGAGCCATGTTTTTATTCCCTTCGGGAAGTCCCTAGCGCTCGACCCGCGGGGTCTCGCTGCTTGAGGGACTGTCGTTCAAATTCAGTGTGACAGGATGATCAGGTATGCAGCGCGCCGATCAGGCGTACGGCATGTAGGACTTGATCTTCTTGGCGTCGGCGTCGGCCATGACCGAAGTGCCGCGGTTTTGGCGGATGTACTTCGAGTTGTGGCTGATCAGACGGTGGCGCTTGCCGGCGACGCCAGCTTTCACCTTGCCCGTGGCCGTGAATTTGAAGCGCTTCTTGGCGCCAGACTTCGTCTTCAGTTTCGGCATTTTCACTCTCTCTATCTTAGTGGGCTACCGCCCCTTGGACTGCTTGAGCCCACGAGACGGTGCTGAAACGAACGGCCCAGGCATGCCTGTTAGCCCGGCTGTTCGGTACGCGAAGGGGCGGCTTTTACGCCGAAGACCCGCGCGAGGCAAGCGGAGTCACGGCGCCGTCGGCATTGGACTGACCGGATTGCTCGCTTCCAGAAAGCGCACGGTTTCGCGCAGCATCTGCTGACGGGTTTCCGCGCGCGACATCCAGTGATCTTCGCCCGCCAGTTCGATCACCTCTACCGGCTTTCCGGCGCGTCGCATGGCCTCGGCCATGACCCGGCTTTGTTCGATGGGAACGACGGTGTCGTCCTTGCCGTGGATCAGCAACAGGGGACTGTCGACGGCCTCCGCCAACAAGGCCGGCGACAGCGCGTCCAGCGCCCGGTCGTTCAATCGCGCCGCGCCCATGAAACGGTTCCAGTAGCGGACGGTCTGGCCGTTCCGCTCGCCCTCCTGGCGCGCCTCCCAGTTGACCATCCGGCGCAGGTCGGAGACGCCGCTGACCGACACGCCGCAACGATAGACCGACTTGTCGAGCGTCAGACCGGCCAGGGCCGCATAGCCGCCGTAGCTGGCGCCGACGATGCAGACGCGGGCGGGATCGGCGATCCCTTCCGCCGCCAGCCAGCGGACCCCGTCGGACAGATCCGTCTGCATCTTGCGCCCCCACTCGCCGTAGCCGGCCTCGAGGAAGGCCCGTCCGTATCCGGTCGAGCCCCGGAAATTGGCCTGCAGCACCGCATAGCCCCGCGAGGCCAGGGCCTGGGACCACCAGTCAAAGCCGGCGACATCTCGCGACGCCGGCCCGCCATGAGCCAGCACGACCAGAGGCAGGTTCGTCGGCTCGGCCACGCCGGGCGGCAGGGTCAGATAGCCTTGGATGTCCAAACCGTCCGCCGCCGCATAGCGGATCGGACGGACCTCGCCGACCTGGGCCGCCGGAATGGTCGGATAGGCGTCGCCAATGATGGTGGCGGCCCCGGTTTCGAAATTGACCAACTGATAGAGACCCGACTCCCCAGTATCGATGAAGACCAGGATCAGTTTCAAACTGTCGTTCCACGACACCAGACGCGGCGCCTTGTCCGGGAAGGCGCGCTCTATGGCGCCCCAGCGCCGCTTCGCGTCCGACGCCAGGAACTCATAGCGAACCCCGCCCTCCTCCGTGCGGCCCGCGCCGATCAACAGCAGGCTTTGCGGGTGATGGACCAGAAAGTCCGGGTAGTGCTCGAACGGCAGGCGGGTCCACTCGCCGCTGTCCACATTGACCTCGAACAGCTCAAAGCCGTTTTCCGACTTGTCATCTCTCGCAGCCAGATCCGGCCGGTCCGCGCTGATCACGATCGTTCGCGGCGCGCGGCCCAGACCGAGAAGGACAGGCGTATCGACCGGAGCCTCCACAGCCCAGACCTCGCGGAAGCCGCGCCCCTCGGACAGGCGCAGCGACCACCGCCCGCTGCGCTCGACATAGCGGGAAAGGGCGATCACCTCGCCCTGTGCATCCAGGACATAGCCTCTCGTATCGCGATCCATGGACTCCACGGTCCGCCCTCGCCCCGTGCCCGGATCGACGCGATGCAGATTGATCTGGCCGTTGCTGACGTTGACGCCGCGCGTGAAGACCGCCTCCCCTTGGGCTGTCGTACGTACCGAAGCCCCGCCATAGAGGGTCGCCAGCACGTCCGGCGTCCGCTGCAGAACCTGGACCAGCTTCTTCGTCTCCAGATCCAGGATCAGGCCGTAGAACAGCTCCGAACGCGGCACGCCCAGATCATGAATGCTCTGAGTCTCGGACGTGACGATCATCACCCGGGCCTCTCCGACCCAGAGCAGGTCTCGCACCTTGGCCTCGCCGATCGCGGCCGCGAAGACATGCCTGCCGGTGTCCATCTCGGTGATCGCCAGCGCCCGTGCGTCGTCAACGACGATAATCCGGGCGATCAACGCGCCGCTGGGCGACAGCGCCATGTAGTCGATGGCGGGCGCGGCGCCATAGGCCGCCAGCGGCGGAACCTCCGCCCTGACCGTCCCTGGGGACAGGCCGGCGATCAAGACGCCCCAAAGCGCCAGCGCCGCTGTTCTCAACCCCCGCATTTCGCGCCTTCCCCCGAACCAACGCCTGACAGATCGTCGATATTCAAGCTGCCATCGACGTCGACGGACAGGCAAGAAAAAAGCCCCGGTCGAAGACCGGGGCTTTCTCTGATGCGTGATGCGACGCTTAGCGCGGCGCCAGGATCATGATCATCTGGCGGCCTTCCATACGCGGCGCGTATTCGACCTTGGCGACTTCGTCGAAGTCGGCCTGGACCTTGTTGAGCAGTTTCATGCCCAGTTCCGGGTGCGCCATTTCACGACCGCGGAAGCGCAGGGTCACCTTGACCTTGTCGCCCTCCTCGAAGAAGCGGTGCATCGACTTGGCCTTGACCTCATAGTCATGGGTGTCGATGTTCGGACGGAGCTTGATTTCCTTGAGCTCGACGACCTTCTGACGCTTGCGCGCCTCGGCCTTCTTCTTCTGCTCCTGGAAACGATGCTTGCCGTAGTCCAGGATCTTGCAGACCGGCGTCTCGGCATTGCCGACGATCTGGACCAGGTCCAGGCCGGCCTCCTCGGCCGCTTCCAGCGCCGACGACAGCGGCATAACGCCCTGTTTCTCGCCGTTCTGGTCGATCAGCAGCACGCGCGTAGCGCGGATTTCCTGGTTGATGGGCGGCCCGTCCTTGACGGGCGGCGCTTGCATGGGACGGCGAATGGGCGTCGTTTCCTTATGTGGTCAGAAGAGCAGGCGAATAATCTCGCAGGGATCAGCGCGCAACGAAGGGCGGCGTTCCCGGCGGCGGGAATATGACGATAGAAGCCCTGAAATTCAAGGCTGGTCGGGGTTTGAAGCAATGATGTAGGCGTCGTGCAGCGCCAGCACCCCTTCAAAGACGTGATCGACCGTCAAATCCTCGATCGGCGCGAACTGACCGCGCGTCTCGTTGGAGGCCACGGTGCGCGTCTTGGCCCCCCAGGGCCCGTAGAGCCACCACTCGGTGGGCCCGAACAGGCCCAGCGTCGGTCGGCCCAGCGCCGCCGAGACGTGCATCAAGCCGCTGTCATTGCCGACGAACAGGGCGGCGCGGTCGATGACGGCGGCGGAACACAGGATGTCGCCCTTGCCCACGCAGTCGATGGCGCGCTCGCCCGCCGCTTCCAGCGCCGGGGTCGCCGGGGGCCGGTCGCCGGGACCGCCGACAGGCATGAAGCGCCAGCCGTCAAAGCGCGGCTCGGCCTTCAGCTTCTCGACCAGTTGACCCCAGCGGTCGGCGGGCCAGGACTTGCCCGGCTGGTGGGCGATGGGCGCGAGCGCGATGATCGGCCCGGCGCCCGGCCCGGCGGCCAGTTGCGGGTCGATGACGGCGGCGGCCTCGGCGCGGGCCTGGTCGTCGAGGAAGATTTCGGGGGCCAGGGGCGTATCTGAGCCCATCAGGCGCGACACCATCTCGACCTTGCGCAGGCCGGTTTCCCAACGGCGGTTATAGACGATGCGGCGCTTGGCCGGGATCAGATAGGCCAGGGCCGAGCCGCGGATGTCGACGACCAGATCCCACTTCGTCCCGGCCACCTGCTTCCACAGATCGAGCCAGTGTCCAGCGGCCTTCTTCTTGTCGAGGATGATGACCCGCTCGACATTGGGGGCCGAGCGGAAGAAGGGCGCGGGCGGACGACCGCAGGCCACCGTGATCTGCACGCCTGGCAATTGGCGCGCGATCTCACGGATCACCCCGGAAGAGATGACGCAGTCGCCGATGCGGTTGGAACTGACAAAGAGGGCTTTGGGTGCGGACAAGCGGGGCTCTCGCGGCCTGTGAAGACGTCCAGCCTCTGCTAAAGCCATTCCGCACTGAATGACAGTCCGAGGAGTTTTCATGTCCGACCTCCAATCGCTGCACCGCCCCGACGGCGAGACCCTGGCCTTCAAGGCGGTGCCAGGCGCCGGGCCGACCGTGGTCTGGGTCGGCGGCTTCCGTTCGGACATGGAGGGGACCAAGGCGTTGGCCCTTGAGCAGGCGGCGCGCGAGCGCGGCTGGAACTATGTCCGCTACGACCACTTCGCCCACGGGCAATCGTCCGGCGACTGGAAGCAAGCCACCATCGGCCGCTGGCGCGAGGACGCCATCGCCCTGATCGACAGCTTTGACGGCCCGGTCATTCCGGTGGGCTCATCCATGGGCGGCTGGGTCGCCCTGCTGGCGACCCTGGCGCGACCCGAGCGGATCAAGGGGCTGGTCCTGGTCAATCCGGCGCAGGACTTCACTGAAAAGCTGATGTGGCCCGGCCTGGCCGACCACGAGCGCCAGGCCATCCTGCGCGAAGGCGAGACGGTCATCACCGAAGAGGGGCTGGGGTCTTACGTCCTGACCCGGCGCATGTTCGAAGAGGCCCGCGACTGGCTGCTGCTGGACGGACGTATAGAGATCAGCGCCCCGGTCCACGTGCTGCAGGGCCGCGCCGACGACGTGGTGCCGTGGCGCCATCAGGTCGAGCTGGCCGAGCGCCTGAGCGGCGGCGACCTGCGTCTGGACTTGATCGAGGGCGGCGACCACCGGCTGTCGACGCCGAGCGACCTGGCGCATCTGGTGGAAGCGGTGGAGGCGATGCGGGGCTAAGACCGCCCCTTTCCTCCCCATTTCATGGGGAGGTGGCGCGGAGCCGCAGGCGACGTGACGGAGGGGGCGACTCGACGGCTGATCGCGGCGTCGCCCCCTCCACCACTACGCGGTCCCCCTCCCCATGAAATGGGGAGGAAAGGCTGAACTCGTCACAGAATGAACCGGCTCAAGTCGATGTTCTTGGCCAGTTCGCCGACCTTGTCGCGGACCTTGTCGCCGTCGAAGGTCAGGGTCTGGCCCGACAGGTCCGAGGCCTTGAAGCTGGTTTCCTCCAGCACCCGCTCCAGCACGGTCTGAAGCCGGCGGGCGCCGATGTTCTCGACCGTGTTGTTGGCGGCCACGGCGGCGTCGGCCATGGCCTCGACCGCATCATCGGTGAAGACCAGGGTGACGCCCTCGGTTTCCAGCAGGGCCTGGTTCTGACGGATCAGATTGGCCTCGGGCTCGGTCAGGATGCGCTTGAAGTCGTCGCGGGTCAGGGCCTTCAGCTCGACCCGGATCGGCAGGCGACCCTGCAGTTCCGGCAGCAGGTCCGACGGCTTGGCCACATGGAAGGCGCCCGAGGCGATGAACAGGACATGGTCGGTCTTCACCGGTCCGTACTTGGTCGAAACCGTGGTGCCCTCGATCAGGGGCAGCAGGTCGCGCTGCACGCCTTCACGTGAAACATCGGCCCCGGAAGCGCCCTGACGCGCGGCCACCTTGTCGATCTCGTCCAGGAAGACGATGCCCTCGTTTTCGGCCAGCAGCAGGGCCTCCTTGGTCAGGCTTTCCTGATCCAGCAGCTTGTCGCTTTCCTCAGTGGTCAGCGGGGCCATGGCCTCGGCGACCGTCAGCTTGACCGTCTTGGTGCGCCCGCCGCCCATCTTGCCCAGCAGGTCCGACAGGTTCAGCAGGCCGACGTTGCCGCCGCCGCCCGGCATATCCAGACCCTGCAGGGGCGAGGTCGTATCGGTCAGGGCGATCTCGATCTCCTTGTCGTCCAGTTCCCCGGCGCGCAGCTTCTTCCTGAAGGCGTCGCGGGTGGCCGGCTGCGAGCCCGGTCCCACCAGGGCGTCCAGAATCCGGTCCTCGGCCTGCCCCTCGGCGCGCGCCTTGACCCCGGCGCGGCGCTTGTCGCGCACCATGACCAGGGCGCTCTCGACCAGATCGCGCATGATCTGATCGACGTCGCGACCGACGTAGCCGACCTCGGTGAACTTGGTCGCCTCGACCTTGAGGAAGGGCGAGCCGGCCAGCTTGGCCAGACGCCGGGCGATCTCGGTCTTGCCGACGCCGGTCGGGCCGATCATCAGGATGTTCTTGGGCGTGACCTCGTCACGCAGGTCCTCGGGCACGCGCTTGCGACGCCAGCGGTTGCGCAGGGCCACGGCCACGGCGCGCTTGGCGTCGTCCTGGCCAACGATGTAGCGGTCCAGTTCGGAAACGATTTCGCGGGGGGATAGGTCGGTCATAGGTCAGACGGTCCAGAAATACTCAGACAGGCGCTCAAGCAGCGAGCCGCCGCGCGGCGAGCGATAGCGCCCTACAAACTCTCGATGGTCAGATTCCCGTTGGTGTAGACGCAGATGTCGGCGGCGATCTTCATGGCCTTGCGAGCGATCTGCTCGGCGTCCAACTCAGAATTTTCGTCGATCAGGGCGCGGGCAGCGGCCAGGGCGTAGTTGCCGCCCGAACCGACGGCGGCCACCCCGTATTCCGGCTCCAGCACGTCGCCGACGCCGGTGACGGTCAGAATGGTGTCCTTGTCGGCCACCAGCAGCATGGCCTCCAACCGCCGCAGGTAGCGGTCTGTGCGCCAGTCCTTGGCCAGCTCGACGCAGGCCCGCGCCAACTGATCCGGGTACTGCTCCAGCTTGGCTTCCAGACGCTCGATCAGGGTCAGGGCGTCCGCCGTGGCCCCGGCGAAACCGGCCAGAACCTTGCCGCCGGCCAGGGTGCGCACCTTGCGCGCCGCGCCCTTGACGATGGTCGGCCCCATCGAGACCTGGCCATCGCCGGCGATGACGGTGCGGCCGTTCTTGCGCACCGCCAGGATGGTGGTGCCGTGCCAGTCGGGGAAACTTGAGGTCTGGGTCATGGTCGATCAGATGGCGAGGAAACGGGCCGCTCGCAAGACGCCCTCGCGTCGCAGGATGGGCTCGGCACAGCTTGCCTGTCGCCCCCGTCCGTGACACGGAACCGGCCCCAGTCGCGTCGCCTTCGCTTTCAGTTCGAGTACCGCCTTGCCTTTGCACCGCGCCATCTATGTCAGCGACGCCGTCGGCGGCGCGGCGACCAGCCTTCTCGTCCTGGCCGAGATCCTCGGCGCCTCGGACCGCAACAACCGCCGCGAAGGCCTGACCGGGGTTCTGATGCGCCACGACGGCCGCTTCATGCAGGCCATCGAAGGCCGCCGCGTCGATGTGGATCGCCTGATGGACCGGCTGCGCCTCGATCCCCGCCACGAGAACCTGCGGCTGCTGTCGGACCAGGACGTGCCGGAACGCCTGTTCCGCGAATGGCCGATGACCCTGGTCGAGATGACGCCCGACGCCGCAAGGGTCCTGAACGGCGCGACGCTGGATCAGTTGAATCCGGATCGGGCCGAGGCGCTCCTGAGCGCCGCCGCCGGCGCCCTGCCCCTTCCGGCCTGACGCCCCCTCCTGACGACGGGGGTCGACTGCGCTAGACAGGTCGCCGTGACCCAGCCTCCCCTCCCCGCTCCTGTCCGCTTCTCCGACGAGGAGGTCGATCGCTACGCGCGGCAACTGGTGCTGTCCGAGATCGGGGGGCCTGGCCAGCAGGCGCTGAAGCGCGCCCGCGTCCTGATCGTCGGCATGGGCGGGGTCGGCGCGCCCGCCGCCCTCTATCTGGCCGCCGCCGGGGTCGGGACTCTGGGCCTGATCGACCATGACGCGGTCGCCCTGTCCAACCTGCAGCGCCAGATCATCTTCACCACGGCCGACGCCGAACGGCCCAAGGTCGAGGCGGGCGCCGAACATCTGGCCGCGCTCAACCCCCATGTCGCCATCGAGGCCTTTGCTGAGCGCCTGACGCCCGACAACGCCCGCAACATCGTCGAGCGCTTCGATGTAGTGTTGGACGGCACCGATGATTTCGACACCCGCTTCGCCGTCAACGCCGCCTGCGTAGCGACAGGGACGCCGCTGGTGTCCGGCGCTCTGGGGCGCTGGAACGGTCAGGTCGGGGTCTTCACCGGCAAGCCCTGCTATCAGTGCCTGGTGCCTGAAACACCGCCCGACGCCGAGACCTGCGCCCGCGTCGGCGTCGTCGGCGCCCTGGCCGGGGTCATCGGCGCCATGGCGGCCCTGGAGGCGATCAAGCTGATCACCGGAGCCGGTCAGCCCCTCGCCGGCCGCCTGATGCTTTACGACGGCCTGGCCGGAACCAGCCGGGTCGCAAAGATCGCCGCCGATCCATCCTGCCCGGTATGCGGCGGCTAGACGAAGACCCGACGCAGCAGGGCGACATAGCGTTCCATCAAGTCCTTTTCGACCTCGTCCTCCCAGTCGGCGTGGCCGGCGTCCGGCACCTCGACCTGCTCCACAGCCTTTCCTGCGGCGCGCAGAGCGCGGTTCATGATGCGCGACTGAACGATGGGCACGATCTCGTCGTTCACGCCATGCACCAGCAGGACAGGACAGACGATCTCAGCGACCCGGCGACGAGGCGAGGCCGCCTCCAGCATCGGGCCATCGGCATCCGGGTCGCCAATCCGCTTTTTCCAGAAGCCGTAGATCTCCTTGGTCGGGGTTTCGTCGTCGCGCTTTTCCCAGTCCAGCATGTCAGGAAGATCCGAGACCCCGCAAATCGAGATCGCCGCCTTGTACAGGTCGGGACGGCGTACAGCCCCCATCAGGGCGGCATAGCCGCCGTAGCTGGTCCCCATGATGGCCACGCGACCGGCGTCCAGTCCCTTGTCGCGCAGAACCTGGGCGACGGCGTCCTCGACGTCTTCCTGCATCCGCTCGCCCCAACGTCGCCACCCTTGCTGGGCGAAAGCCAGGCCATAGCCGCCCGAGCCACGGAAGTTGGGCTGCAGCACCCACCAGCCCTGGGCCGCCAGAACCTGGACCTGGCGGTCATAGCCACGCTGATCACGGGCTTCGGGGCCGCCATGCGGCATGACGACGAGCGGCCCCGGCGCAGCCCCGGGCGGCGCCGTCAGATAGGCCTCGATCGTGGCCCCGTCGCGCGTCTGCACGGACAACAGCTCGCAGCCGCCCAGGCGTTCGAAGTCGAGGGCGTAGCGTGACCCCAGGTTGGTCATGCTGCGGGCGGTCTTGTCGTACAGATACCAGGAGCCCGCCTCGCGAGGCCCCTCGACATAGGCGATGAAGCGGTTCCGATCATCGCTGATCTGACTGAGATGGACGTCGCAGTCGTCCTCGAAGAACCGATTCATGGCGCGGTGGTGCGCCGCCAGCCCCTCTTCCGCGAAGTCATATTCCAGGCGATCCCCGTAATAGGCGGCGCCGATATAGCGGTTGCGGGCGTCCATCAGGCCGTACAACACGTCGCGACCGGCCCTCGCCTGCATCGGCGCACCGAAGGCCAGGGAGTGAAGATTCATCTCGCGGATGGTCTCGACATCCTCGCCCTCGGCGCGGGCCGACACCAGAACCGTGTCCGGAGCGCTGCCCCCGCCGACCCACGCAAAGTCCGGCGCGTCCACGATGCGATTGCGACGAACGAAGCGCCATTCCGTCTCGCCCGGCGCACGGGCGTGGATCGTTTCCATGGTGCCGCGCGTATTGATGTCGCGACGCAAGACAGCGACGCCGTTGTGCGTCTGCCAGCCGATGGTCGCGGTATTGCCCCGCTCCAGCCGCTCGGCCTTGCCGTTGTTGATGTTCATCCTGTGCAGCCCCATGACGCCGCCCATCTCCCAGGCGATCATCAGGACATGGTCAGGATCGTCAGGCAGGATATCGATGACGCGTCCGAGGTCGAACGAGTAGCGCATTCGCTGGCGCTCGCCCTCGAACAGGACCACCGAATCCCCAGTTTCGTGGTCCAGCGAAAGGATGCGGCGCGACGTCACCGTCAGGCTCGGCCCCACCAGGTTGGAACCTGACCGTTTGCGCCCCGGCACGGTCTGCTTGATGGCGACCCGCACCAGAAGCCGCCGATCATTGGCCCACTCCAGCGCCTCTACGGTCAGCTTGCCCAGCTCGATCCGTCGACGCTCGCCCTCAGGGTCCGCCGCATCCAGGATGTCGAGCACGCCGCGGGGCTCCTCTTGGGTGCCCAGTTGCTCCAGCACGGCAATACGCGCGCCGGACGGCGACAGAACCACTGCCCGCGTTCTCTGCCCACCGAAGAAGTCCGCAGCAGAATAGGCGGCCGCCGGCGCCGCGCTCGCCAGACGGGCGCCGGACAACGCCAGCACGGCCCCGGCGCCGCCAGCCAGAAACAGATCACGCCGAGACAGAGCGAAGCGCTGCGAAAACTCTGAAACCTTCATGTCCCCCCCTGGAACTTTCACCACTAGTGGTTCGGCTGGGGCGGCTGGTCAAGCTGGAGCCGATGCGGCTCAGAGCATGGCCGGGATGACCCGGTCCGGCGGACGGTGGCCGTTCTGGTAGGTCATGATGTTGGCGATGACGCGGTCGCCCATGTCCTGGCGCGCCTCGATGGTGGCCGAGCCAAGGTGAGGCAGCAGCACGACGTTGGCGCGGCCCATCAGGCCGGGATGCACCGCCGGTTCATGCTCGAACACGTCCAGACCGACGCCGAACAGGGCGCGGCGATCCAGGGCTTCGACCAGGGCGGCCTCGTCGATCAGTTCGCCGCGCGCCGTGTTCACGAGGATGGCGTGGGGCTGCAGCCGGGCGATGCGCTCGGCCGAAAGGATGTGGTGCGTGTCCTTGGTCGCCGGGCAGTTCAGCGAGATGACGTCCATCCGCGCCAGCATCTGATCCAGATCATCCCACCAGGTCGCGCCCAGTTCCTCGGCGATCATGTCCGAGACGGGCTTGCGGTTGTGATAGTGGACCTGCATGCCGAACGCCTTGGCGCGGCGGGCCAGGGCCTGGCCGATGCGGCCCATGCCGACGATGCCCAGACGCTTGCCCCACAGCTTGCGCCCGCACATCCAGGTCGGGCTCCAGCCCTCGAACTGACCCGCCGCGACGACATTGGCGCCTTCGACGATGCGGCGGCTAACCGCCATGATCAGGCTCATGGTCAGGTCGGCGGTGTCCTCGGTCAGGACGCCCGGCGTATTGGTGACGATGATCCCGCGCCCCACGGCGGCGTCGATATCGATATGGTCCACGCCCGCGCCGAAGTTGGCGATCATCTTCAGTTGCTCGCCCGCGCCTGCGATCAGGTCTGCGTCCAGATGATCGGTGATGGTCGGGATCAGGATCTCGGCGCGTTGCAGGGCGGCGGCCAGATCGTCGCGCGACATCGGCCGGTCGGTCAGGTTCAGTTCGGCGTCGAACAGTTCGCGCAGGCGCGTTTCCACCGTGTCGGGCAGGCGTCTGGTTAATACGACCTTAAGCTTGCGAGCGGACATAGGAGGCCTGGGTTTCGTCGAGCGGAAGCGCCCGTGCGGGACGTGTCGATCCGGTGTCTAGCAAAGCTGTGGTCAGGTTCAAAAGTTTCCGGCGTATCGCCGTCATCATCGCCGTCCTCGGATCGGGCGTCCTCGCGGGCGCCGGCGCGACCATGCCTGACGGTCGCCCGACCCCGACCGGGCTGGAAGTGCCGCGCTGGGTCACCCTGAAATCCTCTCAGGTGCGCGCCCGCCAGGGGCCGGGCCTCGACTACGAGATCCTGTGGGAATACCGCGCCGCCGGCCTGCCCGTGCAGGTGATCGCCGAGACCAAGGAATGGCGCAAGATTTGCGACCCCGACGGCTCGGTCGCCTGGATCCACCGCACCGTGGCCTCCGGCCGCCGCAGCGTCTTCAATCGCTCGGCCGAGGAGATCCTGATCCATTCCGGCCGGTCGGCCACCTCCTCGGTGCGGGCCCGTCTGTCGCCCCGCTCCATCGTCTCCCTGGACGAATGCGAAGAGGGCTGGTGCCGGGTGCGCGCACGCAAAATTCGCGGATGGGTGCCCGAACGAGCAGTGTTCGGAACCCAGGAACGGGCCCTTTGCAACGCCGCGCGGCCCGCCGGCGCCGGTCGAAGCTAGACCTGACAACAGTTGAGCGGGCGCGCAGGGTCGTGTAACCCGCCCGCAACACTTCCGGAGCGTCACCCTTGAGCCAGTCCCAATATCCGTCGTCGTTCGATCACGAAGGCCTGCTGGCCTCGGGCCGCGGCGAGCTGTTCGGTCCGGGCAACGCCCAGCTGCCGGCCCCGCCGATGCTGATGTTCGACCGTATCACGACCATCACCTCGGATGGCGGCGACTACGGCAAGGGCTATGTCGAGGCGGAACTCGACATCAACCCGGACCTCTGGTTCTTCCAGTGCCACTTCATCGGCGATCCCGTCATGCCAGGCTGCCTGGGCCTGGACGCCATGTGGCAGTTGGTCGGCTTCTACCTCGGCTGGATCGGCGGCCCCGGCAAGGGCCGGGCGCTGGGCGTCGGCGAGGTCAAGTTCACCGGCCAGGTGACGCCGGACGTCAAGAAGGTGGTCTATAAGGTCCACCTGAAGCGCGTCATCAACCGCAAGCTGGTCATGGGCATCGCCGACGGCGTGCTCGAGGCCGACGGCGAGGTCATCTACACCTGCGCCGACATGCGCGTCGGCCTGTTCGGCGGCGCGGCTACGGTAGCGTCCACGGACGCCTGACCCCATTTGATGCAGACCGCGGTCAACGCGGCGCCTGAAGACTGAATGTTAGGAAACACCATGCGGCGTGTCGTCGTCACCGGATTGGGCATCGTCTCCTCCATCGGCACCGGCCAGGACGAGGTTGCGGCCTCCCTGCGCGAAGCCAAGTCGGGCGTCCAGCACGCCGCCGACCACGCCAAGTATGGCTTCCGCTCTCAGGTCTGGGCGCCGCCGTCGCTGGGCGTGACGGCCGAGGACTGGGCGCCCCTGGTCGATCGCCGCGCCGCGCGTTTCCTGGCCAACGGCACGGCCTGGGCGCACATCGCCTTTGAAGAAGCCCTGAAAGACAGCGGCCTGACCGCCGAAGAGGTCCAGGACGAGCGCATCGGCCTGATCGTCGGCGAGGGCGGCCCCTCGACCCAGGTCATCCTGCAGGCGGCCCAGACGACCGTCGAGAAGGGCTCGCCCAAGCGCGTCGGCCCCTTCGCCGTGCCCAAGGCCATGGCGTCCGGCCCCTCGGCGGTCCTGGCCACCTGGTTCCAGCTCAAGGGCATCAACTATTCCATCAGTTCGGCCTGCGCGACCTCGGCCCACTGCATCGGCGCGGCCGCCGAGCAGATCGCCTGGGGCAAGCAGGACGTGGTCTTCGCCGGCGGCTGCGAGGACATCGACTGGTCCATGTCGAACATGTTCGACGCCATGGGCGCCATGTCCTCCAACTTCAACGAGACGCCCTCAGTCGCCTCGCGCGCCTATGACAAGGACCGCGACGGCTTCGTCATCGCGGGCGGCGCCGGCATCGTGGTGCTGGAAGAATACGAACGCGCCGTGGCGCGCGGCGCGACCATCTACGCCGAGGTCACCGGCTACGCCGCCAACTCGGACGGCTATGACATGGTCGCCCCCTCGGGCGAGGGCGCCGAGCGCTGCATGAAGCTGGCCCTGAAGATGGCCGGCGATCCCAAGATCGACTACCTGAACCCGCACGGCACCTCGACGCCGGTCGGCGACGCCAAGGAAATGGGCGCCGTGCGCAACGTCTTCGGCGACGCCATGCCGATGATCTCCTCGACCAAGTCGCTGACGGGCCACTCCCTGGGGGCCGCTGGCGCTCAGGAAGCCATCTACTGCCTGCTGATGATGAAGCACGGCTTCGCCGCCGAAAGCGCCCACATCGAGAACCTGGACCCCGAGTTCGAGGGCATGCCGATCCTGCGCGAACGCCATGACGGCGAACTGAAGCACGTCATGTCCAACAGCTTCGGCTTCGGCGGCACCAACGGCACCTTGATCCTGTCCAAGGTCTGAGGCTGACGAGGCGACGCGCCTTGTCGCCTCGGACACGAAAATAACGCCATTCGGCCCTTCGTCCGCCCGGATGAGCGTTCAGAAAGGCATCATCGGCCTGTCGGAGTTCGGAAAAGTCCCGGATCCTGAACAGCCCCCCCAGCCCCCCAGGATTTTTCCGCTAAAGGGCTTCGACGGGCCGATGCTTCCTCCAAGCAGAGACGCCCGTGATCGCCCTTCCTCCCCCCTCCAGGCGACGCGGGCGTTTTGCTGTCTGGACCTCGGGAAACAGCTTCAGGGCCGGTGAGATCAGCCGGGCAGGCTGATCGTCGTCCGCTCCCCGTCCCGCATCACCGTCAGATCGACCGCGCCGTTCGTCGTCCGCAAGGCCGCTGCCAGGGCGGCCATGTCAGCCACCCGCGCGCCGCCGACCTCGACCACCACATCCCCGGCCTGGACGCCCGCCGTCGCCGCGACCGAGCCGCCCTCGACGACGGTGACCTGCGCGCCTGCGCCCTCGCCGCTGTTGCGGAAGGTCAGGCCGCGCGCCATGGCGGCGCTGCGCCCCACGCGGACGGCGGCCAGATCCGCCGACTGAACCGTCAAGCTGGCCGTGGCCTCGCGCCCGTCTCTCAGATAGACGACCGGAAGGGTGGCGCCCGGACGGGCGATGCCGACCGTGGCCTGAACCGAGCCGGCGTTGGCCACCGGGCGGTTCTGGATGCGGGTGATGACGTCGCCGGGGCGCAGGCCCGCCTGCTCGGCGGACGATCCCGGCGCGGCGTCATAGACCACGGCCCCGCGCACCAGGTTCAGCCCCATCTCCCGCGCCCGCTCCGCCGTCAGCGACCCCAGGGCCACGCCGATCTGGCCGCGCTTGACCTCGCCGGTGGCGCGCAGCTGATCGACCACGAACATCATGATGCGGGTCGGCACGGCGAAGGCGATGCCGTCGTTGCCCCCGCCCATGCCGCCGGACAGGATCGAGGTGTTGATGCCGATCAGCCGTCCCCGGCTGTCCAGCAGCGGCCCCCCCGAGTTGCCCGAGTTCACCGCTGCATCGGTCTGGATATAATCCTCGATGGCGTCGCCCATGCCCGAGCGGTTCAGGCCCGAGATGACGCCCATGGTCAGGGTCTGGTCCAGGCCCAGGGGATAGCCGACCGCGAAGGCCAGGTCGCCGGTGCGCAGGGTGTCGGAATCCACCGTCTGGACCTGCGACAGGCCCGAGGCCTCGATCTTCAGCACGGCGATGTCAGTGGCCTTGTCCGCCCCGATCAGGGTGGCGTCGAACAGGCGGCCGTCGATCATGTCGACCGTGAACTTCTGGCCGTTCTCTATGACGTGGTGATTGGTGACGATGATGCCGTTGGCGGCGTCGATGATGACCCCCGACCCGCCCTGAGAGGGCTTGGGATCGCCGTCCGACCGCGGGCCGCGCGACTGGCCCAGCGTCGTGACCTGAACCACTGCCGGCAGGGAGGCGTCCAGGCCCGCCGCGAAGGTGAAGACCCCGCGCCGCGCGTCATAGGGCAGGCCCTGCACGCCGGGCGTCTGCACCGAGGCCGCCGCCACCGGCGCGGCGCTCAGGATCAGGACAAGGGCGGCGCCGGTCGAGGCCAGCAGGGTGTGTCGCGTCATGGTCAGTCCCTTCACAGACACCCAACCTAGCGCGAGAAGCCCGCCGTGACGACAGCCTCGACCGTCACAATAAACGTGAGCCTTTAGAAGGCGCTCTCGCCCGTGATGGCCCGGCCCAGGATCAGGGCATGGACGTCGTGGGCGCCTTCATAGGTGTTCACGGTTTCCAGGTTCATGGCGTGACGCATGACGTGCAATTCGCCGGTGATGCCGGCGCCGCCGTGCATGTCGCGCGCCTCGCGCGCCACGGCCAGGGCCTTGCCGCAGTTGTTGCGCTTCATCAGGCTGATGGCCTCGGGCACCCAGGCGCCGGTATCAAGCAGACGGCCCAGGGCGTAGGCGCCCTCGAAGCCGAGGAAGATCTCGGTCTGCATGTCGGCCAGCTTCTTCTGCACCAGTTGGCGTGACGACAGCGGGCGGCCGAACAGCATGCGCTCGCCGACATAGTCGCGGCTGGCGTGGAAGCAGAACTCGGCGGCGCCCATGGCCCCCCAGGCGATGCCGAAGCGGGCCTTGTTCAGGCAACTGAACGGCCCGCGCAGACCCTGCACGCCCGGCAGGATGTTGGCTTCCGGCACGAAGACGTCGTTCAGGCCGATGTCGCCGGTGATCGAGGCGCGAAGCGACAGCTTGTCGCCGATCTTGTCCGTGGTGAAGCCGTCGAAGTCGCGCTCGACGATGAAGCCGCGGATCTTGTCATCGAGCTTGGCCCAGACGATGGCCAGGTCGCTGATCGGGCTATTGGTGATCCAGTATTTGGCGCCGTTCAGGCGATAGCCGCCCTCGACCTTGACCGCCTTGGTCTTCATCGAGGCCGGGTCCGAGCCGCCGTCGGCCTCGGTCAGGCCGAAGCAGCCGATCAGTTCGCCGGCCGCCATCTTGGGCAGGAACTTCATTTTTTGTTCTTCGGAGCCGAAGGCGTAGATCGGGTACATGGCCAGCGACGACTGGACCGACATGGCCGAGCGATAGCCGCTGTCGACGGCCTCGACCTCGCGCGCGATCAGACCATAGGCGACGTGGCTGGCTTCCGAGCCGCCATAGACTTCCGGCAGCATGGCGCCGAGGAAGCCCATCTCACCCATCTCGCTCATGATCGAACGATCGAAGGTCTCATCGCGGAAGGCCTCGACCACCCGCGGCAGCAGGGCTTCGCGGGCATAGGAGCGCGCCGCGTCCTGGATCATCCGCTCGTCGTCGGTCAGGCGGCCGCGCAGGTCGAACGGGTCGTCCCAGCGGAAGGTCTGTTGCGAAGCGTGCGAGCCATCGGCCATTGGTGTTTCCTGCGCGAGTATGCGGGGTTCTGTGTTCGTCACGCGCGATCAGCGGGGCGTGACGATCCGACCCCTGTTCCGGCGGCGGGTTTAGGCCAAAATGCACGTGACGGGTAGAGGGAGGCGGGGAACCGCGTTAGGCTGAAGTCATGTCGAACACGTTTTCACGTCTGTTCCGCGATCACCCGCGCGAGGTCAGCGAGACCTATCTGGAGCACATGGCCGCCTCGTCGCGATTCGGCTTCAAGCTGATCCGCTTGGCCGCCTGCGCCTTCACCCACGCCGTCGTGCCAGGGGTGCACAAGAGCACGGTCTCCGACGCCATTCGCGGCATGGCCCGCGACATGGGCGGCCGGGCCGAGGAAGCCCGCGAATGCCGAATGCGCGACGCGGGCGTCTGGGACGTCGGCCTCTAGCGCTGCGTCAGTCTGAATCGCCGGTCCGGCGATAGAAGCCGTCTATGTCCGACCCCAGGCCGCAGAATCGGCCGGCAGCGCCGCCGTCCTCGACGAAGACGCCTTCCGGCCCCACGCGCACCTGAATGACCGGCGCGTTCGCCCCGATGTCAGCGGCGGTGATCGCGTTCAACTCGCCCTCGAACGGAACCAGACGCGCGGCGATGACGTCGTCGGCGTCCTGCGGCCCGACGGCCTGAAGCTCGCAGTCGGCGGCGGTCGCAGCGCCGTTCGGCACGCCGCCGGCGCGGAAGCTGACGCGCCAGACCGCCCCTTCCTTGATCAGGGCCATGCTAGCCATGGCCGGCTCGTCGCGCTCGAACACGGCGTCAGGCGCTTTCGCCAGGGACGGTCCGGCAGCGGCCAGACCCAGAGAAGCGGCGACGACAATCGAAATAAGACGCATGGAAAACTCGCGAAAACCTGACCGCGCGACGGTTCAGCTTCTCGGCGTCGGCGTCAAGCGCTAAGCCTTGGGCATGACCCAGCTTCAAGGCCCTCTCGTCGGCGTTCGCGTCCTTGATCTCTCCCGCGTCCTGGCCGGACCCTGGGCGACGCAGACCCTGGCCGACCTGGGGGCCGAGGTGATCAAGATCGAGCGACCTGGCGAGGGCGACGACACCCGCCACTGGGGCCCGCCCTTCACCACCACGACCGATGGGTCCAAGGGCGACGCCGCCTATTTCATGTGCGCCAACCGGGGCAAGAAGTCGGTCGAGCTGGACATCGCCATGCCTGAAGGCGCCGAGGCTGCGCGCCGTCTGGCGGCGACCTGCGACGTGGTGGTCGAGAACTTCAAGACCGGCGGGCTGAAGAAGTACGGCCTCGACTACGCCGGGCTGTCGGCGGTCAATCCCAAGCTGGTCTATTGCTCCATCACCGGCTTCGGTCAGGACGGACCGAACGCCCACCGCGCCGGCTACGACTACATGATCCAGGCCATGGGCGGGCTGATGTCGATCACCGGCCAGCCCGACGGCGCGCCGGGCGCCGAGCCGATGAAGGTCGGGGTGGCGGTCGTGGACCTATTCACCGGCCTCTACGCCTCCAACGCCATCCTGGCGGCCCTGTGGCACGCTCGGGCCACGGGCGAGGGCCAGCATATCGACATCGCCCTGTTCGACGTTCAGGCGGCCATGCTGGCCAATCAGGCGACCAACTACTTCGTCTCCGGGACCGCGCCGACGCGGATGGGCAACGCCCACCCCAACCTGGCCCCCTATCAACCCTTCCCCTGTTCGGACGGCATGGTGGTCATCGCGGTGGGCAACGACGGCCAGTTCCGCGCCCTGGCCAAGGCTCTGGGCGTCGCGCCCATGGGCGCCGATCCGCGCTTTGCGACCAACGCCCTTCGGGTCCAGCACCGGGCCGAGCTGTCCCCCACCCTGTCAGCCTTGACGGCAGGCTTCACCATGAAGGGGTTGATGGCGGCGCTCGAAGCCGCCGGCGTGCCCTGCGGCCCGGTCAACACGATCGATCAGGTGTTCGAGGAGCCTCAGGCCCTGCATCGCGGCCTGACCGTCGAACAGTCGCGCGACGATCTGGCCGCGCCGATCCGCACGGTGGCCTCGCCCATCCGCCTGTCCAGGACCCCCGTCCGCTACGACGCCCCGCCGCCCAAGCTGGGGCAGGACACGGAGGTGGTGCTGGCCGGCCTCAAGACCGACTAAGGCTCTACCGACCCGATGATAGCCAAAGAGCCAGGGTTCCGGCGATCAATGCCGCCACAAAGGCGAACCCCGTCCACTGCAATGCGCCCATGCGACGCGGCAGGCTGGTGCCGGCAAAGCCGCCAGAGGTGACGAAAAGAGCTAGGGCCAGACCTCTGGCCGCCGACCTTTCGCCGGGGTCGGCAGGCGACAGATCATCGCCCTCGTCCAGCCCGAACTCCCCCGCCATGACCCGCGCCAGCAGGTCGCGGGCCTGATCCGCCTGATCGGCTCGCCCCATCAGGCGCAAGCCCAGCGCCCGCTGCATCAGGGGATCGACGGTGGTCTGGAACCGCTCGGTGACATCAACATCCACGCCGTGCGAGGCGAGGAAGGCCGCCGCTAGGTCGGCCTCATAGACATCCTGAAAGCGGGCGATCTCGACCAGGCTCATGGGCCGAAGCTACCACGCCCGGCCCAATTGAAAACGGCGGCTCCCGAAAGAGCCGCCGTCGTCAGTCTTGGCGTGGATGCGGACCTTACAGGTCCAGCAGAGCGCGCGCCGGGTCTTCCAGCAGTTCCTTGATGCGGACCAGGAAGGTCACGGCTTCCTTGCCGTCGACGATGCGGTGGTCGTAGCTGAGGGCCAGGTACATCATCGGGCGGATCTTGACCTCGCCGTTGATGGCCATCGGGCGCTGCACGATGTTGTGCATGCCCAGGATGCCCGACTGCGGCGCGTTCAGGATCGGCGTCGACATCAGCGAGCCATAGGTGCCGCCGTTGGTGATGGTGAAGGTGCCGCCCTGCATCTGATCCATGGTCAGGGCGCCGTCACGGGCGGCCTTGCCCAGGGCGCCGATGCCCTTTTCGATACCCGCCAGCGACAGGGTGTCGGCGTCGCGCAGGACCGGAACCACCAGACCCTTGTCGGTGCCGACGGCCACGCCGATGTCGTAGTGGTTCTTGTAGATGATGTCCGTGCCGTCGATCTCGGCGTTGACCGCCGGGATTTCGTGCAGGGCCTGAACCACGGCCTTGGTGAAGAAGGACATGAAGCCCAGCTTCACGCCGTGGCGCTTCTCGAAGACTTCCTTGTACTGGGCGCGCAGGGCCATGACGTTGGTCATGTCCACCTCGTTGAAGGTGGTCAGCTGGGCGGCCGTGTTCTGGGATTCCTTCAGGCGGCGGGCGATGGTCTGACGCAGGCGCGTCATCTTCACCCGTTCTTCGCGCGGCTGGTCGGCGCGCGGAGCGGCCGGCGCAGCAGCCTTGGGCGCAGCCGGAGCGGCGGCGCCGATGGCGGCGATGGCGTCAGCCTTGGTGATATTGCCCTTCGGACCCGAGGCCGAAAGCGAGGCCGGGTTGATGTTGTTTTCCGACACCACGCGCTGAACGGCGGGCGACAGGTGGGCCGAGGCCGAAACCTGGGCCGAGCCGGTGTTGGCCGGAGCAGCGGCGGGAGCGGCGGCAGCAGCCGGAGCCGCGGCGGCGCCCGAGGCCGATATGGAGCCGATGACCTGACCCGGGGTCACGGTCGAACCATTGTCGGCGGCGATGGTCAGGACGCCGGCGGCCGGGGCCGAGACTTCCACCGCGACCTTGTCGGTCTCGATTTCGACCAGCAGTTCGTCCTTGGCGACGGTGTCGCCCGACTTCTTCAGCCAGGTGCCGATCGAGCCTTCGGCGACGCTTTCGCCCATGGTCGGGACGGCGATCTCGACCGAGGCGCCGCCCGAAGCGGCCGGAGCAGCGGCGGCGGGGGCAGCAGCAGCGGCGGGCGCAGCGGCCGGCGCCGAAGCGCCTTCGCTCACCGAGCCCAGGACCGTGCCGGGCACCACGGTGTCGCCTTCAGCGGCGTTGATCGCCGCCAGGACGCCGTCGGCCGGGGCCACGACTTCCAGCGAAACCTTGTCGGTTTCCAGCTCGACCAGGACTTCGTCCTTCTTGACGGAGTCGCCGACCTTCTTGGTCCACTTGGCGATGGAGGCTTCGCTGACGGATTCACCGAGGGCGGGGGTGAGGATATCGGCCATGGTTCGGTCCAGTGTCTTTTTGTGTCTTGGCGTATCTATAGGTCAGGCTGGGCCGGTCAGGCCATGGCCTCGGCGAGGAAGGTCTCGAGTTCCTTCAGGTGGCGGCTCATCAGGCCAGCCGCCGTGGAGGCGGAGGCCGGACGCCCGACGTAACGCGCGCGCTTGGCCTTGATATCCATCTTCTCGAGCGTCAGTTCGATCCACGGATCGACGAAGGTCCAGCCGCCCATGTTCTTGGGCTCTTCCTGACACCAGACCAGGTCGGCGTTGGGGAAGCGGGCCAGCTCGGCCGAGATCGACTTGATCGGCCACGGATAGAACTGTTCCAGACGCAGGATGTAGATGTCGTTGATCCCCGCCTTCTCGCGCGCGTCCAGCAGGTCGTAATAGACCTTGCCCGAGCAGACCACGACCTTGCGGATGTCCTTGTCCGCCTTCAGCGAGACGCCGGCGACTTCAGGACGCAGCTGGGCGTCGTCGCGCAGCACGCGGTGGAAGGACGAGCCTTCGGCCATGTCGGCGATGGTCGAGACCGCCTTCTTGTGACGCAGCAGCGACTTGGGCGTCATCAGGATCAGCGGCTTGCGGTAGTCCCGGTGCATCTGGCGACGC
Organism: Brevundimonas sp. MYb52; assembly: GCF_002979535.1. Classification (GTDB taxonomy): domain Bacteria; phylum Pseudomonadota; class Alphaproteobacteria; order Caulobacterales; family Caulobacteraceae; genus Brevundimonas. The sequence goes on along the minus strand of NZ_PCPB01000008.1, from coordinate 61,751 downwards.
AGGATGTGGAAGTAGTTGGCCGGGGTGGTGCAGTTAGCGACCTGCATGTTGTTCTCGGCGCACTGCTGCAGGAAGCGCTCCAGGCGGGCCGAGGAGTGTTCCGGCCCCTGGCCCTCATAGCCGTGCGGCAGCAGCATGGTCAGGCCGCTCATGCGCAGCCACTTACGTTCGCCCGAGCTGATGAACTGGTCGATGACCACCTGGGCGCCGTTGACGAAGTCGCCGAACTGGCCCTCCCACAGGGTCAGGGTGTTCGGGTCGGCCAGGGAGTAGCCGTATTCAAAGCCCAGCACCGCCTCTTCCGACAGGGCCGAGTCGATGACCTCGAAGTGGGCCTGGCCCTCGCTGAGGTGGTTCAGCGGGATGTAGCGCTGCTCGGTCGTCTGGTCGGTGATGCCCGAGTGACGCTGCGAGAAGGTGCCGCGCACCGAGTCCTGACCCGACAGGCGGACGTTATAGCCCTCTTCCAGCAGCGAGGCGAAGGCCAGGCTTTCGGCGGTGGCCCAGTCGATGTTCTGGCCGCTGTCGATGGCGTCGCGACGGCCCTCGACGACGCGTTTCAGCGTCTTGTGGATGTCGACGTCGTTCGGGATCTGGGTCAGGCGGTGGCCATAGTCGCGCAGCTTTTCAGCCGGGACGGCGGTCTCGCCGCGCTGGGCCGCGTCGTCGGTCTTCTCGGCGCCCAGGCCCTGCCACTGGCCGTCCAGCCAGTCGGCCTTGTCAGCCTTGAAGATCTTGCCTGCCTCGAACTCGGCGTCGAGGAAGGCCTCGAAGCGGGACACCTCGGCGTCGACCTCGGCTTGCGTGACCACGCCCTGTTCCACCAGACGCTTGGCGTAGATCTCGCGCGTCGAGGGTTGGGCGCGGATCTTCGAATACATCAGCGGCTGGGTGAAGGTGGGATCGTCGCCTTCGTTGTGGCCGAAGCGGCGGTAGCAGAACATGTCCACCACCGCGTCCTTGTGGAACTTCTGGCGGTATTCCGTGGCCACCTTGGCGGCGAAGACGACCGCTTCGGGATCGTCGCCGTTGACGTGGAAGATCGGGGCCTGGACCATCAGCGCCACATCCGACGGATAGGGCGACGAGCGCGAGTTGCGCGGGCTGGTGGTGAAGCCGATCTGGTTGTTGATGACGAAGTGCAGGGTGCCGCCGGTGCGGTAGCCCTTCAGCCCCATCAGGGCGAAGCATTCAGCCACAACGCCCTGACCGGCGAAGGCGGCGTCGCCGTGGATCAGCAGGGGCACCACCTTGGAGCGGTCCAGCACCCACTCATTGTCCGGCTTGCCGATATTGACCTCGGCCTCGCGGATGTCGAAGGCCTGTTTGGCGCGCGCCTTGCCCAGGACGACCGGGTTGACGATTTCCAGGTGCGACGGGTTGGCCGTCAGCGACAGGTGGACCTTCTTGCCGTCGAACTCGCGGTCCGACGAGGCGCCCATGTGGTATTTGACGTCGCCCGAACCTTCGATGTCCGACGGCACGGTCGAACCGCCCTGGAACTCGTGGAAGATGGCCTTGTAGGGCTTGCCCATGACGGCGGCGAGCGTGTTCAGGCGGCCGCGGTGGGCCATGCCGAAGACGATCTCATCGACGCCCAGGGCGCCGCCGCGCTTGATCACCTGCTCCAGGGCCGGGACCATGGCCTCGCCGCCGTCCAGGCCGAAGCGCTTGGTGCCGGGGAAGCGCTTGTGCAGGAAGCGTTCAAAGCCCTCGGCCTCGATCAGCTTGTGCAGGATGGCCAGCTTGCCTTCCTTGGTGAAGGCGTTCTGTTCGAACTTGTCCGGGCCTTCAAAGCGTTGCTGCAGCCAGGCCTTCTCGTCCGGCTCGGCGATGTGCATGTATTGCACGCCGATGTTGCCGCAATAGGTGCGCTTCAGGATCTCCAGCACCTGACGGATCGAGCCGGTCTGCAGGCCCAGGACGCCGTCCAGGAAGATCGGGCGGTCCATGTCGGCGGCGGTGAAGCCGTAGAATTCGGGGGTCAGCTCGGGGTTTTCGATCGGCTGTTCGATGCCCAGCGGGTCCAGCGTCGCCTGCAGGTGGCCGCGCACGCGGTAGCTGCGGATCAGCATCAGGGCGCGGATCGAGTCATGGGCGGCGGCGCGCACGTCGGCGGCGGTCACGGCGCCAGCGGCGTCAGCCGCCGGGGCGGCCGGACGCGGGCCGGGCTTGCCGGCGGCGGTCTTGGGATCGACCTTCGGCGCGGGCCAGCGGCCGTCGAAGACGGCGGTGTCCTCGGACGGGTCAGTGGCGGCGCCACGACCCCACGAGCCGGCGGCGGCCGACTGCTTCACCAGGTCGGCGTTGTCCTTCAACTGATCGAAGAAGGCGCGCCATTCCCCCGACACCGAGCCGGGGTCTGCGGCCCATTTTTCGTGCAGGTCCTCAATGAAGGCGGCGTTCGCGCCATAGAGGAAGCTGGTCTCGGCAAAGACCTGGTTCAGCTGACCTGCATCGTCCGCCATGTTTCTCTCGTCGTCCTACATTCGGCCGCGCGCGCACGCCTGCGCGGTGAGCGGCGCCGCTCATATAGGCCGTGTTTCCTTACCGGTCATGACCGAAGCGGGGCGGAGCGGGTGGAAATTGGTCGAATTGGCAAGAAAAAACGCCTCCGGACGATTCCGGAGGCGTTTTAAAAGGTCTCGGGGCGCGAATTTTAGCCCCGGAACATCGTTCGGTCGCGCTCGCCACCCTGAACCGAGGACGTCACCGTCGACGGTGGGGCGGTCAACTCGCTCAAGCGGCGAGCGACCGCGTCGCGAGCGTAGCGACCTTTGCCGCGCTCAAGAAGCGAGTGACCGCGTCGCGAGCGTAGCCCCCTAAAGAGCCTTAGCCCTTCAGCACTTCCAGCAGAGTGTGGCCCAGACGGGCCGGCGACGGCGAGACGCGGATGCCCGCAGCCTCCATCGCAGCGATCTTGGATTCCGCGTCGCCCTTGCCGCCCGAAACGATGGCGCCGGCGTGGCCCATGGTGCGGCCGGCCGGAGCCGTACGACCGGCGATGAAGCCGGCCATGGGCTTGGAGCGGCCCTTCTTGGCTTCGTCGATCAGGAACTGAGCGGCGTCTTCTTCGGCGCCGCCGCCGATTTCACCGATCATGATGATCGAGGTGGTTTCCGGGTCGGCCAGGAACATTTCCAGGACGTCGATGAACTCGGTGCCCTTGACCGGGTCGCCGCCGATGCCGACAGCCGTGGTCTGACCCAGGCCGGCGTTGGTGGTCTGGAACACGGCTTCATAGGTCAGGGTGCCCGAGCGCGAGACGACGCCGACCGAACCCTTGGAGAAGATGTTGCCCGGCATGATGCCGATCTTGCACTCGTTCGGGGTCAGGATGCCGGGGCAGTTGGGGCCCAGCAGGCGCGAGTTGGAGCGGTCCAGGCGAGCCTTGACGCGCACCATGTCCAGCACCGGGATGCCTTCGGTGATGCAGGTGATGAAGGGGATCTCGGCCTCGATGGCTTCGATGATGGCGTCGGCGGCGCCTGCCGGCGGGACGTAGATCACGGTGGCGTCAGCGCCCGTGCGTTCCTTGGCTTCAGCGACCGAGCCGTAGATCGGCAGGGTTTCGCCGTGCGAGCCGGTCCAGTTGGTGCCGCCCTTGGTCGGGTGCACGCCGGCGACCATCTGGGTGCCGTGGTAGGCCAGGGCCTGTTCGGTGTGGAAGCCGCCGGTCTTGCCGGTCAGGCCTTGCACGATGATCTTGGTGTCTTTGTTGACGAGAATGGACATGTGTCTGTGCTCTGAATTCTGGGTGTCAGCTGGGCGGTGGCGAGTAAGGCTGACGCCTTAGCCGACCGCCGCGACGATCTTCTGGGCGGCGTCGTCGAGATCGTCGGCCGCCTGGATGGTCAGGCCGCTCTCGTTCAGGATTTTCTTGCCCAGCTCGGCGTTGGTGCCTTCCAGACGCACCACCAGCGGCACCTTCAGGCCCACTTCCTTGACGGCCGCGACCACGCCTTCGGCGATGACGTCGCACTTCATGATGCCGCCGAAAATGTTGACCAGGATGCCCTGGACGGCCGGGTCAGCGGTGATGATCTTGAAGGCCGCTGCGACCTTGTCCTTGCCGGCGCCGCCGCCGACGTCGCAGAAGTTGGCCGGCTCTTTGCCGTACAGCTTGATGATGTCCATGGTCGCCATGGCCAGGCCGGCGCCGTTGACCATGCAGCCGATGTTGCCGTCCAGGGCGACATAGGCCAGGTCCCATTCCGAGGCTTCGATTTCCTTGGCGTCTTCCTCGGTCTCGTCGCGCAGTTCCTTGATGTCGGGGTGACGGAACAGGGCGTTGCCGTCGAACGACACCTTGGCGTCCAGAACGCGCAGGTGACCGTTTTCCATGACGATCAGCGGGTTCACTTCCAGCATGGCCATGTCCTTCTCGACGAAGGCTTTATACAGGGCCGGGAACAGCGACTTGCCGTCTTCACGGGCGTCGCCTTCCAGCTTCAGCGCGTCCGACAGGGTGGCGCAGTCGGCTTCGGTCACGCCGGTCGTCGGGTCGATGACGACGGTGATGATCTTTTCCGGGGTGTCGTGGGCGACGGCTTCGATGTCCATGCCGCCTTCGGTCGAGACGACGAAGGAGATGCGGCCATAGGCGCGATCGACCAGGATCGACAGGTAAAGCTCGCGCGAGATGTCGGCGCCGTCTTCGATGTAGAGGCGGTTGACCTGCTTGCCGGCGTCGGTCGTCTGGGCCGTCACCAGGGTGTTGCCCAGCATTTCCTTGGCGTTCTTGACCACGTCCTCGATCGAGAAGGCCAGGCGCACGCCGCCCTTGGCGTCAGCCGGCAGTTCCTTGAACTTGCCCTTGCCGCGGCCGCCGGCGTGGATCTGCGACTTCACCACATAGAGCGGGCCAGGCAGTTGCTTGGCGGCGGCTTCGGCCTGGTCGGCCGAGGTGATGGCGACGCCTTCGGCGACCGGGGCGCCAAAGGCCTTGAGAACCTGCTTGGCCTGATACTCGTGAATGTTCATGTCTGATCCGCGCCGTTGGGAGGAAGGTTGTGGAAACTTTGGTCGCGCTTATAGGCGTCGCGCCTTCGCCTGCGCAACCGCCCCCCTCCTTATGGCCGCCAGAGCCTTTTCTTATGGTCCAAGCTGGACGGGATCAGTCGACCCAGTCCTTCTTCAGCGTGCGCGAGGCCCCGAACAACAGGAAGGCCGCCAGGACATAGAAGCCCATGCCGGTGTAGATGGCCCAGCGTAGGCTCTCTTCACCAAAGCGCGGCGCCAGCAGGTCGCTCATCCAGCCGAAGTAGTAGAAACCGACCGCGATCCCCAGCAGGTTGTTGACCAGCAGGAACAGGGCCGAGGCGGTCGAGCGCATGGCCGCCGGCACCAGATGCTGGACCGCCGCCGTGATCGGCCCCAGCCAGGCCAGGTTCAGCCCCGTCGGCAGCAGGAAGATCAGGAAGGCCAGGACCAGTTGTTGCGTATGGCTGCCGCCGCCCGGCAGGACCAGACCGATCAGCCAGGGCGAGTTCATCGCCAGGATGAAACAGGGCGCCGAGATCAGGAAGGCCACGGCCGGCACCATCGGATAGGCGCCCTTGCCGCGCTTCGACAGCTTGTCGGCGATCATGCCGCCCATCCAGATGCCCAGGATGCCGCCGATCAGGGCGATGCCGGCATAGTAGATGCTGGTCTGCTTCAGCGTCAGATCGAAACTGCGCATGAAGAAGAGCGGCAGCCAGCCCGCCACGCCGTAGCCGCAAACCGAGGACGAGGCCGCGCCCAGCGCCAGCAGCCAGAAGCTGCGCTTCTTGATGACGACCGTGGCGGTGCGCCGCGCGATCATCAGCGAAACGCCGATCACCACGCCCAGCAAACCGCCGAAGGCGAAGACCAGCGGATTGCCCAGCGACAGGCCGGCGAACTGGATCAGCCCCGCCAGGACCAGGGCGCCCGCGCCCACGCCGAGCATGATCTGGGCGGCCAGCTTGCCCGGACGATCCGAACCTGCGGGGGCCGCTTCCAGCGCCGCGACCTGGGCGGCGGTCTTGGCGGCGTCCGTCCCGCCGCGCTTGGGGTCTCGAACCGTCAGTCGAAGCAGGGGCGCGACCAGAACGCCCAGCAGGCCCACCACGATAAAGGCGGTCCGCCAGCCATAGGTCGCCGCCAACAAGCCCCCGACCAGGGTCCCTGCCGCCATGCCCAGAGGAATGCCGAAGGCGAAGGCCGCCATGGCGCGTGCGCGCTGGTGCGGCGGAAAATAGTCGGCGATCAGCGAATAGGCCGGGGCCACGCCGCCCGCCTCGCCGACTCCGACGCCCATGCGGCACAGGAACAGTTGCGTGAACGAGCCCGCCACCCCGCACAGGGCGGTAAAGCCCGACCAGACCGCCAGGGCTCCGGTCATGATCCACACCCGGCTGACCCGATCCGCCATCCAGGCCAGAGGAATGGCCAGGGTCGAATAGACCGAGGCGAAGGCGATCCCGCCCAGCAGGCCGAACTGACTGTCCGACATGCCGAATTCTTCCTTCAGCGGCGCCGCCAGGATGCCGATGATCTGCCGATCCAGGAAGTTCAGCATGTAGATCAGGATCAGCACCGCCAGCACATAGTAGCGATAGCCGGGAGAGACGGCCTTTTCGACGGCCTCCTTGGGCGCTGCGGCCTCGGACGTGGTCATGGCGTGCCCCCCTCGGGCTTCTTTTACTTTGTTGAAGCGACGGTAGCGGCGCCGCCCGGCGACGCCAAAAGAAAAAGGGCGGCGGCTCTCGTCGGAACCGCCGCCCGCGATCAGATGATCAGGCGTTCAGGAGAAGTCACCCCGATCAGAACTTGTACTGCAGCGACGCCGTCACGGTGCGCGGCGGGCCGTAGTAGCCGATCAGGGAGTTGTTGTAGGCGGCGCCGAGGAAGTTGTAGCCGCCGACGCGGTATTCCTCGTCCGTCAGGTTCTTGCCATAGACGCCGACCGTCCAGGTGCGGCTCGGGTCGGTCCAGACCACCGACAGATCGACCAGGGCGAAGGCGTCCTGATCCAGCACGGGGTTGGGGAACTCGAACTGGCTGTAGTCGTCGCGATAGCTGACCGACGGGGTCACCGCCAGCGAACCGCCGGCCACGTCGCCGCGCCAGGTCAGGCCCAGATAGCCCGTCCACTTCGGCGCGTTCTGCAGCACCACCAGATCCGAGATGTCCTCATACTTCTGGGTCGTCAGATTGTAGCGCAGGAACTCCTCGAACTTGGAGTCGAGATAGCCGACGGCGAAGTTGGCCGTCAGGCTGTCGGTGACCACCAGCGAGCCTTCGACTTCGGCGCCGAAGAATTTCGACGAACCGACGTTGTCGACGAAGCTGGCGATACCGCCCACGGCCGGAACCTGGGTGGTGACCTGCTGGTCTTCATACTGGTTGTAGAAGATGGCCGAAGCGAAGCTCAGGCGGCGGTCGAAGGCCGAACCCTTCAGGCCGATTTCATAGGAGTCGACCGTTTCCGGCTGATAACCGTTGACGGTGTTCGGCGTCAGGATGGCGTCGCCGCGCATGTCGAAGCCGCCCGACTTGAAGCCCTTCGAATAGGAGGCGTACCCGGTCAGGCGGTCCGAGAAGTCATAGGACAGCGAAGCCTTGGGCGTGAACTGATCGAAGGTGTTCGAGCGCGTATAGTCGGTGCGCAGCAGGATGGGATTGCGCGCCGCGCCGCCCAGCAGCGGGCTGCGGGTCGCGCCCAGGTAGTTGGCGCGGAAAACGTGGCCCGTCTTGTCATCCAGGGTGTAGCGCGCGCCCAGGCCCAGATGCAGACGATCGGTCAGGTCCAGGTTCACGTCGGTGAACAGGGCGATGCTGGTCGTCTCGACATAGCCGGCGGTGCCGATGACGATGCCGAAATTCTGGGCGATGGTGTCGAAGGCGCCTGAGGCCGTTCCGTCCAGGTAGAAGAGGCCGGCGACGCCCTGGATCCGGTCTGTGCTGAACAGCGCCTGGAATTCCTGGGTGAACTGGCGGTCGCCATAGATGGCCGGCACGTCCAGCGTCGGCGCCGGGGTATTGTCGAAGTCGATCAGGGTGTCGGTGTCGCCGGTGCGATAGGCGGTGATCGACTTGAAGGACCAGACGTCGTTCAGATCGACCTGGGCCGTCAGCGACACGCCCTCGGTCGTCACCTTGTTCCGATCTCCGAGGCCGGCATAGGTGTCATAGACGCTGCCCGGCACGCCCGCGCCGGGGCCGACGCCTGCCACTTCGCGATGGCCGTGACGGGGGTTCGACTTGTCCTCGACCCGATCATAGGCCAGGCGGAAGAAGGCGTTGTCGTAAGGTTGGAACTCGACGCTGACGCGACCAGCCAGGACATCCTTGTTGTAGTGCTCGGCGCCCGTGTTCAGGTTCTCGCCATAGCCGTCGCGGTTGTAGCTGGCGACGGCGGCGCCGATACGCAGCTTGTCCGTGACCGGCATCGAGCCCTGAGCCAGCAGGTCGACCTGATTATAGCTGCCGTAGGCGCCACGCAGGGTCAGTTCCGGTGAATCCGGGTCCAGACGCGAGGTCACGTATTTGATGGCGCCGCCGACCGTGTTGCGGCCATACAGCGAACCCTGCGGGCCGCGCAGGACCTCGATGCGCTGGATGTCGAAGATGTCCAGCACCGCGCCCTGCGGGCGGGCCACATAGACGTCGTCGACATAGAGGCCGACGCCTGGCTCAAAGCCCCACAGAGGGTCCTGCTGGCCGATGCCGCGAATGAAGGAGATCAGCGTCGAGTTGGAACCGCGCGCGACCTGAACCGTGGCGTTCGGGGTCTGCTGCTGCAGGGCGGTGATGTCGGTTGCGCCGGTTTCCTCCAGGCGCTCGGCGCCCAGGGCCGAAACCGAGACCGGCACGTCCTTGAGCGTTTCCTCGCGACGGCGCGCGGTGACGATGACGTCATCGATGCTGGAGGCCTGCGCCTCAGCCGAAGCTTCCTGCGCCACAGCGCTGGCCGAAAGCGCGCCCCAGGCGGCGCCCGCGAGCAAGACGGTCTTCACGAGTCTGTTCATTTGGATCCCATTCCCTGTTTCCAGCCCAATCGACGCTTTTATTCAGCGTTCAATGATTTTCATGGAACGTGCCGATCTTTCGACGATCTGTCAAACGGCCACGCTGAAATCCGCCGCAAATCGGCCCCGCCTGTGGCGCCGTTGCACTGAGGGTCCAACCACGACTAGCTTGCGCCCATGAAACCTGACGACGACCTCGCCCCGACCCTGCCGCCCGTCGTCACCGCCCCGGCCCGCCGCGGCCGCCCCAAGAAGACCAAGACCACGGGCGCGGGCGAGACCCGCGAGGCCATTCTGAACGCCGCCGAGGACCTCTTCTCCAAGCACGGCTTCTATGGCGTCACCATCCGCGAGGTGGCGCGCGAGGCGGGCGTGGACACCGCCCTGGTCCACTACTACTTCGGGGCCAAGAAGGAGCTGTTCGACGCTGTATTCACCCGCAGGGCTGAGGTCTGGAACGCCGAGCGCGTCGCCGCCGTCGACCGCTACGCCGAGGCCGCCGGGGACGCCATGACCCTGGAGGGCCTGTTCGAGGCCTTCCTGCGTCCGCCATTCCAGTGGTCGCTGAAGGGCGGACCGGGATGGAAGCACTACGCCGCCCTGGTGGCCCAGACCAACGCCAACCCGGCCTTCGGCGGCGAGACCATGGCCCGTTATTTCGACCCCGCGATCCGGCGCCTGCTGGAACTGGTCAAGCGCGTCCTGCCCGAGGCCGAGGAGACCGACCTCTACTGGGCCTATCACAACCTGTCGGGCGCCCTGACCCTGACCCTGGGCGAGACCGGTCGCCTGGACCGCCTGTCCGGCGGCCTGTGCAAGTCCGGCGATCTGGACAGCGCCTGCGACTACATGGTGCGCTTCGCCGCCGCCGGCTTCCGCGCCGTCTGCGGCCCCAAGTCGAACGCCTGATGCGCCTGGCCGATCTTTCGCCCGGCTCGAGAAAACGCGACTTCCTGCGCGGCCTCGTCGTGGCCGTGGGCGCGGGCGTCTTCCTGGCCCTCAGCGGCGCCTTCGGCTCGGCCGGCGCGCCCCTGACGCACCGGCTGGCCTACTGGATTCCCCTGATGGTGGTCGGCGGCCTGTGGGGCCATGCCTGCGGCGCCCTGGTCGGGCGCTTCATCGACGTGGACGCCCGCCCCTGGCTGGCGACCGCCGCCCTGACCCTGGTCATCACAGGCCCTCTGACGGTGGCGGTCTGGGCCCTGACCGGCCTGCTGTTCGAGGGGCGGCTGCGCCACGCCGACGCCCTGATCCACTTCTTCGCCCCGGTCGCCCTGATCACCGCCGTCCTCAGCGCCCTGAACGTCTTTCTGGGACGAGAAACACCAGTCGAGACCCACGCCTCGGCCCCCGGCGCCGCGCCCGCCCGCTTCCTGGAGCGCCTGCCGCCCAAGCTGCGCGGCGCCCGCCTGATCGCGGTCCAGGCGGAGGACCACTACCTGCGCCTGCATACCGACCGCGGCTCGGACCTGATCCTGATGCGCCTGTCCGACGCCCTCGGTGAACTGGAAGGCCTGGAAGGCGCCCAGACCCATCGCAGCTGGTGGGTGGCCCGCGACGCCGTCGCCTCCGTCGCCCGCGGCGACGGCCGCGCCGCCCTGACTCTGGACGGCGGCGGCGACAGCGACCTGATCGCCCCCGTCAGCCGTCGCTACGCCCGGGCGCTGAGGGAGGCGGGGTGGTGGTGAGTGCACCTTAACGTCCGCTAACGGTGGGAAGCGGACCTTAACCGGTCTCTCCAGCACTGTCGTAGAGGCACCAGTGATAACGCGGGCCGTTACAAATTTGCGGATCATCCCGGCCCACGTGGGGGAGCGCGTTCACTACGGTCTCCTTGGATTGGCCCCGCGGGTAGTCGATGAAATCAATCGCGTTGCCTGTGACAACCGTGACGCTGCTCTCGTCCACGAACTGGACAGTGAATATCGTGTAGCCCATGCCGCTTTCACCAGCAGCGTAAAGGGCATTGGCAACGCTCGCAGGAAGTCGGGACGGGCTGTCTTCAATTGCTGCCACGGCTCTGACATCTACCGACAACTTGGCCTCGTCATCCTCCGGCCAGACGCCCCATACGCTGAACCAAGGTTGCGCTTCCACGAGGTAGACGCAGTCGAGCGTGCTGCCGTCATGCAAGGTCACCATGCAGGGGCGATAAAGGCCGTCGGTCGCTTCGACCGCTGAGAGCGGTTGCACCAACTTCTCCGGGAGAGGCGGGTATCTGCGGTCTTGCACGCGGTCTCCCAGTTGAAGGCGATGACACTCGCACAGTGACGGCCAAGGTGAATGTCCGCAACAGGTCGTGAGCAGACGTTCGACCGCAAAGGCGCCCTCGCCTCACACCCAGTTGCCATGAAACGCCGCCGGCAGGGCCACGTCGGCGCGCCATGTGGCGACGGGGCCGTCCTCGACGTGCATCAGGTCCAGGACGTGCAGTTCGCTAACCCCCGCCTTCAGGTTGATGCTTGGGCCGACCAGCCAGGCGTCGGCCTCGTGCGTCCCGCCCGGCCTGGGCACATAGACCATCTCATCGGTCACATGGTCGGGGCCGAAGTCGAAGGACCGCGTGCGGCCTGACGACCAGTCCGTCACCCCTATCGCCGAGGCCAGGGGCCGGTCGGCGCGCTCGCCCGTCGTGTGCAGACTGAAACGGCGGGCCAGACCGGCGCGACGCGGGTCGCTGCGCGGGAACTCGCCGACCACGCCCGTCCGTTCCAGCCGCCCGCGACCGTTCGGCTCCAGCACCACCATGGCCAGCTCCGCCGGGTCATGACCCAGGGGCACGCCGTTCAGCACCTCATGGGCGCCGCGTGCGGCGAAATCCATGTCCTTGTGGGCGCACAGGTCGAGGCGAATGGTCCCGTCCGCCTCTTCCCAGGCGTCGCCCGCATGGAAGAAGCCGAAGGGCGGCAGTTCATAGATCCGGCGCTGGCTCAGGTCAGCCTTGTCGATCACCAGAATCTGCGTCCCGGCCTGCGGCGTCCACTCGAAGGCCGCCGACAGGGGCATGATGTTGCGCGTATGCACCCAGGGCTGCAGCACGATGACCAGAGACTTCGCCGTGGCGCTGAAGTCGTGGATATAGCTGGCGCGCGGCAGGGCGATCACCTCGGCGTCTTCCAGCCCCCCGTCCGCCGCCAGGCGCCAGACCATGGCCTGCTTTCCGTTGATCCCCAGGTTCCAGATGCGGCCGTCCGGCTCGATGCGCGGATGGGCCAGGAAGGGCATGTTCTTCAGGTCGGGACGCAGGGCGACAAAGCCCTCGGTTTCAAGCGTCTCGGGGTCCATGGCCAGGGGCGATCCCGCCTCCCACAGGGCCCACAGCTTGCCGCCGACCTTGTGGACCGAGGTGTTGGCGGGACTGGCGTCGTCGGCTGAGCCAATACGGGCGCGCGGATCGGCAACTGTGCCGAAGCCCGGCATCAGCATGGCCCCGACCTCGGCCTCCTGACGGCGCTTGGGCGTGTCGGCGAAGCGGGCGGTCAGGCTTGCCTGACCATCCTGCACCCGCCAGCGGCGGATCAGGCCGTCGCCGTCGAACCAATGCTGGGCCGAGCCGCCGGGGCGACGGAACTTGGCTGGCCCGTTGCGATAGAGGCTGCCCGACAGCCCGGCCGGCGCCCGGCCGTGGACCAGTTGCAGGGCGCGCGGCGCCACGTCGCCCTCGACGTCGGCGGTGGCCAGGGCCCAGTCGGCGGTCGCGCTCATCGCCTGCGCGGCATAGGCCCGGTCGGGGGTCAGGACGCGGGCGGCTGCAAGCGCAGCGGCGCCCATGAACAGGCTGCGACGGGTCGGGGTCATGGCGGTCTCTCCGAGCATCAGAGCTTAGCGAATGCGGATGGTCTGAGCCGTGGCGCCCGACACTTCAAAATGGGCGCGGTCCCACTTGGCCGGCCCCATATTGCCCACCGCATTGTTGGAGAAGGCATAGGGTTCGCTCGGCATGCCGAACGGATTGACGTCCATCTTGCCGTTGCCGTTGACGTCGTGAACGGCCTTCATGCCATAGGTCCCGGCGGGCAGGTCGAACACCGCCTCGCGCTGCCCCCCGGCCACATCGACCTGGGCCACGCGCGCCGGCTGACCGCCCTCATAGGCGGCCTCGCTGTCATAGAGGGCGACCAGAACCGCGCCGGTTTCGGCGCCCGTCTCGAAGGTCAGGGTCAGGCGGTTGTCGGCGTTCTGCGCCAGGGCGGGAGAAGCAAGAGCCAGCAGGGCGGCGACGGCGAGGGAGCGGATCATGACGGGTCCTGTCGAGGGGCGGTTGAAGCAGTCGCCCCCTCCTCCCTCGCCCCGCCGAACCCCGCCAGCGGCCTTGCGTCCTCGACCGCCGCGCCTTCGCCAACAACCACCGCCGACCGTTCGCGAAGCGCCAGTGAACACCTGCCGCGCCGCCCTGCGTCAGCGGCCCGGCTTGCCCCTCGCGCCAAGGGGCCGTAAGTCGCAGAACCATGACCCAGACGACTGCGACCGCCCCGCTCATCTGCCCCTCCATCCTCGCCAGCGACTTCGCCAAGCTGGGTGAAGAAGTCCGCGCCCTGGAGGCCGCGGGCGCTGACTGGATTCACGTCGACGTCATGGACGGCCATTTCGTGCCCAACCTGACCATCGGCCCGGACGTGGTGAAGGCGCTGCGCCCCCACACCACCCTGCCGTTCGACGTGCACCTGATGGTGGCCCCGGTCGATAACTGGCTGGAGGCCTATCGCGCGGCGGGCGCCGACATCATGAGCGTCCACCCCGAAAGCGGCCCACACGTCCACCGCACCCTGGGTCAGATCCGCCAGCTGGGCGCCAAGGCCGGTCTGGTCTTCAACCCGGCCACGCCGCTGAGCGTGCTGGAAGAGGCCGTCGACCTGGTCGACCTGGTGCTGATCATGTCGGTCAACCCCGGCTTCGGCGGTCAGAAATTCATCGAGTCCTCGCTGAAGAAGATCGAGCGCGCCCGCGCCATCCTCGACCGCGCCGGGTCCAAGGCCCACCTGCAGGTGGACGGCGGCGTGGTCGCCGCCAACGCCGGAGCCTGCCTGTCCGCCGGGGCCGACGCCCTGGTCGCCGGCTCCTTCGTCTTCAAGGGCGGACCGGACGCCTACGCCGCCAACATCCAGGCTCTGAAAGCCGCCGCCGCGTGAGCCCCCTCGGCCCCTTCGCCCCGCGCGAAACAGAAGGCGGCCTGACCGAGGGCCACATTCCCGGCCTGAAGGGCGCGCCGGTCCGCACTCCGGTGCGCGCCACGGGCGGCCCCAAGGCCGACCCTGCGCTCTGGGCCGCCGTCGCCGGGCAGTTGGCCGCGCGCCAGCTGTGGATCGAGCTCTACGGCCTGCCCGGCTATACGATGACGTTGAAGGGCGCCCGCGCCGACGGCTTCGCGGTCAGCCCGCGCGACTTCCGCCCCCTGCGCGAAGAAGCGCCTCGCCCCCTGCTGTCGGGCCGTTTTACACTGGCCGGGCTCAGCCTCGACGCCGAGGGTCCGGCGGACCTGTGGAACCGCCCCACCCCCAGCCGGGCCTTCGCCGTCGAACTGCACGCCTTCGTCTGGATGCCCGAGATGATGGCCCACGGCGATCGCGGCCTGCGCGAAGCCCTGGCGCTGACGCTGGCCTGGGACGACATCTTCAACCGCTGGTCGCCCTTCTCGTGGGACCCCGACATCCTGGCGCGGCGCACCTATCATCTGGCCTGCGCCGGACGGCGTCTGGCCGGGGTGGCGACCGAGCTTGAGCGCCTGCGCCTGACCGATATTCTGGCCCGGCAAGCCCGCCAGCTGCTGCGTCCGCCCGGCGGCCTGATGGGCCGAGCCGAGCGCCTGACCGCCGCCGCCATCGCCGGCTGCGCCCTGGCGGGCAAGGCTGGGGCCGGCGTCCGTCGCACCGCGCTGAAACGCCTGCCCCACGCTCTGGAGGTCACGGTCGGCGCCGACGGCCACCACGCCGCCCGCGCCCCGGAAATGGGTCTGGAGCTGCTGCTCGACCTGCTGACCCTGGACGACGCCCTGGCCCAGCTGTCCGAGCCGACGCCCGAGCCGGTGGCCGCCGCCATCTCGCGCCTGACGACCAGCCTTCGCATCCTGGCCCTGCCCGACGGTCGCCTGGCCGCCTTCCAGGGCGGTGGGCCGTCCACGCCGGAACGCGTCGCCGCCGCCCGCGCCCATGATGATGCACCCGCCGCCCCGCCCAGCGGCGCGATCGGTGGACTGGTGCGTATCTCCAGCCCCCTGCTGACCGTCATGGTCGATGTCGAGGCCCCGGCGCGCGGCGCCTGGTCGGCCGCCGCTTGCGGTCAACCGGCGGCGCTGGAAGTCGTCTGCGGCCGCGACCGCCTGTTCACCTCGGCCGGATGGACCCCACGCGCCCTCGACCGTCAGGCCCTGCGCCTGACGCCCGGCGCCTCGACCCTGACGCTGGGCGAACAGCCCCTGGGCGAACCCCTGTCCGGCTGGAAGGCCGACCTTCTGGGCCCCCGCCTGATCGGCCCGGCCCTGCACGTCACCCGCGACCATCGCGAAGGCGACGGCGCCGTCTGGCTCGAGGTCGAGCACGACGGCTGGATGCCGCTCTACGGCCTGATGCATCAGCGCCGGCTCTATCTGGATCAGCGTCTGGACGAGTTGCGCGCCGAGGAACGCCTGCATCCGCCCGAAGGCCGCCCCGACGTGACCCGCGCCATCGCCGCCCCCTACGCCCTGCGCTTCCAACTGGAGCCCGGCGTCCAGGCCTCCCTGGCCCGCGACCGCCGCTCCATCCTGCTGCGCGGTCATTCGGGTCGTGGCTGGTGGTTCCGCAGCGACGGCCCCGACGTGGCCATCGAACCCGCCGTCCACGTCGACGAGGGCCTGACCCGGCGCTCCTTGCAGATCGTCGTCCGCGGCTCCGCCCGCACCGACGCCGACACCAAGATCCGCTGGAAGCTGAGCCCCGCCGGCGCGGCGGGCGACCCGCACTAGTGCTGATGATCTGTCAGCGTTGGACCTACCGGGTCGGCAACTCGACCGTGATGGTGGACAACGCCTTCAACTGGCTGGGCTGGGCTCAGGAACGGTTGAGGGTCAACGACGAGACCGTCCAGGACAGCCGGGGCATGTTCCGCACGCACCAGGCCTATGCTGAGCCCTGGCTGACCATGATCGGCGAGGGCGAACTGTCGGTTCGCATGTCGGCACGCATCCTGAGCATTCAGTGCGTGCTCTTGTTGAATGGCGAGCGGCTAGAGCCTGAGACCTACATGGCGGCCCGATGGTCGGGGCCCAAGAACAGCTGGCCGCCAGAAGCGGACTGGCGCCCCGCGCAACGGGGCGACTTCATGGTCGCGCCCAAGGCTGAGGTCGCCAAGGGCTGACGCCGCGCCCCGATGGTGCTAGAGGCCGCGCCATCTCCCCGCCCCAGCTGTTAACGGACGCCGCCCATGCCCGCCGCTCCCGACTTTCCGCCCGCCCCGGACGCGATCAAACCCGTCCGCGCCCTGATTTCATTGTCGGACAAGGCCGGGCTGGAGGATGTCGCGCGCACCCTGGCCGGGCTCGGCGTCGAGCTGGTCTCCACCGGCGGCACCAAGGCGGCGATCGCGGGCTATGGCCTGCCGGTCAAGGACGTGGCCGATCTGACCGGCTTCCCCGAAATGATGGACGGCCGAGTCAAGACCCTGCACCCCGTGGTGCACGGCGGCCTGCTGGGCGTGAGGAACGCCCCGGCCCACGCCGAGGCCATGACCGCCCACAACATCGGCGCCATCGATATCGTCTGGATCGACCTTTATCCGTTCGAGAAGACGGTCGAGGACGGCGGCGGCTTTGAAGCGGCCATCGAGAACATCGACATCGGCGGCCCGGCCATGATCCGCTCGGGCTCCAAGAACCACGGCCACGTCGCCGTCGCCGTGGATGGCGAAAGCATAGGCCTGATCCTTGAGGCGCTGAAGGCCGACGGTTTGACCACCCTGGCCCTGCGCAAACAATTGGCCGCCCGCGCCTTCGCCCGCACCGCCGCCTATGACGCCGCCGTGTCCGGCTGGTTCGCCGCTCAGCTGAACGACGCCGCCCCGGCCCGCAAGTCGATCGCCGGTTCGCTGGCCCAGACCCTGCGCTATGGCGAGAACCCGCATCAGACCGGCGCCTTCTACCGCACCGGCGAAAAGCGTCCGGGCGTGGCCTATGCCGAACAGGTTCAGGGCAAGGAGCTGGGCTACAACAACATCGCCGACGCCGACGCCGCCTATGAGCTGGTGGCCGAGTTCGAGGCCCCGGCCTGCGTCATCGTCAAGCACGCCAACCCCTGCGGCGTGGCCGTCGGGGCCACCCTGTCGGAAGCCTATGCCCGCGCGCTGGAATGCGACGCCGTCTCGGCCTTTGGCGGCGTCATCGCCGTCAACCGCCCGCTGAACGGTGAAGACGCCCGCGCCATCACCGGCATCTTCACCGAGGTGGTCATCGCCCCCGGCGCCGACGAGGAAGCCAAGGAAGTCTTCGCCGCCAAGAAGAACCTGCGCCTGCTGATCACGGATGGTCTTCCGAACCCGCACGGCGCGGGCGAGGTGTTCCGCTCAGTGGCCGGCGGCTTCCTGGTGCAGTCGCGCGACGCCTCGCTGATCAAGCCCTCGGACCTGAAGATCGTCACCCGTCGCCAGCCGACCCCGACCGAGATCCAGGATATGCTGTTCGCCTTCACCGTGGCCAAGCACGTCAAGTCCAACGCCATCGTCTACGCCAAGGACGGCCAGACGGCGGGCATCGGCGCCGGCCAGATGAACCGCCGCGACAGCGCCCGCATCGCCGCCATCCGCGCCAAGGAAGCGGGCGAGGCCAAGGGCCTGGCCCATTCGCTGGCGCAAGGCTCGGCCTGTGCGTCGGAAGCCTTCTTCCCCTTCGCCGACGGCCTGCTGGAAGCCATCGCGGCCGGCGCCACGGCGGTGATCCAGCCCGGCGGCTCGATGCGTGACGCCGAGGTCATCGCCGCCGCCGACGAGAACAACATCGCCATGGCCTTCACGGGCGTCCGCGTCTTCCGGCACTAGGCTGGAAGGGCGCTAACGCGAGCGACGCGGTCGCCCGCTGCTCGAGCGGAAGAAAGGCGCTGCCGGTCGTCGGCAGCGCCTTTTCTTTTGCTCGCGTCAGTCCTCGATCACCTCGTGCGAGCCGGCGCGGCCCAGGCGCCAGTAGCCGGCGACCTTCATCCATTTCGGATTGAACGGTCGGGCCGCCAGCAGAGCCGATCGCATGGACCGCGCGACCGTGGACTCGCAGGCGACCCAGACATAGGCGTCGGCCGGATCGATCCGCCGCGCCGCCGCGACCGCCGCCGCCGTCAGGGCCTCGGCCCGACCGCGCGGCCCGCCCTTGCGGTGGACCCAGACGATCTCGACCTCGGCGGCGCTGGCTAGCTGCAGTTCGCCCGTCGCGTCATTGACCTCGATGCAGGCGACGGCCCGCGCCCCGGCCGGCAGTTCCTCCAGCCGTCGGGCGATGGCGGGAATGGCCGCCTCGTCCCCCACCAGCAGATGCTCGGCGAAGCTGGTAGGGATCAGGAAGGAACCGCGCGGCCCGCCCAGACCCAGTTCGTCGCCGACCCGCGCATCCTCGGCCCAGGCCGTGGCCGGGCCGCCGTGGCCGACCGCGAAGTCGATGGTCAGCCTTCGGTTGGCCGCATCGAAAGCGCGCGGGGTGTAGTCGCGCGCTATCGGTTTCGGCTCCGCAAAGACCGGCCCCTCCGGCCCGACCGTGGGCAGAACCAGAGCCTGACCGCGCGCTGTCGGAAGGATCTTCACATGGTCGTCGAAGCCGGGGCTGAAGAAGCCCTCCAGCTCCTCGCCGGTCAGGACAATGCGCTTCAACACCGGCGTCAGTTGTTCGACCGCCTCGACGCGGGCGCGACGGAACTTCAGCTCATGGCGGACCCGACGGGGTTGCCGCAGATGGGTCTCGGTCATGCCTGACGCACCTTTTCGGCGGCCGTTTCCAGCAGGTCGGCGATGGCCTCGACCTCGGCTTCGCTCAGCGGCGGCTCCTGGGTCAGGCGTTGATGGGTGGCGGTGCGCAGGGCCTCGATGGCCTGGGCGATGCGCGCCGGTCGGTCGGGGCGACCGCGCAGGGCCTTCATCTTCATGTCGATGTGGGCCAGAGCCTCGGCGTTCTCGTCCAGCAGACGGCGGCCCTCGTCGGTGATCGCGTAGCGCTTCTTGCCGCCCTCGGCGGCGACGCTGACCGCGCCCATGTCCTCCAGCAGGGCCAGACTGGGATAGATGACGCCGGGGCTGGGGGCGTAGGTCCCGCCCATGCGGCTTTCGATGCCCTTGATCAGTTCATAGCCGTGGCTCGGCTTGTCGGCGATCATCGATAGCAGCACCCAGCGCAGGGCGCCGTGCTCGAACATGCGTCCGCCGCCGCCACGCCGCCCGTGGCGCTCGCCGCGCATCCGGCCTTCGCCGCCCATGCCTTCAGGCCGCATGTGACGGCCGTGACCGCCTCGGCCGAAGCCGTGGCCATGACCATGACCCATTCCGTGGCCGCCGTGACGGTCGCGTCCAAAGCCATGACCTGCCTTTTCGATCCCTCTGGATCCTCTCATATGGTTCTCGCTTCTTTCACTTAGATATATCGAACTGCCACATAGATATATCGATATATCGAAACCGCAAGCCCCCTTTCCTCGCAGTCGCGAACCTCTAAGCTGGGCCGATGGATACGCTCGACGCCCGCTGGGCCATGCTGGAACCGCACGTGACCGTGGTCGGGCCCGACGACGATCGGCCGCGTCCGGCGGTGCTGCTGTTCCACGGCTGCGGCGGCCTGCGGGACCACCTGCCGCGCTACGCCGAAGCGGCCAAGGCGGCGGGCTGGCGCGCCTTCATCGTCGATTCCTATGGCCCGCGCGGCTGGAACCGGGCCTTCACCCTGACCACGGTCTGCACCGGCCTGGTGCTGCGCGGCTATGAGCGGGCGGGGGACCTGCTGGCCGTCATCCAGGGCGTTTCGCGTCGCCCCGATGTCGATCCCGCCATGCTGTCGCTCGCCGGCTGGAGCCACGGCGGCTGGTCGATCATGGAGATGATGAGCGAAGACCCGCAGCCGGGCCGCATGGGCGTGGCCAACCCCGGCGACTGCGACCTGTCGGGCGTCAAGGCGGTGTGGCTGGCCTACCCCTATGTCGGCGCCTGGGCCTTCAACAGGATGAAGCCGTGGCGGCACTGTCCGCGCGTCCTGGCCATGACGGCCAGGCGCGACCACCTGACCACGGTATCGAACGCCGAGCGGGTCAACGCCATGATCCGCGACTGCGGCTCCGAGGTCGAAAGCTGGGTCGCCGAAGGCACCCACGCCTTTGACGAACCCACCAGCAACGGCCCGATGCGCCACGACCCCGATCTGACGCTGGAAGCCCTTCGTCGCTTCACGGCCTTCCTCAAAGACGTGGCTCCGGACGCCTGAAAACTAATTTCCACGCCCCGTCTTGACGTGCGACGCATCACGTAACAATTGAAGTTACATGAAACGCGACTCCCGCCTGTCCAACATCCTCCACGCCCTGCTGCACATGGCCGAGCATGAGCAGCGTCATGGCCAGCCCATGACCTCGGACCTGCTGGCGACCTGTCTGTCGACCAACCCCGTCGTGGTCCGCCGCACCATGGCGGGCCTGAGGGAGCAAGGGCTGGTGATCTCCGAGAAGGGCCACGGCGGCGGCTGGCGGCTGGCCCGCCCGCTGGACGGCGTCACCCTGGGTCAGGTCCACGCCGCGCTCGGCGAACCCGGCCTTCTGCCCGAAACCCCGCCGGTCGAGGCCGAGGGCTGCCTGATCGAGGCCGCCGTCAACGACGCCCTGTCCGACACCTATGCCGCCGCGCGCGCCCTGCTGGCGGCCCGGCTGGACTCCATCACCCTGGCCGATCTGGCGGCGGACTTCTCGCGCCGGCTGGCCGCCCATCCCAAGAGAGACCTTCTCCATGCGCACCAGCGAAAATCCGATGCCTCATGACGCCGTCGTCATCGGCGGCTCCTACGCCGGCCTGTCCGCCGCCCTGCAGTTGGTGCGGGCGCGCCGCCGGGTCCTGGTCATCGACGACGCCCGGCCGAGAAACCGCTTCGCCGCCCGCGCCCACGGTGTGCTGAGCAACGACGGCCGTCCGGGATCAGAGATCGCCGCCGCCGCCCGCGCCCAGGTGGCCGCCTATCCCACCGCCGCCTTCCGCATGGCCGAGGCGGTGGAGGTCGAACGCATCGAGGGCGGCTTCGCGGTCGCCTTCGCCGACGGCACGCGCACCAGGGGTCGCCGCCTGATCCTGGCCCACGGGGTCGAGGACGTCCTGCCCGACATCCCGGGCGTGAAGGAGCGCTGGGGCCGAACCGCCCTGCACTGCCCCTGGTGCCACGGCTATGAGATCGGCGGCGGACCGATCGGCGTCCTGGGGCGCGGCGATCATGCGGTCCAGTATGCGATGATCGTCGCCGAGTGGGGCCAGGCCGTGCTGTTCATCGACCCGGCGCGCCTGGGCGAGGACGACGCTCGTCTTCTGGCCCGACGCGGCGTGACCATCGAACCGACGCCCATCGAGCGGCTGGAGGGCGAAGCCCCCACCCTGACCGGCGCACGACTGACCGATGGACGCTTCCTCCCGCTGAAGGCCCTCTTCGTCGGCGCCCATGTGCGCCAGGCCAACGGTTTCGCCGAGCGTCTGGGCTGCGAGATGACGGACAGCCCCATGGGCCGGATCGTCAAGGTGGACGCCCAGCAACAGACCAGTCAGCCGGGCGTCTTCGCCGCCGGAGACCTGGCGCGCCCGGCGGGCAATATCACCCTGGCGACGACGGACGGCATGCTGGCCGCACACGCCGCCTTCCGCTCCCTGATCGAGGAGGAGACGGCCTGAGCTTTCAGCCGATACGGGCCGTGACGGTGATCTCGGACCGCACCGTATGGGCCATGTCGCAGTGCTCGTGCGCCGCGTGATGCAGGGCGTCCAGCTCGGCTTGATCAGGCTGACGTCCGGTGAAGCTCGTCACCGGGTTGAGAGCGACGCGCGCCAGGTAGGACTTGCCTGTTTCATTCTTGCCCATCTCGCCCGAGGCGTCGTCCAGATAGCGGTCGACGACCAGGCCGGCGTTGGCGGCGAAGGCCAGGAACCACAGCATGTGGCAGCTGGACAGGGAGGCGATCATGGCCTCCTCCGGGTCCACGCCCGCCGGGTCCGACATCGGGATCGGCACGCCCGCCGGCGACGAGGAGCCGGGCACCACGGCCCCGCCGTCAAAGCGCCAGACATGGGCGCGGCTGTATCGCTTGTCGGCGAAGGCCTGCTCGCCCCGCGTCCATTCCACCGTTGCGCCGTGTCCGCTCATGCTGCGTCTCCTCTAGGCCTCGCCCAATGATGTGTAGATCATGCGCGCCCGCGTCTGGAATCCAAGCCCCCGATAGAAGGCGATCGTCGCTTCGTGATCGGCGAAGGCGTGCAGGAAGGCCGCCTCTCCCGTCGCCAGAATCTCGCTGACCACAAGGCGGGACAGGGCGGCGGCGTAACCCTGACCGCGATGGTCCGGGTGGGTGCAGACCCCGCTCAGCTCGGTGAAGCCGTCGACGCGCAGCCGCCGCCCCGCCATGGCCACCAGTTGGCCGTCGCGCTTGATCCCGACGAAGGGGCCGAGCTCGCGGGTCTTCGAGCGAAAGGGCCCAGGTTTGGTCAGGGTCGCCAAGGCCAGCATGGCCGGGGCGTCCGCCTCGCCCAGTTCCTCAATCACGCCGTCCAGCCGCGCGCTCGGCCCGACGGGCGTCAGGGCCGTCGCTGTCATCTGCACCAGGGCGACCTGGGCGGCGACCGGCACGCCTTCGGGCAGGACCCCGGCCATCGGCCCGTCCTCGCGCTCGACCAGTCCCGCGCCGGGGTAGCGCCGGGCCAGGACGCCCAGCGCCTCACGGCTGGCGGCGCTGTCATCCGCCGCCGCCAGAAAGACCCCGACCTCGGGGTCGAGGCGCGCGGCCAAGGCCCCGGAATCAGGCGTGGTGAACCGCGACAGGCGGGTCGTCAGGGCGTTGAAAACGGCGCGATCAAGAGGATGGCTCATGACCGGATGATCTAGGCGCGAAGGCGCCGCCGCGAAACCCGCCGCGCCGTCGTCACGTCCGAAAAGCGCCGATCAGCCCTGCCAGAAGCCGACGATCTTCTTGACCTCGTCCACCACCGGCTGAGCCACCTCGCGGGCGCGCTCGGCGCCGACGGCCAGGGCGCGGTCGATCTCGGCCGGGTCAGCCATCAAGCGGCGCATCTCGGCCGTGACCGGGGCCATCGACGTGACCGCCAGCTCGGCCAGCTTGGGCTTGAACGCCCCGAAGCCCTGACCGCCGAACTCGGCCAGAACCGCCTCGCGCGTCGTGTCCGACAGGGCGGCGTAGATGGCCACCAGGTTCTTGGCTTCGGGCCGTCCGTCCAGACCCTCGAGCGTGTCGGGCAGGACATCCATGTCCGACTTGGCCTTCTTGATCTTGGCGGCGATGGTGTCGGCGTCGTCGGTCAGGTTGATGCGCGACAGGTCCGACGGATCGGACTTGCTCATCTTGGCCGAACCATCACGCAGGCTCATGACGCGCGTGCCCGGCCCCTGAATCAGCGGCTCCGGCTGCGGGAAGAAGCCCGGCACGCCGAAGTCGTTGTTGAACTTGGCGGCGATGTCGCGGGTCAGTTCCAGATGCTGCTTCTGGTCCTCACCGACCGGCACCTCGGTCGCCTTGTAGAGCAGGATGTCCGCCGCCTGCAGCACCGGATAGGTGTAGAGGCCGACGCTGGAGCGCTCCTTGTGCTTGCCCGACTTCTCCTTGAACTGGGTCATCCGGTCCAACCAGCCGAGGCGGGCGACGCAGTTGAAGATCCAGGCCAGCTCGGCGTGGGCCGGCACCGCCGACTGCGGGAAGATGGTCGCCTTGGCCGGGTCCAGCCCCGCCGCCAGATAGGCCGCCGCGATCTCGCGCGTCTGGGCCGTCAGCTTCTCCGGTTCCTGCCAGACGGTGATGGCGTGCATGTCGGCGACGAAGACGAACAGGGGCGCGCCCGTGTCCTGCAGCTCGGTGAAGCGCTTCAAGGCGCCCAGATAGTTGCCCAGGTGCAGGGCGCCGGAGGCCTGGATGCCGGACAGGATGCGGCGCGGACCGGCATAGGCGGGCGCAACCGGAGCGACGGGGGCCGGGGTCTGGTCAGTCATGGGGGATTTCTCGGAACTCGAAGAGGCTGGATTCGGCGCACGCACAGGCGCGCGGAGGCAGGCGGTGAACAGTCAGCCGCGCCATCGCCGGGCGACGAAAGGGTGTCCCGAATGAGCCATGCCCTCGCGCTTATCGGTTCAAGCCGCCAAGGGCAAGGCTGCCGGGGCTAGGGCCTTCGGTTGACCGGGCCCGACAAATACAAATATCGTCGATTTATGAAATATGCTCATGCTTGCACTGGACTGATCCTCGCAACCGCCATCGGCGCTTGCGCCACGCGGCCGCCCGCGCCGGAGAGGCCCTACCTGGTGCAGCTATCGGTCGCTTACAGCGACGGCCCCTGCGATTGGAGCCTGATGCAGGACGTGAACGACCGCCCAGCGATGAGGGGCATGCTCGGCGCCGCCTACTGGCCGCACACCGTGCCTGTCGCGTCGCAGTCAAAACGGACGCGCTCGGCTTCACTTCTCGCCTACGGAGCGGATACCGCCTTCGCCTGGCCGTCGCAGCCGAACGAGCGGATATGCCTTGCACTCCACAAGCGAACCTCGGTCTGGCAGGAGGGCGTCCCGCCTGTCCTCACGCTGGAAATGTTTCCGAGCCCGTCCGGCGCTGACGTCCACGCCCGAGCCCCAAGCTCGACTCTTTCAAGCGCGGTCGCGACGCTCAAATCTGTCCGACCGGACCCGGACCTCCCGCCCACACGCGTGGACCTCGCCTTCCACGAGGGACGCGCCGAAGGCAGCTTCGATCGCCCGGCAGACGCGTCACGGTTTCAGGTCATCGTCGTTGTCACCGAGGCCGACGGGGAAGGCCAGACGGAGCGCGCCCTGGAGCTTCTGACGACCGCCGGGATCGAAGAGAACCTCATCGTCCGCGAAGGTTCACGCCTCGTCGCGCGCCCCTCCTGGCCAGGAGCAGGGAAGCGGTCGTCCCATCCGCGTTGACACCCTTGCGCCTCGGCTACCGCGCCTTGCGGATCAGACCCTTGATCTCGGCGACCGTGATCGCGCGAGTGGCGAAGGCCAGGGCGACATAGGTCAGACCGCCCGCCGCCACAACGACCAGAAGGGTCAGCTCCTTGGCGCCGTGGTTCGATCCGAGCGCGCCCAGCAGGGCCTCGACCGGCGCCTGCAGCATCGGCCGCGCCCAGGAGGCGACGCCGACCACCACGCCCAGGCCGATGCTGGCCAGCAGGATGCGCGCCAGCCGCGAAGCCGCCGCCGGGCTCGGCCGATAATGACCGCGCCGCCACAGGGTCGCGCCCAGCAGAAGGGCATTGGTCCAGGCCGCGGCGCTGACCGCTGCGGCAATGCCGGAAATGCCCATGCCGAGGTTGAACAGGACGATGGCCAGGGCCGCGTTCACGGCCACCGAGACCAGGGCGAAGACCATGGGTCGGCGCGTGTCGCCCCGCGCAAAGAAGGCCGGGGCCAGGATGCGGATCAGGACAAAGGCCGGCACGCCCCAGCCGAACTGGAACAGGGCCTGAGCGGTGTTCACCGCATCGACCTGCAGGAAGGCGCCGCGCGTGAACAGGGCGTCGATCAGGAAATAGGGCATGGCCAGCAGGGCCGCCGCCGCCGGCAGGGTCAGGGCCATGGACAGGGCCAGGGCCTCGTCCATCGATGCCTGCTGCTGGCCGTGGTCCTTGGACGCCACCGCCGCCGACAGCTTGGGCAGCAGAGCGATGCCGATGGCCACCCCGACCAAGCCGAGCGGCAGTTGATACAGCCGGTCCGCCGTGGCCAGCCAGGTCCGCCCGCCAGCGACGAAGCTGGACAGATTGCCCGAGATGAAGACGTTGATCTGGGTCGCGCTATTGCCGATGGCGGCGGGTATGGCGGTGATGATGATGGCCTTCACCGCCGGGGTCAGTTTCGGCATGGTCAGGCGGATATTGGCCCCGGCCTTGCGCGCCGCCCACCAGCACAGACCCGCCTGGGCCACGCCCGCCACAGCCACGCCCCATGAGGCGGCATAGGCGGCGCCGATCTGGTCGCCCTTGGCCGGGATGACGGCGGCCAGCATGATCAGGTTCAGCAGGATGGGATAGGCGCCCGAGACGATGAAACGCCCGCGCGCGTTCAGCACGCCGCTGAGCAACGAGGCCACGGCCATGCAGGGCAGGTAGGGCATGGTGATCTGGGTCAGGATCACCGCCAGCTTGAAGCGCGCCGGATCGTCGAGGAAGCCGATGTTGATGACCGTCATCAGCCACGGCATCGACAGCTGGGCCAGGATGGTCAGGACCACGGTGACGGCGGCGACGGCGGCCAGGGCGTCGGTGGCGACCTGATCGGCCACGGCCTCGCCCTCGGTCTTCAGCGTCTTGGCGTAGGCCGGCACGAAGGCGGCGGCGAAGGCCCCTTCGGCGAAGATGCGGCGGAACAGGTTGGGGAAGTTCAGGGCGGTGTTGTAGGCGTCCGCCGCGGGTCCCGCCGAGGCGCCCAGCGCCGCCGAGATGACCACGTCGCGCGCAAACCCGGCCAGGCGGCTGAGCAGGGTCATGGCGCTGAAGATGGCCGAGGAGCGCATGACGCCCCCCCCTTTGGGCGCATCGCCGTCCAGCGTCGCCGAGGCGGCGGGCGGCTGAACGATCGGCTCGACGGTGGCCGTTGCGCTCGGCACAGACGCCGCCGGTTCGATGGGATCGGTCTTGTCGTTCACGGCTGGTCTCTGTGCTCGCCCAACAAACGCCTTAGCGCGCCCGCGACCCGCTGGATATGGCCTTGCGTCCCACTTCGCCCTCCAGATCGGAGACGTCGCGCACGCTGGCCCGCACCGGCACGATGCGCCGCCCCGCCGGTCCCTGCGGCGCGCGGTCCAGAACCTCCAGCAGCCCGACCCTCAAGGCCGCCAGACGCCCCGCGTCGGTCGGCTTCGCCCCGTCGGCGTCGGTGATGTAGAAGCCGTCCACCGCCCGCTCGCCGAAGCTGGCCACATGGGCCGAGCGGGTCGAATAGCCGTGCGCCGAGATGGTCCGCGCCAGGTCGGCCAGCAGGCCCGGCCGGTCGGCGCCCGAGACCTCGACCACCACGGCGCTGGTCCCGGCCTCGACGTCGATGCGCACCACGGGACGCACCTCGAACACCGCCCGGCGCGCGCTAACCCGAGGCGTCTCGACCGCCGAGGCGCGGGCGCCCTTCTGCGCCGCTCGCTCCAGCGCCTTGACCAGGATGGCGAGGCGGCGCGGCTCGCGCTGGCCATAGGCCTCGCCCGCCCCGTCCTGAATTTCGAACACGTCCAGCGCCGTGCCGTCCTCGGCGGTGGCCAGACGCGCCCCGACCACGTCAGCCCCGGCCATGGCTAGGGTGGCGGCCAGGTCAGCGAACAGGCCGGGGCGGTCCAGCGCCGCCACCGCCACACGCGCGGTGGATTCCAACGGTCCTTCGGCGGGCAGGGCCTCGACCGCCGCGCCCTCGCGCCGCGCCCGCTCGACCAGGGCCGGATGGTCGATCAGCGGGTCTTCGCGCGTCACGGCGTCGCCGCGGAACAGAGCCTCGGTCGCCTCGAACAGGGCACGCATCAACTGCCCCTTCCAGCCGTTCCACACCCCCGGCCCCACGGCCCGAATGTCGGCCACGGTCAGGACCATCAGCATCCGCAGGCGCTCCGGGTCGCCCACGGCCTCGGCGAAGGCGCGCACGGTCGAGGGGTCGGAGACGTCGCGCTTTTGCGCATAGTCGCTCATCAGCAGGTGATGGCGCACCAGCCAGACCACCAGTTCGATCCGGCGCGGATCGACGCCCAGCCGCTCGCAGGCGCGGCGCGCGGCGATGGCCCCGTCCTCCAGCTGCCCCCGGTCGCCGCCCTTGCCGACGTCGTGCAGCAGCATGGCCAACATCAGCACCTCGATATCGGCGATGCGGTGGATGATGGCGGTCGAGGCCGGGTGGTCCGCCTCCAGCTTGCCACGGGCGATGTCATTGATGACGCCCACGGCCTGCAGGGTGTGCTCGTCCACCGTATAGGCGTGGTACATATTGAACTGGGTCTGGCCGACGATCCGTCCCCATTCGGGCAGAAAACGCCCCAGCAGGCCCGTCTCATTCATGATCGACAGGACGCGATAGGGCCTCTGCCCATGCGCCAGGACCGTCAGAAAGGCCTCGGCCGCGCGCGGGTCGCGTCGCAGCGCCGGGGTCACCAGGGACAGGGCGCGGATCACGGCGGCGAAGGCGTCGGGATGCAGGTCCAGATCCAGCCGGTCGGCCTCGACGAACAGCAGCAGCAGCCGCACCGGGTCATGGGCGAAGACCGAGCCCCCCGTCACCGTCAGGCGCCCGCCCTCGACCGCCAGGCCGTCAAAGGCCAGCTTGGCGCGCCGACGCGGGATCAGCCGCGACAGGCCGCGCGCCAAGCCTTGGGCTTTTTTCTGCTGGCGCGCCTCCAACTGGGTCGAGACGGCGCGGGTCAGGGCCCCGACCTCGCGCGCCACCTGGAAGTAGCGCCGCATGAAACGCTCGACCGCCAGCTCGTCGCCGCGTCCGCGCCAGCCCATGCGCCGCGCGATCTCGGGCTGGTAGTCGAAGGTCAGCTTCTCCTCGGCCCGACCCGCCGCCAGGTGCAGATGGATGCGCACGCTCCATAGAAAACCGATGGCCTCGCGGAAGCTGCGCAACTCGCGCGCGCTCAGCAGGCCCTCCAGCGCCGCCTGCCCCCGCTCGCTGTCCGGCGCCAGCGACCGGGCGATCCAGAACAGGGTGTTCAGATCGCGAAGCCCGCCCTTGCCGTCCTTGATATTGGGCTCGACGCGGTAACGCACCGCCCCCGTCTTCTGCAGACGAACGTCGCGCTCCTCCATCTTGGCGGCGATGAAGGGGCGGGGATCCGCCTTGGCGACCTCAGTGCGGAACCGTCTCAACAGGCCGTCGCCCAGCCCTGCGTCTCCCGCCAGAAGCCGGGCTTCCAGCAGGGTGGTCCGCACCGTCATGTCGCTGCGGGCCAGGTCGAGGGTTTCCCCGACCGAGCGCGAGGACGAGCCGACCTTCAGGCCCAGATCCCACAGGACGTAGTGGACAAACGCGATCACCGCCTCGGTGCGGGCGTTGATCCCTTGGCCGGGGCGCAGGAACAGCAGGTCGAGATCGGAAAAGGGCGCCAGAACGCCCCGACCATAGCCGCCGACCGCCAGCAGGCTGAGACGATCCTGCGGCGCCGGATGCAGGACCTCGGTCGCGACCCGCCACAGGTTGATCAGCAGGACGTCGGCGGCAGCGGCGTAGAGGCGCGCCGCCTCCGCCCCGTCGATCCCGCCCTCCAGCCGCCGGGCTACGCGGGCGCGGTCGATGGCGAAGCTTTCGCGCAAAATCTCGGTGACGGCGGCGCGGGCGTCGGGCGCCGAGGCGGCCGGAACCAGACGTGGATCAAGGGCCGCCGGAGGGATCACGAGCGCGACAGGCCCTTCAGCCGATAGAGCGCTTCCAGCGCCTCACGCGGGGTCAGCTCGTCCGGGTCGATGTCGGCCATGGCGTCATCCAGCGCCGAGCTCATCGGCGCCGGCGCAGGCTCGGCCACGGCGGCGAACAGGGGCAGGTCGTCCAGACGCGCGCTCGCCGCCTTCTCGCTCTCCAGCCGCTCCAGCACCTCGCGGGCGCGGCCGACCACCGCCGTCGGCACCCCCGCCAGCTTGGCCACCTGCACGCCGTAGGAGCGGTCCGCCGCCCCGGGCGCCGCCTCGTGCAGGAAGACCAGGTCGCCGTTCCACTCGCGTGCCTTCATCGACAGGTTGCAGACGTGGTCGAGCCGCTCCTCCAGCCTCGCCAGCTCGTGATAGTGGGTGGCGAACAGGGTGCGGGCGCGGTTGGTCTCATGCAGGGCCTCGGCCGTGGCCCAGGCGATGGCCAGGCCGTCATAGGTGGCGGTGCCGCGTCCGATCTCGTCCAGAACGACAAAGCTGTGCGGCGTGGCCTGGGTCAGGATGGCGGCGGTCTCGACCATCTCCATCATGAAGGTGGAGCGGCCGCGCGCCAGATCGTCGCCGGCGCCGACGCGGCTGAACAGACGGTCGACGACGCCCAGCCGCATGGCGCGCGCCGGCACAAAGGCCCCGGCCTGGGCCAACACCACCAGAAGCGCGTTCTGGCGCAGGAAGGTCGACTTACCGGCCATGTTCGGACCGGTAACGATCGACAAGCGCGAGGCCCCGGCGCCGTCGCCGGCCAGTCGGCAGTTGTTCGGGGTATAGGGGTCGCCCTGCGCCGTCACCGCCGCCTCGACCACCGGGTGACGCCCGGCCTCGACGTCGAAACACAGGCTGTCGTCGACGACGGGGCGGACGGCGCCGACCTCCTCGGCCCATTCCGCCAGAGCCGCGTGGGCGTCCAGTTCGGCCAGGGCCTCGGCTACGCCTTGCAGCGGCCCGGCCAACCGCGCCACCTCGCGCCGCCAGGTCTCGAACGTCTCGCCCTCCATGGCCAGGGCGCGGTGTCCGGCCTGGCTGATCTTGGCGTCCAGTTCCGACAGTTCGACCGTGGTGAAGCGAACCTGATTGGCCAGGGTCTGGCGGTGGATGAAGGGGCTGTCGGGTCCGGCCCGCAGCAGGTTCTCCGCCGCCTTGGCCGAGGCTTCGAGGAAGTAGCCCAGCACGGCGTTGTGGCGCACCTTGAAGGCCACGCCGCTCTCGGCCACGGCCCGGGCTTCCAGATCGGCGACCACCCGACGGCTGTCGTCGCGCAGGGTGCGAGCGGCGTCCAGTTCGGGCCGGTGGCCGGGGTTCACGAAGCCGCCGTCGCGCGCCAGATGCGGCGGCTCCTCCATCAGGCCGTCGATCAGATCGGCCAGAAGATGCGACAGCTCCCCGTCCAGTGTCAGCCGATCAAGGCAGGCCAGAACCCGGCTCGGCGGTCCGGCCAGAGGATCATGGGTCGAAGCGGCGAACAGACCGGCCAGAGCCTGCGCTGTCGTCAGGCCCGATCGGATGGCCGCCAGATCGCGCGGCCCGCCGCGCCCCAGGGCCAGACGCGAGGTGGCCCGCGCCACGTCGGCCGAGGCGCGCAGGCCGTCTCTCAGATCACGGCGCAAATCGCGCCGCTCCAGCAGCCATTCGACCGCGTCCAGCCCGGCGTTGATCGCCGCCGGATCACGCAGAGGTCGCGAAATGCGTTCCGCCAGGGCCCGCGCCCCGCCCGAGGTGACGCTACGGTCGATGCTGTGCAGCAAGGAGCCGTCGCGCTCGCCCCTCTGGGTGCGGTCGATCTCGAGGCTGAGACGCGTCGCCGGATCAATGGCCAGAAAGCCGCTCTCGCCCGAGCGACGCGGCGGGGCCAGGGCCGGGATCTTGCCGGCTTGAGTGGTCTCCAGATAGGCGGCGATCAGGCCCAGCGCCGAGACCTCGGCCTCCTCGAAGGCCCCGAAGCCGTCCAGCGCCGAGACGCCATAGAGCCGCTGCACCCGGTCGCGCGCGCCCACGGGCTCGGCCAGGGCCTGGGGCATGGCCTGAACCACCCCGCCGGAACCGTCCAGCGCCCCCTTCAAGGTCTCGTCCGAGAACAGACGGTCGGGCACCAGAACTTCCGATGGACGGAAGGCCGCCAGGGCCGCGCCCAGATCGCTCAGGTCGCAAGCCACCGAGTCCACCGCGCCCGCCGACAGCTCGACCACGGCCACCGCCGCCCTGCCCTTGCGGATCGCCACCGCCGCCAGCCGGTTGGCCCCGCGCGCGTCCAGCAGGGTGTCTTCGGTCAGGGTGCCGGGCGTCACCACCCGCACCACGCCGCGATGCACCACCGCCTTGTGACCGCGTTTCTTGGCCTCGGCCGGGGCTTCCAGTTGCTCGCAGATGGCCACCTTGAAGCCCATGCGGATCAGCCGCGCCAGATAGCCGTCCAGGGCGTGGACCGGCACCCCGGCCATGGGAATGTCCTCGCCCTGATGCTTGCCGCGCTTGGTCAGGGTGATGCCCAGCGCCGCCGCCGCCTTCACCGCATCGTCAAAGAACAGCTCGTAGAAGTCGCCCATGCGGAAAAACAGAATGGCGTCCGGCTGATCGGCCTTGGCCGCCAGGAATTGGGCCATGACCGGCGTCGTTCCGGCGTCGGGCTTCAGATCAGCTTGCGGGGGGTGGGCGATGGGCGCGTTCATTGTCCGTCAGGGTGACGGATCGCGGCGGCGGCCTCAAGCGCAGGCTTGCATCCCTCGGCGAAATCACCCATCCGGGCTGTGGGGGAAACTGAAATGACAAAGTTATACAAAACGCGCCCAATCGGTCGCCTGGGTCGCCTCGCCGTCGCCGCCATCTACGCCGCCCTCGTCGCCAACGCCTTCCATATTGCCCTGGCCGCCACGGACTGGTTCCTTCTGCAAGGAGTAGCCGGCGACCTGCCGCTCGGCCCCTACGGCGAATACCCGGTTCACGCCGCAGTCACCGAAGCCACGGCCATTCTCCGACTGCCGGTTCTCGCCGTCGGTTTGATCGTGTCCTTCATCGTGCTGAAGTGGATCTATCGCGCCAACATGAACGCCCAGGCCTGGACGGGCGGCATGCGAGTCTCTCCGCCCTGGTCCATCGGCTGGTTCTTCATCCCCCTCGCGAACCTATGGAAACCGTTTCAGGGCGTCGCCGACACCTGGGCTGCCAGCCACGGTCATCCCGTCTCCAGCGAAGCGCCCAACCACCTCAAGGTCTGGTGGGGACTTTGGCTCGCATCCGGCGTCGTCGCCAGCGTCAGCAATCGGATGGCGTGGCGCGCCGATACGGTCGGCATCATGCACACAAGCGCCGGGCTGGAAGTGGTCTCGGCGCTCCTGTCGTTCGGCGCCGGCCTGCTGTTTCTTGAGATCGTCAACCGCATCACGACCGCGCAAACCCTGCGCTTGAGCGCCGCGGATTCAGACGTCTTCGCCTGACGGCTGGATCGGGCGGCTGGATCAGGCCGCGTTGCTGATATGCAGGCGCAGGCGCGAGGCGACGGCGGCGGGCGCCTCGTCGAGAGCCAGGGCGTCCCAGTCGATGTCGGGCTTGGCCGCGTGCGAGGCGGCGACAATGGCGCGCAGTTCAGCGGCCGAGGCCACGCTGGCGATCACCTGGGCCACGCCGGGCAGGTTGAGGGCGTAGGCCAAAGCCGCCTGCATTGGATCGACCCGCGCCTCGGCCAGACGCCGGCGCGTGCGCGACAGGGCCATGCCGTGGTCGGCCAGTTCCGGCGGCAAGCTGTCGCGGTTGGCGAACAGCAGGCCTTGGGCGAAGACCGAGGCCAGATGCACCTCGACGCCCTGCCCGGCCAGGTCCTCAATGAGCCCGCTGCGCGCGGCGCGCTGATCCAGAATATTGCAGGCGATCTGCACCACGTCGGGCTGGAAGCGGCGGGCGATCAGGGCTGGACCGTCCTCGACGGTGGCGACGAAGCCGATCTTGCGGAAGACGCCGCGTTCCTTCAGCGCCTGCAGTCGGGCCCACAGGGCGCGCCCCTCGGCGCCGGCCAGATCGGCGGCGTTCTGCACCAGAACGGCGTCGCCACGTGGCAGACCCATGCGTTCCAGCGAGCGGCGGGCGCGGGCCTCGACCCGATCCAGCCCGTCAGCCAGAGGCACGGTGCGCGCCGTGACGCGGAAGGGCGAGGGGAAGGGCCAGGCCTGACCCAGCAGACGCTCGACGTCCCCCTCGGGCCGGGTCGCGACCAGACCGACGCCCGCGTCGCCCGCTGTCTGCAGCAGATGACGCATGGCGTCCTCCCGCTGACCGGGGGGCAGCGGACGCGACCGTTCGGGCTCTGTCACCACAGCGATGGCGAGCCGGTCGGCCGGAGAAGGCGGAATAGCGAATCTCACGACGCCGATATTCAGCGCCAAAGCTTAAGGGAGATTGACTGAAATCAAGGCTGTTGGTGAACGAACAGACTTAATCCGCATCCGGTTGGTTGTCGGGATGGGCGGCGATGAAGGCCGGATGCAGGTCCGCCCGCATCTCGATCTCCAACAGACGCGGAAATGCGGTCAGATCGACATTAAACCGACGCGCCGAATAAATTTGCGGGATCAGATAACAATCAGCCAGCGTCGGCGCTCCGCCAAAGCACCAGCCCTCGCCGTGACGCACGACTTGAGCCTCCAGCGCCTTGAAGCCGTCGCTGATCCAACGGCCGGCCCAGGCGTCGGTCGCGGCCTGATCGGCGCCCAGATCCTTCACCGCCTTCAGCACCCGCAGATTGTTCAGCGGATGCACGTCGCAGCCGATCAGGGCGGCCATGGCGCGCACCGTGGCGCGGTCGGCGGGCAGGATCGGCAACAGGGCCGGGGTCGGATGCGTCTCCTCCAGCCACTCCAGAATGGCCGGGCTCTGGGTCAGGACCAGACCGTCGCCGGTCTCCAGCGCCGGAACCAGACCTTGCGGGTTCAGCGCCAGATAGGCCTCCGACTTCTGCGCGCCCGTGCGCAGATCAACCGGCGCCGTCCGATAGGTCAGACCCTTGAGGTTGAGCGCGATGCGGGTGCGATAGCTGGTGCCCGAGCGCCAGTAGCCGTGCAGGATCATGACTTCACCGTGAAGCTGAGCGGGGCCAGGCTGTCGATGCTTGCCTCGACCCGGTCGCCGGGGTTGAGCGGCCCGACGCCCTCGGGCGTGCCGGTGAAGATCAGGTCGCCGGGTTGCAGGCTCCACAACTCATTGGCCTGGGCCAGAATCCCCGCCGGATCCCAGATCATGTCCGACAGACGGCCCGACTGGCGCGTCTCGCCGTTGACCTTGAGTTCGATCACCGCGTCGGCGTCCGGCAGGGCGCCGAGCGTCAGGGCGCCGCACGGGGCCGACTGGTCAAAGGCCTTGCCCGCCTCCCACGGCCGGCCCTTGGCTTTCGCTTCGGCCTGCAGGTCGCGCCGCGTCAGATCGACGCCGACGGCCCAGCCCGCAATGGTCCCGCCCTCGCCGATGGCGACGACCAGTTCGACCTCGTGGTGCAGGTTTGCGGTCGCCGACGGATAGGCCGGGTCAGCCCCATCCACGACCAGGGCGTCGGCGGGCTTGGCGAAAAAGAAGGGGGCCGGCTTGTTCGGATCGGCCCCCATTTCGCGGGCGTGGGCGGCGTAGTTCTGGCCGACGCAGAGGATGCGGCGCACCGGGAAACGACGCGCCTCATCGACGATCGGCAGGGACGGCGTGGGCGCGGGTGGGAACAGCCATTGGGTCATGACGTTGTTCTAGGACGACGCCCCACCGGACGCCATAAGCGCGACGCCAGAAGGCGGTCACGCGACGGCCTTGGCTTGCGGCTTTGCAGGAACCTTGGTCCTTGGTGTGGCGTTCGGGGCGGGGGTTCTCTATTTAATCGTCAAGCTTACAAACCCAGCGGAGCGCGCATCATGGCCACGACCAAGGCTCGGGAAGACATCAAGAACGACCTGAAGACCCTCAAGGAGGATCTGAAGACCGGCGCGCGCGAGGAAACGCAGCGCCTGAAGGCCAAGGCCGCCGATGCCGAAGCCCGCCTGCGCGAGCAGGGCGACGAGCTGCGCGAAAAGGCGCGCGGCTACTACGACGACGCCCGCGTGCGCGGTCGTGAATATTACGACGACGCCGCCGAACGCTTCGAAGAAGCCCAGCGCTATGTCGTCGAGCGCGTGCAGGAACGTCCTGTGCAGTCCACCGCCATCGCCCTGGGCGTCGGCTTCGTTCTGGGCCTGCTCATCGCCGGTCGTCGCCGCTGATGCTCGGGCGGGGGCTGATCAACCGCGCCGTCGCGACCTTCATCGCGGGCGGCGCGGGCTTCGTGGCCATGGTCGCCCTGGGCGCCACGGTCTATTATCTTCTGGCTCTGGTCGTCGTGCCCCTCGCGGCGGCGGCCATCACCTCGGCCCTGTTCGCGGTGGTCGCCCTGATCATCGCCCTGGTCTTCGTCCGTCGCGCTCAGGGCGAGGACGACGAAGAGGATCAGGAGCCCGAGAGCCTGGGCATGCGCGCCTTCCACCTGTTCCAGGAACGCCCCCTGCTCGGCGCGGCGGCGGCCCTGGCAGGCGGCTTCATCTTCCTGCGCAATCCAGCTCTGGCCACCATGGTCGCGGCGGCCTTTACTGAAAAGAGCCGTCAGCGTCGTCGATAAAACGACGGAACGGTCAAGTCTTCGGGACGTTGTTATCGCCAGGTGGAACGATCGGCAAAGAGCCGTCGATGGTTTTACCTCCGTCAACAATGTTCCGGAGGACCGTCCATGCTTCGTTGGGCCATCATCTTCTTTATCATCGCTCTGGTCGCCGCCGTTCTCGGCTTCGGCGGCATCTCGGGCATGTCGTTCGAGATCGCCAAATTCATCGCCATCATCGCCGTGATCCTGTTCGTGGTCTCGCTGGTCATGGGCGGGATGCGCGGGCGCGGTCCGCGCGTCTGACCGCGCCGCTTCGCACACAATGAAAAAGGCCCCGGCGGACCGCCGGGGCCTTTCTTCTGTCTGGTGCCACGGCCTACCAGCGGCGGTCGTAGCGATAGTCGCGGCGGTTGTCGTGGCGGTCACGTCGTCCGTCATAGTGACGGTCGTAACGGTCGCGCCCATTGTAGCGGCCGTTGTTATAATAGCCGTCGCGGCTGTTGATGCCGTGGTCACGTTCCCAGTGGCCCTGGTTCCGATAGCAGCGGCCGCCGCGGTAATAGCTGCAGCCGTCGCGATCGCTGTCCGAGGACACGGCCCCCAGAGCCGCGCCGGCCAGGGCGCCGCCGGCGATATAGCGACCGTCGCCCTGACCGATCAGGGCGCCGGCGACGCCGCCGACGACAGCGCCGAGCACGGCGTCGCGGCCGGTGTTGTCGCGATCACGGTCGCGATAGGACTGGGCGGCGGCGGGGGTGGTCGCCAGCATCGTCAGAGCGATCGCGCCGACGCCGATCTTGGAAATGGTCTTCATGGCGGGCTCCTTTCGAAAGCCGGTTGATCCGTTGTCTCCCTTTTAGTCAGGCCCCGCTGAACGCCCTCAAGGGGTCTCGTTCATTTTCCAGTCATGTTCGGCGCCGAAATCCGAGGGCGCCGCCCTTGACGCTCCCCGACCCGCCCCCTAACTCCCGTCGCGTTAGCACTCGGGGAGGGCGGCTGCCAAAGCCGCAGGTTCCGAGGCTTAAACCGACATTCCATTGGGAGATCATCAGATGGCGTTTCGTCCTCTCGGCGACCGCGTGCTGGTCAAGCGCGTTGAAGAAGCTACCACCACCAAGGGCGGGATCATCATCCCCGACACGGCCAAGGAAAAGCCGCAAGAAGGCGAAGTGATCGCCGTCGGCAAGGGCGTCCGTGACGAAGACGGCGAGTTCGTCGCCCTGGACGTCGCCGTTGGCGACCGTATCCTGTTCGGCAAGTGGTCGGGCACGGAAGTGAAGATCGAAGGCGACGACCTGATCATCATGAAGGAATCCGACATCCTGGGCGTGCTGGCTTAATCGCCGCCCATCTGTCGTAGAATTCTTTCAATAAAAACATTCAGATAGGAGCAGGCTCATGGCTGCTAAGATCGTAAAATTCAACACCGACGCCCGCGACAAGATGCTGAAGGGCGTCAACGTCCTGGCTGACGCCGTCAAGGTGACCCTGGGTCCGAAGGGCCGCAACGTCGTGATCCAGAAGTCGTTCGGCGCCCCGCGCTCGACCAAGGACGGCGTCTCGGTCGCCAAAGAGATCGAGCTGGAAGACGCCTTCGAGAACATGGGCGCCCAGATGATCCGCGAAGTCGCCTCCAAGGCGAACGACAACGCGGGCGACGGCACCACCACCGCCACCGTCCTGGCTCAGGCCATCGTGCAAGAGGGCCTGAAGGCCGTCGCCGCCGGCATGAACCCGATGGACCTGAAGCGCGGCATCGACCAAGCCGTCGCCGTGGCCCTGGACGAGGTCAAGGCCATCTCCAAGCCGGTCTCCAACAACTCGGAAATCGCTCAGGTCGGCACCATCTCGGCCAACGGCGACGCTGAAATCGGCGAGCTGATCGCCCTGGCCATGGCCAAGGTCGGCAACGAAGGCGTCATCACGGTCGAAGAAGCCAAGACGGCTGAAACCACCGTCGACATCGTCGAAGGCATGCAGTTCGACCGCGGCTACCTGTCGCCCTACTTCATCACCAACGCCGACAAGATGGAGGTCGCCCTCGAAGAGCCCCTCATCCTGCTGCACGAGAAGAAGCTGACCTCGCTGCAGCCCATGCTACCGGTGCTGGAAGCCGTGGTTCAGTCGGGCCGTCCCCTGCTGATCATCGCCGAGGACATCGAAGGCGAAGCCCTGGCCACCCTGGTGGTCAACAAGCTGCGCGGTGGCCTGCGCGTCGCCGCCGTCAAGGCTCCGGGCTTCGGCGACCGCCGCAAGGCCATGCTGGAAGACATCGCCATCCTGACGGGCGGCCAGGTCATCTCGGAAGACCTGGGCATCAAGCTTGAGACCGTCACCCTCGACATGCTCGGCAAGGCCAAGAAGGTCCAGATCACCAAGGACGACACCACCATCGTCGAAGGCGCTGGCGAAAAAGACGGCATCGAAGCTCGCGTCGGCCAGATCAAGCGTCAGATCGAGGACACCACCTCGGACTACGACAAGGAAAAGCTGCAAGAGCGTCTGGCCAAGCTGGCCGGCGGCGTCGCCGTCCTGCGCGTCGGCGGTTCGACCGAAGTCGAAGTGAAGGAAAAGAAGGACCGCGTCGACGACGCCCTGAACGCAACCCGCGCCGCTGCCGATGAAGGCATCGTCCCGGGCGGCGGCGTGGCCCTGCTGCAAGCCTCCAAGAAGCTGGTCGACCTGAAGGGCTCCAACGCCGATCAGAACGCCGGCATCGCCATCGTCCGTCGCGCCCTGCAGGCTCCGATCCGTCAGATCTCGGAAAACTCGGGCGTCGAAGGCTCGATCGTGGTCGGCAAGGTCATGGACTCGACCGACGCCTCGTTCGGCTTCAACGCCCAGACCGAAGAATACGGCGACCTCGTCCAGATGGGCGTGATCGATCCGGCCAAGGTCGTCCGTTCGGCTCTGAAGTCGGCCGCCTCGGTCGCCGGCATCATGATCACCACGGAAGCCGCTATCGCCGACGCCCCCAAGAAGGGCGGCGCCGGCGCCCCCGACATGGGCGGCATGGGCGGCATGGGCGGCATGGACTTCTAAGTCCAAGCCAACCAACGCTGAGACGACAGAAGGGCGGGATCGAAAGGTCCCGCCCTTTTTCTTTGTGCTCTCCCTCCCCTTCATGGGGAGGGTGGTCGAAGCGAAGCGGAGACCGGGTGGGGAGGGCGTAGCGATACAGAGCGACGCACTTGAATAGCTGAAGCGCCCCCACCCGACTTCGGCCTGACGGCCTCAGCCACCCTCCCCATGAAGGGGAGGGAGAAGGATCAGGACCCTATTTCCCCCACTACGCGCCCGGCCAGCCGTGCCCCCTCCACCACGGCGGGGTCGGCCCGCGCGGTGTCCAGAATCCAGTCGCGAAAGCGGGCGATCTTGGGGGTCAGACGACGGGCGGGCGGGTAGCAGACCCAGTAGCCCTCGGCCAGGGCGACAGTCTGGGCGAACGGGCGGACCAGTTGGCCGCTTTCGATCTCGCGGGCGTAAAGGATAGGCGAGCCCAGGGCCACGCCCTGATCGCCCAGGGCCGCCGCCACCTCCATGGCCTGATTATCGGCGGACAGGCGCGGCGGCGGGGCGGTATCGGCCGGCGCGACCTCAGCGGCCGCGAACCAGGCCGTCCATTCGTACATCTCGCCCACCAGATGGGCGCGTTTCAGGTCGGCGGGGACCTTCAGGTCCAACCGGTCGCGCATGGCCGGGGTGCAGACCGGGGTGAAGAGGGCCGGGATCAGGAAGCGGCTCTCCATCCCCGGCCACCGGCCCGAGCCGAAGCGCAGGGCCACGTCCAGCCCATCGGCGCCCAGCATGGACAGGGTCGGGCTGGTGTCCACCCGCACCGCCAGATCGGGGTTATCGAGCTGGAAGGAGCCCAGCCGCGTCGCCAGCCACTGGGTCGCCAGGGTCTGCAAGGTCGTGATGGCCAGCACGCCCTGGTCGGCCTCGACCACGTCCGCCACCGCGCGCCGCAACAGGGTCATGGCCTCGATCGCCGCCGTGGCCAGCCGTTCGCCCTCGGGCGTCAGCGACACCTGTCGCGTCCCCCGCACGAACAGGGCCCGGTCCAGCCTCTGCTCCAGGTCGCGAATGCGCCAGCTGACCGCCGCCTGGCTCATGCCCAGGGCCTCAGCGGCGCGGGTGAAGCTGAGCAGCCGCGCGGCGGTCTCGAACACCCTGAGGGCGTCGACGGGAATGCGAGAGAGGACGTCAGTCATAAGCAAGCCTTATGCATGAACCGCGTTGTCTCGTTTGTGAACGCCCCGCGTCAACCGCATATTCAGGCCTCACGAAAGGAGGACGACCGATGGACTACATTTACAGCACTCATAAGGAACCCGCGTGGGGCTGGATCGGCGCCCTGCTGGACGCCCGCAAGCCCGCCGTGCCCGCAGCGACCAGGCTCGCCGCCAAGCCCGCGCCGAAGCTGCGCCCTCGCCGCGCCGCCGCCTGACCCGCCAACCACTACGCCGCGACAAGGCGTCGCGGATCGACACTCCGTCGCCGGAACGGTTTGCACCGTTCCGGCGACGCTGGCCATAAGAGCCCCTTCATCGACACCGAGGGGGCTCTGACCGATGCGCCGCACTGCCAATTTCTCGACCTTCGCCGCCGCTGCTGCTCTGGCCGCCGTCAGCCTGAGCGTCGCCCTGCCCGCCGAGGCCCAATCGCGTCGCGCGGCCGCTGCTGCAACGCCCGCCGCTCTGACGCCCCGCGCCGCCCCCGCCGTGCAGCGCGCCGTGACCTTCGCCGCCGCGCCCAGTCAGCCCTCGGGGGCCCTGGTTCTGCCTCTGGGCCCCGAAGCTGATCTGGCCACGCGCGGCGCGGCCCTGACCCCTGCCGTGCGCGAAGCCGTCGCCGCCGCCCTGAGCGCCGCCCGCTTTGACTACAAGGCCCGCCAGACCCTGAGCCTGCACGGCGTGGGCGGCTGGGACCGCATCCTGATCCTCGGCCTGCCCAGCGACGCCAAGGCCGCCGACGTCCAGACCGCTGGCATCGTCGCCGGCCGCGCCCTGATCGCCCAGCCCGGCGAAATGACCGTCCTGACCGCCGGCCTGTCCGCCGACAGCGCCGCCGAACTGGCGACGGGCCTCGGCCTCGGCCAGTATCGTTCCGACCTGCACCGCACCACGGGCCGCGACGCCGCGGCGCCCGGCGGTGCGACGTTCGTCGCCGATGATGCGCCCGCCGCTCAAACCCACTACCGGCGCGGCGCGGCTCTGGTCGAGGCCATGGCCTGGACCCGCGACGTGTCCAACGAACCCGCCAACGTCATCTATCCCGAGAGCTTCGTCGAGCGCGCCCGCGCGGCCTTCGCCGGGGTTCCCGGCGTCGAGATCGAGGTTCTGGACGTGCCCGCCATGCAGGCCCTCGGCATGGGGTCGCTGCTGGGCGTCGGCCAGGGTTCGCCGCGTCCGCCGCGCCTGCTGGTGGTGCGCTATCGTGGTCAGGGCGCGCCCGACGCCGGTCCGGTCGCCCTGCTGGGCAAGGGCATCACCTTCGATTCCGGCGGCATCTCGATCAAGCCGGGCACCAGCATGGGCAATATGAAGATGGACATGTCGGGCGCCGCCAGCGTCGTCGGCGCCGTCCTGGCCTTGGCCAAGGCGGGCGCCCCGGTCGACGTGGCCGCGGTCGCGGCTCTGGCTGAGAACATGCCTGACGGCAACGCCATCCGTCCCGGCGACGTCCTGACCGCCATGAACGGCAAGACCATCGAGATCATCTCGACCGACGCCGAGGGGCGTCTGGTTCTGGCTGACGCCGTGGTCTGGGCCGACACCCGGCTGGACCCCGCCGCCATCGTCGACGTGGCCACCCTGACCGGCTCGGTCGGCGGCGCCCTGGGCAATGACTATGCCGGTCTGTTCAGCCGT
This sequence comes from Brevundimonas sp. MYb52, assembly GCF_002979535.1. Taxonomy (GTDB): domain Bacteria; phylum Pseudomonadota; class Alphaproteobacteria; order Caulobacterales; family Caulobacteraceae; genus Brevundimonas. The sequence continues at coordinate 19,692 of NZ_PCPB01000008.1, read as the reverse complement.
CACGACGCCCTGGCCGACCAGTTGAAGACAGCGGGCGACGCCACCGGCGAACGCCTGTGGCGCCTGCCGCTGCACCCCTCCTATGTGGGGGCGACCAGCACCCCGATCGCCGACATCAAGAACTCGGGCGAGGGCGGCGCGGGCGCGGGCACCGGCGCCCACTTCATCGGCTATTTCGCCCGCCCCGAGACGCCCTGGGCCCATCTCGACATCGCCAACATGGCCTATGGCGCCGCCAACGACGTCAAGCCGGCCGGGTCTGCGGGCTTCAGCGTCCGCCTGCTGGAGCGCTTCGTGCGGGACTTCCAGCCGGTGGCGAAAGTGAAGGGAACCGGCGGCTTCTAGGCCGCCGCACCCTCAATCGACGGCGACGATCTCGACCGACTGGCCAGCCACGCTTGCTTCGTCGCCGACCCGCTTGCCCATCAGGGCGCGGGCCAGGGGCGAGACGTGGCTGACGCTGCCCTGGGCCGGATCGGCCTCGTCCTCGCCGACGATGCGCCAGGTCTGGGTCCGGCCGTCCTCGCGCTCGATGGTCACCGCGCCGCCGAAGCGCACCCGACCGTCCGGCGTCGTTTCCAGCAGTTGCGCCGAGGCCCGCCGCGCCGACCAGTAGCGCAGGTCGCGCGTGGCGCGGGCCATGGCCGTGCGGTCCGCCTCGATCGCGCCCTTGACCTGCGCCCCCGAATAGGCCGCCCGCGCCGCAGCCAACTCGGCCTCGATCATGGCCAGCCCCTCGGACGTGACGTGGTTCGGGTGGGGCGAGATCGGGCGGTCCACCAGGTCGGCGGCCGTGGCTTCCAGATCTTCTTCTCGGGTGAAGGCGACGCTCATAAGGACAGAGCGTATGCCGTTCGCGAGCGTTCCGGTCTAGGAAGGCCTGATGACCGACGCCCCCTCCCCCCTTTTCTCCACTGTCGCCGTGATCGGCGCCGGCCCCGCCGGATTGATGGCCGCCGAACGCCTGGCCACTGCGCGCCTGCGCGTCACCGTACATGAGCGGATGCCCTCGGTGGGGCGCAAGTTCCTGCTGGCCGGACGTGGCGGGCTGAACCTGACCCATTCGGAGGCGCTGGAGCCCTTCCTCGACCGCTACGGCCCCGCGCGCGACCGCGTCGCCGCGTGGCTGACCGCCTTTTCCCCCGCCGACCTGACCGCCTGGGCCGAGGGCCTGGGACAGGAAACCTTCGTCGGCTCGTCGGGCCGGGTCTTCCCCAAGACCATGAAGGCCTCGCCCCTGCTGCGCGCCTGGCTGGCGCGGCTTGAAGGACTGGGCGTCGAGATCCGCACGCGCTCGCGCTGGACCGGCTGGAAAGACGGCGCGCTCGCCTTCGACACCCCAGAGGGCGAGCGGCTGGAACGGCCCGACGCCGTGGTGCTGGCGCTCGGCGGCGCTAGCTGGGCCCGGATGGGGTCCGACGCCGCCTGGGTTCCCGAGCTGGAAACGGCGGGCGTCGCCGTCGCTCCCTTCCAGCCCTCCAACGTCGGCTTCGACGTCGCCTGGTCGCCCCTGCTGCGCGACCGTTTCGCCGGCCAGCCGGTGAAAGGCGTCGCCCTGAGCCACGCCGGGCGCACGGTGCGCGGCGAGGCCATGATCGCCGCCTATGGCGTCGAGGGCGGCGGCGTCTACGCCCTGTCGGCGGGCCTGCGCGAGGCCATCGCCCGTGACGGCAAGGCCGAACTGACGCTGGACCTGCGCCCCGACATCAGCCGACAGGCTCTGACCCAGAAGCTGCTGAAGCCGCGCGGCAAGGACAGCCTGTCCAACTGGCTGAGGAAGATCGTCCATCTCGACCCCGCCGCCATCGCCCTGCTGCGCGAAGACGGCCCCTTGCCGACCGAGCCCGGTCCGCTGGCGGCCCGCATCAAGGGCGTCAGCCTGACCCTGACCGGGGCGCAGGGCCTGAGCCGCGCGATCTCCTCGGCCGGGGGCGTGACGCTGGACGCCGTGGACGACCGCCTGATGCTCAAGGCCCGGCCAGGCGTCTTCCTTGCCGGCGAGATGCTGGACTGGGAGGCCCCGACTGGCGGCTATCTGCTGCAGGCCGCCTTCGCCTCGGGCGTCATGGCTGCGACCGGGGTGGGAGTCTGGCTGCAAACGCGCTGATGGCTCACGGCTGATCGACCAAGGCCGGGGGTCGACAGCAGAGCCGCGAGGGGGCAGCGTGTTCACCTTCTCCAGCTGATCGAGTGCGCTTCATGTCGATGTCCCGTTCCGCCGCCTTCGGCCTGATCGCCGTTCTGATGACCTCGACTTCGGTCTTGGCGCAAACGGCCCCGCTCGGGCGTGTCGATCCGATCCGCCTCAGCGAGGCGACGCGGGTCCTGGCCTCGGACGAATTCGAAGGTCGCGCCCCGGTCACGCCAGGCGAGGACAAGACCATCGAATGGCTGACGCAGCAGTTTCAGGCGCTCGGACTGGAGCCCGGCGGTCCCGACGGGTCCTGGGTGCAGGTGGCCCAGGTCAGCCGCACCAGCCAGGACGGCCCGGCGGCCATCAGCGTGACCGCCAACGGCCAGACCACGGCCCTGCAACGCGCCACCGACGTCATTGTCTCCTCCGACCGGCCGGTCAGCCACATCACGCTCACCGACGCGCCCCTGGTCTTCGTCGGCTACGGCGTCGATGCGCCCGAGCGCAACTGGGACGACTACAAGGGCGTCGATCTGCGCGGCAAGATCATGCTGGTCCTGGTCAACGACCCCGACTTCGGCGCACCGGAAGGCCATCCGGTGTCGGGCAAGTTCGATGGTCAGGCCATGACCTTCGCCGGGCGCTGGACCTACAAGTTCCAGGAGGCCGCGGCGCAGGGCGCGGCGGGCGTTCTGGTCATCCATGACACGGCGGGAGCGGGTTACCCCTGGTCCACGCTGGAGAATTCCTCGGTCGCGCCCAAGTTCGACATCGTCCGCGCCGACCCGGACAAGGAACGCGTGGCGGCCCAGGGCTGGATCCAGGGCGCCGTGGCCGAGAAGCTGTTCCAGGACGCCGGGCTCGACTTCGCCGCACTGAAGGCTCAGGCCCGCACCCCTGACTTCCTGCCAGTGACGCTGGACGGCGTGACCATGTCCATCGACTTTGGCCAAAAGGCCGACCGGGTGCAGACCCGCAACGTCATGGCCCGCCTGCCGGGCACGACCCACCCCGACGAGACGGTCATGTTCGGCGCCCACTGGGACGCCTATGGCCGCGCCACGCCCAAGAACGGCGACGACATCTATAACGGCGCCGTGGACAATGCGACCGGCGTGGCGGCCGTGCTCGAGCTGGCCCGCCTGTTCGCCGAGGGGCCGCGCCCCGAACGCTCGACCGTCTTCGTCAGTTGGGCGGCCGAGGAGACGGGCCTGCTGGGGGCCGAATACTACGCCGCCAATCCGGTCTGGCCGCTGGAGACCACGGTGGCCAACATCAATATGGACAGCCTGCTGCCGGGGACCGAGATCGACCCCAACATCGTCGTCATCGGCGCGGGCAAGAATGATCTGGACGACCGGCTGGCTGTCTTCGCCGGACGCGAAGGCCGCCGCCTGATCCCCGATCCCGCGCCCCAGGCCGGCGCCTTCTATCGCTCGGACCACTTCCCGCTGGCGAGGAAGGGCGTGCCCGCCCTGTTCGCCGCCGCCGGCTTCACCGGCCATAACGCCGCCAGCCGCGACTATGTCGCCAACCGCTATCATCAGCCTACGGACGAATGGACGCCGGAGTGGAAGATGGACGCCGCCGCCGCCGATGTTCAGCTGCTCTATGAGGTCGGTTCCGCCCTGGCCAATTCGCGCGACTGGCCCGCGTGGAAGCCGGGCGACGAGTTCGAGGCGGCGCGGGCGGCCTCGGCGGCGGCGCGCAAGCCGTGACCTGAAGGACCTGACGCGCTAGATCCCGATCATGACTGACTTGCCCGAAATCCACGGCCTCTGCCCCGCCCGTTTCAACGCGGTGAAGGACGCCTTCGCCGCCAACTTCGTAGATGCCCCCGAGAGCCTCAACGAGCTGGCGGCGCGCTTCAGCGTGACCATTGACGGCGAGGTGGCGGTGGACCTGTGGGCCGGATCGGCCGATCTGGCGGGCAAGACGCCCTTTACTGACAGGACCCTGGTTCCGGTCTTCTCGACCGGCAAGGCGGTCATGGCCCTGATGATCGGGCGCTGCGTGGACAAGGGCCTGCTGTCCTATGAGGACCGGGTCGCCGACCATTGGCCGGCCTTTGGCGCGGCGGGCAAGGACGCGCTGACTGTCGGCCAGTTGATGAGCCATCAGTCGGGCCTGCCGGGCTTTTCCGACGGGGTCGAACCCGAGATCTGGTTCGACCGGCAGGCCGTGCTGGACAGGCTGGCGGCCCAGGCCCCCTTGTGGGAGCCGGGCACGGCGTCAGGCTATCACCCCATCACCATCGGCTATCTGGCGGGCGAGCTGTTCCGCATCGTTGATGGGCGGAGCATGGGGACGGCCCTGCGCGAGGACTTCGCCCAGCCGTTCGACCTCGACCTGTGGATCGGCCTGCCCGAGAGCGAGCACGGTCGCGTGGCCCAGCTGCGCAAACCGGCGGCGGCGCCCGACCTTGGACCCATCGACGCGATCAAGAAGGCCGCCTTCCTCGACCGGGGCTCGGCGCCGGGCGGGCGCGGCTCGACCGAATGGCGCATGGCGGAAATCCCCTCGGCCAACCTGCATGGCACCGCCAGGGACCTGGCGCGGATGATGTCGGTGGTCGCCACGGGCGGCGCCCTGGATGAGCTGCCGGTCCTATCTCAGGAGACCCTGACCCAGGCGACGCGCGAGCGCATCCACGGCCAGGACAAGGTCCTGCCCTATGTCATGAGCTGGGCGGCGGGCTTCACCCGCAACCAGGGCCTGAACGTCTTCGGCCCCAATCCGGCGGCGGTCGGTCACTGCGGCTGGGGCGGGTCGATGGCCTTCGCCGATCCGGCGACAGGAGTTTCGGCGGCCTATGTCATGACGCGTCAGTCGCCGCATCTGATCGGCGACCCGCGCGCCCTGCGGCTGGTTGAGGCGCTCTACGCGAACCTTTAGGCGTCCGCCCCCCAGGCCAGTTGATCGTGGACGATGCGCCAACCGTCCTCGGTGCGGCGCAGGACGCGGGTGAACAGGCCCCGATCGGTCTTGCCCTCGCGGCGCATGACCACCCGACCCGAGACCACTGTGGTGTTGACGTCGAACTGCAGGGTCTCGAACCACTCATAGGTCATCTGGCCCAGGCCGCCGGGCTGGGCGGCGCGGGCCTGAAGCGCCGCACGTACGCTGTCCGGCCCCTTCAGCGGCGTGTCGCCGAGGAAGACCAGCAGGGGCTCGTCCTGGACATAGGTGGCCATGACCGCCTCGACGTCGCCCGAAGACCAGGCCTCGGCGGCGGCGTCCAGAGTGTTGCTGACGGCGTCGAAGGTCTCGGCCGTCGTCGGCACGACCACCGGCGGGGCGAGCGGCGCTGGCGCCTCGCTCCGGGCGGTGCGGATGACTTCGTCGCCCCCTCCCTGCATGCCGACGCTCTGGGCGCAGGCGGACGTTCCGGTCGCCAGGGCGACGGACAAGACGAGGGCGGCGAGAGAGCGGGCGCGGATCATCAGCCCTTCTAGGCTGGAACGGCCGCCAATCTCAACGCGGGGCGCGCGCTTCCTGATCCAGGGCCGCCATGCGGTCCTCGGCCGGGTCGTCCAACAGACCCGGTTCCGGGGCGACGATGGTCTCGGCGGTGCGGCTGGCCCGGCGCACCTTTACGACCGCCCCCACGGCGAAGACGGCGGCGCCCAGCCAGATGAAGGCAAAGGAGGCGATGCGCAAAGCGCCGAGAGCTTCGCCCTGCATCATGCCGATAAAGAAGACGATGGTCGGGGCCAGGAACTGCAGGAAGCCCATGCTCGACAGGGGCATGCGCCGCGCCGCCCAGGCGAAGAGAGCGAGCGGGATGACCGTGGCCGGGCCGGCGAACAGCAGCCAGAAGGTGGCGGCCGGCGAGGTGGTGAAGTGGCCTTGCCCCGTCGCCTCGATGAAGACGACCCAGGCCAGACCCGGCGCGGCCAGCAGCAGGCATTCCATGAAGAGGCCGGTCTGGGCCTCGACCGAGACGCGCTTTCGGATGATGCCATAGCCGGCAAAGCTGAAGGCCAGCAGCAGCGACACCCAGGGCGCGTGCCCCAGGGCCAGGGTCTGCAGCACCACCCCGACGGCGGCCAGACCGATGGCGGCGGCGCCGAAACGATCGATCCGTTCACGGAACAACCAGGCCCCGGCGGCCATGTTGAGCAGGGGGTTGAGATAGTAGCCGAGCGAAGCGTCCAGAGTCCGCCCGTTGTTCACCGCCACGACATAGGTCGTCCAGTTGGTCGCGATCAACACCGCCGACAGGGCCAGCCAGCCCAGGACCTTGGGCTGGCGGAAGACGGCGACCACCTGGCTCCACTGACGCGCGAGCAGCACCAGCAGCAAAGCCCACAGCACGCCCCAGACGGCGCGGTGGCCCATGATCTCCCAGGCGTCGGCGCCCTGATGCGCCATCTGCTGGAAGACCAGGGGGATGAAGCCCCACAGCAGATAGCAGCCCACCCCCGCCATCAGGGCGGCGCGGGCTTCGGACGAGGTCGCAGAGGGGGACGCGGTCACAGGGCGGACCTTTCGGCCTCCGCCGCGCCAAACGCGACGGAGACTTGGAGAGGATACGAAACGAGCCTCAAGCAGCCCCGCGGCGCCCGCGGGGCGTTAGGCCCCCTTCACTTAGACACTCAGGCTGCGGTAGCCGCTGGACGGGGTGATGACGCCGGTTTCGTCCAGCAGTTGGGCGATCTGGACGGCGTTCAGGGCCGCGCCCTTGCGCAGGTTGTCCGACACCACCCAGAACGACAGGCCGTTCTCAACGGTCGGGTCCTTGCGGATGCGGCTGACATAGACGGCGTGCTCGCCGGCGGCGTCGACGGGGGTGATGTAGCCGTCGTGCTCCAGCTTATCGATGACCAGGACGCCGGGCGCCTCGCGCAGGATCTCGCGGGCCTCGTCCGGCTCGATCGGGCGATCGAACTCGACCGTCACGGCTTCCGAGTGACCGACGAAGACCGGCACGCGGACGCAGGTCACGGTCAGCTTGATCGAGGGGTCGATCATCTTGTGCGTCTCGTCCCACATCTTGGCTTCCTCGTCGGTGTAACCGTCGTCGCGGAAGGAGCCGATGTAGGGGATGACGTTGAAGGCGATCTGCTTGGGGAACTTCTTGGGCGTGGCGTCGCCCAGGCCGTAGATGGCCTTGGTCTGGTTCCACAGCTCGTCCATGCCTTCCTTGCCGGCGCCCGACACGGATTGATAGGTCGAGACCACCACGCGCTTGGCCTTAGCCGCGTCATGCAGGGGCTTCAAAGCCACGACCAGTTGGGCGGTCGAGCAGTTGGGGTTGGCGACGATGTTCTTCTTGCGCGCCAGCTTGACCGCGTCGGGGTTCACCTCGGGCACGATCAGCGGCACCTCGGGGTCCATGCGGAAGGCCGAGGAGTTGTCGATGACGATGGGACCGGCCTTGCCGATCTTTTCCGACCAGGCCTTGGACACCGAGCCGCCGGCGCTCATCAGAACGACGTCGACGGTGGAGAAGTCGAACTGCTCCAGGTCCTCGCACTTCAGCGTCTTGTCGCCGAAGGCGACCTCCACGCCCTTGGATTTTCGTGAGGCGATCGCGTGCATCTTCTCAACGGGGAAGTTCAGTTCCTCGATGATGTTCATCATTTCACGACCGACATTGCCGGTGGCGCCAACGACGGCGACGCGATAGCCCATGATCAGAATATCCTTAGAAGGGGCGCTGGGGAGAAAAGCGGTTCTGCATTTGGGTCTTTCGCAAGCGCGAAGCAACCAGTTTTCACCAAATTCCTGCTTCAAGAGGCAAGAAGCGCCCTCGCCTTCCCTGATCCGCCCCATGGGGCTATGCCGCTGACCATGACTTCTCGCATTCGCAACGCCTACGACATCCGCGTCGAAGAGGGCGTCATCGCCCCCGATCCAAAGCAGCTGGAGCTGCTGACCGCGCTGGAACGGCTGGAGGCGGACCTGTCGAAGAAGGGCCTGTTCGGCCGCCCGCCCGAGGTCAAGGGCATCTACATCTGGGGCCCGCCCGGCCGCGGCAAGTCCATGCTGATGGACCTCTTCTACTCGGCCACGCCCGAGCAGAAGAAGGTGCGCGCCCACTTCCACGCCTTCATGGCCCGCATCCACGACCTGGTGAAACAGTGGCGCGAAGGCGACGCCCGCACGCGCAAGGCGGTGTTCGGCACGAGCAAGGGCGACGACCCCATTCCGCCGATCGCGGCCCTGATCGCTTCGGAAGCGCGGCTGCTGTGCTTTGACGAACTTCAGGTCACCGACATCGCCGACGCCATGATCCTGGGCCGGCTGTTCGAGGCCCTGTTCGAAAAGCGGGTGGTGCTGGCGGTCACCTCGAACCGCGCGCCCGAGGACCTCTACAAGAACGGCATCAACCGCCAGCTCTTCCTGCCCTTCATCGACATCCTGCGGCAGCGCTGCGAGGTGGTGGAGACGGCCGGCGCCCGCGATTTCCGCCTGGACCGGATGGCCGGGGCCAAGGTCTGGTTCTCGCCGCTGGATGATGCGGCGCGCTCTGGCTTCGAAACCCTGTGGTCGGACCTCAAGGGCGGCGAGCCCGAGGAGCCGGCAGCCCTGCCCGTCTTGGGGCGGCAGGTCCGGGTTCAGCGCACGGTCGGCGGCATGGCGCGCGCCACCTTCAACGAGCTGTGCGGTTCGCCCCTGGGACCGCAGGACTATCTGGCCATCGCCCGGCGTTTCCACACCCTCTTCCTGTCCGACGTGCCGACGTTGAGCCCGGCCAACCACCACGAGGCGCGGCGGCTGGTGACCCTGATCGACGCCCTCTACGAGGCCAAGACCCGGCTGGTGGTCCTGGCCGAGGCCGAGCCTGAGAGCCTCTACGCCGAGGGCGTCGGGGCCTTTGAGTTCGAACGCACGGTGTCGCGCCTGAACGAGATGCGCAGCGCCTCGTGGCTGGAGCAGAGAGCCGATGACGACGCGGCCCCGGAGCCGGTTCACGCCTGAACCAGCCCCTGGCGCATGAAAAAGGGCCGCCCCCCGAAGGTGCGGCCCTTTCCAATTCCATACGCCTATGCGCTCAAGCAGCGAGGCTCCGCGAGCCGAGCGATAGCGCCCCTTCGCTGGCTTAAGCCAGCGAAGGCTCAATGTCCTTGCAAGCCTGGATCAGGCCGTTCACCGACTCGACCGACTTGGCGAACATGGCCTTTTCTTCGTCGTTGGTGGTGAACTCGACGATCTTCTCGACGCCGGCGGCGCCGATCAGGGCCGGGACGCCGACGTAGAGGTCGGACAGGCCGTACTCGCCCGACAGCCAGACGGCGCAGGGCAGGACGCGCTTCTGGTCCAGCAGGTAGGAGCGGGCCATGGCGATGGCCGATTCAGCCGGAGCGTAGAAGGCCGAACCGGTCTTCAGCAGGGCCACGATCTCGCCGCCGCCCTTGCGGGTGCGCTCAACGATGGCGTCCAGTTCGGCTTGCGTCAGGAAGCCGGCGGCGACAGCGTCCGGCAGCGGCAGGCCGCCCACGGTCGAGTGGCGCACCATCGGCACCATGTCGTCGCCGTGACCGCCCAGGGTCCAGGCGTTGATGTCCTGCACCGAGACGCCGGTCTTTTCAGCCAGGAAGTAGGCGAAGCGAGCCGAGTCCAGAACGCCGGCCATGCCGACAACCTTCTCCTTGGGCAGGCCAGAGAACTTCTGCAGAGCCCAGACCATGGCGTCGAGCGGGTTGGTGATGCAGATGACGAAGGCGTTGGGGGCGTGTTGCTTGATGCCCTCGCCGACGGCCTTCATGACCTTGAGGTTGATGCCGATCAGATCGTCGCGGCTCATGCCCGGCTTACGCGGCACGCCGGCGGTGACGATGCAGACGTCGGCGCCGGCGATGTCAGCGTAGTCGTTGGCGCCCTTGAGGGCCACGTCCTGACCGAAGACGGCCGAGGCCTCGGCGATGTCGAGGGCTTTGCCTTGCGGCGTGCCTTCGGCGATGTCGAACAGGATAACGTCGCCCAGCGCTTCGCGCGCGGCCACGTGGGCCAGGGTTCCGCCGATCATACCGGCGCCGATAAGGGCGATCTTCGCGCGAGCCATGCAGGTCTCTCCAGGTCGATGTTGCGTGTGCGAACGTTACTCGATGGCGGGCGGTCTAGACCCGCAAGGGAGCGGGAGCAAGCGCCGGGCGTTGCGCCTTTGGTCGGCCCCTGCGAGGGTCGCCGCATCCAGAGGGGCATGATGACCGCCACAGAAGACGACCGCCAATATGAAGCCCGCGTCCTGGCGGAAGCTGAAGCCTGGCGAGAACGCCAACTACGCCGTCCCGGCCTGTGGGACATGACCACCCGCGCGACGCAGGACCGCATCAACAAGATCATCCCCGAGCGGGTGCATCAGATCGTCACCTCCGGCGTCGAACTGACGACGCGGGGCATCATGGCCGGGGCCGAATGGACCACAGCCAAGCCCCTGCTGCATGGCGACCTGAGGACGCGCGAAGACCTGATCCGCACCCGCATCGACCTCTATCGCACCACGGCCAGCGCCGAGGGCGGGGTGGCGGGGGCCGGCGGCTTCCTGCTGGCGGCGGCCGACTTCCCGGCCTTGCTGGCCATCAAGGTCAAGCTGCTGGCCGAGATCGGCGCCCTCTATGGCCATTCGGGCAAGAGTCTTGCTGAGCGCCTCTATCTGCTGCGCATCTTCCAGCTGGCCTTTTCCAGCGCCCGGCATCGACCCGAGGCCCTGTCCGCGTTGGAGGCGGCGGGACGCGGCCTGCACCAGCCCGAACGCATCCAGGACTTCGACTGGCGCAAGTTCCAACTGGAGTATCGCGACTACATCGACCTGGCCAAGCTGGCCCAGTTGATCCCCGTCATCGGGGCGCCGGTCGGGGCCGTGGTCAACTGGCGGCTGACCACCCGGCTGGCGATGACGGCGATGAACGCCTATCGCCTGCGCTGGTTCGAGGACGAGCATCTGACATGACTGACTTCAAAGCTGACCCCGCCTTCGAGGCCGGCTCCGTCTTCGCCGCCGACTGGCCCCTGTGTCAGGTGCGGCTACAGGACGACGCGCGTCTTCCCTGGCTGATCCTGCTGCCCCGCGTGGGCGGCGCGGCCGAGCTGGACGATCTGAGCCGTGATCAGCGCGCGGTCCTGATGGATGAAGTGGTGCGGGCGGGCGAGGTCGTGCGCGCCCTGGCCGAGGCGGCGGGGCGGCCCATCGACAAGCTGAACACGGCGGCCCTGGGCAATGTCACGCGCCAGCTTCACGTCCATGTCGTGGGGCGTCGTCGCGACGACGGCCTGTGGCCCGATCCGATCTGGGGGCGGCCCGGCGCCGTGCCTCTGTCGGCGGACAATAAAGCCGCCCTGTTGCGAGCGATTCGCGAGGCCTGATCAGGAAAACGCGATCCGCAGCGCTTATACGGCCCGGTTCGTTGACACTCGGCCTTTGCGGTCACTAAAGCCTATCGCACTGCAACCGGACCTGTTTTTCCACAGGTTTTTTGAGAATCATTCGCATGTCGAACCTTCCCCAGGGTGCGGGCGACCCGACTGGCCGCTACGTCCGCCATCCCAATGGCCATGTGGCGCCGATGTCGCCCTTCACCGACATCTGGCGGTGGCACATCACGATGACGGCCTCCATCCTGTTCCGCGTCACCATCGGCGCGGCCACGGTCGGCGCGATTCTGCTGCTGGCCTGGATCGCGGCGGTCGCCGCTGGTCCCGAGGCCTACGCCAAGGTTCTGGCCTGCTCGGCCTCGCCGTTCGGCCTCTTCATCTGGTTCGGCCTGTCGCTGGTGGTCTTCTCCTTCCTGCTGAACGGCGCCCGCCACCTGATCAACGACGCCGGCAAGGGCCTTGATCTGAAGTCCGCCAATCTGATGGCCAATATCGCGGTCTGGGGCCCTCTGGTCGTAACCGTGCTGTTCTGGGTCGTCCTGTTCGCCGCCGGAAAGGTTTCGCTGTGAGCGCCGCCCCCAAGTTCAAGAACCATGTGAAGATCTCCGAGCGCCACGGCGCCGGCGAATGGATGATCGAGAAGCTGGCGTTGGCGGCCCTGATGCCGCTGGGCCTGTGGGTCCTGTCGAGCGCCTTCACCCTGGCCGGCGCCGGCTATGAGGCCGTCCTCGCCTGGTTCGGCAATGCGCTCAACGCCGGCCTGCTGGGCCTGACCGCCATCGTCTTCTTCCTGTTCGCCAGCCTGGCCTGGAAGGTGATCATCGAGGACTACGTCCCGACGCCCTCGGCCCGGACGACCCTGATCAACCTGTCGAACCTCGTCTTCCTCGTGCTGGCCGCCGCCAGCATCTTCTTCATCGTGCGTGTGGCGATGGGCTCCGCCCCGCTGCCCGCCGGAGTTTGATCCCGCCATGGCTGCTTACGAGCTTATCGATCACGAATACGACGTCGTCGTCGTCGGCGCGGGCGGTTCGGGCCTGCGTGCGGCCCTCGGCGCCGCCCAGCAGGGCCTAAAGGTCGCCTGCGTCACCAAGGTCTTCCCCACGCGCTCGCACACCGTGGCCGCCCAGGGCGGCATCTCGGCCTCGCTGGGCAATATGGGCGAGGACAGCTGGCAGTGGCACATGTACGACACCGTCAAGGGGTCGGACTGGCTGGGCGACCAGGACGCCATCGAATACCTGGTCCGTAACGCGCCCAAGGCCGTTTACGAGCTGGAACACTGGGGCGTGCCCTTCAGCCGCACCGAAGAAGGCAAGATCTACCAGCGCGCCTTCGGCGGCATGACCCGCAACTTCGGCGAAGGCCCCGTGCAGCGCACCTGCGCCGCCGCCGACCGCACCGGCCACGCCATCCTGCACACCCTGTACGGCCAGTCGGTCCGCCGGGAAGTGAAGTTCTTCGTCGAATACTTCGCCCTGGACCTGATCATGCAGGACGGCGCCTGCACCGGCGTCACCGCGCTTCAGCTCGACACCGGCCAGATGCACCAGTTCCGCGCCAAGATGGTGGTGCTGGCGACCGGCGGTTACGGCCGCGCCTACTTCTCGGCCACCTCGGCCCACACCTGCACCGGCGACGGCAACGCCATGGTGCTGCGCGCCGGCCTGCCCCTGCAGGACATGGAGTTCGTGCAGTTCCACCCGACCGGCATCTATGGCGCCGGCTGCCTGATCACCGAGGGCGCCCGCGGTGAAGGCGGCTATCTGACCAACTCCGAGGGCGAGCGCTTCATGGAGCGCTATGCGCCGACCGTGAAGGACCTGGCCCCGCGCGACATGGTTTCGCGCTCCATGACCATCGAAATCCGCGAAGGCCGCGGCGTGGGTCCGAACAAGGACCACATCTTCCTGCATCTGGACCACCTGGATCCCAAGATCCTGCACCAGCGCCTGCCGGGCATTTCGGAGTCGGCCAAGATCTTCGCCGGCGTCGATGTGACCAAGGAGCCGATCCCGGTCCTGCCGACGGTCCACTACAACATGGGCGGCATCCCGACCAACTATCACGGCGAGGTGCTGACCCTGCGCGACGGCAACCCCGACAGCGTGGTTCCGGGCCTGATGGCCGTGGGCGAGGCCGCCTGCGTCTCGGTGCACGGCGCCAACCGTCTGGGCTCCAACTCCCTGACCGACCTGGTGGTGTTCGGCCGCGCCGTCGGCCTGCGCTGCGGTGAAGTGGTCGACAAGACCTCGGCCGTCCCCGCCGCGCCCAAGGCCCAGACCGACGCGCATCTGGCGCGCTTCGACCGCTTCCGCAACGCCTCGGGTTCGACGCCCACGGCCCACCTGCGTCTTGAGATGCAGCGCGCCATGCAGTCGGACGCCGCCGTCTTCCGCACCGGCAAGACCCTGGACGAGGGCGTCGCCAAGCTGCGTTCGATCGACGCCGCCGGCGCCGACATCAAGACGACCGACCGCGGCCTGATCTGGAACACCGACCTGATCGAGACGCTGGAATACGACAACCTGATCGCTCAGGCCCTCGTGACCATCGAAGGCGCGGCCAACCGCACGGAATCGCGCGGCGCCCACGCCCGCGAGGACTTCCCCGATCGCGACGACGTCAACTGGATGAAGCACACCCTGGCGTGGAAGCGTCCGGGCGAAGGCGTCCAGATCGATTACCGTCCGGTCCACAAATACACGATGACCGACGACGTCTCGTACATCGAGCCCAAGGCTCGGGTTTACTAAGGGAGAGCAGAGAAATGGTTCAACTCACCCTCCCGCGCGGCTCCAAGCCCACGACCGGCAAGGTCCACAAGGCCCCGGCCGGCGCCAAGAACGTCAAGACCTACAAGGTCTATCGCTATGACCCGGAAACGGATTCCGATCCGCGCTGGGACAGCTTCGAGGTCTCGTCCGACGATCACGGCCCCATGCTTCTGGACGCCCTGATCCACATCAAGAACGAGATCGACCCGACCCTGTCGTTCCGTCGCTCGTGCCGTGAAGGCATCTGCGGCTCCTGCTCGATGAACATCGACGGTCGCAACACCCTGGCCTGCACCAAGGGCATGGACGAGTGCTCGTCGCACAACATCACCATCGCCCCCCTGCCCCACCAGCCGGTGGTCAAGGACCTGGTGACGGACCTGAGCCTCTTCTACGCCCAGTACGACTCGATCCAGCCCTACCTTCAGTCCGACGAGCCGGACCCCGAGAAAGAGCGTCTGCAGTCGCCCGCCGACCGCGAGAAGCTGGATGGCCTCTATGAGTGCATCCTGTGCGCCTGCTGCTCGACCTCCTGCCCCAGCTACTGGTGGAACCAGGAAGAGTACCTCGGCCCGGCGGCCCTGCTGCAGTCCTACCGCTGGATCTCGGACAGCCGCGATGATGCGACCCAGAAGCGCCTCGACGACCTCGAGGACCCCTTCAAGCTGTATCGCTGCCACACGATCATGAACTGCGCCCAGGTCTGCCCCAAGGGTCTGAACCCGGCCAAGGCGATCGCCGAGACCAAGAAGCTGATGGTCGCGCCAAGCCGCAAGCGCGCGGCGGCCTAAGCCTTCAGGTTTCGCCATCCGAACAGCCCCCGGCACCGTCAGGCTCCGGGGGTTTTTCATGCGCAATTTCCATATGCCGTCACCCCGGACGCCCCGCAGGGGTGATCCGGGGCCTAGGCGTTTCATCAGGCTGGGGCGGAGCGGTTTCTGGCGCCTGGGTTCCAGGTTCGCTTCGCGCCCCGGAATGACGGCAGGAGTAGGCGGAGCGGCTCGATCGCTTTTTCATCGCCGCCCGGGCTTGCCTACAACGCGGCCTGGGCTAAGACGCCTGCATGGCCAAGATCACCTACATCGAGCACGACGGGACCGAGCACACGGTCGAGGTCAAGAACGGCCTGTCCGTCATGGAAGGCGCGATCCGCAACAATGTCCCGGGCATCGACGCCGACTGCGGCGGCGCCTGCGCCTGCGCCACCTGCCACGTCTATGTCGACGAGGCCTTCGCGGCCGAGACGGGCCGCCCCTCGGCCATGGAGGAGTCCATGCTCGACTTCGCCGAGAACGTCGAGCCGAACAGCCGCCTGTCCTGCCAGATCCGCGTCAGCGACGACCTGGACGGCCTGATTGTCCGCCTGCCCGAAAACCAGCACTGACGCCAAGCACGAGGCCCCGGCGCCGGGCCTCAGTCGCGCATCGTCCTGAGCGCGCCCAGCCGGGCGAAGGCCAGGGTCAGGGCCTTCCTGCGCGCGGGCGCCAGCGGCGTGACCGGAGCCGCGCGCACCACCGCCCCGCCAAAACCGTCGGCGACGATCAGGCCCGGCTCGTCGGGCAGGACGCCTTGCGGAAACTCCGGCGCGACGGCGAAGTAGAAGGCGTCGCAGAACGGCCCGTATTCCTGCCATTTGCGGTCGACGCGATAGTCGTCCACACCTGACTTCACCTCGCAGATGACGACGTCGCCCTTGGGCCCCAGGGCCATGACGTCGGCCCGCCGCCCATTGGGCAGGCAGACCTCCAGCAGGGGCGCATAGCCCATATCCAGCATCAGCCGCGCCGCGCCGCGTGTGACCGACAGGGTGGTCTCGGGACGGCTGAAGACCAGTTCGAGGTGCAGGGCAGAGGCGGCCATACGCCTTTATGTTCCGCCTATGTTCTCGCCGCAAGCGCCACTGCTTTCCCATCGCTGCGCGACAGGGAAGGAAAGATCAGAGACCCAGAGCCTTGCGGTTCACCCGCCACTCTTCGCGCGTCTGACCCCACAGGTTGACCGGATGGTGCTGGAAGGGCGGCGGCATGGCGCCCGGCCCGCGATTGCTGGAGCCCAGCCGCAGGGCCACCTTTTCCGAGCCCAGGTTGTCGGGGTCGATGCAGTGGATGACGTCGTCCCAGCCCAGGACGTCGAAGGCGTAGTCCATGCTTGCGGCGGCGGCCTCGACCGCATAGCCCTTGCCCGTGGCGTCGCGGTGCAGGCTCCAGCCCACCTCGCGGCCCGGCCAGCTATAGGGATGCAGCGGGCCGATGCGGCCCATCCAGTTTCCCGTCGCCTTCTCGATCAGCGAGAACATGCCCTCGCCCTGAAGGGCCCACATGCCGGCCACCGAGGCCATGGCGCGCCAGACCTCGTGCTTCGACTGCACCCCGCCGATGAAACGCGTCGTCTCCGCATCGCTCATGAAGTCGGCCCAGCGTGGAAAATCCTCCAGCGTCGGCGGGCGCAGGAACAGGCGCTCCGTCTCCAGCGTCGGGCCTAAAGGCGAGGTCGGGCGGTCGATCACAACAGATACTCCCGCTCCAGCGAATAGACGCTGCCGTCGCCCGTCAGGACGCTGGAATAGAGGCCGAAGCGGTCGATGCGGATCGGCGGCGAATGCAGCAGGTTGTGGCCGGTGATCCAGGCACCGATGCGATCCGGGTTCGCCTGCGGTTTCAGATAGGCCAGGGTCACATGGGGTCGGTATTCGCGCTTCTCGGGCGGGACGCCCGCCCGCTCACCCGCCGAACGGCAGCGCCCAGCCAGGACGTTCAGCGCCTCCGACCGCTCCAGCCCGGCCCACAGGGTATGGGTGCGGTGGGCGTCGCCAAAGGCCCCGACGCCGTTCAGGGTGATCTCGAAGGCCCCGCCGCCCTCGGCCCGGCTCAGTTCCGAGGCCAGATCGTCGGCCGTCCGTTCCGACGCCTCGCCATAGAAGGCCAGGGTCACATGCAGGGCGTCCAGCGGCCGCCAGCGCGCGCCGGGCAGGCCAGACTGACGGCGCTGAAGTGTCTCGGCGACGTCTTCCGGGATCGAGATGGCGGTGAACAGGCGCAACATGCGACCCTTGGTAGCGGGCGGAACGTGTGTTCGGAAGACGGGTTTTCCTTGCAAGGCGGGCCGTCCGTCCCGATATTTCCCGTCAAGGTCGGCATTTGCCGTCCACTTAGGAGACTTCTTTCGCGATGAGCGATTTCAACAACGGCTATGCGCGCCCGCTTCCGCAGTCGGCGGACATGTCCGTCGACGCTGGTCTGCGCGCCTTCATGCTCGGCGTTTACAACAAGCTGGCCCTCGGCCTCGTGGTCGCCGGCGCCCTCGCCTACATCACCGGCAACGTGCCCGCCGTGCAGCAACTGCTGTTCGCCCGCACCGACGACGGCCGCATCGGCCTGACCCTGCTGGGCATGATCATCCAGTTCTCGCCCCTGGTCATGCTGTTCGGCGCCATGTTCTTCATGAAGAACCCGACGGCCAAGGGCGTCAACATGCTCTACTGGGCCGTGGTTTCGACCATCGGCGCGGGTCTGGGCGTCCTGTTCCTGCGCTACACCGGCGGTTCGCTGGCCTCGACCTTCTTCGTCACGGCGGCGGCCTTCGGCGGTCTCAGCCTAGTCGGCTACACGACCAAGAAGGACCTGACGGCCATGGGCAGCTTCCTGATCATGGGCGTGATCGGCCTGGTCATCGCTTCGCTAGTGAACATGTTCATGCAGTCGGGCACGTTGTACCTGATCATCTCGGCGCTCGGCGTTCTGATCTTCTCGGGTCTGATCGCCTATGACACCCAGCGCCTGAAGATGACCTACTACGCGCTCGGCGGTAATCAGGAAGCCATGGGCGTGGCCACGGGCTTCGGCGCCCTGAGCCTGTTCATCAACTTCGTGAACCTGTTCCAGTTCCTGCTGGCCTTCATGGGCGGCAGCCGGGAATAGAAGTCGGCGACGGCTGAGTTCGGAGAGGCCCCGACGGAAACGTCGGGGCCTTTTTCTATTCCACCACGCTGAACCTGCGGCTGTCGAACACCCGCAGCACCTGCGCCAGGTCCCGCCCGCGCTTCAGCACATGGCCGCCCTCGCCGATCACCGCCCACTGCCCCTGTTTCAGGCGCAGAGCCGGGCGCTTCTCGATCCGATAGAGCGGCGCGTCGCCCGAGCGGCGAAAGACGGCGAACTCGGCGACTTCCTTGTGACCGATCATGGCGTAGTCGCGCCATTCCCCGGCGGCCACCATGCGGCCATAGACCCGCAGAACCAGCCCCAGCTCCTGCCGATCAAAGAAGACCGGGCCCGGCTGCGAGGCGTCGGAACTGTGCGGATCAAGGCTCATCGTCACTCAACTTAGGAGGCTGCGCGCCGAACGCCAGCGGCGCCGCGACTTGTCACCCGCTCGCCACGCGTCCAAAAGGCGGTTCAAGTTCAGATACGGAGACGAACCCATGGCGACGAGCGAAGGCTGGGATATGCCCACCGGCGACCTGATGAAGGGCAAGAAGGGCCTGATCATGGGGGTGGCCAACTCCAGTTCCATCGCCTGGGGCATCGCCTCGCAGCTGGCCGCCCAGGGCGCCGAGCTGGCCTTCACCTACCTGGGCGAAAGCCTTGAGCGCCGCGTGCGCCCCCTGGCCGAGAGCGTCGGCGCCAAGCTGCTGATCCAGGCCGACGTCACCGACGACGCCTCGATGGACAAGGCCTTCGAGGAGCTGGAAAAAGAGTTCGGCACGATCGACTTCGTCGTCCACTCGGTGGCCTTCGCCAACAAGGACGAGCTGAAGGGCTCCTTCGTCGACAACACCACGCGCGACAGCTTCCTGCTGGCCATGAACATCTCGGCCTTCAGCTTCGTCGATGTGGCCAAGCGTTCGGCCAAGCTGATGCCCAACGGCGGCTCGATGATCACCCTGACCTACCTGGGTTCGGAACGGGTCATCCCCAACTACAACACCATGGGCGTGGCCAAGGCCGCCCTGGAAGCCGCGACCCGCTACATCGCCCGCGACCTGGGTCCCAAGAACATCCGCGTCAACGCCATTTCGGCCGGCGCGATGCGCACCCTGTCGCTGGCCGGCATCTCGGGCGGACGCGGCCTGCATTCCAAATCGGCGCAGTTCTCGCTGATCAAGGAAGAGACCTCGATGGAGGGCGTCGCCGGCGCCGCCCTGTGGCTGTGCTCGGACCTGGGCCGCTCGACCACGGGCGAGGTTGTCCACGTCGACGCCGGCTTCCACGCCGTCGGCCTGCCGGACGACGTCGAGGGCTAACTCGGCCGGGTTCTGGAACTGAAAGGGCCGTCGGGAAACCGGCGGCCCTTTTTGTTGGCTCTCTCAACTCCCTTCCCCCTCGAGGGGGGAAGGGTCGGGGATGGGGGTGAGGACACGACATTGAAGGTGAAGCGCATGAGGCGGCGCCCTCCCTGCACACCAGGACGCCGCCTGCCTTCACCCCCACCCAACCCTCCCCCCTCGAGGGGGAGGGCTTT
>NZ_PCPB01000007.1 GCF_002979535.1 Brevundimonas sp. MYb52 | reverse complement strand
GGGGGCGGAGGCGCTGGCGGGGCCTGAATCGCCATAGGCGCGGGCGGCGCCGGCGGGGCCGGAGGTGCAGGCGGCGGCGGAGGCGGCGGCGCATAGGCAGACGCCTGCTCCCGTAGTTCCAGCGCCGCCAGCGGCGTAGCGACGACGGCGAGGGCGGCGACGGTCAAGGCGACCGCCAGCGGGCGACGGCGAGCAGAGGTGTTCGTCATGATGCAGGCGATCCTTTTCTCAAGCGTGTGAAGGTCAGCGGCCATGGCCGTGGCGGGCCAGGCGGCAGGATGGGAACCGGGATGGGCGGCAAGTCGGACCAGGACGCGGGCGTAGTCCCGGCGATCAACGGTCCGGACGGCTTCGGCGTCGGCGGCTTCTTCCGAGGCCTCGGCCAGGACGGCGGACAACCGCCAGGCCAGGGGATTGAACCAGAACAGGGCCAGAGCCAGCCGCGACAGGATCAGGAAGATCCAGTCCTTGCGCCGCAGATGGGCCAGTTCGTGCGCCAGGACGGCAGAGGCGGTCTGCGGTTCGGCCAGACTGGCGGGATCCAGGACGATAACACCGGGCGCCACGCCCCAGCTCAACGGGCTGGACACCCGCTCGCTGCTGACCAGACGCGGACGAGCGGCGGGGGCCAGGGGCTCCAGCGGCAAGCGCCATGCGGCGCATTTGACCGCCCGCCCCTGCTCGGTCCAACGGCTGAGGGTGTTCAGGCCCAGCATCAGCCGCCCTACGACCGCCGCCGCGCCCAACAGCCACAGACCGATGGCCACAGTCGTCAGCGACGGCCAGGGCAAGCTGGCCGAGACGGCGACGCCCGCGACGGGGCCGACCTCGCCCGACCATAGGGGGGTCATGGGCTGACTGGCGGCTTCAACCGACGAGGCGGGCAACAGTCCCAGCTCAAGCGCCGGCAGCACGGCCGCCAGAACCGGCAGGGCCAGCAGCAGACAAACGGTGGCGCGCAGAATGTCCACCCGGTCGGCGGCCCGACGCGCCACAAAGCGGGCGACGATCAAGCCGACCGCCGCGATCAGGCTGGACTTGACCAGAAGCGACAGAAACAGGGCCAGGCTCATGGCTGACGCTCCACCGCTTCGTCGATGGCCCGTTCAAGCGCGGCGGCTTCATCAGGCGTCAGGCGCTGCCCCATGCCCAGCAGGGCGGTGGCGGCGCTGGCGGCGGAACCGGCGAAGAAGGTGTCGATCATCCGCTGCAGAGCGCCGGCGGCGACAGTCTCGGTGCGGGGCACGGGGCGATAGACGAAGCCCTCGGCCCCCGCTTCCCGCTCGACCAGGCCCTTGGTCTCCAGCCGCGCCAGCAGGGTGCGGATGGCGGAATCGCTAAGCGTATCGGTCAGAGCGTTGCGCACGCCCGCGGCGGTGCCGGTTTCCAGCCGACACAGGGTCTCGAACACTTCGCGTTCGCGACGGGGCAAGGACTCGATCACGACCATTTCTCCGCATCGGTTGACGCTACATTTGTAGCGCTACATGCGTAGCGGATCGAGTCTAAAATAAGGCAGTCGGATTAACTCGGCGTAGGGGGGCCCTCCCCTCCCGCCTGGCGGCGAGAGGAGAGGGCTCAGGCGTCAGCCGACCGGCTTGACGTTGTCGTCAGAGTTCCGGTCGATCCAGCGATTGTAGGGATCGATTCCCGCAAAGGCCGGCTTGCTGTCCGTGACGAAGCGGAAGACCTGGGTTCCGCTGCGCAGGGGGCGGCGCTCCATCAGCACGACCGACTTCTGGTCGAATGCCCCCTTGCCCGGCTCGGCCGAGAACAGACCGACGTCGAAGGTCTCGTTCAACGGGGCCTCGGTCTCCTCGCCCTTGCCGTCGGCGTAGAGTTTGCGGGCCTCGACCGTCAGGGCGACGTCCCATTTGCCGTCAGCGCGCTTGGTCGCCGTGACCGACTTGGCCTTCACGTCATACAGGGTGATCTTTTCGAACAGGTCGGTGATCAGAGCCTGCTTGTCGGCCGGCGCCTCGGCGCGGAGAGCCGCGACCAGGTCCAGCGAGCGCGGATAGGGCGCGGACTTGAAGGCATACTGCGCCAGTACCCGACGCAGGGCGCGGTTCACCGCCTCCTCGCCGATCTGATCGCGCAGCAGGTACATGACCAGACCGCCCTTCTGATAGTGGATGTACTGCTGGTTCTCGATGCGCAGCAGCGGCATCTCCTCCAGCCGCTCCATGCCGCGCGAGCGCAGGTAACGGTCCAGCTCGTATTTGAGGAAGCGACGGATCTTCTCGGGTCCGTAGAGCTTCTCCATCACCATCAGCGCCGAATATTGCGCCAGGGATTCTGACAGCAGGGTCGAGCCCTGCTGGTCCGACCCGACCACCTGGTGCGCCCACCACTGGTGCCCGACTTCGTGGGCCGTGACATAGGTGACGTAGTCGATCTTCTCCTCGTCGGTCAGGTCGGCGATGAAGCCCAGCCCTTCCGAATAGGGCATGGTGTTGGCGAAGGCCTGGGCATAGCTGGCATAGGCCGGGAACTCGATGATCCGGGCCTGACGGAACTGATAAGGACTGAAGGCCGTGCCGTAGTAGTCCAGCGCCGTCTTCATGCCGTTCAGCATCCGCGCCACATTCCGCTCATGGCCCTTGTGGTAATAGACGGCCAGTTCGATCGGGCCGTGCTGCTCCTTGGCCACCTGATAGTCCGCCGACTGCACCGAGAAGAAGTTCAACACCGGCGCCTCGGTGACGAAGCGAGCCGTGCGGCGGCCGTCCTTCGTTACGTCCGACACCTTGTAGCCCGGCGCGACCGGCGTCTGGTCGGCCACCGTGGTCACGGTGATGTCGGCATTGACCCAGTCGGCGCCGATATAGTTGTGAGCCCGCGCGCTTTCGTCCTCCAGCTTGGCCATGCGCAGCTCAGCCGGCAAGCCGTGCTTGCGGCGCTTGGCCCGGTCGGACAGCAGGCCGTCACGCCCCATGCCGATGGTCAGGCCGAACTCGCCATTGCTGACGAAGGTGCCATTGTCGACGATCCGCGTGGTGTCGCCGCTGTTCTTGAAGCCGCGTTGCTCCAGCACCGTTTCAAAGGCGATGGTGCGCTTCTCGCCCGGCTGCATCGGCGTATTGAAGCGATAAATGCGGTACTCGAACTGCGGCCACTCTCTGGCCATCGTCGCGCCCTGGACGTCCAGCTTCTCGATCTTCAGGCCGTGGTTCCAGCGCAGGTGCACCTCATTGAGCGGCGCCCCGGTGCGGTTCTCGATGACATAGGTTCCCTTGGTCGTCAGACGCGGCTGGTGCGGATAGAGGTCGAGGTCCAGCTTGACGTCGGTGATCGCGGGCTGAGGCGTCTTTTCATACTTCAGCAGGGTCTTCTCGTAGTCCGCCATCAGTTGCTCCTGCTGATCGCGGCTGCGGTACTCGTTCCAGACGTTGGTGTTGATGTAGGTATAGACGCCCAGGCCAACGAAGGCGGTCAGGGCGACGCCGCCGATCACGCCAGCCGGTCCCATCAGACGACGCGGCAGTCGCTTGAGCCGCGGCATGAAGCGCGTCTCCGCCCCCCGACGCCACAGGCCATAGGCGATGACCAGCAGGACAATGGCGAAGGCCGACCAATAGGCCTGCATCCATCCGGCGTATCCGGCGAACTTGCCCAGACCGTTCATGTCCGACAGCGGCATCCCCGTCCCCGAACCATAGCGGTAGAGGACGTGATCGAAGCCCAGATTGGACAGGACGATGGTCGAGATCAGATAGACCACCATGACCGCCCAGCCGACGAACTTGTTCGGCGACAGGGCCTGCACGAAGATGGCCAGCACCGCCATCAGGGCGAAGCTGATCGATTGGGGCACGACGTACCAGAACAGGTACTTGCCGATCTCGAAGTTGGTGTAGCCCTTGATCGTCTGCACGATCATCCCGGCCAGCGAGGCGGCCAGCAGGGTCGAGACCAGGACCAGGACGAGGGCCAGGGTCTTGGGCAGCAGGAAGGTCCAGTCCGGCGTCGCAGTGGAATCGATGATCTCATGCGTGCGCCGCTCGCGGTCGCGCCAGACCAACTCGCCGGAGTAATAGATGGCGACGATGATGACGACGAGGCCGAACGCCCCGCCCAAGGTCTCGATCACGACCCGCGTCACCGGCAGGACCGGCGCGCCATACATCTCGCCCGCGAACAGCAGGGTCGCGATGCCGAAGGCGAAACCGAGCGCCAGCATGACGAAATAGGCCGGGCTCTTGAACACCGCCTTCATCTCGAAGACCGTGCGCGAGACCAACTGGGCCCAGCCCGCCTTGAAGCCATAGGTAGGCGAAGCCAGGGGCGCGGCGGGCGCGCTCGTGTCGGGCGAAGCCTCAGCCAGAGCCTTCAGCTTCTCCTGCTTGCGCAACTTCGATCCGCGCGGCGACGGGCGATAGAGGGGATAGGCGACAGCGAGGAAGGCCAGGCTGACGCCCAGCCACAGCAGCTTGTTGCCCAGCAGCAAGCCGGTCAGCGGGGCATTGATCGTGTTGCGCTCAGCCGCCGTCCAGTACTTGGTCGCCAAGCCATAGGCGCCGGCGCCGAAGGGTTCCAGCCAGGCCACCAGAGTCTCCAGCTCCGGCTTGGAGCCGAAGACCGAGGTCGTGGTCATGTAGAAGATGAAGACCCCGACGACGCCGACATAGGTCGCCATCATCGAACGCGTCACCGTCGCCAGGGTGAAGAAGACCGCCGAGCTGAACAGCAGCCCCGGCAGACCCATGACGACGAAGCCATAGAGATAGTCCAGTGGACGGAAGGGACCGACCGTCTCCTTGTCCACCCAAGGCATCAGCGTGCCGATCAAGATGCCGAGTGCGACGCTCAGGAAGGCCAAGCCCACCACGGCGAAAGCGCCGAGGAAACGCCCGTAGAGGTAGTCGAACTTCGACAACCGGCTGGACTGGATCATGGGGCCAAAGCCCGTCGTGGCGTCACGCACGACGACATTGGCGACAATGGCCGTCGTCGCCAGCATAAAGAACAGATTGAAGATCAGATGGGCCTGAGCAATGGCGAACGGCGCGTTCTTGAACACGTTGCCGCCCGACCCGACGCTGACGTTCGGACTGGCGACCGAGCCGAAGCTCAGCAGGAAGAACAGGATGGAAATAACCCAGAAGGCGGGTTGGCGAAGCTGATAGCGGAACTCAAAGGCCGCGACTTTCCCGAACATGATCCGGGCCTCAGGCAGCTTGAGCGGCGGCGGGGCGGCGCGATGCGGCCAGGGTCGAGAAATAGACATCCTCCAGACCGCCGGAGGCCGGCTCGAAGCCCTCGCCCGGCTTGGCGGCGGCCAGGACGTGGATCACGGTCTGCCCGGCGAACAGGCGCGTCGAGATGACCTCGAAACGGGCGCGGTGCTCCGGCAGGGCCTCCTTGGCGATGGCCTTCTTCCAGACGCGGCCGGACATCTGCTTCATCAGCTCCAGCGGCGCGCCCTCCAACTGGATCTTGCCGCCCGCCAGCACCGCCATGCGCGGGCACAGGTCGGCCACGTCCTCGACGATGTGGGTCGACAGGATGACCACCACATTCTCGCCGATCTCGGCCAGCAGGTTGAGGAAGCGGTTGCGCTCCTCCGGGTCCAGACCGGCCGTCGGCTCATCGACGATGATCAGGCGCGGATTGCCGATCAGGGCCTGAGCGATGCCGAACCGCTGGCGCATCCCGCCCGAGAAGCCGGCCAGGGCCTTCTTGCGGACGCTCCACAAATTGACCTGGTTCAGCAGGGCTTCGACCGTCTGCTTGCGGTCCTTGCCGTCGGCGATGCCCTTCAGCACCGCCATGTGATCCAGCATGTCGTAGGCCGAGACGCGCGGATAGACGCCGAAGTCCTGCGGCAGATAGCCCAGGGTTCGACGCAGCAACTCCGGCTGGCGGATCACGTCGATGTCGCCGAAGCGGATCTCGCCCGAGGTCGGGCTTTGCAGGGTGGCGATGGTGCGCATCAGCGTCGACTTGCCCGCCCCGTTCGGGCCTAGAAGGCCGAACATGCCGGTCGGGATCGTCAGGCTGACGTCGTCCAGAGCCCGTGTTCCGTTGCCGTAGACATGGACCAGATTGTTGATCGTCAGCATGAAGCGCCCCCGCATATGTAAAAGACACTTCACACTGACGGTTTCCCCTCCCCCTCGACAAGTTACAGATTGGACAGGTTTGACGCCTGACGCCTTTGCGACAGGCCTCTGGAGCTCGCCGTCCATTGCCTGCTACAGGCATGACACCGGTTTCTTGGGAGGGATGACCATGATGACGCGACGCGTTGCGGTTCTGGCGGGTCTGGCCGCCACGGCGACCGCCGCCGCCAGCTACGCCCAGCCCTCCGACCCGCGCGCTGTCACGACGGCCGGACCAGTCATCGGCCAGCGCCAGGACGGAATCAGCGTCTTCAAGGGCATTCGCTACGGCGCGCCGACGCTTCGTTTCCAGCCGCCCGAGCCGCCCACGCCGTGGCGCGATCCGGCCCTCGCTTTCGACTATGGCGCCGCCAGCCCTCAACGGGGGGACGAGGCGAACCAGAGCGAGGACTGCCTGTTCCTCAATGTCTGGACGCCGGGTCTCGATGCAGGTCGTCGACCGGTCATGGTCTATATCCACGGCGGCGCCTATTCGAGCGGGTCAGGGTCCGATCCCCTCTATGACGGAGCGCGGCTGGCCGCGCCCGGCGACGTGGTGGTGGTGACCCTGAACCACCGGCTGAACGCCCTCGGCTACGCCTATCTGGCGCGGCTGACGCCGGGGTTCGAGGACTCGGGCAATGTCGGCCAACTGGACCTGATCCTGGCCCTGCGCTGGGTGCGCGACAATATCGCGGCCTTCGGCGGCGATCCCGACCGCGTCATGGTCTTCGGCCAGTCGGGCGGAGGGGCCAAGATCGCGACCCTGATGGCCATGCCCGCCGCCCGCAGCCTGTTCCACCGCGCCGCCACCATGAGCGGCCAACAGGTCACGGCGTCCGGCCCCGTCAACGCCACGACCCGCGCCATCGCCTGGCTGAACGCCCTGAACCTGACGCCGGATCGCGCCCACGAGGCCGCGAACCTACCGGTCGAGCGACTGCTGGAAGCCCAATCGGCCGAGGATCCCATCCTCGGCTACGGCGGCCTCTATTTCGGCCCCGTGCTGGATTTCCGCAGCCTGCCGCGCCACCCCTTCTATCCCGACGCCGCGCCGCAGGGCCTGACCATCCCCATGATCATCGGCAATACGCGCGAGGAAACCCTCGGCTTCATGGGCAATGATCCCAAGAATGTCGGGCTGACCTGGGATACCCTGCCCGCCCGTCTGTCGCCCGGCGTCATGCGCATCGACATCACGCCCGAGGCCGTCATAGCGGGCTATCGCCGGATGCACCCCGACTGGTCGCCGGATCAGGTGCTGATCGCCGCCACCACAGCCGGGCGCTCTTGGCGCGGCGCGGTGATCGAGGCCGAAGAACGGGCCAAGGCCGGAGCCCCCGCCTGGGTCTATCAGTTGGACTTCCCCGGCGAGACCGCCTCAGGCCGCAAGGGCGCCTTCCACACCGCGGACATCCCCCTGGTGTTCGACAATGTGAATGCGGCCGGATCGCGCACGAACGGACCGGGCGCTCAGGCCGTGTCGGATAAGATGAGCGACGCCTTCATCGCATTGGCGCGCACCGGTGATCCCAACCACGCGGGCCTGCCGCGCTGGGACCGCTATGAGCTGCCGACGCGCCAGACCCTGCTGTTCGACCTGGAGCCCCGGATGGCGAACGACCCGCGCGGCGACGAGCGGGCCTTCTTCTCGGCCATCCCCTACATCCAGCCGGGAACCTAGAGCGGAAAGTCCAGACGGGCAGCCCAGGCGCGCGCCAACTCAGGCCAGACTGCAGCGGGTCGCCCCTGGATCAACCGAACGCCAAAGCCATGCCCGCCTTCCTGGAACAGGTGGGCCTCGGCCTTCACCGACGCCGCCTTCAGCCTGGACAGCAGCATCAGGCTGTTCTCGACCGGCACCGAGGCGTCGTCCATCGCGTGCAGCAGGAAGACCGGCGCAGCCCCGGCCCAGGTCATCCGCTCCAGCGAATAGGCGGCGATGCGTTCCTCGCTCGGCGCCGCGCCCAACAGGTGCGTCCGCGATCCCGCGTGGACGTGCGGGTCGGTCATGGTCGCCACCGGATACATCAGCACCGTCAGGTCAGGGCGCAGCGAGACCTCGTCCGCCGCATCAACCGGGGCATAGGCCGCATCCGTCCGTGCGCTGGCCAGTCCGGCCAGATGCCCGCCCGCCGAGGCGCCCAGCACCGCGATCCGATCAGGCCGAACGCCGAACTCGGCCGCGCGGCTGCGGATCAGGCGGATGGCGCGCTGGGCGTCCTGCAAGGGCGCGTCGGCCCCCGCAGTCCAGCCATCGGCGGGCAGGCGGTAGCGCAGGACGAAACAGGTCGTGCCGCTGGCCGCGAAAACACGGGCGACGTCGAAACCCTCCTTGTCCAGCACCGACCAGCGATAGCCGCCGCCGGGGATCAGCAGCATGGCTGAGCCGTTGGGCTTGTCAGGCCGCATCACCGTCATGATCGGATCGGTGGTGTATTGGGCGTAGCGGTCGCGATAGGCGGGATCGGTCGAGCGCTCGGGCACGACGGGGATGACCGTCACCCCCTCCCCGCCCGGCGCGCCATTCGGCCACAGGCGGACCACCTCGGTCGGATCGGGCGGCGCGACAGTCTGAGCCGCCGCAATAGCGGGCAAGGCCGCAGTCAGGGCCGGGATCGCCGCGCCCATCGTCAGCAAACCACGTCGATGCAGATCCACTTCCGCCTCCTCCAGAATTGAAGAGGGGCGCCCGCCCCCTCAGACGAGCGCCCCTCTCGGCGTCAGATCATCCGATCTTGGCCGGTTCGTATCTTGGCGAGATCAGGTGAACCACCAGCAGGGCCACCAGATAGGCCGAGGCCGCGACCACGAAGATGGGCGTGTAGGTGCCGATCTTGTCCAGGACGAAGCCGGCGTACTTGGCCATGATCATGCCGCCGATGCCGCCCAGCATCCCGCCGATGCCGACGACCGATCCCACCGCCGAGCGCGGGAAGACGTCGCCGGGGAAGGCGTAGAGGTTGGCCGAGAAGCCCTGGTGCGCCGCCGTGGCCAGACCGATGATCAGCACCGCCACCCACAGGTTGGACGCGAAGGCGGCGAAGGCGACCGGAACCGCGCACAGGGCGCAGATCAGCATGGTCAGCTTGCGCGCCTTGTTCAGGCTCATGCCCATCTTCATGAACCGCCCCGACAGCCAGCCGCCGCCGACCGAACCGACATCCGACAGCAGATAGATGGCCACGATGGGCGGACCAAAGGTCTTCAGGTCCAGACCGTAGCTCTTGCCCAGGAAGTCAGGCAGCCAGAACAGGAACATCCACCAGATCGGGTCGATCAGGAACTTGCCCGCGGCGTAGGCCCAGGTTTCCTTGACCGTCAGCAGCTTCTTCCAGCCGATCTTCTCGACGGTGTCGGCGGGGTCCTGCTCGATCCATTCCAACTCGGCCTGCGTCAGGTTCTTCTGTTCACGCGGACGGCGATAGACAATCAGCCAGATCGGCAGCCAGATCAGTCCCAGCAAGCCAGTCACCACAAAGGCCATCTGCCAGCCGAAGCTGAGCACCAGCACCGGGATAAGCAGGGGGGTGACGATGGCGCCGATGTTGGTGCCGGCATTGAACAGGCCCGTGGCGAAGGCGCGTTCCTTCTTGGGGAACCACTCAGCCACAGCCTTGATGCCGCCAGGGAAGCCGCCGGCCTCGCCGACACCCAGGATCATGCGCGCCATGATGAAGTGCGACAGGTCGCGCGCGGCGCCGTGCATCATGTGGCCGATCTGCCAGATCAGGAAGGCGATCCCCAGACCCCAGCGCGCGCCAATCTTGTCCATCACCCGACCGAAGATCAGGTAGAAGACGGCGTAGGAGGCCTGGAACCAGAAGACGATGTCGGCATAGTCCGTCTCGGACCAGCCAAACTCGGTCGACAGCGTCGGCTTCAGGAAGCCGATCATCTGACGGTCGACGTAGTTGATGACCATGGCGGCGAACAGCAGCCACATCACGATCCAGCGGTACTTGCCCGCCGGCGGCGCCGTCACGCGGATCGGCCCCTCCCCGGCGGGTGCGGCTTTCGAAGCGTCACTCATGGTACGAGACCCATTCCCTTGGTTTCCTCGCGCGTCCCGTCTTCTTGACCGCCCTGAACGGCGGACGAGTTCGCGCTGATGTTGATACTAGTCTTGTGTCGAGTGCGGCGCGGCCTTGACGACCGTGCAGCGAATTTCTCCCACGCCGTCGAACACGCACGTCGATTCACTGCCGGCGTAGATGCGGTGAACCCCGGTCACGGCGCCGGTCGAGATCAGCGTCCCCGCCGTCAGGGGACGGCCCCAACGTGCGCAGTGCTCCAGCAGGAAGCGCACCGATTCCAGCGCGCCCCCAGCCAGCGACAGCGAGCCGCCCTTGCCTACGCTGACGCCATCGATGACGGTCTCGACCTCGATCGCGTCCATACGCTCGCGCCAATCGGTCAGTTCCGGGCCGATCACCAGACCGCCGTTGTTGCCGAAATCAGAGGCGACCACGGCCGAGCCCAGGTCGTTAATGGCTGACAGCGGACTGCCCGCCAGCTCCACGCCGAGGAAGACGGCGTCGATCTGATCGGCGGCTTCCTCGATGGTCCAGTCGGTCTTGGCCGGGTCCGCATCCGCGCCGATGCGGGCGATGAACTCGGCCTCGACAGCGGCGAAACCGCCCTCGATCGCCGGCAGAGGCGTCGGGGCCTCGCCTGCGGTCCAGACGTTTCCTGCGAAGATGGCGCCGGCCAGGCGATGGATGCCCAGCGCCGACTGCTGCGCCGGAGGCACGCCGCCGACCTTCCAGCCCACGACCCGGTCCGGGTAGAGGGCGATGGCGGCGTCCTGAATGGCGTAGGACCGCGCCATTTGCTCGGGCTTCTCGCCCGGATAGTCGGTCACGGCTCGCGCGGCGAGGCGCCCGCTGACGAAGGTCTCGGCGACAGCCTGATCGGCGTCCGGCGTCTGAACAGGGCTCGCCGTCATGCGCGGCGCTCCGAAAGAATGATCTGGTCGGTCAAATGACGCCCCATTGGAAAACGCCGGATAATGGTCGGGTTAGGAAACCGGTGTCAATCCGCCTTGAAAACACCCCATGGCGCGCGACCGCCAGCGGGGCTATGCCTTATGGCCGAATAAGGACACGAAGGGGAACGCTGTTGTCGGAAGACGATTCGCGGGCGATGAAGACAGGCAAGCGCGCCACCATAAACGACGTCGCCCGCGTGGCCGAGGTCTCCAAGAAGACGGTTTCCCGCGTCATAAACCAGTCGCCTTTCGTGCGAGAGGACACGCGTGAGCGGGTCCAGGCGGCGATCGACGAACTGGGCTTCGTCCCCGACCCGCAGGCGCGCGGCCTGGCGTTTCGCCGGTCTTTCCTGGTCGGGATGATCTACGACCAGCCCAGCCCCACCTATGTCGTCAACATGCAGCAGGGCATCCTGGACGCGCTGAAGGGGTCGGGCTTTGAGCTGGTCGTCCATCCTTGCAGCCGGAACTCCCCCACCCTGTTGAAGGACATTCGCGGCTTCATCGAGCGTCAGCGCCTGTTCGGCGTCATCATGCCGCCCTCGGTGTCCGAGGATGATTCGGTGATCGAGCTGCTGCGCGAACTGGACTGCCCCTATGTCCGCATCGCCTCCCTGACGCTGGACGAGCCCCAGAACATGGTCGTGACCAACGACTGGATCGGCGCAGCCGAAGCCGCGCAACACCTGGCTGATCTGGGCCACCGGCGCATCGCCCTGGTGCGCGGCCTGGCCTCGTTCCGGTCCTCGGTCGTCCGGGGCCAGGGCTTCATCGACGCCCTGGCCGAACGCGGCATCGACGTCCCCGCCGCCTATGACCTGCAGGGCGCCTATACCTACGAATCCGGCGTCGAGGCGGGCCATGCCCTGCTGTCGCTGCCCGAACCGCCAACCGCTATTTTCACCCTGAACGACGACATGGCCTTAGGCGTCATGCAGGCGGCGCGTGAGCGCGGCATGGAGCTGCCGCGCGACCTGTCGATCGTGGGCTTCGATGACCTGCCGATGGCGGCACGGGCCTGGCCGAACCTGACCTCGGTGCGCCTGCCCATCCGCGACATGGGCCGGATGGCGGCCGAAAAGCTGCTGGCCCCCACCCGCGGCGTTGATCCGGCCAAGCTGCAGCAGCCCGAGGTCCGTCCAGCCCTGGTCGTGCGCCATTCCGCCACGCCCCTGGAACACTGAGCCAACCACAACGACAAAGGCGGTCGACGCCTGCGCGCCGACCGCCTGTTTCTTAAGGCCGCTTCGAGCGCGGATTAGGCGCTGAGGACACCCTTCAGGTACTCGCGAATGCCCTCGTCGGTGGCGTTGGCGAAGAAGTATTCCTGGAACTTTTCACCCGCGATGGACGCCTTGAGCAGATCCTGGTCGATGGCCTTCAGGACGGTCAACATGTCGTTGCAGGTGACGGCCTTCAGGTTCTTCAGGATGCCGCGGTTCTTGGCCATGATCTCGGCGCGTTCCTTGGGATAACCCAGACCGCGCTCGCCCTCGAACAGCTTGCGATAGACGTCCTGCAGGTTCAGCTCAGCCGCCCAGCCGAAGCCCTTGGCGTAGGGCATGGAGATGGCGTTGCCGTCGTTGATCTGACCGAACAGGAAGGCGTCGGTGGGATCGATCACCAGGCCGCAGAAGACGCCCGGCATGGAGTTGGAGGCCAGCATGGAGCCCATGCCCGTGCCGCAGCCCGTGACGACGAAGTCGGCGGCGCCCGAGTTCAGCAGGATGCCCGCCAGCAGACCGTTCATGACATAGGTCAGCGAGGCCTTATCCTCGGGCGCGTACATGCCGTAGTGGAAGACCTGATGGCCCAGGGGCTCTGCAACGGCGGTCAGGGCGGTGTGAACCACTTCGCTCTTCGCGGCCTGGCTGTTTTCGATGATGAGAGCGATCTTCATGGGCGTGTCCTCAAGACGAAGCGATGCCGGGCTGATCCCGACGATTATGGTCTAACCGATTGCATCCTACTATGACACCGGTTACCTAGTCCACCGAAGGACGGACGCAAGATCCGCCGCGAGTTCCCAGGGAGCCCCGCATGTACGACCCCATGTACGACAAGGTCTATCAGGCCACCCATCCCGACATGATGGACGGCGCCACGAACCAGCAGTTGCGGGATCGCTACCTGATCGAGGGCCTGTTCGCTCCGGGCAAGATCAGCCTGAACTATTCGCACCATGAGCGGATGATCATGGGCGGCGCGACCCCGACGGAAAGCCCCCTGGCCCTGCCGACCCATTCCGTGCCGGAATCCCTGGCCGGCGCACCCTTCCTGCAAGGCCGCGAACTGGGCGTCGTCAACATCGGCGGCCCCGGAACGGTCACCGTCGACGGCGAGGTTCTGGAACTGGGCTTCCGCGACGGCGCCTATGTGCCGATGGGCTCGGTCGACGTCTCCTTCACCTCGAAGGACGCGGCTGACCCCGCCAAATTCTATCTGGTCGCCACCCTGGCCCACGCCCGCTACGATCTGACGCGAATATCGATCGCCGACGCCGTGCCGCTGGAGATGGGCGCGCTGGAAACCTCCAACGAGCGGACCATCTATCAGTACATCGTGCCGGCCAAGGTGAAGTCCTGCCAGCTGCTGCTGGGCGTGACGGAGCTGAAGCCGGGCTCGGTGTGGAACACCATGCCGCCGCACATTCACGACCGCCGCTCGGAAGCCTACCTCTACTTCGGCCTGGGCGCGGACGACCGCGTCTTCCACTTCATGGGTGAGCCGGACAAGTCCCGCAACATCGTCGTCGCCGACGGCGAGGCCGTGATCTGCCCGCCGTGGTCGATCCACATGGGCGCAGGGACGTCGAACTATACCTTCATCTGGGGCATGGGCGGCGAGAACCTGGACTATACCGACATGAACAAGCTCGACATCTGTCAGCTGAAGTAAGGACCTATGGGCATGGCCAATCCTTTTGATCTGACCGGCAAGGTCGCACTGGTCACCGGCGGCAACACGGGCATCGGTCAGGGCATCGCCCTGGCCCTGGCCGCAGCAGGCGCCGACGTCGCCTCGGTCGCGCGCCGCGCCTCTGACGACACGGTCGGCAAGGTCCTGGCCAAGGGCCGCAAGGCCGTCTCCATCCAGGCCGACCTGACCTCGATCGAACCGGTCGAGCGCGTTCTGGACGAGGCGACCGCCGCCCTCGGCCCCGTCGACATCCTGGTCAACAACGCCGGCATCATCCGCCGCAACGACGCCGTGGACTTCTCGGAGCAGGACTGGGACGACGTCATGAACGTCAATCTGAAGGTGCTGTTCTTCCTCAGCCAGGCGACCGCCAGGCGCATGATCGCCGACCAACGCGGCGGCAAGATCATCAACACCGCCTCCATGCTGTCCTATCAGGGCGGCATCCGCGTGCCGTCCTACACGGCATCGAAGTCCGGCGTGGCGGGCCTGACCAAGCTGATGGCCAATGAGTGGGCCAGGCACGGCATCAACGCCAACGCCATTGCCCCCGGCTACTTCGCCACCGACAACACCCAGGCCCTGCAAGAGGACCCGGTGCGCTCCAAGGAAATCCTGGGCCGTATCCCCGCCGGCCGCTGGGGCGATCCGTCGGACATCGGCGGCGCCGCCGTCTTCTTGGCCAGCCACGCCAGCGACTATGTGCAGGGCATCACCCTGCCGGTCGACGGCGGCTGGCTGGCGCGCTGATCCCGCGCTAGCGTTCCGATCATGAGCAACCCTCGCCCGAACTCAAAAATTCTCTGCTTCGGCGAGATGCTGCTGCGGTTCAGTCCGAACCAGAACGAGCTGCTGCTGCAGTCCCCGGCCCTGACCGCGCGTCCGGGCGGGGCCGAGGCCAATGTCGCTGTCGCCCTGGCCCGCTTCGGCGCACCGGCGGCGATGGCTACCGTCCTGCCCGACAACGCCCTGGGTCAGGCCGCGCGTGACGAAGTCCGGCGCTACGGCGTGGACACGTCGCCCATTGTCTTCGTCCCCGGCCGCATGGGTCTCTACTTCCTGACGCCGGGCGCCGTGCGCCGTCCGTCGGAGGTCCTCTACGACCGCGCCGGTTCGGCCTTTGTCGAGCGCGTCGCCGACGCCTTCGACTGGGACGCCCTGCTCGACGGCTATGAGTGGCTGCACGTTTCCGGCGTCACCCCCGCCACCGGCCCCAACGGCTCGCGCGCAGCGGTCGAACTGGTCGAGGCCGCCGTGAAGAAGGGCGTGCGCATCAGCTACGACGGCAATTTCCGCGGCAAGCTGTGGGAGCAATGGGCCGGCGATCCTCCCGCGACGCTCGGCAAAATGCTGGCCGGGGCCGAGATCGCCTTCGCCGACGACCGCGACTTCGCCCTGGTGCTGAAGACCAAGTTCGACGACGCCGATCCCCATGCGCGCCGCCGTCTGGCCGCCGCCGCCGCGTTCGACGCCTTTCCCCACCTGCAACGCATCGCCTGCACCCTGCGAGTTCAGGAAAGCGTCGCCGATCAGGCCCTGTCGGCGGTCATGCTGACGCGGGGCGCCGACGGCGGCGTGATCGAGACCGCGACCGACGCCATCCACATGACCGGCGTCGTGGACCGGGTCGGCGGCGGCGACGCCTTTGCGTCTGGCGTCCTGTTCGGCCTGTGGAGCGGCTGGTCCGATCAGGAAGCGCTCGACTTCGGCCTGGCGGCGGCAGGCCTGAAGCACTCCATTCCCGGCGACTTCAACCTGTTCACCGCCGCCGAGGTGCGCGCGGCTATGAGCGACGGCGGCTTCGACATCCGCCGCTGACGGTTTCGTGAAAACCGGCGCGTTTTCAGCCGTGCATCGACACTAGGAAACCGGTGTCATCCATGTTTAGCTTCGCCAACTCAAGCAGCCGTCAGAGCTGCCAGGCGACGCATCCGAGGAAGACACCATGACGCTCATGAACCGCCGCGCCCTGCTGGCCGCCGGCACCGCCGCGACCTTCACGGCCGCTTCCGCCCCTGCCCTGGCCAAAACGGTGCTTCAGGCCGCGCCCGACCGCGCCGCCGTCCTGGCCACGATGAAGCGCGCCGCCCGGTTCATGACCGACGAGGCCGCCGTCGAGGGCGGCTATGTCTGGAACGTCCTGCCCGACTTCTCGCGTCGTTGGGGCGAACTGGAAGCCTCGCAGACCATGATCTGGGTCCAGCCGCCCGGCACGGCGACGGTCGGCCACCTCTATCTGGACGCCTATCACGCCACCGGCGATGAACAGTTCTATCAGGCCGCCAAGTCCGCCACCGACGCCCTGGTGCGCGGCCAGCACCCGGCGGGCGGCTGGAACTATGTCATCGACACGGCGGGCGAAGAGGCGCTCAAGCGCTGGTACGCCACCTATGGCAAGAACGCCTGGCGGATGGAGGAATTCCACCGCTACTACGGCAACGCCACCTTCGACGACGCCGGCACGGCCGAGGCCTCGCAACTGTTGCTGCGGGTCTATCTGGAGAAGCGCGAGCGGAAATATCGCGCACCGCTGGACAAGGCGATCCAGTTCGTCCTCGACGCCCAGTACGCCAACGGCGGCTGGCCCCAGCGCTATCCCTTCGTCGAAAACGGCGGCGTCCATGGCCACGAAGACTACACCCCCTACATCACCTTCAACGACGACGTGGCGGGCGAGAACCTGGAGTTCCTGCTCTACGCCTATCAGGGGCTGGCGGTGAACGGTCGCGGCGACGCGCGCCTGCTGGACGCCATCCATCGCGGCATGGACATCTATGTGAAGACCCAGCAGCCCATGCCGCAACCGGCCTGGGGCCTGCAGCACTTCCCCGACACCTTGAAGCCCGCCGGCGCGCGGACCATCGAGCCGCAGGCTTTCGCCACCCACGCCACAGGCGCCAACATCAAGTCGATGCTGGGCTTCTACCGCCTGACCGGCGACCGCAAATACATCGCCCGCCTGCCAGAGGCCCTGGACTGGCTGGATCAGGTGAAGACGCCGCAGAACCTGATCGCGCCGGGCCGCACCCACCCGACCTTCATCCTCGAGGGCTCGAACACCCCGGTCTATATCCACCGGCGCGGGTCCAACATCACCAATGGCCAGTATTACGCGGATACCAACCCGAACAACCTGATCGTCCACTACGGCTCGTTCCGCAACGTCGACACCGCCGCCCTGCGCCGCGAGTACGAGGAACTGGCGGCGCAGTCCCCCGAGGAAGTCAGCCGCAACTCACCGCTGAAGGCCCGCCCCGGCACGCTGCACCTGCCGAAATACTTCACCCTTCAGGACGTGGACGTCTGGGACATGTCGTCGGACGCGCGGCGTCTGGCCAGGCCCGGACCGGGCCGCGCCGCCGAACTGGTCGCCGGATTGAACGCACGCGGCTACTGGCCCTCGCCGCTGACCACGACCTCCAACCCCTATATCGGCGAGGCCCCGGCGGCGGTGACGGGCGGCGAGTATCAGACCACCCGCGTCGGCGACCTGTGGGACACCTCGCCCTATAGCACCGACTATCCGGTCGAATGCGTCTCCACCCAGGTTTTCATCAGGAACATGGGCGAATTGATCGAGACGTTGGAAGGCTGATCAGGGGTAGCGTCGGCGCCTAGAGATAGGCGCCGACCTGCCAGGGCACGAACTCGTTGTCGCCGATGCCGAGCGCCTCGGACTTGGACGGCTCGCCCGAGGCCACGGCCAGCATTCGCTCGAAGATGGCGCGCCCGACCTCCTCCATCGCCACGCCGGACAGCACCGGCGAAGCGTCGATGTCCATGTCCTCGTCCATCCAGCTCGCCAGTTTGGCGTTCGACGCCACCTTGATCGACGGCGCGGGCTTGGCGCCGAAGACCGAGCCCCGCCCCGTAGTGAAGACAATCAGATTGGCGCCCGAGGCGATCTGCCCCGTCGCCGAGCAGGGGTCATAGCCCGGGCTGTCCATGAAGCTCAGTCCCTTGGCCGTCAGCGGCTCGGCATAGCCGATCACGTCATTCAGCGGCGTCGAGCCCGACTTGGCCACCGCGCCCAGGGACTTCTCAAGGATCGTCGTCAGGCCGCCCTTCAGATTGCCGGGCGACGGGTTGTTGTTCAGCTCCATGCCGTGCTTGTCGGCATAGGCCCGCCACCATTCCAGACGGGCGTTCAGCCGATCCGCCACATCCTGGGACGCCGCACGGCGCAGGAGCAGATGCTCCGCCCCCCAGATTTCGGGCGTCTCCGACAACATGGCCGAGCCGCCGTGAGCGACCAGCAGGTCAACCGCCGCGCCCAGTGCCGGGTTGGCCGTAACGCCGGACCAGCCGTCCGATCCGCCGCATTGCAGGCCGACCGTCAGGTGCGAGGCCGACACCGGCTGACGCTCGACCTTGGCGGCCTCGGCCACCAGTTCACGCACGACCTCGATCCCCGCCTCGATGGCGCGGGTCGTGCCGCCGGCCTCCTGAATGGTCAGGGCGCGCAGGGTCGGTCCCGCCTCCAGACCCTCATTGGTCAGCCAGGCCGGAATCTGGTTGGCCTCGCAGCCCAGGCCGACGATCAGGATGGAATGGAAGTTCGGATGCCGAGCATAGCCCGCCAGCGTCCGCTGCAACAGGGTGGTGTCGCTGGACAGCGAAGAGCCGCCGCAACCGCCCTGATGTGTGAAGGCCACTACCCCGTCCACGCCCTTGGGCAGGCTGGCGTCGGGGAAGGCGTCGGCGATCCGCCGCGCCACCGTGGCCGAGCAGTTCACGCTGGTCAGGACGCCGATGTAGTTCCGCGTCCCGACCCGACCGTCCGCACGAACAATGCCGTTGAAGGTCGCGCCTGACAGGGTCTCCGGCGGGTGAACGTCCGCTCCCACCTCAGCTTCACGCCCGTCCTCGGCCATGGCGAGGTTTTGGACATGGACGTGGTCGCCGGCCGCGATGGCCATCTTGGCCCGGCCGATGACCTGACCATAGCGACGGACAAGACCGCCCTCCTCTACCGCACGCCGGGCGATCTTGTGCCCGGTGGCGATGTCGGCCCGCGCGGACGCGTCCAGACCTTCGGGCATTTCACCGACGGCGATGTCATCCAGGGCGATGGCGACATCATCGGTGGGGTTCAGTATCAGGACGCGGCTCATGATCTACTCCGTCATACGGCGCGCGGCCTCGACCGCGCCATGCTCTCTCAACGACAGGAAGGCGCCAGTGACCGCTTCGACAAAGCGGGGGTCCTTGACCAGAGCCTCAGGGAAGACCGCCGACAGAGTCAGCAGGGCGCGGACCTCGGCCTCATCGTTTTCGGACGCCGCGATCAGTTCGGCCGTGCGGGCCGCCAGCGGGTCGTCGACCACCACGGCCTCGCCGCTCTCGGTCACGCCTTCCTGCCAACGCATCCAGGCCGCGACGCCTAGCGCCAAAGCCTCGATCCCCTGCCCGGCGGCCAGACGTTCAGCCATCCCCGCCAGCAGGCGCTGCGGCAGTTTCTGCGACCCGTCCATGGCGATCTGACGCGTCCGGTGCATCAGAGCCGAGTTGGAGAACCGGGCCATCAGTTCCGCGCGATAGGCCGCCACATCCAGCCCCGGCGGCGGGCTCAGCGTCGTCTGCGCCTCGTCCCACAGGGCCTCAATGAAGGCCCGGAAGGCCGGAACCGCCACGGCCTCATGCACGTGTTCATAGCCCGATAGAGCGCCGAGGTAGGCGATGGCCGAATGTGAGCCGTTCAGCAGACGCAGCTTGGCGTCCTCCCACGGCGCGACCGCGTCGGTCAGTTGGACACCGAAGGCGGCGAAGTCCGGCCGCTCGCCTGCGAACCAGTCCTCGATCACCCACTGGGTGAAGGGCTCGGCCTTGACCATGCCCTGATCCTCGACGCCCAATCGTGCGGTCAGGCGGGCGATGTCGTCAGGAATGGTGGCCGGCACGATGCGGTCGATCATGGTCTGGGGGAAGGCCCCCTCGACCTCGATCCACTCGGCCAGAGCCGGATCAATGCGCCGGGCCATGGCTAGAACACCCGCCCGGATGCGCTGGCCGTTGTGCGGAAGGTTGTCGCAAGAGATGACGGTGAAGGGCTTCAGCCCCGCCGCCTTCCGGGCAGCCAAGGCCGCGACGACGAAGCCCGGCGCGGTGCGAGGCGCGGAAATGTCGGCCAGATCAGCCGCCACATCCGGGTCGTCCAGCAGCAGGTCGCCGGTCGCCGGATCGAGGCGATAGCCCTTCTCGGTCACCGTCAGGGTGACGATGTGCACATCAGCGTCAGCCATGGCGGCGACAAGAGCGGCAGGGTCTTCCGGCCCCACCAGAACCCCGCGACCAGCCCCAACCACCCGCAGATGTTCCTCGGCCCCGTCGCGCACGACCAGGGTGTAGAGGCCATCCTGGAGGTTCAGTTGGTCCCGCACCCCCGGGGACCTCAGCGAGGCCCCCAACACGCCCCAGCGCAGGTCGCCACTCTTCAGCGCATCATCGAACACCACCGCCTGGTGGGCGCGGTGAAAGGCGCCGATGCCCAGATGGACCACGCCGGTCTTCACCGCCGCGCGGTCATAGGCCGGACGCGCGACGTCGGCGGGCAGAGCCGACAAAGCCGCTTCATTCAGGCGGGTCACAGCTTGTAGGCCGCCTTGACCAGACCATAGGTCAGGGCGTGGGCCAGTTCATGGGCCTCGTCCTCCTCCATGCGATGCTCGACCACCAGCTTGGCCAGGAAACCGCAGTCCATGCGTCGGGCCACGTCGTGACGCGCCGGGATCGACAGGAAGGCCCGCGTGTCATCGTTGAAGCCGACGGTGTTGTAGAAGCCCGCCGTCTCGGTGGCCTGCTCGCGGAAGCGGCGCATGCCCTCGGGGCTGTCATGGAACCACCAGCTCGGCCCCAGCTTCAGCGCCGGATAGTGGCCGGCCAGCGGGGCCAGTTCGCGGCTGTAGGAGGTCTCGTCCAGCGTGAACAGGATCAGAGTCAGGCGCGTGTCCGAACCAAACCGATCCAGCAGCGGCTTCAGCGCCCGGACATAGTCAGTCTGGGTCGGAATATCGCAGCCCTTGTCGCGGCCGAACCGGTTGAACACCGTGGCCGAGTGGTTGCGGAAGCTGCCGGGGTGCAGTTGCATCACCAGACCGTCCTCGACCGACATGGCGGCCATTTCGGTCAGCATCTGGCCGCGGAACAGTTCGGCGTCGGCGGCGCTGGCCGGGGCGGTCGAGACGCGCTTGAACAGGGCTTCGGCGTCCGCCTTCGACAGGTCAGCGGTAAAGGCGGTCGGGTGGCCGTGGTCGGTCGAGGTGGCGCCCATCTCGATGAAGAAGGCCCGGCGATCACGCAGCGCCTGCAGATAGCCCTCCCAGTTCGTCGTATCGCGACCGGTCTGTTCAGCCAGAACCTTCAGATTATCGCGGAAGCCCTCATAGTCCGGGTCCAGCACCGGATCGGGGCGATAGGCGGTCAGCACCCGGCCCTTCCAGCCCGAGGCCTTGATGACCTTGTGATGCTCAAGCGTGTCGAGCGGCGACTCGGTCGTCGTCAGGACCTCGATGTTGTAGCGGTCGAACAGGGCGCGCGGCTTGAAGGCGTCCGTCTTCAGCGCGGCGTCGATGACGTCGTAGTAGTGGTCCGCCGTCTCGGCCGACAGGCGCACATCGATGCCGAAGGCCTCGGCATAGACCCAGTCGTGCCACATGCGCGACGGCGTGCCCCGGAACAGGTGATAGTTCTCGGCGAAGCGGCGCCAGATGGTGCGCGGGTCGGTCTCAACCGCCCCGCCGTCAGCGCGCGGCACCCCCAGGTCCTCCATCGCCATCCCCTGCGAGTGCAGCATGCGGAAGACGTAGTGGTCGGGCGTGATCAACAGCTCCGCCGGGTTGGCGAAGTTCTCGTTACCCGCGAACCAACTGGGGTCTGTGTGGCCGTGCGGGCTGATGATGGGCAGGCCCTTGACCTCGGCATAGAGGCGCCGCGCCACGCTGCGCGTGTCAGCGTCGGCCGGGAACAGGCGATCAGGATTCAAGCGAAGCGGCTGGGTCATGCAGGAACTCGAAGCAGGAAATCAGGCTGTCGGAAGTGACGGTCGGGCGAACAGCGATTCGTCCCGTGCGACGGTCGTGGCGGCGGCATGGTCGGCTCCCTGTTCGCCGACCATCTGTTGCGGTCGGTCGTTGGTGTTCTGGTCGGCACGATCAAGGCTTCCAGCGTTGCGGCAAC
The DNA here is from genome assembly GCF_002979535.1 of Brevundimonas sp. MYb52. Lineage (GTDB taxonomy): Bacteria > Pseudomonadota > Alphaproteobacteria > Caulobacterales > Caulobacteraceae > Brevundimonas. Next base: position 155,756 of record NZ_PCPB01000007.1, on the reverse strand, counting down.
CGACGTTCGCCATTGTCTTGCCACATGCTGGAAACTGTGCGTAGCTTTGTATGACACCGGTAGCAGAGGCTGACAAACGCCAAATGACACCGGTTCCCGCGATCGCGGCGGCTGGAACGGGGACGCACGATCCCCGAAAGGCCTAACTGGGAGGAGGACACAGATGACCCAACACGCTACCCGTGCGCGTTATGCGCTGACCCTTGGCGCCTCGCTGGGCGCGCTCACCCTTGCTCTGGCGGCCGGCGCCGCTCAGGCGCAAGACACCGGATCCGCGGATCAGGAAGCCACCACCGTCGATGAAATCGTCGTCACCGGCTTCCGCGCCAGCCTGCAGAACGCTCTGAACATCAAGCGTCGCGAAGCCGGCGTCGTCGACGCCATCTCGGCCGAGGACATCGCCGACTTCCCCGACACCAACCTGGCGGAGTCGATCCAGCGCATCCCCGGCGTGTCCATCGACCGCGACGCCGGCGAGGGGCGCTCGATCACCGTGCGCGGCCTGAGCTCGGAGTTCACCCGCACGCGCATCAACGGCATCGAGGCCCAGGCCACGACCGGGGCGACCGACTCGTCAGGCGGCGTGAACCGTGGGCGCGGCTTCGACTTCAACGTCTTCGCTTCCGAGCTGTTCAACAACATCACCGTCCGCAAGACCGCCTCGGCCGAGGTCGAGGAAGGCTCGCTGGGCGCCACCGTCGATCTGCGCACCGCGCGTCCGTTCGACTATCCGGGTTTCACCGCCGTCGCCTCGGCCCAGGGCGGCTACAATGACCTGTCCGAAGAGTGGAGCCCGCGCTTCGCTGGCCTGATCTCCAACACCTGGATGGACGGCAAGTTCGGCGCCCTGCTGTCGCTGGCCTACAGCGACAAGAGCTCGATCGAAGAGGGCTTCAGCTCGGTGCGTTGGGGGCCTGCCAGCGGCGACAACGGCTTCCAGAACCCCGACGCCCTGCCCGGCGGAAAGGACGCGGCGGGCGGCCTGTTCCACCCGCGCATCCCCCGTTACGGTCGGCTGAGCCATGAACAGGAGCGCATCGGCGCGACCCTGTCGCTGCAGTGGCGCCCGTCGGACGCGACGACCATCAGCCTGGATGGCCTGTATTCCAAGCTCGACTCGACCCGGAAGGAGAACTTCCTCGAAGCTTGGTCGCTGAGCCGCAACGCCTCCCAGGGCGGGAAGCCCCAGGTCGACATCGTCGAAGCCATCGCCGACCCGAACACGGGCGAACTTGTCTATCTGCGCCTCGATGACATGGACATGCGCACCGAGGAACGCTTCGACATCCTGAAGAGTGAATTCACGCAATACACCCTGGAAGTCGAACACGACTTCTCGGACACCGTGCGCTTCCGCGGCGTGGCCGGTCGCTCCAAGTCCGAGTTCGGCAACCCGCTGCAGGTCAACGCCATCATCGACCATCAGGACGGCGACGGCTGGTCGATCGACTTCCGCGAAAACCGCGATCTGCCCAAGATCGTCTATGGTTTCGACGTCACCGACCCGAACCAGTGGACGATCACCGGCCCTGCCCCCGGCGGCGTGGCCCCGCAGTCGGAACTGCGCATCCTGTCCAGCGAGCAATCCAACACCTACACCACCTTCGAGGGCGGCTTCGAGTTCGACATCGACGACCGCATGACCTTCAAGGTCGGCGCCAGCTACAAGGAATATCAGTCCCAGGGCTCGGGTTATGCGCGCAAGACCAACGTCGCGCCCGCCATGCCGGCTGGGACCTCGATCGGCGACCTGACCTATCTGCTCGAAGGCTTCGGCAAGAACCTCGACCTGCCCTCCGGGTCGGCGACCGCCTGGATCTCGCCCAACCTCGACGCCATCATGAAGGCCTATGGCGCCGACTGCCTATGCGACACCGGCGTGTCCGGCGGCGACTTCCGTCTGTTGGGTCTGGAGAACGGCTCGACCGCTCTGGGCAACTGGCGCGATGTGACCGAAAAGGACACCGGCCTGTGGGCTCAATTGGACTGGAACACCGAATGGGCCAGCATGCCGGTTCGTGGCAACTTCGGCGCGCGCTGGGTCAATACCGAGGTCGAGGCCGCCGGCTATTCCGCCCTCAACGGCGTGACGACGCGCGTCAGCGGCGCCAACACCTATGACGACATCCTGCCGTCACTGAACCTGTCGATCGAGCCGATCGAGAACGTCATGGTCCGCTTCGGCGCCGCTCGCGTCATGTCGCGCCCGCCGGTGACCAGCCTGGTGCCGACCCTGTCCCTGAGCGCGGTCGGCGCGGCCAACCGCACGGCGTCGCTGGGCAACGTCAACCTGGACCCCTACCGCGCCGACACCTTCGACCTGTCGCTGGAGTGGTATTTCGCGCCTGAATCCCTGCTGTCCTTCGCCGTCTTCTACAAGGATATCTCGACCTATGTGCAGACGACCCAGCAGAAGATGACCTACGCCGAACTGACGGCGATGAACCCCGAAGCCTTCCCAGCCGCGCCCGACCGTCCGGCTGGCGACGAATATACCTTCAGCACGCCCACCAATACGCCGGGCGGTCCGCTGACGGGCTTCGAGATCAGCTACCAGCAGCCCTTCACCTTCCTGCCGGGCGCCTTCTCGAACCTGGGCGTCCAGGCCAACTTCACGCACGTCGAGTCGGAAATCGACTACTGCACGACGGCGGCTTGCAACGTCTATGTCACGGCCAATCTGGTGAACCTGTCGCCTGACGCCTGGAACGCCACGCTGTATTACGACGACGGTCGCTTCAACGCTCGCGTCTCGGCCGCCTATCGCGACAGCTATTATCAGCAGGTTCCGGCAGCCAACGGCGGCACGCGCGGCATCGCCGTCACCGGCAAGACCGAGACGCTCAGCATCGACGCCTCAGCCTCGTTCAACGTGACGGAGAAGCTGGCTCTGTCGATTGAAGGCATCAACCTGACCGACGAAGCCAACCGCCAGAACCACAGCGAACTCGATGGCGTGCGTGACAGCACCTACGTCTATCACCACACCGGCCGCCAGGTCTTCGTGGGCGCCCGCTACAAGTTCTGACACCCGACACATCGCACTCCTGAGCGATGACTTCGGCGCCGGCGATCTGATCGCCGGCGCCTTCTTTTTTGGCGCAGCAGAAGAAAGGCAGCGGGTTTAGCCGCCGTAGCCGCGTCCGCCGCCGCCGAAGCCGCCGCGCGAGACGACCGTGGTGCGGCTCTGCACCCGGCTGGGCGCCTGACGCGCCACGTCGCCGTGTTCGCGGCCGTTGGTCAGGGTCTTGCCGGTACGGTAGTCGCGATAGGTGTAACCGCCGCCATAGCCGTTGGAATAACGGCCGTCCCGGTCGCGATACAGGGGGCCGCCGCCGCGATAACCGCCGCCGCTCAGCATCTGGCCGACGATGAAGCCGGTCAGCAGCGGGGTGAAGAAGGAGCCGCCACCGCTCTGGTTCGGCTGGCACTGGGACGGCCCCCACTGGCCCTCGCATTCGGACTGGGTGGCGTAGCGCGGCGCGGTCTCGGCGGCGGCCTTCTGCGCGGCGGCCTGGGCCGCATCGCACTCGGCGTCAGAGAGGTCGTTGGCGGCGCGGCATTCCTCCAGCGAGGTGTAGGCCTGAACCGGCTCGGGCTCGGGCGCGGCGACCTGAGGCGCGCCGCAGGCGGCCAGCGAGAAGCTGGCGGTGGCCATCAGGCTGCTGACATGCAGGACGCGCGAGCGCTTCAGCTTGCGCATGGTCTTGGTTTCAGTCGGCGTTTGGTTGGTCATGGCGCTCACGCCGTCATGCAGGCGGCGTTCAGCAGCCCGACGCAGATGGAGATGGCGGCCAGATAGACCGCCGCTGCGATCTCGCCCGCCTCGATGCGGACGACCAGGTTGCGGAAGGCCAGGCGGCTGATGGTGACGAAGACCAGGATCTGAATGACGCCGGCCAGCAGGGCCCAGGCGGCGAACTCCATCAGGCTGACGGTGTGCGACAGGGCCGAGGCCAAGGGCAGGACATAGCCGATCAGCGCACCGCCCAGGGCGATGGCGGCGGCCGTGTTGCCTTCGCGGATCAGCGTATGCTCGTGATAGGGCGTGACCCACTGGTAGATCAGCTTGAACGCCAGGGTGAAGACCCCGGCCAGGGCGAAGGCGATCAGGAAGGCGATCGCCCCTTGCTGAAATCCGAACCAGTCAAACATCTTGCTTCTCCCCAGGCGCCGTCAGGCGCGGAACTCGGCCATTTCCAGCGGAATGCCGATCATGATTTCGTGCGTCGTCTCGCCGCCCTCCGGCTGCTGCTCCAGGGCGATCATCAGTTCGCGTCCGCCTGCCAGATCGCGCCCGTACAGCATACAGGTCTGGAAGATCCTGGCGTAAGGCGTCGTCGCCGCGCGGTCGTCCCAGATGGTCTCCCACAGGGTGACGGGCGGCTGAATGGCGTCGCTCTCGGCGAACCAGAAGCGCGGATAGTCGGGCAGGTCCTCAGCCGCGCCATGAAACACCGGCGCCGACAGGCGGTCGCGCCAAACGCGGCGTTCGCGCTCATTCGGCGGATAGGCCGAACTCCAGGGCACGAACAGGCTGAAGTCATAGCTGACCGCCCCCGCCTCGTCGTCGCTCATGGCCTGAAGCATGACGTGGTCGTCGGTGTAGAAGCGGTGGACGAACTGCCCGCCGTCCAGACTGACCAGACCCTGGGCCGTGATGTCCAGCACGTCGCGGTCCAACGTGAAATGCGTCTCCTCGCCCAGCCGGCGCCAGGCCAGCGGGTCCAGCGCCACGGTGCGGCCCACGGTGATGTTGCGCACCATCGCCAACTGCGGGGCGGGCGCGGCCTTGCCCGACTGTCCGAAAAGCTTCTTGAACATGGGCGACTATCTAGGCCTGCCGCGCGCCGACTGCGAGCAAACACAGGCGGTGCGACCGAATGATGCGGATCATGGTTTGAAATTCCGTCCTGCATTGCCCGATGTCAAGCGTTCATGTTACGCGTTACATGAAACATGACCAAGCCGCCCGCCCCTTCCTCCGCTGCGACCGAGCGCATTCGTGCGTGGCGACAGGCGCGCCGTGAGGCCGGACTGGTCAAGCTGGAGCTCTGGGTGCCCGAGGCCGCACGCGACGACGTGAAGGCCGCCGTCCGCGCCATCCTGACCGATTCGACGCGCGGCCCCCATTTGGCCGGTCGCAACCTTGCCGGCGGATCGCGCCGCCCCACTTCTGATCCCATCACTTCTGGAGACGACCACCACATGGACGCCGTGATCGAAACCCCCTGGACCGTGCCGGCCATCAAGGACGCGCTGGACGGCTCGCCCCTGGTCCGCGACGGCGAGATGACCCTGCGCGTGCTGGAAGGCGCCGAGCCGGTGCTGCTGGCGACCATGCACGAATACGGCGACCTGCCCGTCTATCTCAGCGTCGGCGGCGCCCAGATCGTCTGTTCGGTGCTGCTGTGGCCCGTGGCCGAACAGGCCGACCGCCACGCCTTCAACGAGTTCCTGCTGAAGGCCCAGCGCGTGGTGCCGCTGTCCAACTTCGCCATCACCAACGTCGGCGGCGAAGACGTCTATGAACTGATGGGCGAGCTGTCGTGCAAGACGACGCTGCAAACCATCCTGATCGAGTTGCGCACCCTGGCGGAAAACGCCATCGACGCCACCGAACTGCGCGAAACCTTCGGCGCCGACGCCGCCTGATCCGGAAACCCGACCATGTCCATGCTCAGAAAACTATCCGCCCTGTTCCGCGGAACCGCCCATGACGCAGCCCAGGGCGTCGTCGACGCCAATGCGCTGAAGATCCTCGATCAGGAAATCCGCGACGCCGACAACGCCCAGGGCAAGGCCCGCGACGACCTGGCCGGTCTGGTGGCGCGCCGCCGCATGGCCGAGAACGAGATGGCCAGCTTCCACGACCAGATCGGCAAGTACGAAAGCTCGGCCCGCTCGGCCCTGGGCCAGGGCAAGACCGATCTGGCGCGCGAAGTCGCCGTCCGCATCGCCGAACTGGAGGTCGAAATCTCGACCCGCGGCCCGCTGATCGAGGACATGAAGACGGCCGAGACGCGCCTGCGCACCGCCATCGCCTCGACCGACCAGAAGATCGAGACGCTTCGTCGCGAGATCGACATCGTCAAGGTCAACGAGTCCGTGCAGCGGGCCCAGACCTCGGTCGCCATGAACTCGGCCGGCGCCAACTCGCGCATCGGCTCGGCCGCCGACAGCCTGCAGCGCATCAAGCAGCGCCAGGCCGTTCAGGAAGAAAAACTGCGCGAGAACCAGGCCCTGGAAGACCGCCGCACCGGCGCCGATCTGGACGCCAAGCTGCGCGACGCCGGCATCCTGCCCGGCCATTCCTCGGCCGACGACGTCTTGGCCCGCCTGACCCAGAAGGATGTGACCATCGTCACCCCGCGCATCGGTCAAGCAACGCCCGACAAGGACCCCGCCTGATCCATGCAACGTCTGCGCCTTGATCCCCGCCCCGACTGGGACGCCCAGGCCGACAGCCTCGGCTTCACCTGGCGACACACCGGCGGCGAGCTCTATTGGGACGAAACCGCCGCCTACGCCTTCACCATGGCCGAGGTCGAGGACGGGATCGAGGCGCCGACCGAGGAACTGCACGCCATGTGCCTGGACCTGGTCGCCGAGGCGGTCCAGTCCGAGCGGCTGATGGAGCAGCTCGACATCCCCCAGCCCATGCGGGACTACGTGGCCGACAGTTGGAACCGGGGCGATCCGTCGCTCTATGGGCGCTTCGACTTCGCCTATGACGGCACAGGCCCGGCCAAGCTCTACGAATACAACGCCGACACCCCGACCAGCATCTATGAGACGGCGGTGTTCCAGTGGCTGTGGCTGGAGGATCAGATCAAGGCCGGCGTCCTGCCCGCCGACGTCGATCAGTTCAACAGCCTGCACGAGAAGCTGGTCGATCGGTTCCGCGCCATCTTCCCCAACGGCGGCTTTGTCCACTTCGCCTCGGACGCCGACTTCGTCGAGGACCGCCAGACGGTGCGCTTCCTCGAAGACCTGGCCCAGCAGGCCGGGCTGGACCCGCAGTTCGTGGCCATTGACCAGATCGGCCTGAACGCCGACGGCCAGTTCGTGGACCACGAGAACTGGATCATCCAGGCGATGTTCAAGCTCTATCCGTGGGAGCAGATGCTGCGCGACGACTACGCCGCTCCCATGCCGACTGCGGGCGTGACGGTGCTGGAACCCGCGTGGAAGAGCCTGCTGTCCAACAAGGGCATCCTGCCCCTTTTGTGGGAACGCCATGCAGGCCACCCCAACCTGCTGGAGGCCTATTTCGAGGACGACCCGGCCCATGCGGCGCTCGGCTCCTCCTACGTGCGAAAGCCCCTGTTCTCGCGCGAGGGCGCCAATGTCGAACTGATCGAACAGGGCCGCAGCGTCGCCGAGATCATAGACGGCGGCTACGGCGGCGGGCGCTGGATTCGTCAGGCCCTGTGCAACCCGCCCAGCTTTGACGGCAACCATGTCATCGTCGGCTCCTGGGTCGTCGGCGACGAGGCCGCCGGGATGAGTCTGCGCGAGGACACCAGCCTAGTCACCCGCAATACCTCGCGCTTCCTGCCCCACTTCATCCGAGACTAGAGTACGGCCTATCCGGCGACCCAGGCTGCCAAGGCCGGTTGTCGGCGCAGCCTGAGAACCGCATGGATACGATCACTCTTGGCCCCCTGATGCTGTCGGGCGAGCGCTTTGCGATCCTGGCGGGCGTCTTTGTCTTCCTGATCGGAACCGGCCTGCTGGCCAGCCGTGTCAGCCCGCGCTTCAACCTGTGGAGCACCGTCGTCGTTCTCGGCGGCGTGGCCGTCGCCCGCCTGGCCCACGTCGCCGGCCACTGGGCCTATTTCAGCGACGATCCGCTGCGCGCCCTCGCCGTCTGGCAGGGCGGGTTCAACTGGCTTTGGGTCCTGCCCGTCGTCGCCCTGTCCCTGATCTTTCTGTTGCGGACCCGATACGAGCGGGCCTGGGCGATCGCGCCGCTGGCGACCGCCGCCCTGGTCTGGACGACGGCCCATCACCTGGCCACCGCCACCGAGCCCCTGCCCCCGCCGCCCCTGACCCTGGGGGCGCTGGACGGGCCGCCGGTCGATCTGGCGCAGAGCGACGGGCGGCCGACCGTGATCAATCTGTGGGCCACATGGTGCGCCCCATGCCGCCGCGAAATGCCCGCCCTGGCCCAGGCCGAACGCGATCATCCCGAGGTGCGCTTCCTGCTCGTCAATCAGGGCGAAGGCGCAGACAAGATCAGCGCCTTCCTGCGGCGAGAGGCCCTGACCTTCGATCACCTGCTGCTCGACCCGAGCATGGCGACACAGCGTCACTACCGCACCGTCGGCATCCCCGTGACGCTGTTTCTTCACGCCGACGGCCGTCTGGCCAAGGCCCACATGGGCGAGATCGCGCCCGAGCGGATCGCTGCCGAAATCGCCCGACTGCGCTGACTGACCCGCCTATGAGCGCTCGATCCTGGTGTCCACGGGGCGATCCAATTCGATGCCCGCCAGATCATAGCCTCGGCGGAAATCCATAATGTGCCGCTCCATCCAGTCGCGCACGGCCTTGGCGTCCCCGGCGCGCATCGCTCGAATGATCTCCCGGTGCGCCTGCACCACACGGCCAGGCGATCGTTCACCCGTGGCAGGATGACTGAACAGCTTTTCAAGCGAGGGATAGAAGAGCAGCGAGACGGGTTCGCGCGACATCAACAGCACGCGATTGCCCGTCGCCTCAGCGATGAGGGCGTGGAAGGCCACGTCGAGGGCAATCACTGACCGCCCCTCCGCCAGCGCCGCCTCCATAGCTCGCAAATTGGCTTCGAGATTTTCGATCAGAGCATCGTCGATGAACGGCGCCACCAGTTCGGCGGCGCAGACCTCCAGCCTCAACGCGACTTCCCATAGCTCGCGAAACGTCACCCCCTGCATCAACAGGGCGCGCGACCCCCGCGGCGCCAGTTCTTCATGATGCGGCAGGGCCGCGTGCAGGCGGCGGCCAGCCTGGCGCCGGACCAGCCCGCTCTGCTCCAGCGCCCGCATCCCCTCGCGCACAGTATGTCGCGTGACGCCGAATTGCTCCGCCAGTTCGGTTTCGGTCGGCAGCGGCGCGCCGGTCGCGATCCGACCGCTCAGGATTTCTTCCTGCAGCGCCCGATGCACCGCCTCATAGGCGCGAGGGATCGTCAGACGCTTCAGCTGATTTGGCACCTAGACTCTCTTTGTCCAACAATCCAACAATAGGCTATCAGACGTCGCCGTTCCCACAAAACCCTGGTGAGAGTGTTCCGTGCCCATCCGCATGATGCAGAACCATCCCGCCTCGAGATCTGTGGTCGAGCTTCCGGCTGCAACGGCATCTTCAGAGAGTTGAGCGCATGACCCACCCCCTGATCGTCCGCCGCGACCTCGACTTCATGCTGCACGATTGGCTGAAGATGGAGACCCTGTTCGCCACGCCTGCCTTCGCCGACCACAACCGCGAGAGCATCGACGCCGTGCTCGACCTCTCCGAAGCCTTGGCCGCCAACCTTTTCCTGCCCCACCATAAGGCGTCCGACGAGATCGAACCTCGCCTCGAGAACGGCCAGGTCGTGACCCTGCCGGCGATCAAGCCAGCGCTGGAACAATATGCCGAGCTCGGCCTGTTCTCCGCAGGCTTCAGCGAAGACCTCGGCGGTCTGGGCCTGCCCTTCCTGGCCAGCATGGCCTCCTTCTCCTTCTTCGCCGCCGCCAATATCGCCACGTCCGCCTATCCGATGCTGACCACGGCCAACGCGCGCCTCATCGCCACCTTCGGTTCGGCAGCCCAGGTCGAGACCTTCGCCTTGCCAGAAATCGCCGGGCGCTGGTTCGGCACCATGTGCCTGTCGGAGCCCCAGGCCGGATCGAACCTGGCCGACGTGCGCACCAAGGCCGTCGCTGACGGGGAAGACCATCTGGGGCCGCGCTATCGCCTGTCTGGCAACAAGATGTGGATCTCGGGCGGGGATCAGGACATCAGCGAAAACATCGTCCACCTGGTGCTGGCCAAGATCCCGCTCGCGGACGGCCGCCTGCCCGACGGGACCAGCGGCCTGTCACTGTTCATCGTTCCCAAGATCCTGCCCGATGGTCAGCGCAACGACGTCAGCGTCGCGGGTCTGAACCACAAGATGGGCTATCGCGGCGCCAGCAACTGCCTGTTGAACTTCGGCGAGGGCGAAGGCGCGATCGGCTGGCGCATCGGCGAGGCCGGACGCGGCCTGCAGCAGATGTTCCTGATGATGAACGAAGCGCGGATCGGCGTGGGCCTGGGCGCCGCCGCCCTTGGCTATCGCGGCTATCGTCATGCCCTGCGCTATGCCCAGGAACGCATTCAGGGTCAGAGTCCCGACGGCCGCGCGGTCGCCATTATCGAACATCCCGACGTCCGCCAGATGCTGCTGACGCAGAAAGTCTATGTCGAGGGCGCCCTCGCGCTGTGTCTCTACTGCGCCAAGCTGGTCGATCAGCCTGATGACGCTGAGGCCGTCGCGCTGTTGGGGCTGCTGACCCCTGTGGCCAAGACCTGGCCCTCCGAGCACGGCCTGGCGGCCAATGACATCGCCATCCAGATTCACGGCGGCTACGGCTACACTCGCGATTTCGACGTCGAGCAATTGTATCGTGAGAACCGGCTCAATCCGATTCATGAAGGGACCACCGGCATTCAGGGCCTCGACCTGCTGGGCCGCAAGATCTTGCGCGCCGACAGCCAGGGCATGGCGGTGCTGGAGCGCCGCATCTTGGAGACCTGTAAACGCGCGCGCGGCGTCTCCAACATGGTCGTTCTGGCCGAGGCCCTGACGGCCGCCTGGGCCGAGGTCAAACAGACCATCGATGCGATCCAGATCCTGCCCCCGACAGCGCGCCTCGACCAGGCGACAGCCTTCTTGCGCGGCTTCGGCCATGTCGTCACGGCCTGGCTCTGGCTCGAACAGGCGCTGGCCGCCGGCGCGGTCGGTTCGGACGCTTTCCTTGACGGCAAGGTCTTCGCCTGTCGCTTCTTCTACGAGTTCGAACTGCCCAAGGTCCGTCACTGGCTGGCGACGGCGGCTTCGACCAGCGGCCTGAGCACCGCCGTCGCCAACGACTGCTTCTAACCGCAGACGGGCGCTGCATTCTCGCGGTCCAACCGCTACAGTCGGCCAAATCGCCAAACGGACCGCCTATGCCTGACAACGCCCCGATCCTGATTTCCCAGCCCGTCTGCACGCCGCTGACGCCAGCGGCCCTGTTTCTGGTCCTGACTATTGCTCCCGGCGAGGCGGCAGAGACGGCCGTGCGTGAGCTGTGCGGCGACCTGTCTTCCCTGTTGCGCGGCGTCGGCTTCCGCGACCTGCAGGGTGAACTGAGCTGCGTCATGGGCTTCGGGTCAGAGGCCTGGGATCGGCTGTTCGGCGCGCCCCGCCCTAAGGATCTGCATCCCTTCCGCGAGATCAACGGCGTTCACCGCGCTGTCTCGACGCCGGGCGACATTCTGCTGCACATCCGCGCCGCGCGCCCTGACCTCTGCTTCGAGCTGGCCATGCACGTCATGGATCGCCTGGGCGACGCCGTGACCACCGAGGACGAGATCCACGGCTTCAAATTTTTCGACAACCGCGACCTTCTGGGCTTCGTCGACGGCACGGAAAACCCCGTGCCCCAGGTCGCCGGCGCCGCCGCCCTGGTCGGCGACGAGGACCCCGACTTCACCGGCGGCAGCTACGCCATCGTCCAGAAATATCTGCACGACATGAAGGGCTGGAACGCCCAGCCGGTCGAACGCCAGGAAGCCATCATCGGCCGCTTCAAGCTGTCGGACATCGAAATGAAGGACGAGGCCAAGGCTCCCTACGCCCACAACGTCCTGACCAACATCGACGACGAAAACGGCGAGCAGTTGCAGATCGTGCGCGACAACATGCCCTTCGGCGAGGTCGGCAAGGGCGAGTTCGGCACCTACTTCATGGGCTATGCCCGCGAACCCGGCCGGATGGAGCGGATGCTGGAAAACATGTTCATCGGCTCGCCGCCCGGAAACTATGATCGCCTGCTGGACTTCAGCCGCGCCGTGACGGGGTCGCTGTTCTTCGTTCCCACGGTGAACTTCCTGGACGACGTCGAGGCCTGACCGAATGAGACGCGGCATGGACGACAGGTTCAGGATCGGCGATCACGTCGCCTGGAACTCGGAAGCCGGTCGCGTCTCGGGCGTCATCATCGCCGTCCACACCCAGGACTTCGACTACAAGGGGCACACCCACCACGCCACAGCGGCCGTGCCTCAATACGAGATCAGGAGCGACAGGACTGAGCACGTGGCCGCCCACAAGGGCGCGGTCCTCAGCCTGCTTCGCTGATACCGCCGCCTAAACGGCCATTTCCATCGCCTCAAGCGGTTCGATCCGCGCCGCCGCCCCGGCAAGCGCGGCGAACAGTTCGCCGACCTCGATGGGCTTCTTCAGGACCCCGTCGACGCCGGCGGCGCGATAGCGGCTGACATCTTCGGCGAAGACATTCGCGGTCAGCATGAAGATCGGCATTTCTCTGTGCAGGCCGCCAAGGGCGCGGATGGCCCGGACTGCCTCGGCGCCGTCCATGCGCGGCATGTTGGCGTCCATGAGGATCAGATCGAAAGCGTTGACCTGAACGACCTCGAGCGCCGCCAGACCGTCCTCGACCAGGGTCAGTTCGACGCCCAGGGGCTCCAGCAGGACCTGCAGCACCTGCTGGTTGGCGGCGTTGTCCTCGGCGGCCAGGACCCGCAGGGGACGGTCCATCGTCTCCTCCAGAACTTCGACCGGATCGACATCCTGAACCGCAGCCCCGGCCTCAGCGGGGAATTCGAACCAGAAGCGGCAACGACCGTCAGGGGCCTCGTCCTGGCCTATGGTTCCGCCCAGGCTGGCCATGTTGCCGGCGCAGATGGCCAGTCCCAGCCCCGTGCCGCCGACCTGACGGCCAGAATCCGTCTGTTCGAAGGCCTCGAAGATCCGCGCGCGATCTTCGGGAGAAACCCCAGGCCCCTGGTCGATGATCTCAACACGGACCTGATACCGGTTTCGCATGCGCCGGGCGCCGACCCCCAGCACCAGCTCGCTGCCTTCCGGCGAGAATTTCAGGGCGTTGGACAACAGGTTGACCAGGGTCTGCTCCACCTTGCCCTTGTCCGAGACAAGCGCGCAGTCGTCGGGCAGGTCGTCGAGGTCGACGATCAGGTCCACGCCCATTTCCTTGGCGCGCGGGGTCCAGACCCGCCCCACGGCATCCATCGCGCTGCGCAGATCGAAGGTTCCCATGTGGGCCGACATCTTGCCCGCCTCGATCTGGGCCAGATCCAGAACAGCGTTAAGCAAGCGCAGCAGCATACCGCCGGATTCCCGCACCCCGTCCACCAGCCCCTGCTGCTTGGGCGAAAGCGGCGTGCGCGCCAGGCCCTCGGTCAACCCCAGCACCGCATTCAGCGGCGTGCGGACCTCATGGCTGGTCACGGCCAGGAAGGCGGACTTGGCGCGGTTGGCGGCCTCGGCGGCGACGCGCTGGGCCTCGGCTTCCTTGACCATGCGTTCCAGCTTGGCGTTGCGGGCCCGGGCCTCAGCTTCGGCGCGACTGCGTTCGATCACCCGCCCCAGTTGAACGCCGATCTGGGCCATGGTCCTGAGGATGGCCTCGTCCGGTTCAGCCACCTTGTAGGAGAAGAATTCCAGCACCGCCGCCACCTCCCGCCCCACCATGACGGGAAAGGCGAAGGCCGCACGCAAACCGCATCGCTCGGCGACCTCGGTGCGCAGGAAGTTGTCAGCGGCGGTGACGTCGGAAATCCAGATGGGGGACTTCCCAGCCATGACCTGGCCGGGCAGGCCGACACCGGCGGTAAAGGTGATCTCCTCGGACAAGGTGCAGAACTCGGCAGCCTCAACCCCGTCCCGCGTCCACCACAGCCCGGTCGACCTCATGACGGCCCGACGCCCGCGCTTGCGGATGAAGGCGTGGCCGACCGGCCAGCCGGTGAAGCCGCAGACCTCCTGCAGCGCGGCTTTCAATGCCGCGTCCGGGTCCTGGCTCAGATTGCAAGCGACAGCGATCGTCTCCAGCAGACGAAGGCGCTCTGCCCGCAAGAACAACTCACGAGTGCTGCCCTCGACAATGGCCTCTGCGGCGCGGCGTGCGGCGCGCTCGCGCTGCAGGCGGCGCTCCAGGCGTTCGAGGTGGTCGTGCTCCAAGTCCAATTTACACCTCGTCAGGCGGCGAGCTGCGGCCAGTGGACATGGAAGATGCAAGCCGTGTCCCCTCGGTCGATACATTGCGGGTGCTGCACATCCAGGCGCTCGTCATAGTGATCGCCTACCCCCTCCAGGAAGCCCTGGCCCAGGGCGCACAATCGGCGAGTCGAACGATAGTCCATGCTCAGGCTGCCGTTTGCTTCCTCACGGATATGAAAATGGGGGCATGATGCGCCGACGTAGATCTTGCGGATCTCGAAATGGATGATGTCGTTGACCCCCAGGACGAGGGTTCGCGCCGACACGTGCTCCTCGAAAAAGTTGGGGAAGAGCCTGGCCAGATGCGGCATAGCCTCCCTGCCAAACCAGCGCAGCACGTCGGCCGACGACAGACCGAGTCTGGCTGCAGCCGCGCCCACCAAGGCCGTAAGATCGTCATCGGAATAGCTGCCGGCCGACGTATAGACGCCATCGACCTGCGCCGCATCGATCAGGTCGTCCCAGGCATCATCTCCGTGGTGCTGACTGACCACGTCCTGCAACAGATTAAAGATGATACCCTTCATAGTCCTACTCCAGCCAGAGGCTCCTCTGACCGGTAGGCTTCCATCCTTTGTAATATAGTTAACAGAACGACGTTCACGCTCGAAATTCGGCGTGCTGACGGGGTCCAAAGTGTTAACGCCCCCGGCACGGCCGGGGTGTCGGTCAGTCGATGGACATGACCATCCGACCCTCTATCTGGCCCCTGCGTGCCCCTCTAAAAGAACAGGCGCGAACCGAAGTCCGCGCCTGGATCGAGATCAGAAGAAACCCAGCTTGTCGGGGCTGTAGCTGACCAGCAGATTTTTGGTCTGTTGATAGTGGTCCAGCATCATGCGGTGGTTCTCGCGCCCGATGCCCGACTTCTTGTAGCCGCCGAAGGCCGCGTGAGCCGGATACTGATGGTAGCAGTTGGTCCAGACGCGGCCCGCCTGGATGGCCCGGCCCGCGCGATAGGCGGTGTTCATGTCGCGCGACCAGACGCCGGCGCCCAGGCCGTATTCGGTGTCGTTGGCGATGGCGATGGCCTCTTCCAGCGTCTTGAAGGTGGTCACGGCCAGAACCGGACCGAAGATCTCCTCCTGGAAGACGCGCATGTCGTTGGTGCCCTTGAATACGGTCGGCTTGACGTAATAGCCGCCGGCCAGGTCATCCTTCAGCACCGCCTGATCGCCGCCGGTCAGCACCTCGGCGCCCTCGTCCTTGCCGATCTGCAGATAGGACAGGATCTTCTTGAGCTGCTGGTCAGAGGCCTGGGCGCCGACCTGGGTGGTCGGGTCCAGCGGGTCGCCCTGCTTGATGGCCTCGACGCGGGCGATCGCCTTCTCGATGAAGGCCTCATAGATGTCTTCGTGGATCAGGGCGCGGCTGGGGCAGGTGCAGACCTCGCCCTGATTGAGCGCGAACATGGCGAAGCCTTCCAGCGCCTTGTCCAGGAAGGCGTCGTCGGCGTCCATCACGTCCTTGAAGAAGATGTTCGGCGACTTGCCGCCCAGCTCCAGCGTCACCGGGATGATGTTCTGGGTGGCGTATTCCATGATCTTCTGGCCGACGGCGGTCGAGCCGGTAAAGGCGATCTTGGCGATGCGCGGATTAGTAGCCAACGGCTCGCCGACCTCGATGCCGGTGCCCGAGACGATGTTGAGCACGCCCGGCGGCAGGATGTCCTGGATCAGCTCGGCCAGCAGCAGAATGGAGGCCGGCGTCTGCTCGGCCGGCTTCAGCACGATGCAGTTGCCCGCCGCCAGGGCCGGGGCGATCTTCCACGCCGCCATCAGGATGGGGAAGTTCCACGGAATGATCTGACCGACCACGCCCAGCGGCTCATGGAAATGATAGGCGACCGTGTCGTTATCCAGTTCCGAAATGCCGCCTTCCTGCGCCCGGATGCAGCCCGCGAAATAGCGGAAATGGTCGATGGCCAGCGGAATGTCGGCGGCCAGCGTCTCGCGCACCGGCTTGCCGTTGTCCCAGGTCTCGGCTTCTGCAATGGCCTGCAGGTTCTGCTCCATCCGGTCGGCGACGCGGTTCAGGATCAGGGCGCGCTGAGCGACGCTGGTCTTGCCCCAGGCGTCCTTGGCCGCGTGAGCGGCGTCCAGCGCCAGTTCGACGTCGGCCGCGTCCGAACGAGCGACCTCGCACAGGACGCGGCCGTTCACCGGGGAGGTGTTCTCGAAATAGCGGCCGTTGACCGGGGCGACCCACTGGCCGCCGATGAAGTTGTCGTAGCGCGCCTTGTATTTCGGGGTCACGGCGCGGATGAATTCGGGCTTGGTCACTGAAGAGCCTCCTGCTGGTTTCCTGAGGCGCCGATTGTCCGGCGTCGTTTGAGACCAGTTTGGTCGGCAGAAGGCTGAACGCCAGTCGGCGCCGAAATGGTGCGCCGCAAACCTGTCGCAGGATTGCGACAGGTCAGTGCAGGTCGATCAGGCCCAGACGATGCAGCTTGCGGTGCAGGGTGGCGCGGCTGACGCCCAGGGCCCGAGCGGCCGCCGAGACATTGCCCCCGGTGCGGGCCAGGGCGCGGCGCACCGCCCCCCGTTCCGCCTCCAGCAAATCAACCTCGACCCCGCCCGGCGTCAGCAAATCCGAAGCTGGAAGTTGGGCGGCGATCCGCTCGTCCGTGATGGACAGCGACAGGCGCGCCGCGCGCGTGGCCCCGATCACCAGGTCGTGCCGATCGACGGCCAGCAGGGCCGCCGCGTTCCGCTCGCTGGAACCGCCCGCCAGGATGATCCGTGCGTCAGCGAAGGCCTGACGGAAGGTTTGGGCCTCGATGGCGCGCGCCGCATCGGCCACCGTGGCCGAGATCAGACCGAGTATGGCCTCGGTCGCGTCGGCTCGGCACGACGACACGTCCAGCGCCCCGGCCAGCCGCCCCATGTGGTCGTGGATGGGATGGGTGATGCAACTGAGGCCGGTGTTGCGGGCGTGGAAATGCTGTTCGCGGTGAATGGTCACGGCGCGATGCTCGGCCAGAGCTGTGCCGATGCCGTTGGTGCCCTCGACCGCCTCGGACCAGACGGCGCCCGGCCACAGGCCCCAGCGATGGAAGGTCTCGTCGTCGGCGACCGCCCCGCGCCGCTCGACCGGCACGCCCTCGGCATTGGTCAAAAGAACGCAACACCCCACACCGCCGACCGCCAGGAACAGGCGGTCCAGCACGCCCTCGGCGGCGCGGGTCAGCGGCTCCATCGCCTGACGCGCTTCATTCAGTTGCTGCTCGGTGACGGTCTCAACCCGACCATGATCGACAGGATCAAGGCCGTAGAGGGTCATCGACCGCCGCCATGACGCCGCCAAGGCCGAGCGCGCGCCCGCCCCTTCGTCCAGCGCCTGCCGGATCAGACTGCCGTGATCACCGCGCAACCGATCAGCCATGCTCGGTCTCCCAAGGTTCGCCTCCGCTCAATCTGGCCCTTCCCTTCGCCGGACGTCAACGCGCCGCGCGGCATGAAGATTCGCCTTCTAGCCTTTCAACGTCGCCCCGCCGTCGACGTAGAGGTCAATCATGGTGATGTGGGCGGCGCGGTCGGACAGCAGAAAGACTACCGCCTCGGCGATATCATCGGGCGTCGCCAGCTTCTGTAGCGGGATGCCCGCCTTGAACGTCTCGGGCGAGCCGGCGATGACCCGGGCGGCGCCGTCCTCGTCGGCCCAAATGCCGGTCTGCATCGGCGTCAGGGTCGAGCCGGGGGCGACGATGTTGCAGCGAACGCCCTTCGGCCCCAGCTCCAGCCCCAGACAGCGGGTGAACATGGTCGCCGCCGCCTTGGACGCGGCATAGGCCGCCATCGCATGACGCGGCACGCCCGCCGCGTTGGAGCTGACGGTGACGAAGGCGCCCTTGCCCCGCTCGCCCATTCGGCGCGAAACCTCGCGGCCCAAGTGGAAGGGCCCATCCGTATTGACGGCGAAGACGCGGCGCCATTCGGCGTCGGACGTCTGATCCACCGTCACATTGGACAGGACGCCCGCGACGCTGGCCACCAAGTCGATCGGGCCGTCCTCGGCCTCGATGCGGTCGAACAGGGCCTCGACCGCCGCGCCGTCGGACACGTCCAGCGGCTCGACCCGCACGCCGTTCAGGAAGGCCAGACCCGACAGGGCGATGGACGGCAGGTCGGTCGCCACCACGCGCGCGCCCTCCTCGACCAACAGGCGCACCACGGCGGCGCCGATGCCGCCGCCCGCGCCCGTGACCAGGGCCAGACGGCCGGACAGTCCGCTGTCTCTCATCGTGTCATATCCTCTGCGGCGGTCATGCGGGCGTCCAGCGCCGGAGCGATCAGGGCCGTCGCCGCCGGGCCGGTCAGTTGCGGGTGCAGGAAGGGAACCTCGACCACGTCCAGATCGGCGGCGTAAGTGCGCCACAGGCCGGGCGTCAGGTCGCGCTCCTTGTGGTCTAGCGCCGCGCGGACGTGGGTGGTGCGGCCGCCGAAGGGCTTGTGATGATGTTCACGCACCAGACGGTTGGTGTCCAGCACCACGCGGATCACTCCGTCCAGCGCCGCCTCGGGAAGGCCGCCCAGCGCGCTGTCGCCCGCCTTCAGGAAGGCGACAATGGCCGCACGGCTGCGCAGCTCGGGATACTGGGTCGGGTCATATCCGGCGATGGCCAGAAGGGCGCGCATGGCGTCGACCGGGTCCGGGTCCGGCTCGGCGCGCCAGCATTCGGCCGGATAGGAATCCAGCATGGCCATCAGCCCGACCTTGACCCCGCGCCGCTCCAGCTCGACCGCCGCCGCCTGGGCGATGATGCCGCCGACGGACCAGCCGGCGATATGCACCGGACCGGGAGCGCCCAAGGCCAGAATGTGGTCGACATAGACCGACGCCAGCGCGTCGATGCCGCCCGGCAGGGCGTTGGTCGGGTCCAGCGCGGGCGACTGCACGCCCCACACCGTGCGGCGCGGCGACAGGGCGCGCGCCAGGGTGCGATAGCCCCAAGACAGCCCCCCCGCCGGGTGGATCAGGAACAGCGGCGGCAGGGCTGGATCGCCCTCGGCCAGACGGATCAGCACGCCCAGCCCGTTGTCGAAGTCCAGCGCCTCGGCGTCGATCAGGGCGGCCAGTTCGGCCACGCGCGGCCGGTCGAACAGGGCGCCCAGCCCCGGATCGCGCCCCAGCCGCTCGCGGATCAGCATCATCAGATGCACGGCCAGCAGGGAGTCGCCGCCCAGGGTGAAGAAGTCGTCGTCGGCGCCCGCCGGTTCGCCCCGGCCCAGCGTCTCGGCGAACAGTTCGGCGATGATCTTTTCCGTTGGCGTCTCGGCCGCCCGGCCTGCCGCCATCTCGAACACCGGGGCGGGCAACGCTTTGCGGTCCAGCTTGCCGTTGGAGGTCGTCGGCAGGGCGTCCAGCGCCACGATGGCGGCGGGCACCATATAGTCGGGCAGGCGCGCGGCCAGCTTCGCCTTCAGGGCGGCGGCTTCATACCCTTCGGCCGGAACCAGATAGGCGACCAGACGGCGCTCGCCGGGACGGTCCTCGCGCGCCAGCACCACCGTCTCGCGCGCGAGCCCTGAGGCGATGACAGCGGCTTCGATCTCGCCCAGTTCGATACGCAGACCGCGGATCTTCACCTGATGGTCGCTGCGACCCAGATAGACCACCGCCCCATCGGCCCGCCTGCGCGCCACGTCGCCGGTGCGATACAGACGCTGGCCCGGATGGTGCGGATCGGGGATGAAGCGATCCTCGGTCAGGTCGGGCCGGTTCAGATAGCCGCGCGCCAGTTGCACCCCGCCCAGATGCAGATGGCCGCCCATGCCGGGCGCCACGGGGCGCAGTCGCTCGTCCAGAATGACCAGCCGCATGTTCCACACCGGCCAGCCGATCGGCATGGGGCGGGACGTATCCTCCGGCCCGGCGGCCCAATAGCTGACGTCCACCGCCGCCTCGGTTGGGCCATAGAGGTTGTGGAGCTCAGCGCTCACCGTCTGATGGAAACGGTCGCGCAGTTCGGCGGGCAGTTCCTCGCCGCTGCAGAAGACGTGAGCGACCGCGATGCCCTTGGCCGCCGGATCGGCCAGAAAGGCCGACAGCATGGAGGGAACGAAGTGCAGGTCGGTGATCGCATGGCGGCGGATCAGCCCGGCGATGGCGGCCGGATCGCGGTGCGCGCCAGGCGGCGCCACGACCAGTTCGCCGCCGGAAATCAGGGCCAGGAAGAACTCCCACACCGACACGTCAAACGTCGCGGGCGTCTTCTGCAGGATGCGGGTCTGGGCGCCGACGCCGTACTCGGCCTGCATCCACAGCAGGCGATTGACGATGGCGCGATGCTCGACCAGCACCCCCTTGGGATCGCCGGTCGACCCCGAGGTGTAGATGACATAGGCGGCGTCCTCGCCCCCTTGCGCGACGGCAGACGCCGCCCCGTCCAGCGGCCAGTCGGCGGGCGCCAGAAGGGCCTCTCCGAACGCGCCGCCGATGTCTTCATGGGCCAGCACGACGCTCGGCCCGGAGGCGCGGACGATGGCGGCGATGCGCTCGGCCGGATGCTCCAGATCGAGCGGCAGATAGGCCCCGCCTGCGCGTAAGGTCGCGACGAGGGCGATCACCAGTTCCAGCGAGCGCGGCAGGGCCACGGCGACGAGGCTCTCGCGCCCCACGCCGCGCGCCGCCAGCGCCGAGGCCAGCGCGGCCGTGCGGCAATCCAGTTCGGCGTAGGTGAGGGTCTGCTCGCCGAAGGTCAGCGCCGGGGCGTCCGGCGTCGCCTGCATCGCCGCCTCCAGCAGGGCGGTCAGAGTCGTGTCGGGAACGGGATGGGCGGTGGCGTTGAAGGCTTCGAGTTCGCGCGCGGCCTCGCTGGGCGTGGCGATGGGGACCTCGCCCAGCGTCTCGGCGTCCAGCGCGTTGGTCAGGAAGGCGGCCAGACGCTCGGCGTGGGCGGCGGCCTCCTCCAGCGTATAGAGGTCGGGGTTGGCGTCGACCTCCAGCGTCAGGGCCGGGGCGGCGTCGCCACGGAAGGTGAAGCTGATGTCGTCCACCGGGCCTGTGCCCAGCACCTTCAGCGTCGTGTCCAGCCCCGCAAAGCGCGGCGGCAGGTCGAACGGCAGGACGTTGACCAGCGGCCCATACAGGCGCCGTGCCCCGCCGATGAGGCCGAGATCACGCCGCAGTTGCTCGCTGCGGTAACGGCCGTGGCGACGGGTCCTGATCAGGGCCTTGGAGGCGAGGATCAACTGCTCGTCCAGCGGCGCGTCCTCGTCCAGCGTCAGGCGCAGCGGCGGGACGTTCATGATCATGGCGGGCGTGCGCGCCGAGGCGCTGCCCATGCGGCCCATCCACGGCACGCCGATCACGGCCTCTTCCGCGCCCGAGAAGCGGCGGACATAGGCCGCGCCGATGGCGGTCAACACGTCGGGCCAGGACAGGCGCCCAGCGTCGGCGCGGGCGCGCAAACGGGCCGTGACCTGCGGCGGCAGGGCGCGTTCGATGCGGTGGAAGCGGTGGGCGGTCGTCGCCTTGCCGGGCGCCAGGGAAGCAACCTCGGGCGCGTCGCCCATGATCTCGCGCCAGTAGGCGGCGTCGGCCGTGCGCTTGTCAGAGACGCGATAGGCGGCGTCTTCCTCCCACACCCTGGCGATAGGGTTGAAGACCGGACCCGGCGCCGGGCCGCCGCGCGCGGCGTTGTAGAGCTCGGCTGTGCGGTTGGTCAGCAGGGCCATGCCGAACCCGTCGGTGGCCAGATGGTGGACGCGCAGGCTCCACAGGAAGCGTTGCGCTCCCATGCGGAACAGGATGTTGGCGGCCAGCGGGTCGCGCGTCGGGTCCAGCGGCGTCTCATGATCGCGGCGCATGGCGGCCATAGCCTCGGCGACCGGATCGGCGGCGGCGGATACGTCGACGATCTGAAGCAGCGGCCGATGCGCGGGGTCCAGGGTCTGGAAGACCTCGCCGCCTCGCTCGACGAAACGCAGCGACAGGGCCTCGGCCTCGGCGGCGGTCTGATCGACGGCGGCGCGGAAGGCCTCGACGTTCAGATCGCCCCGTATGTCGAGATAGTGGGCCGTGTTGAAGATCGGGTTGGCCGGGTCCAGCCTCTGGGCGAACCATAGCCCGGATTGGGCTTCGCTCAGCGGCGCTTCGACCGTCTGCGCCTGAATGCCGAATACGGCGCGTCCGTCGTCCATGCCTCAGGACTCGATGCCGAGCGCGGCGCGCTTCTGGCGGATGATGTTCCACCATTCGGCCAGGGTGACGTGCTCGGCAAGTTCGCTGAACTCCAGCGGCACGGTCTCGCTCCATTGCAGGCTGAGGTTGAGGACGCGCAGGGAATCCACCCCCAGATCCATCAGGTTATCATCGTCCAGAATGGCTTCCGGCGCTTCGTGCAAAACGGCGGCGACGTCGGCGCGCATGCGTTCCAGGGTCAGGTCATGCGGGGTCACTTTGGTCATGTCAGTCGGTCCAGAACGCGCGTGGTCGAGGTCGCCACGGCGCAGACAGCAGCGGCCCAGGCCACTGCCTCCATGTGTTTTTCACGAGAAAAGTCGCCCAGGGCGTCGGCGACGAAGAAGGGTTCGATATCGCGCTGAAACGCCTCGGCCGCCGTCAGCTGGCAGCCGATGTGGGCGTAGACGCCGCAAACAATCAGTTGGTCCCGCCCCCGCACGCGCATCAGCGTCTCCAGGTTGCTGCGCTGAAAGGCGCTGTAGCGGTGCTTGATCAGAGGGAAGTCGCCCGGCGCCGGGGCCAGTTCCGGCAGGATGTCTTCATGCTCGGGCGTGCGCCTCATGCCCGGTCCCCAAAGGTCGGCCTGAAGCCCCCGGTCGCGCCTGTCCTGATCCCCATGCTGGGCGGTGTAGAAGACGGGAACACCCGCCGTCCGCGCCGCCGCGATCAGGCCCGCGATATTGGCGATCAGCTCCGGCAGCGGCTCGGCGCCCAGTGTATAGGGCCGCATGAAATAGCCCTGCATGTCGTGAATCAGCAGGGCCGCACGATCGCGCTGCAACGTCCATTGAGCGCGCGAGGCGGGGATCTCCGCCTCGGTCGGCAGGGCGTAGGCCGGGACGGTCGGCAGGCCTTTGCCAGTTTCTTCAGAGGATGCGCTCACGCCCTGCCCTCTTCTTCCAGAATGCGCTGGCGCAGCGCGGCGCGCAGTTCGCGACGGCTGACCTTGCCCACGGCGGTCACGGCGAAGTCGTCGACGAAGACGATCTGGTCCGGCACCTTGAAGTCGGCGATGTCGCGCTTGCGCATCCAGGCCTTCAACTCGACGCCGCGCGGCGTGGCGCCGTCGGGGATGACGAAGGCGCAGATCCGCTCGCCCAGATAGTCGTCCGGCACCGACACCACGGCGGCGTCGAAGACGGCCGGATGGGCCTGCAGGTGATCCTCGACCTCTTCGGCCGAGACCTTCTCACCGGCGCGGTTGATGTGGTCGGTGGCCCGGCCCATGACCACGAGGTAGCCCTCGGGCGTGCGGCGAACCACGTCGCCGGTGCGATAGAAGCCGTCCTCAGTGAAGGACCGCGCATTGGCCGCCGGTTCGTTATGATAGGCGCGGATCGTGTAGGGGCCGCGCGTCAGCAGATTGCCCGGTTCGCCCTCGGCCACAGGCGCGCCCGCGTCGTCGACGATCAAGGTTTCGTCGTCAGGGCTGATCGGCCGTCCCTGCGTCTCGACAATGAGGCTCTCGGGGTCGTCCAGGCGGGTGTAGTTGACCAGACCCTCGGCCATGCCGAACACCTGCTGCAGGGTGCAATCCAGTTCGGCGCGCACGCGACGCGCCGCCTCAGGCAGGAATTTCGCCCCGCCGACCAGCAGCACCTGAAGGCTGGACAGGTCGTGGGTCTTCTTGGCCGCCGCCCGCATCCACAGCAGGGCCAGCGGCGGCACTAGGCCGGTGATCGTCACCCCTTCGCGCGCGATCAGAGGGAAACAGACATCCGGCGACGGCGACGGCGCCATCACCACCGTCGCCCCGACATAGAGGGCGCCCAGATAGCCCGGCGAACTCATCGGAAAATTATGCGCCGCCGGCAGGGCCGTCAGATAGACGCTTTCCGGCTCCAGCCCCGAGATGTCGGCGCTTTCGCGCACGCTGTAGAGATAGTCGTCGTGGGTGCGCGGGATCAGCTTGGACAGGCCGGTGGAGCCGCCCGAAATCTGCAGAAAGGCCACGTCGGATGGATCAGCGTCCTGCCTCGGCAGGGACGCCGGATCGGCGCGGAAGCCGTCAAAGGATGCGAACTCCTCGGCCTCACCCACCACGACCACATGGCGCAACTCGGGAACATCGGCCTGAACGGCGCGAGCCAGGGCGCGATAGTCAAACCCCACATGTCGGTCAGCCACGACATAGGCGGCGGCTTCCGAACGTTTCAGGAAGTGAACGATCTCGGTCGAGCGGTGCGCGGGCAGCGCATAGACGGGGATCAGCCTGGCCCGGAACAGGCCGAAGATCACGCTGAGGAACTCCGGCAGGTTGGGCAGTTGCACCACCACCCGGTCGCCCGGCTTCAGCCCCAGGGCCAGGAAGCCGGCGGCGGCCGTCTCGGCCTTTTGCAGCAGTTCGCCATAGGTCCAGCGCTGGTCCGCGCCGACCACGGCGACGGCGTCGGGCTGCGCCTCGGCGCGGCTGCGCAGCATCTGCGAAAAGGTCTCGCCGCGCCAATAGCCCTTGGCTCGATAGAGGGCCGCCATGTCGTCCGGCCAGACCTGTTTCAGGGGGATCACAGGCTCGCCTCGCCGACGCCCAAGGCACGCAGGACAGCCTGGAATTTTCCGGATGTCTCGTCTGCTTCGGCCACCGGGTCCGAGCCATCGACGATGCCCGCGCCCGCATAGAGACGCGCCTCGGCGCCGCAGAGCTCGGCGCAACGCAACGCCACGTACCAGGCGCCGTCGCCCCCTGCATTAGTCCACCCCAGCGCTCCGGCGTAGAAGCCGCGATCATAGGCCTCCAGTTCGCGAATCATCGCCGCAGCCCGATCTCGCGGCGCACCGCAGACGGCAGGCGTCGGGTGCAATAAAGCCGCAAGCTCGGCCGCCGACACCTCGTCCGGACGATGCAGACGCCCCTCGATGCGAGTGCCGAGGTGCCACATGGTCCGGGTTGAGACCAGGGCCGGCGCCGGCGGCGCGCGGAGTTCGCTGCACCAGGGAGCCAAGGCATCCATGATGGCCTCGACCACCAGGGCGTGTTCGCGAAGGTCCTTGTCGGAGGTCAGCAGAGCCTGAGCCGCCGTTTCGTCCTGCGACAGGTCCGGACTGCGGCGCGCCGACCCGGCCAGGGGATGCGACGAGACGGACGGGCCGCGCTTGGAGACCAGCAATTCGGGCGACGCCCCGACCAGACGGCGCATGGCCCCGCCCCTACCCGCGCCCAGCGGAACCAGAAAACGCGCCGCCGAAGGGTCCGCCTGGAGGTCGCGCCACAGGGCGAAGGCGTCGATCGGATGATCGGCCTCCAGCCGCAGGCTGCGCGACAGCACCACCTTATCGATCGACTGCGCCCCTTCCCTTGACGCGCGCATGAACGCCAGCGCCTTGATGACGGCCTCCTGATAGGCGTCGCGCGACGGCTCGGCCGTCATGCGCCTGTCTCCCAGCGACGAAGACATGGGCGCGGGCGCGCTCCAGGCGCGGTTGGCGGCGCGCTCCGGCAGGAAGAGACAATCATCCGCCTCGCGATCAAAGGGGATGGCGCCGACGAGCAGACGCGGCGAAACCTCATGGCCGTCCGCTGCAACCGGATACGCCGAGAAGAAGCGTCGAACCCGCTCGCCCAGGCTCGCCGCCGGTCCCGCTGGCAGGCGCCGCCGAACGCCTGTGGTGAACAGCCGCAGTTCAGGGGTCGCCAGACCGAAGGCCCAGTCCATGGCCGCCTCCGGCCGCCCGCGCGGCGCCGCGGCGTCGCCTCCGATCTGGACCGCCAGATCAGGGGCGCTCCAGAAATTCGTCCCCATCGACTCCACTGTTCACCTCGTCGCGAATTACGCTGTTGCGTATCAATCGCAACTACTGGGGCTATAGACGACCAACCTTCGCGGCGCCTTGCGGTGAGATTAATTCGCAACTGGGCTGACCGCCGCCCCCGGTCGAGCTAGAAAGTCATTCATGCGAATGCTTATCATTGACGACGACACCCGCACCCGCGCCTTCGTAGCGGAGGGTCTGCGCCAGCAAGGTCAGACCGTGGATGAAGCCGCCGACGGCGACACCGGCCTGCACCTGGCGTTGGACGGCGATTATGACGCCATCGTCGTGGACCGTATGATGCCGGGCCTGTCGGGGCTGGACGCCGTCCGTTCCATGCGGGCCTCAGGGCTGAAAACCCCCGTGCTGATGCTGACCGCCCTGGGCGCGGTGGACGACCGCGTGGACGGTCTGAATGCGGGTGCAGACGACTATCTGGTCAAGCCCTTCGCCTTCAGTGAATTGAGCGCGCGGATACAGGCGCTGATCCGCCGCCCTCCCCTCGCGGATCAGACGCAACGGCATGCGGTCGGTGATCTGGTCGTGGACGTGGCGGCGCATCGGGCCACGCGCGCCGGACAGATTCTGGATCTCACCCCGCACGAGTTCAAGCTGCTGGAACGTCTGGCCCGCAACGCCGGCCAGGCCGTGACGCGCACCATGCTGCTGGAAAGCCTGTGGGGGTTTCATTTTGACCCGCGCGCCAACCTGATCGACGCCCACATCAGCCGTCTGCGCGCCAAGGTCGATCGCGGCTTTGAGGGCAATCTGATCCAGACGATCCGCGGAGTGGGCTATGTCCTCAAGCAAGCGGACTAAGGACAGCGCGCCGTCCATCTGGTCCACGGCCGGCCTGCGCTACGCCGTCGCCTTCTCTCTACTCTTCGGCCTGGGCGCCGCCGCCATGGTCGCCGGGGTGGATTACGGCCTCATGCGCTTCGCCGAGGCCGAGGTGCGCGACGGCCTCAGCCATCAGATGGAGGTGATGCGCGCCGACGCTGACCGTCACGGCACGGCGGCCCTGGTGCAGGAGTTGAACGCCGAAGCGCGCAACCGCGACGCCCGTCGCTACCTGCTGCTGGTCGAGGCACCGGACGAGAGCACCTTCTCCAACGGACTGACCCGGTTGGCCGTCAACGCCACCGGGTTTCGGCGCAATCTGCCGAACAAGGCCCGCCCCGCGCGCTGGCCCGATCAGACTCCCAATATGATGACGCTGAGCGCGCGCGCCGCCGACGGAGGCCTATTGGCCGTTGGGCGCGACATCCAGCATCTGGAGGAATTGCGCGGCGGCATTCGCCGTTTCGCGCTCTGGAGCGGCTTGACCCTGATCCTTCTGGCCCTGGCCGGGGGCTGGGCGTCGGGACGCCTCGTTCTTCGCCGCCTCGAAAGCGTCAACCAGGCGGTCGGACGCATCATCGCCGGGCAGGATTCAACCCGTCTGCCGACCGTCGGTCTGGGGCGCGAATTCGACCAGTTGGCGGTAAACCTCAACCGGATGCTGGACCGGCAAGAAGCGGCCCTGACGGCGCTGAAGTCGTTGTCCGAAGGTGTGGCCCACGAACTGCGCGCGCCCCTGAACCGGGTGCGAAATCGACTGGAACAGGTCGCCGCCCAGATCGACGACGTCGCCGCGCGGGACGCCACGATCGAGCGCGCCCTGGCCGAAACCGACCAGGTCAGCGCCCTGTTCGAGGCCCTGCTGACTCTGGCGCGTATAGAGAGCGGCGGCGTCGCCCTGCGTGTCGCCCCTGCGGATCTGGCCGATCTGGCCGCCACAGTCTGTGACATCTATCGCCCCCTGGTGGAGGAGGCAGGCGGCAGCCTGACCACCTCGCTCGGTTCCCCCGTCACCGTGGCGGGAGACGCAGCCCTGCTTCAGCAGGCCCTGGCGAATCTGATCGAGAACGCCGTCTTCCACGGCGGCGCCCCCATCCGCATCGAGGTTTCAGCCTTTGCTGGCGACGGAAAGACGGTTCTGCGCGTCGCGGATCAGGGCATAGGCGTGCCGGAGGTCGAACGTGAAAAGGTTCTTCGCCGCTTCTATCGAATCAACCAGGCCGATCCGGCGCCGGGCTCGGGCCTAGGCCTGGCCATGGTGGCTGCCGTCGTCCACGCTCACGGCGGCGAACTGAACCTTGACGACAACGCGCCCGGACTGGTGGTGGAGATCGTCTTGCCGCAAAGTTCGGCCTGATCCTGATCGCTGCGCTCTGGCGGCGCGGCAGCTCTAGGCGGCAGCTGGCGTCGCGAACGCCTTGGCCAGAGTCTCGACCACCCACCGCGTCGCCTGATCGTCGCTCGACCGCTCATGCCAGACCAAGTGGTAGTCAAACGGCTTGACGCCCGCCGGCGCGGGAAAGGTCCGAAGACCGTGAGCCGCTGCAAAGCGCTCGGCCGCCCGTCGGGGCAGGATGGCGACGGCTTCGGTTTCAGCCAGCAGATAGGGCGTCAGGGAAAAGCTCTCGGCCGAGATCAAGATCCGCCGATCCGCCATTTCCGGCAGGTCTTCGGCGATCCAATCGCCAAAGCCGTCCCCGACGGAGACCGAGACATGCGGCCACTTCAGCAGGTCTTCGCTCGTCCCCTTGGAGGCATGAACTGCATGGTTTGGGCGGGCCAGGCCCAGATGGGTTTCCTGAAACAACCAGCGCGAATGCAGGCTGGACCCATGAGGACTCCACCCGGTCAGGACGAAATCCAGACGGCCGTCCTCCAGCCGCCTGAGACTGGCGTCCGACAGCGGCTCGACAACCAACTCCACCCCGCCCGCCTCGCGCTCAATGAGGGCGAGCGTGGGTGCGATCACGCTCAGCAGACCGAAGTCCGTCGAAGCCAGGCGAAAGGTGCGCCTCATGCTGCCAGGGTCCACGCCGTGATCGCGGATCAGCGCCTCTCCTTCTCTGAGCCAGGAGCGAAGCGGTCCCCGCAAGGCCTCGGCGCGCGGGGTCAACATCATGCCGCGCGGCCCTCGCACCAAAAGCGGATCGTCGAACTGATCCCTCAGCCTGGCGAGAATGCGGCTCATCGCCGGCTGCCCCATACCTAGCCGATCGGCAGCACGGGACACGCTACGCTGCTCCAACAGCACCATCAGATGCTGGAGCTGATTGAAATCGGCCCGAGAAGGCAAACGCCCGGACATTCCGGCTTCTCCGGGACAATGACGAGGGGTTCTCCTGTTATAATAATGACTATTAATTGCAACTATTGACGCATGCGATCCGCTGCCGGCGGGATCATGCCGATTTGCGAATGCGGCCCATGCCGAATGCGTCATTGAGCCAATAATGCGAATGATTATTAGAAGCGTCTGCCGCTCACAAGCGTGAGCATTCCTCCCCAACCGGGCGGTCACCGCCCATTCAACGCACGCCTTCGGGGGCACAGATGCTTCTTTCCAAACGCCGCATCGGGCTTGGCCTGATGACTTCCACCCTGCTCGCCTCGTCGCCGGTCCTGGCTGACAATCCCATTGCCGAGCCCCAGGCCACCACCGTCTCTGACATCATCGTCACCGCCTCGGCGACGGGCGTGGATGTGCGCGACGCCCCAGCCTCGGTCAGCGTCATCACGCGAGAAGAGATCGAGCGGCAACCGGTTCAGAGCCTGGGCGAACTGCTGGGCCGTCTGCCTGGCGTGACCGGCGGCGTCAGCCCGACCGGCGCCATGTCCAAGATCACCATTCGCGGCCTGCCGGACAACTACACCCTGGTGCTGGTCGACGGCCGTCGCGTCGGCAACTCGCGCGACATCAGCTATCGTCCCGACCTGGGCCGCCAGGACCTGAACTGGATCTCGCCCGACATGATCGAGCGCATCGAGGTGGTGCGCGGGCCGATGTCGTCGCTCTACGGCTCCGACGCCATGGGCGGGGTCATCAATATCATCACCCGCAAGATCGCCCCGACGTGGCGCGGCTCGGCCAACACCAGCTACACGTGGTCCGAGGAGTCCGAGCGCGGCGACGCCTATCAGTTGGGTGTCAACGTAGCCGGTCCAATCACGGAAAACCTGGGCCTGCGCCTGGGGGCGACCTACGCCCGCACCAACCCGGACGAGGTCAATATCGCCGGCGCCAACGGCACAGGCGGCGTCGTCAACAAGAGCCTGAACGGCGTCCTGAACTGGGCGCCGCTCGACAACCAGAACTTCTCGTTCGAGGCGAACTACGGGGTGGAAGAGCCCCTGGCGCCCCAGCTTCTGGTGCCGAACCGCAATGGCGTGCTGACGCCGCAGGGCGCCTTTGGCTCGGAGACCGAGCGCACCAATTTCCGCGTCAGCCATGAGGGCGACTGGTCCTTCGGCCAGACGCGTCTGGACGTCTATCGCAACGCCTTCGAGAACAAGGCGATGGGCGAATACGGCGGTTCCGGCGAGTTCGAGGAATGGATCGTCGACGGCCTGTGGAACTTCGAGAAAAATTTCGTCTGGCTGCACAAGTTCGCCATCGGCGGCCAATATCGTCAGGAAGAGCTGACCAACACCGACACGATCGGCACGGTGCCGATCGACTATGACGGCAACATCATCACCGGCGCCACGCTGACCGGCGACACGGCGGCCATCTTCGCCGAGGACCAGATCACCCTTCGCGAAAACCTGCTGCTGACGCTCGGCGGCCGCCTGGACAGTCACGACAAATATGGCGAGCACTTCAGCCCGCGCGCCTATCTGGTCTGGCATCCGGCCGAAGCCTGGACCCTGCGCGGCGGCGTCTCCAAGGGCTTCCGCGCCCCGTCCCTGAAGGAAAACAGCGCCGGCGCCGCCACCAACTCTGGCGGCAACGGCTGCCGAGGCCTGATCGGCATGGTCGCCAAGGACAAGAACGGCAACACCATCCTGGACGGCGCCGGCAATCCGCTGATCTATACCTCGGGCGGCTGCTGGATGGCGGGCAACCCCAACCTGAAACCCGAAGAAAGCACCAGCTACGAGATCGGCTTCGCCTATGACGGCGCCGCCTATCGGTTCGCGGCCACCTATTTCCACACCGACTTCGAAAACAAGATCCAGTACGCGCCGCTCGGCTATTTCGAAGGCCGTTGGTGGACCAAGAACGAAAACATCCAGCGCGCTCGCACCAAGGGGCTGGAACTCACCGGCCAGGCCAGCCTGCCCTATGATCTGACCCTGCGCGGCAACGCGACCTGGATGATCGAGGCCAAGAACCTGGACACCGGGGCCAGCCTGATCACGACCCCGGAATGGTCGGGCTACGCCTCGCTGGACTGGCGGGCGAGCGACCGCCTGGGGCTCATGCTGTCGGCCCAATACACCGGCGAGCAATTGAGCGGCGGCTCGACCCTGACCAACGCCCGCACCGAGTTCGACCTGACCACCGCCTATGAAGCGTCCGAAACGGTGACGCTGCGCGCCGGCGTCTCCAACCTGTTCGCTGAGAAGGTCAGCGGCAGCGCAGGCGATGGCTACTACTCCCCCGGTCGCCGCTTCTTCGTCGGCCTGACCACCCGCTTCTGATCCGGAAAACTCAATCATGACCCACCTCCGCAAATCCCTTCGCGGCGTCGCCTTTGGCGCGCTTCTAGCGGCGTCCGCTGTCGCAGTTCCCGCCATCGCCTCGGCCCAAAGCCTGTTCTCCGCTCCCGAGCGCCTGATCGAAGGCCAGGTAAGCTTCTCGTCCGGCGATCGCGGCAAGCCCGTCCTGCCGGGGGGCTCGATCGTGGCCGCCGGCCGCGGTTTCCACCCTGGCCAGAGCATCGTCCTGATGTACGGTCAGACGCCGCTGTCGACCGGCGCCATCACCGCCAACGCCGAGGGCGGTTTCGAGGCGCGACTGACGCTGCCTGCGGACGCCCAGCCGGGCAACCACCCGATCGTGGCGGTGTCGCAATCGCCCTACAACGCCGTCCTGGCCAATCTGAAGATCTCGCCGAACGTGCCGCTGTCGAACGAGGCGGCCTATCGGATCACCAGCGTCCAGCCCACGCGCGGCCTGTATCAGACCGCCTATAGCGCCAAGCGCAACGCCGTCTTCGCCACCTCGGCGGTCGGCCGCCCGCCGGTGCGCCAGTCGGAGCTGCTGCGCCTGAACGCCGACACCCTGGCGGTCGAGGCCCGCGTCACGCCGGCCGCCGCACCGGGCCGCGTCGGCCGCGACGGCCAGCCGCAGGACGGCGGCGTCTTCGCCGTCTATGGCGTCGGCGTCGATGACGCCCACGACACCGTCTGGGTCACCAACAGCCGACAGAACACGGTCGCCGTCTATCGCCAGTCCGATCTGACGCTGGTCCGTCAGTTCGAGCCCGGCACGGTCAACCACGCCCGCGACGTCGTCATCGACGAACAGGACGGCAAGGCCTACGCCAGCGCCACCTTCCAGCCCGAGATCGTGGTGTTCGACACCGCCGGCCTGACGGTCGCCAAGCGCATCAAGATCGACTCAAACGTGCGCGGCGAGACCTTCTCAGCCGCCAGCGTCTCCTATGACCGCGCGGCCGACCGCCTCTATGTGGCGTCGAACTCGACCAATGAGATCGCCGTCATCAACACCCGCACCGATGAGGTCGAGCACGTCTTCGCCGTGCCGGGCGCGCGCGGCGTGATCGGCGTGGCGCATGACGCCCAGACCAACCGCATCTTCGTCGCCGCGCAGGGCACCGACAACCTGGTCGTCCTGAACGGAGCGGACGGCTCGGTCATTGCCGACACCCCGGTCGGAGCCGGCGCCCTGAACGTGGTGTTCGAGCCGAAGTCGCGTCGCGCCTTCGTCAGCACCTTCGGCGCCGGTACCGTCACCGTGACGGACGCGGACGGCCGTATCGTCGCCAACCTGCCCGCCCCGCCGGTGGCCAACCACGTCTCGACCGACGGGCGCGGCAACATCTACGCCGCCGTCAAGTCGGGCTGGAGCAGCGACGGCAACGACAGCGTCCTGCGCATCCGCTCGGCGCGCTGACCTAAAGTCGCGATCCAGGGCCCTCGCCTGTCCGGCGGGGGCCTTTCGTTTTCATGCCCGTGCCCCCTGTTGATACGATGCCCCTTCCAACGATACCCCCGCGCCTCTTTGTGCAGGATGAAATGGTCCTCGCTCAGGATTCGTCGGGCTACGCCGTCGAACAGGTCCTGAAGGCCCACGGCCTGCTTCTGAACCGTGCGCGCAGGGATGTTCTGCACGTCCTGCTCCACGCCGAGGCTCCCCTTGATGTCGACAGCGCGTTGGCCGCCGCCCGGTCTCAAGGCAGCCACGTTTCTCGCGCCGCCGTGTCTCGATTTCTCAACCTCCTGAACCGACTGGGGGTCGCCGAAGTGGCGGCGCGACGAAACGCCCGGCGCTTCTTCCGGCTGAAACGCCGGACCCCGACCCTCAGCCTCAGTTGCGTGCGCCAGAACCGGATCATCGAAGTGCGCGACGACGCCCTGGTGCAGGCTGTGGAGCAGATGCTGCACGGGCATGGCTATAGGCTGGCCGAGGGCATTCACTTCCGCATCGAGCCGCTTCCCCTCGCCCTCGCTTGTCCGTCGATCGACCCGGCCTGTTCCGACCCACGCCATCCCGTGACAGCGACCAACCGCCGCGTTCAAAAGCGAGAGCATTGCAAATGACAATGATTCTCACTACGCACTGACGCTTGTCGCGTCTGGTATGGAACAACCGCCCATGAATCGCACAGCCCAGATGGCTCTGCTCACCGCCTCCGCCAGTTTGCTGGCTGCGCCATGCGCTTTCGCCCAGACCGCCACCACCGTCGATGATGTCGTGGTCACAGCTTCTACCCGTGCGCAGAAGATCGAGCAGGCGCCGGCCACCATCACCCTGATCACCGCCGAACAACTGGAAGGCCGCGCCTACGCCGACCTGTTCGACGCCGTGCGCGACGTCGAGGGCGTTTCGGTCAGCGGCGGATCGAACTTTCAAGACATCTTCATCCGCGGCCTGCCCGGCGCCTACACCCTGACGCTGGTGGACGGGCGACGGCAATCGACGCGTGACGCCCGCGTCAACGGCAACGGCGGTCTGGAGCAGAGCTTCACCCCGCCCGTCTCGGCCATCGAGCGCATCGAGGTGGTGCGCGGGCCGATGTCATCGCTCTATGGCTCGGACGCCATCGGCGGCGTCATCAACATCATCACCAAAAAGGTCCCGGAGCGCTGGGGCGGCTCGATCGCCGCCGACTATGTGGCCCAGGAAAACGGCGACAGCGGCGACTGGGCGCAAGGCCAATTCTACCTCGCAGGTCCCATCGTAGGCGGCAAGCTGGGGGCCCAGATCTGGGGCCGAGCCCATGATCGAGCCGAAGACCACATCTTCAACGCTCCCAGCAGCACGGGCGTCATGGGCTCCGAAGAACACAGCCTGACCGGCCGCCTGGCCTGGACGCCGGCGCCGGACCACGAAATCCTGCTGCAGGCCGACACCACGCGCATCGACCGCTTCAGCACGGCGGGCAAGACGGTGGCCGCCACCGGGCGGAGCACACGTAACGAGCACAGCCGCGACAGCGCCTCCCTGTCATGGAACGGCGACTGGAGCTGGGGAACCAGCGCCCTGTCGCTGATGCGCGAAGAATCCTCGCGCGAGATTTTCACCGCCGACGCGACGGGGACGATGATCCGCAACCCGCGCGCGCCGGAACTGACCAACACCGTCCTCGACGCCCTGTTCAACCTGCCGCTGGCGGGCTCGTCGCTAGGCGATCACAACCTGGTTTTCGGCGGCCAGTGGATCGAGAACAGCCTGAAGGACATCAACCCCGGCGCGCGCGACAACCTGGCCAAAACCTTTGACGTCTGGCAACGCGCCCTCTTCGTCGAGGACGAATGGACCCTGACGCCGCAACTGGCGCTGACGCTGGGCCTGCGGGTCGACGACCACAAACGCTATGGTGACCACTGGAGCCCGCGCGCCTATGCCGTATGGAGCCCCAGCGAGACCCTGACCATCAAGGGCGGCGTTTCAACCGGCTTCCGTGCGCCAGAGATCCGCGCCGTGGCCGATGGCTACGCCTACGAAACTGGCGGCGCCAACTGCAACTATGGCGCGGGCCTGTGCGGCGTCATCATCGGCGACCCGGATCTGAAGCCCGAGAGCAGCGTCAACTATGAGGTCAGCGCCCTGTGGCGGCCGATCCCGTCGGTGTCGCTGAACGCCACGATCTTCCGCACCGACTTCAAGGACAAGATCGCCGACGACCGGGTCTGCGGTCCCGACGCCAACAACAACGGCGTCTGCGACGTGCCGAGCGAGGTGCTGCGCTGGGATGAGGACCCGCTGTATCAGCTCTACTACTGGTACAACATCAACGACGCCCGCATTCAGGGCGTCGAACTGAGCGGGCGCTGGCAGGCGACCGACCAACTCGCGATCAAGGCCGGCTACACCTTTACGGACTCCGCTCAGAAGGGCGGCCTTTACGACGGCCTGCCGCTGTCGCGCACGCCTGAGCACATGGCCAACCTGCGCGCCGACTACGCCGCGACGGACCGTCTGAACCTGTGGGCGGCGGGCTCCTACCACGGTGAGGAAGTCAACGCGGGTCTGCGCGTCGGGATCAACGGCGAACCCGTCATGGACGGCCCACGCCAGGTCGGTCGCCGCTATCCCGACTACGCGCTTCTGGACGTGGGCGCGAACTGGCGCGTGCGGGACGACGTGACGCTGAAGCTCGGCGTCTACAACCTGACCGACAAGGTGCTGAACGTGGCGACCTACGACTTCCAGGGCGACGGCCGTCGCTACTGGTTGGGCGTCAGCTGGGATTTCTGAGGATGGGCCGGATGACGGAATTCACAACGGGCCGTCGCGCCCTTCTGCTGGGCGCCGCCGCCCTTCTGGCCGGCGCCGGGGCCTGCACACGCCGTAACGACGCGGGCCCCTCCTCCCTGCTCAAGGATTTGCGCGACCGGCCTCTGGCGGTCACGCCCCCCGTCGGCAAGCTGTCGATCGACGACAGCCGTTTCCTGATCGCTCTGTCGCTGATCCACCCCGATCCGGTCAGCCTGCTGGCCGCCTGGGCGGGCGACGTGAACCGTCTCAGTCCCGAGATCTACGCCGCCTATCTGGAAAAATCTCCGGCGCTGGCGACCTTGCCGAAGACGCCGAGCTCTGCCTCTGCCTTCAACGTCGAGGCCGTTCTGGGCGCCCAACCGCAGGTCGCCCTGGTCTCTCTGGACTCTGGTCCGACCGACGCCCAGGCGGCCCAGCTGGAGCAGGCCGACGTTCGCGTGGCCTATATCGACTTCTTCCAGCACCCGTTCGAGAACCAGTCGCGCAGCCTGTCCCTGCTGGGCAGCCTGATCGGCCGCGAGGAACAGGCCGAGGCCTACAACGCCTTCCGCGCCGCGAAACTGAAGGTCATCTCCGACCGCGTGGCGGGTCTGAAGGACGAGCAGAAGCCGACCGTCTTCCTGGAGGCCCACGCCGGCAACGGACCCGACTGCTGCAACTCGGTCGGCGCCGGCAATATCGGCGACTATCTGACCTTCGTCGGCGCCCGCAACATCGGCGCCGAAGTGCTGAAACAGCCGTCAGGCAAGCTGAACCTGGAGTTCGTGGTCGAGCGCGATCCCGACCTCTATATCGCCACCGGCGGCCCTCATCTGGAGAAGACCGGCGGTTTCGTCGTCGGCCCGAAGTACGACGCCGAGACCTCGCGCGCCTCGTTGCGCCGCGTGGCAAGCCGTCGCGGCCTGTCGACCCTGAAGGCGGTGCGCGAGGGCAAGGTCCACGGCCTGTCGCACCAGTTGATCAACTCGCCCATCGACATCGTCGCCACCGAGGTTCTGGCCAGGTGGATTCAGCCCGAGTTGTTCGCCGACCTCGACCCGCGCGCAACCCTGACGGCCATCAACGAGCGCTTCCTCGCCGTGCCCTATCGCGGCGACTACTGGACCGACCTGGTCCCCGCCTGACGTCCATCCAAGGAGAGACCCTATGATCACCCTTCGCCACAGCGCCCTGCTGGCCGTCAGCCTCATCGCCCTGACGACGGCCTCGGCGGCCTCGGCCCAATCGATCGAGAAGACCGTCAAGGTCGCGCCCGGCGGCCTGTACGAGATCGTTTTCAACCCTACCGACAACGACATCTATGTCGCCGCCGTCGGCCCGCGCGGCGCCAATCAGGCCCAGATCGTCCGCCTGGACGGGCAGACTCTGGCCGTCGAGACCCCGATCAATGTTTCAGAACGTCCGCTCTACGGCCTGGGCCTGAACAGCCGCACCCAGATCCTCTATGGCACCGACACCCGCACCGGCGCTGTCTCGGCCATTGATCTGAAGACCGGCGCCGTCGTCGCTGTCATCCGTCACGACGAGGAAGACGACAGCGCTCACGTGCGCGAGGTCATCGTCGATGAGCAACGCAACAAGGCCTATGTCACCGTCGTCGGCGGCGACGCTGGCGACACCTCGCGCCCCAACCTGATCTGGGCCATCGACGGCGCGACGAACAAGGTCGAGCGGACCATTGCTACGCCGGTCGGCGGTCTGACCGGCGCCGCCTTCGACGCCTCGACCAACCGCCTCTACGTCACCGGCATGGGCAGCAACGAAGTCGCCGCCATCGACCTGGCGACCGGAGAAACGGTCGGCCAATGGGCTTCGCACGGCGAATCCGCCATCAACGTGGCTGTGGATTCCCAAGGTCGCCG
The DNA here is from genome assembly GCF_002979535.1 of Brevundimonas sp. MYb52. GTDB lineage: Bacteria > Pseudomonadota > Alphaproteobacteria > Caulobacterales > Caulobacteraceae > Brevundimonas. Next base: position 117,952 of record NZ_PCPB01000007.1, on the reverse strand, counting down.
CCTGTTCGTCGCCAACCAGAAGTCGGGAGATTTGACGGTCCTGAACGCCGACACAGGCTCCCTGATCCACAAGGTCGCCACCGGCGAAGGCGCGCTGAGCGTCGCCTACAACGGCGCGGTCAAGCAGATCTATGTCGCCAACCGCCAGGCCGGCACAGTCACGGTTCTGGATTCCGACACCTATGCGGTGAAGACCAATCTGCAGACCGGCACCCTGCCCCAGACCATCGCCATCGATCGCGCCACCAACGCCGTCTATGTCACCAACAAGGCGCGCGGCCTGCCGCGCAACGCCCCGGCCGGCACGCCGGTCCCGGTCGATCCGACCGGCGACGTGGTGACGCTGATCCGCCCCTGACCTTCACGTTTCCTCCCCAAACTGGCCCGGTCGATCCGTCGATCGGGCCTTTTTTGTTGGGGTGTCCGCCGGATCAACCCGCCTTCAGCACGTCGTCGATCAGGACCTGAAGCACGCCGCGTTCGCAGCGTTGGACGCGCGCCGAGACACGATAGACCTGGGCCAGAATATCCGGCGTCACCGCCTCGTCCGGTGCGCCGAACGCCGCCAGCCTGCCCCTAGCCATGACTGCGATCCGGTCCGACACGCGCGCCGCCGCCTGTAGGTCGTGCAGGACGATCATCACTGTCATGCCCCGCTCCGCCGCCGCCTCGCGCGCCAGGTCCAGCACCCGCAGCTGATAATAGAGGTCCAGCGCGCTGGTCGGCTCGTCCAGCAGCAGCAGGCGCGGTTCGCGCGCCAGGGCCTGCGCCAGACCCGCCAGTTGCTTCTGCCCCCCCGACAGCCGGTCCAGCCGCTGACCGGCCAGGGCTTCGGCGCCAATGCGTTGCAGGACCTCAAAGGCGCGTTCGACCGCCTGGGCGTCAGTGAAGGCGGCGCCGCCCAAAGGCGTGGCGCGAATGGCCGCCACCACGGTCTCCAACACGGTCAGGGCCACGCCTTGTGGCAAGGTCTGGGGCATATAGGTGACGCGCTTGGCCCGGTCAGCCAGCGACAGGCCCGTCAGTTCGATCTCGTCCAACCGGATCGACCCCTGCGCAGGGATCAGGCCCGCCAGCGCCCGCAAAAAGGTGCTCTTGCCCGCCCCGTTTGGGCCGACCACGGACACGACCTCGCCGGCGGCCAGCGGCGGCAGGCTCAGCCCCTCGACGATGGCGCGCCCGCCGTAACCGGCGCTCAGACCCTGCACCACCAGCCCGGTCACGCCTGGCCTCCATTGCGGAAGATCAGCAGCAGGAAGACCGGCACCCCGATCACGGCGGTGACGATGCCGACCGGCATCAGCACCCCCGGCACGATGGCCTTGGACGCCGCCGAGGCCAGCGACATGATGATCGCTCCCGAAAGGATGCTGGCCGGCAGGAAGAAGCGGTGATCCTCGCCCACCAGCAAGCGCGCGATGTGCGGCCCCACCAGACCGATGAAGCCGATGGCGCCGACAAAGGCCACGGCGGTCGCCGACAACAGGCTAACCCGCAGCAAAGACAGAAAGCGCAGGCGTTTGACGTCCACGCCGAAACTCATGGCCCGGTCCTCGCCCAACCGCAGCGCCGTCAGGCCACGCGACGACAAAAGCGAGAACGGCGAGACTAGCCCCACCACCAGGGCCAGGGCCCCGACATTGCCCCAGGTGGCGCGCGACAGCGAGCCCATGGTCCAGAACACCAGTTGCTGCAGCGCCTCAGCCGAGGACAGGAACTGCACCAGGGCCGTCAGGGCGTTGAAGGCGAAGACCAGGGCGATGCCGAACAGGACGATGTTCTCGACCCCCGATCCCTTCATCCGCGCCAGGGCCTGTAGCGCCAGCACCGAGCCAAAGGCAAAGACGAAGGCGTTCAACGGCACCAGCCAGTCGGACCCGATGAAGCTGGCCCCCACGCCCAGCACAATGGCCAGCGACGCTCCGAACGACGCCGCCGACGACACGCCCAGGGTGAAGGGGCTGGCCAGAGGATTGTTCAAGACGGTCTGCATTTCAGCTCCGGCCAGAGCCAAGGCGGCCCCGACCAGGGTCGCCATCAGGGCGTAGGGCAGACGCACTTGCCAGACGATGGCCTGTTGCGCCGTGCTGAGAGACGACGGATCGAAGACGCCCTTCACCACGGCGACCGCTGAGATCGACGACGGTCCTGTAACGACATCCAGCAGCAAGGCCGCCGCGGCGAGCAAGGCCAGCGCCCCAAGCGCCACGAACCGAGCCCGAACGTCTCGGGAATAGGCGATCACCGCATCTGGCGCCGCACGTTCTGCGTTCGCCAAACTGACGCCCTCCATTACGCGAATGCGTCGCAATACACTCTCATCGCGGGATGGGCTAGGGTGACATCATGACGTTGCCCGCACCCGTTTTCCTCGAGACCGCCCCGCCTTTAACCGGGGGTTGTCGCACGCTGCACCTGCCGGCCAAGGCGGATGGGCCCTGCCTCACGCTCTGGATCAATACGCCGGAGGCGGATCGACCGGCGCAGGGATGGCCAGCGATGATCCTGCTGGACGCCGAAGCCTATTTCAATGCCGCCGCCGAGATGGCGCAACGCCTGGCACGGCGCACGGCCAAGACACGCATTGAACCGATGCTGATCGTGGGCGTCAGCCTGACCTCTCCCGACCGCCAAGCGACATTCAGGTTCCCGCACGGGGCCGATCCATCAACAGCCCCGCAAGGGCGCCAGTTGCTGGACCGTCTCGTCCATGACGTCCTGCCGCTCCTCGCGGCCGAGGGCGCGGACAGGGCGCGGCTGACACTCATGGGCCACTCCATGTCCGGCCTCTTCGTGCTTGAGGCTCGTGCCGCCGCCGCGCCTTTCGCTCGCTATATCGCGATCAGCCCCTCGATCTGGGCGAATCCCTCGGTGATCAACGCCCAACCCAGGGGCTCAAGGTCCGCCAGCGACCTCTTCGTCGTCGTTGGCGCACAGGAAGAAACGGACAACCTGCCCCCGGCCCACCTCGCCCGCCGCATGGTCAGCAATACCTTGAGCCTGCAGGAAAATGGCGCCGTCACGCTCAACGTGCTGGCCGACGAAGACCATGGTTCAACGCCATACGCCTCGCTCCCCGCCGCACTGCGGTTCGCTTCACAGCGACTGGCCGCCGGATAGGCGCCGCGCCGCATCGATCCTTAGCCGACGTCAGGCGGCCGCTCTTGTTGCGACCGCCTGACCCGGCCCGCCCTAGGGCCGCAGCAGGACCTTGCCGGTCTTGCCGGGCGTCAGCGAGGCGCGAACGGCGTCGGCGACCCGATCCAGGTCGAAAACCCCTTCGACGGGTAGAGCCAGTTGCCCCTTGGCGACCAGGGTCATCAGTTCGCCGATCAGACGGCGACGCTGATCAGACGGCATGGCGGCCGAGACCTTGCTGCCCCAGAAGCCCTTCAGCGTCAGTTGCTTGAAGATCATCGCACCCGATGGGATCTGCATCGGCTCGCCCTTCATGGAGCCAAAGGACACCAGCAAGCCATCTTCCCCGAGCAGGTCCGCCAGATCGCCGGAGGCGCTTCCCCCGATGGAGTCCACCGCCGCGCGGATGGGCGCCCCTGCAGTGAGGGCGCGCACCTGGGCCTTCCAGTCCGGGGCGGCGGTCGAGACCGCGTTGTCGATGCCCTGGACGGCCAGTTCGGCCACGCCGGCGTCCCGGCGGACTAGGTTGACGGTCTGGATGCCCCGCGAGCGCGCGAGCATGGCCAGGGTCTTGCCGACCGCGCCGTTGGCCGTGTTCTGGATGATCCAGTCGCCCTCGGTCACGCCAAGGAACTCCAGCAGCGAGATGGCGCTGAAGGGCATGGCGATCAGTTGGGCCGCCGCCTCGTCGCCGATGGCGTCCGGCACGGGGGCCAGGGCGCCCGCCGGGGCGATGAAGGCCTCGGCCCAGGTTCCATGCACACCGGCCACGGCGACGCGGCGGCCAATGAGGCTGGCGTCAGCCCCCTCGCCCACGGCCTCGACGACGCCGACCGCCTCGCTGCCGCCAACGGCGGGCAACTCAGGCTTGTAGCCATACTCGCCACGCACGGTCCAAAGATCATGATTGTGAATCGGCGACAGCAGGGTGCGAACGCGCACTTGGCCCGAACCGGGCTCAGGCAGGGGCGTGTCGTCGAGGTGCAGCAGTTCGGCGGGGTCGCCGAAGGCGGTGTGGACGGCGCTACGCATTTTGATCTCCTTGATCGACTGACACATGCAGCCGGACGTCGATGTTGCCATGGGTGGCGTTGGAATAGGGGCAGACGCGGTGGGTCGCCTCGACCAGCGTCCTGGCCTCGGCCTCGCTCAGACCCTGAACCTCGATCCACAGGTCAATATCCAGCGCATAGCCGCCGGCCGGGGTCTGGCCGATGCCGACCTCGGCCGAGGTGCGGCTGCCGGTGATCGGCAGGTTCATTTGCTTGGCCACCCCGACCAGGGCGTTATCGAAGCAGGCCGCATAGCCCAGGGCGAACAACTGCTCGGGATTGGCGCCCGGCCTGCCCGAACCAGGGACGGCGAGGTCCAGCGCCAGCCCGCCGTCGTCGAGAGCCGTGCGTCCAGCGCGGCCGCCCGTCGCGGTGGCGCGGGTCTTGTAGAAGATCTTCATCGGTCGGTTCCTTGTCATGGCCGCATCGTCGCGGCGCCAGGAGGCTCAATCCGCCGTCCGGTCCGACAGCAGACGTTCGGTGGCCAGCAAGGCGTCGCGCATCGGCGCCTGGTCCTTGCCCAGCTTCGAGAGAATGGCCGCGCCCAGCCACAGGCTATACATGGCTCGCGCCACAGCACGGGGATCGCGCGGCGTCGGGATTGAACCGTCGACGCGACCGTCGGCGACCACCTGTGCGATCCGGTCGATCAGCCGCTCGACCCCGCCCTGCAGGATGACCCGCATGTCTTCGGACAGGTCAGGGATTTCAGCCGCCAGTTTGACCACCAGGCAGCGGTCGGCCAGGCCTTCTGCGCGCTCATCGTCGAACCAGGCTGTCCAGTAGCGCATCAACCGCTCGCGGCCGCTGCCGACCTGGGCGAACAGGGCGTCCAACCGGCCGAGATAGTCGACGCAATAGTCTTCCAGCAGGGCGCAGCCGAACGCCTCCTTGGAAGCGAAGTAGTAGTAGAAAGACCCCTTGGGCACGGCGCTCTGATCCAGAAGCTCCTTCAGCCCCACCCCGCCGAAGCCCCGGCGCAGCACCAGGCGACGCCCCATCGTCAGGATGTGCTCGCGGGTCAGTTCGGACTTCTTGCGATCTGTCATGACAGGCATGTAGGAAATAATAGACCGGTCGTCTATATGACCATGCAATTTTAAACTGGCGGCCGACGTCGCCCCCAAGGGGCTGAGCCAAGGCCGCAGGCGGCGGGGCTCACTCGGCCTGGAGCGCCTCGGCCCTTCATTCATGGCGTGGGTCGGCAGCAGATTGCTCGGCAGCGGGGTCCGGTGAAGCAGGTCGAGCCCCGACTTTGACGCGGGCAGCGGCGGCGCCGGGTCGAACGGCGCGCCGGCGCTATAATCAACGCTCCGCAGCCGGCCTGTAGCGTTCGTCGAATAGGCATGTCCCAGCATGCCGAGGGCGGACGGCTTCGCAGAGGGCGGCCACAGAGCCGGCGTCGGGCTTGGCGCCTTGGTCGATCCAGGCCATCAAGCCGTCGAAGACCGCCACATATTCCGGAGCGCTCAGCGCGCTGTGCTCGGCCTCGTTGGTGAAGGTCTGGACCAGAAGATCCGACCGGCCCGCCGCCGCGACCCGGTCGCGATAGGCCGCCTGATGCCAGACGAAGGCTGTGGGATCGTACTTGCCGTGAATAGTCACGGTGGGGGCCACGATCATGCCGGACAGGTCGGCGTCATAGGCCAGCCGCGCCACCGCCATCGGATCGGCGGAAAAGCGCTGCACCCCGGCGTTCAGGGCCGCATCATCGTGCGCCCCGGTATAGACAGTGTCGATATTGGAGAAGGGATTCAGCCCGTCCAGCCGACGCTGCACCAGGTCCTGGAACAGGAAGGTGGCCCAGGCCAGATGGCCGACCAGTTGGTCCTCCTCGACGCCGACGACGTTGAGGATGTCGGCCAGCCGCTGTTTCTGTTCCGACGAGCGCTCGGCCTCAGGCAGGCCGACGCCGGTGCAGGTCTTCACCCGCTCCGCCAACTCGGCGCGGGTCATGCGGGCGCCGTCGGGCAACCCCTGCCAGAGCGGATACTGGACCTCGTCGGGTTTCGGATGGTTTTGGCAATAGTATTGATAGACAGCGCGCAGGTCGGCCCGGAACCTGTAGGCCTCGGTCCCGCCCGCCAGAACCCCGCTGGTCAGGACGACGCCGTCCCAGACCACCTGCCCCTCCGCGTCACGCGCATAGAGCTCCGCCGCCTTGGCGGCGACGTTGCCGCCCCAAGACTGACCATGCAGGATGGTCCGACGCGGCCGACCGAAGGCGTCCCAGAAGATCTGGCGCAGATCGTCAGTGTCCTCGGCCGCCATACGGACGCCGTAACCGCCGCGGCGATAGGTTGAGCCCGCCCAGGCGAAGCCCTCCTTGACCGTCATGGAGAAGCGCTCCAGATCCTCGAGCGGATCATCGGCCTTGGGGACGCCCGTACGCGGCCCTCCGTGGGCATGAACGATCAGCGAACCGTTCCAGTTCTCTGGCATGGCGATCCAGTAATAACCGCCCTTGGCCGCCTGCCCCGACCAGCAGTGCGCCTGCTGCGGAAGGAAATCAGGGCAGACGGCCGGGGCGGGCGCCGACGGGGAGGTAACCGCCGGCGCATCCTGGGCGGCGGCGAAGGGCGCGCCTGCAAGTGCGACGGCAAACGTGCTTGCAGCGATCCTGAACATGCGCATCCCTTCGCCTCCTGATCAGAACGACTTGCTGGCGTTGACGTACCAATAGCGTCCCCAGGGGCTGTGCACTGAGCCGCGATAGCCGTTGTCCGCCAACGGCGGTCCCTGATCCGTCAGATCGCGCACCCCCAGACGCAGCCGCGTCTCGGCCGGGAATTCGTAATCCACATAGGCGTTGATCGTCTGACGCGAGTCGACCACCCAGGCCTCGTCGGAAGCCCCCAGCAGACCGGGCTGGTCGAAGTCGCTGATGTACTGGCTGGAAATCCCGGCGCGGATCGGACCCTTGCGCCAGGTCAGGCTGGCGTTGACCCGCCATTCCGGTCGACCGTTCTGGCCCACCAGTTGGGCCGTCTCCGGCAAGGTGGTTCCAGCGTTGATCGTGCCGTCAGCGCGGGCGGCGTAGAGGGCGTTCACGATGTCGCCAGGGTCACGCGAAAACTCATCCAGCTTGCTGGCGTTCACATTGACGATGAAGGTGCCAAAGCGCGTACGCCGCAACGACCAGTTCATGCCCAGATCCAGACCGCTGACCGTCTGCGGCTGCAGGTTGATGAAACGGTCGTTGATGGAGATGACCTCGCCCACCGGCGTCAGGCCCGTGCCCTCGAACAGCAGAATGTCCTCAGGCGTAGCGTCGCGGCGGTTCACCAGCGGATTGGAACCGCCCTCGACGCGGTTCAGATAGTCTAGGGCCAGGGCCGTCTGCGCCCCCAGCAGGCCGACGATCTTCTCCTGCTCGATACGCCAGCGATCAATGGTGAAGGTGAAGGCGCCGAAGCGATCAGGGATGAAGGACGGCTGCAGCACCAGGCCGTAGGAACTGTTGGTGCTTTCTTCTGGCTCCAGATCCGGGTTGCCCGCGACCAGCAGCGATGCGCCCGAGGTGTTCTGCGAGCAGGCCGAGAAGCTGGCGATGCGCCCTGCACGCAGGTCAGCTTCGCAACGGACATAGTCAACGCCGCTCGCCAGACGCGAATACTGGGTGGCGTTGGTCTGTTCTAGGTTGGGCGCGCGGAAACCTTCTGAGTAGGAGCCGCGGACGCGAACGCCCGGCACGACGTCCCAGGCCGCGGCCACCTTGGGCTTGGCCACCGAACCGAAGTCCGAATAGTGCTCGTAACGACCGGCCAGCTGCATATCCAGCTGATAGATCAAAGGAATATTCATCTCAGGCGAGACCAGAGGCAGGGCGAACTCGATATAGGTCGAAAAGACCTCCCGGCTGCCCTTGGTGTCGGGGTTGGGACTGACGGCCGAGACGTTGGACAGGTTGGTTTCGCCCGTCACCATGTCGGTGAAGGTGAAGGTCCCGTCCACATTGGCGTCGCGATCATCCTTTTGAGTCTCACGACGCGCCTCGATGCCGACGGCCATGCCGACCGGCCCGGCCGGCAGGTCGAACAGATCACCCCGCGACAGTTTGAAGTCCGCCATCGTCAGGGTCGTGCGCGACAGACGGCGCATGTCGAAGACGATGGCGTCGATCGCCGCTCGCGAGCTGGGCGAGCAGTCGCCATAGCTGGTGGTGGCGACGCAGCCCCCGCTGAAGGGGTTGTAGGCATCGGGCGTGGACAGCGCCAACTGCTTCTGCAGCGCCGTCATGTTGATGTTGGGTGAACGGTCTTCGGCCTCGGCCTCCGAATAGACGAGAGCCGTCTCCCAGTCGAAGCCGCGCCACTCGCCGCGCAGACCGCCCATCAGGCGCGCCTGATAGTTGTCGACCTTCACCACCTGGAAGCCCGTGTCGACGAAACGATAATTGGTCATCAGAACCGGCAGCCCGGCCGCAGGCACGCCGGTCAGACCGGGCAGACGATTGGGGTTGGCCGAACCGTCGGCGAAGGTCACAGGACCGAACGGATTGTAGTAGTTGCTGGCCGGTATCCAGATCTGGTTCAGGTTGACCACTGGCGGCTGCACGGCGCGGCTGTGCGCGCTGTAATAGCCGATCTCGCCAAAGGCCTCGACGTTGTCGGTCAGGTCGTAGCGACCGGTGAGAAAGAGGTTCAGACGTTCGACCGAAGGACGCACCGTGGTCTCATGACGCGTGTCATAACGCATGTCGCGGTTGGTGGTGTTGAAGTTGTGATTGCCGCTGGACAGGCAGATGTCGCCGCCGACATCGACGCCGCAGCCGAAGCTGGACGGCTGGAAACGGAAGGCGCCGGCTGAGTTGGTCACGGCGGTCCCGTTGGAACGGATCACCGCCCGCGACCCCACTGAAAGACGTGCCCAGGGCGTGTGCGAAGACCGGCCGTCCAGCGACTGAACCCCAGCGAAGTCGGCGTAATCCGCGAACAGGGGTCGGATATCGTCCGAACGGGTGAAGTCCTGATCCGACGCCCATAAGGCCGTGCGCTGGGCATAGTTGGCGAAGAGCGAGACATTGCCTCGCTCAAGGTTCTTGCCCGCGAACAGGTTGAACTCGGTGTCGCGCATCTGCGTGCCCTCGGCCCCGCCGTAACGGGCGCTGACCGTCAGACCGTCGATATTGTCGCGCAGCACGGTATTGACCACGCCCGCCACCGCGTCCGCGCCATAGATAGCGGCGGCGCCGTCCAGCAGCACCTCCAGTCGCTCCAGACCTGAAACGGGGATGGCGTTGGAGTTGTAGCTCAGCACCGGCACCGTGCCGGTGTCCGAAGTGCCCTGACTGGTCGGATGCTGCACCAGGCGACGCCCGTTCAGCAGGACCAGGGTGTTGCCTACGCCCAGGGAACGCAGGTTGACCGAGTTGACGTCGCCGCGGGCCGAGTTCGAGGTCTGCGGGTTGTTGGCCGAGTCAAACAGGACGTCGCCCATCTGCGGAATGGTGCGCAGAAGTTCGTCCCCAGTCGTGGCGCCGGTCGCTTCAATCTGTTCACGATCCGCGACGATCACCGGCAAGGCCGCCGTGGTGCGCGCACCGCGAATATTGGTGCCGACGACAACCACGTCCTCGACCTGGGACGCCTGCTCGCCGACGCTGACGGAAGACGCCTCCTGCGCCTGCGCCATCCCCGCGAACAGAACCGCAGAGGCCGTCGTCGCCATCAGGGCGATCTTCGAATGCATTTTCATTTTTCCACTCCCTTTGCGCCGCCTGTTGCCGACGGTCGCGGTTTTGAAATTCTTCTTGTGTTTCAGTCGTCAGCGAGGACGAGATCATCACCTGGACCCGCCGCCGGATCAGGCGACGCCGCCAAAGGTTGCGGCCCGCCGTCCAGCGCAGCCTTCAGTGCATCGCGATCCAGTTCGCCTTCCCAGCGGGCGACGACGATGGTCGCCACGGCATTGCCGATGAAGTTGGTCAGGGCCCGGCACTCGCTCATGAAGCGGTCGATACCCAGGATCAGCGCCATGCCGGCGACCGGCACGGTGGGCACCACCGACAGCGTCGCCGCCAGTGTGATGAAGCCCGCGCCGGTGATCCCCGCCGCCCCCTTGGACGACAACATGGCGACCAGCAGCAGCAAGATCTGATCCTGCAGGCTGAGGTCGATATTCAACGCCTGGGCGATGAACAGCGCCGCCATCGTCATGTAGATGTTGGTGCCATCCAGATTGAAGGAATAGCCGGTCGGCACGACCAGGCCGACCACCGACTTGGACGCCCCCGCCCGTTCCATCTTGGAAATCAGGCTGGGCAGGGCCGCTTCGGAACTGGAGGTGCCGAGCACCAACAGCAGCTCTTCCTTCAGATAACGGATCAGCTTCAAGATATTGAAACCGTTGGCGATAGCCACCAAGCCCAACACCCCGACCACAAAGATGGCGGCCGTCAGATAGAAGGTGGCGATCAGGGCGAACAGATTGGCCACCGAGGCGATGCCATAGGCGCCGATGGTGAAGGCGAAGGCCCCGAAGGCGCCAATCGGCGCCGCCTTCATCAGGATGGCGACCAGCTTGAAGAAGGCCGCACTGACCGATTCCAGGACGGTCATCACCGGCTTGCCCAGATCGCCGATCATGGCCAGGGCGATGCCGAACAGGATGGAGACGAACAGGACCTGCAGGATGTTGCCGGTCGAGAAGGCGCTGACCACGGTGTCGGGAATGATGCCCGTCAAGAAGCCGACGATGGTGCTCTCATGCGCGGCCTGGGCGTATTGGGACACCGCACCCGCATCCAGGCTGGCCGGGTCGATGTTCAGGCCACGGCCCGGCTGGACCAGATTGGCGACAATCAGACCGACGATCAGGGCGAGCGTCGAGAAAACGAGAAAATAGCCGAACGCCTTGGCCGCGACCCGCCCGACCCGGCCAATATCGCGCATCCCGGCGATTCCAGTGACGATGGTCAGGAAGATCACCGGCGCGATGACCATCTTCACCAGCTTGATGAAGCCGTCGCCCAGGGGTTTCAGGCTCTCGCCGAGCGTCGGCCAGAAGTGACCGATGGCGCCGCCGAGCACGATAGCCACCAGCACCTGGAAATAGAGATGCCGATAAAAGGGGCGGCGCACGACGGCCGCCGTCTCTGACGCGATAGGGATCACGAAGGTCGCTCCTGACAGCGAGCCAAGAGGCTCGCGGATTTCCTCGGCGTGCTCTTCGTCACGCTTGGGCCTCAGTCTGCGTCAGGGTTCAAAGACGACCAATACGCGCACAGAAATCATTCAATATATTGATATATAATGATATTTAATAACCCAATCATTTTTCTCGACAAGAAACGTGCGGAAAACCATCCCCAAACATGGCTTATTTGTGCGAAATATCGCACACACATCCATGCCCCACTCGGCCTCCATGCGCGCTGCGACACCGTTCCATTTGCGAAACCGCCTGGCCCTCGCCCTGCTGGCCTTGGTCTGGCTGGCGGCCAGCCTTGCGGGAGCCTACGCCGCCGGCGAAACCGCGCGTCGTAGCGCTGAGGCCGCACTGGCCCGCCAATCGGAAAACGCCGCCGCGCTGCATGCCGCGGTTCTGCGGAGCGAGCTTGAGAAGTATCGGTCCCTGCCGCCCGCTCTGTCCACGGACCCCGACGTGGCGCGCCTGCTGAACGCGCCGGACGGCGCAGATACGACCACGCTCAATCAGCGGCTTGAGACCCTGGCCGATCAGACGCGCGCCTCGGCCATCTATGTCATCGCCGCCGACGGCGTGACCCGCGCCGCCAGCAACTGGCGTCAGCCGATCAGCTTCGTCGGGGCCGACTACAGCTTCCGCCCCTACTTCATCAAAGCCATGGCCGAAGGCTCCGCCGAGTTCTTCGCACTGGGCACCGTCAGCCGAACGCCCGGCCTATTCCTGGCCCGACGCGTCTCGGATCGAAGCGGACACGCCCTGGGCGTGGTCGTGGTCAAGGTCGAGTTCGACGCCCTGGAAGCCGAATGGCGCGCCGCAGGCGAACCGGCCTATGTGGCCGACCCTGGCGGCGTGATCCTGATCACCAGCGTTCCGGCCTGGCGTTTTCGCACCCTGCGTCCGATGGACGCCGCCAGCCGCCGATTGACGCTCGCCGATCAGACCCTGGGGCACGGCGCCCTGACGCCCCTGAACTTCCAGACGCCGCCGGACGGACGCTCCCAACTCGTCGAAGCGCCGGTGGACGGCGCCGTTCGCCACTGGATGCACGCCTCTTCCCAGACCGCGACCCCCGGCTGGACCCTGCATCTGTTGACGCCCACGCGCGGCGCGATCGAGACGGCCGTCGCCAACGCCCGCGCCATCGCCGTCCTGATCGTCACCCTCGTCTTCGGCGTCCTGGCCGTCCTGCTGCGTCGCCGTCAGCAAGCCGCCGCGCGCCATCGCGCAGCCGAAGCCGCGCGTCAGGATCTGGAACACCGCATCGCCGAACGGACCCGCGACCTCAGCGAGGCCAACGAGGCGCTGAACCGCCAGATCGAGGAACGAATGCGCGCCGAGGCCAGCCGCGAGGCTCTACGCGACGAACTGGTGCAGGCTGGCAAGCTGGCGGCCCTGGGCCAGATCGCCGCCGGCGTGGCGCATGAAATCAATCAACCCGTCGCCGCCATTCTCACGCAGGCCGAAACGGCGGCCGCCTGGTTGGAACGGGACCAGGCCCCCAAGGCGGCCCGCGCCCTGAGCCGCATCGGCGACCTGACGACCCGCATCGGCGCCATCACCCAGGAACTGCGCGCCTTCTCCCGCAAGAGCCAACCCAGCGTGTCATCAGTCTCGATCAACGAAGCGCTCGACGGCGCCCTGCTGCTGCTCGGCGGCCGTTTGCGGCAGGCCGGGGTCCGGTTGGTCCGACACAAGGGCCCCGACGCCGTCGTCATGGCCGACCGGTTTCGACTGGAACAGGTCATCGTCAACCTGATCCAGAACGCGCTGGAGGCGCTGGACGGCGTTCCGACCCCTATCGTCACCCTGTCGGTCAAACGCGAAGCGGACCAGGTCGAGTTGATCGTGGCCGACAACGGTCCCGGTCTGTCCGAAGCAATCCGCGAACAGCTCTTCACGCCCTTCGTCACCAGCAAGGCCAATGGACTGGGCCTTGGACTGGTCATCAGCCGCGACATCGTCGCCGCCTTCAACGGCGAGTTGGATCTGCGCCCCAGCGACACCGGCGCCGTCTTCGTCGTCACCCTGAGGCAGGCGTGATGGACTTTCCGCGCCTCGACTCCGTCGCCCTGATCGAGGACGACGACGATTTCCGCATTGCCTTGGTCGAACGCCTGGAGCTCGACAATCTGACGGTTCACGCCTTCCGCTCCGCCGAGGCGGCTCTGGCCGAGATCGACGCCGATTTCGCCGGCGTGGTCGTCACCGACCTGCGCATGCCCGGAATGGACGGCCGCCAGTTGCTGAGCCGCTTGCAGGCGCTGGATTCCGCCCTGCCCGTCATCCTGATCACCGGCCATGGCGACATCGCCGAGGCGGTCGCCGCCATGAACGCGGGCGCCTACGACTTCGTAGCCAAGCCCTTCGCCTTTGAACGCCTGCGCGAAAGCCTGAAACGCGCCCTGGAGAAAAGGGCGCTGGTTCTCGACAATCGCCGCCTGACCGCCCTGTCGTCCGAGGCGGGCCTGGAGTTGCCGCTGCTGGGCGAAAGCCAGGCGATCCGGCGCTTGCGCGGCACTATCGCCCAGATCGCCGACGCCCGAATGGATGTCCTGATCGAGGGCGAGACGGGCGCTGGCAAGGAAGCGGTCGCCCGCGCGCTTCATTACAACGGACGACGACGACCTCAGCCCTTCGTTGCGGTGAACTGCGGCGCCTTGCCCGAAGCCCTGATCGAGAGCGAACTGTTCGGCCATGAGCTTGGCGCCTTCGCCGGGGCCATGCGTCGTCGCCTCGGGCACGTCGAGCGGGCGCACAACGGCACGCTCTTCCTAGACACCGTCGACACCATGCCGCTATCGGCTCAGGTCAAGATGCTGCGCGTGCTTGAGGAACGCGAAATCCATCCTGTCGGGGCCGACGCCCCCCGTGTCGTCGATCTACGGGTCCTGGCCTCGTCCACTGGTGATTTGAAAGAGGCGGTCGTTCAGGGTCGAGTACGCGAGGACCTCTATTACCGCCTCAACGCCGTGCGCCTGCGCATGCCGCCGCTGAGGGAACGCCGCGAAGACATCCCTCTGCTCTTCGCCAGCCTGCTGGCTCGCGCCCAGATCGGCCCGGACGGCGTTGCACCCGCCGTTACCGACGAGATTCGTTCAAGGCTTCTGGAGTCGCCCTGGCCCGGCAATATTCGCGAACTGGCCCACTTCGCACAGCGCTTCGCCCTGGGCCTGGAAAGTCACGACGGCGGAACCCTCGAACCCGAGAGCGGGCTTGCCGAGCGCGTCGCATCCTTCGAAAGCCGCATCCTTCAGGACACGCTTGAAGCCCTGGGCGGCGATATTGCCGAAGCCCTCGCTCACCTGAAAATCCCGCGAAAGACGCTCTACGACAAGCTTAAGCGGCACGGCCTGAAACCCGCCGATTTCCGTCGCCAGTAGCCCAGGAGCCAGCCCGATCAGCGCAATTCAAAGCTGGCGTGCAATTCGGCGCGAGAATCCCCGCCGATCCAGATGTCGAACACGCCTGGATCAACCACCCATTTGCGCTCGGCGCTGCTCCAGTATTTCAGCTCGGCTTCGCCCAGGATGAAGGTCAGGGTGCGGCGCTCGCCGGGCGCCAGGGTGACCCGTTGGAAGCCCTTGAGTTCGCGCACCGGGCGCGTCGCTCGTCCGGCCCGCTGGTGGATGTAGAGCTGGGCCGTCTCGTCGCCGGACCGCGCGCCGGTATTGGTCACCACGACCGAGACGCTCACCCGATCGTCAGCGCTGAGAACCGACCGATCCACCGCGATGTCCGAAAACTGGAAGTCCGTATAGCTGAGACCGTATCCGAACGGATAGAGCGGCGTGGACGGTCCGTCCCAATAGCGGGTCGCCGCAGTCGCCGGGTCCTTGGTCCGGTTGTGCGCATAATAGAGCGGGATCTGACCAACCTCGCGCGGCCAGGTGATCGGCAGCTTGCCGCCGGGGTTCACGTCGCCGAACAGGACATTGGCGACCGCAGCCCCGCCTTCCGATCCCGGATGCCAGGCCTCCAGAACAGCGGGCACGTGTGCGGCGGCCTCGCGAATATCCAGTGGGCGGCCGTTGACCAGCACAATGACGACCCGCTTGCCCAGGGCCGTCACGGCGTCGATCAGCTTCTGCTGCTCGCCAGGCAGGGACAAGGAGACGCGCGAGGCCTGCTCGCCGCTCATGTAATAGTCCTCGCCGACGGTCAGGATGATCAGGTCCGAGCGTCGGGCCAGTTCGAGGGCGCGGGCGTATTCGGCCTCGGCCGTCGCGGCGTCCCAGCGGCGGGGCATAGGCCGCATGGCCGCAAACATCGACGCCGTGCCTCGGCGCAGTTGAACGCCCGGCGCCGTCTCGACCTGGGCCAAGCCGTCCAACCTGGCCTTCAGGCCCTGGAAGATGGTGACCGTTTCGTCCGGCTTGTCCGCGAACGACCAAGGACCGACGGTGTCCACCGCTGAGTCCGCCATTGGTCCGATGACGGCGATCCGTTGATGCACCCCGGCCTGCAACGGCAGGACGCCGTCCCTGTTTTGCAGCAGAACCATCGCCTGTTCCGCCGCCTGCCGGGCCAGAACCCGATGCTCCGGCGACTGCAGGACGGCTTCGCTTCTCGAGGCGTCGATGTAGGGATTCTCGAACAGGCCCATCCTGATCTTGGCGATCAGAACGCGACGCGCAGCCCGGTCCACGACCGCTTCGTCCAGTCGCCCCTCACGGACGGCCGCGACCAGATTGTCGAAGGCGCCGGCGCCTAGGGACATCTCCATGTCATTGCCCGCGCGGATGGAACGCACGGCGGCGTCGGTCGCGTCCGTGGCGAAGTGCTGGGGGATCAGACTCCGCACGGCGTTGGCGTCCGAGACGACGAAACCGTCAAACCCGAGTTCCTGGCGCAGCAAACCGTTCAGCAGGCCGTCGTTGGCGACTGCTGGAACGTCGTTCAACTCCATGTAGGCGCTCATGACATTGGCAGCGCCGGCTTCGATCGCGGCGATGAAAGGCGGCAGATAGAGGTTGTAGAGCTGGGCGTCCGACAGGTTCACGCTGTCATAGTCGCGCCCGCCCTCGGACGCGCCATAGCCCAGGAAATGCTTGGGTCCGGCCAGAAGGCGATCCGGCTGGCCGATGGTCTCGCCCTGGAAGCCGCGCACCTGGGCCCGCGCCAGAACCGAGGCCAGATAGGGGTCTTCGCCCGGTCCCTCGACGATACGCCCCCAGCGCGGATCGCGCGTCAGGTCCAACATGGGAGCAAAGGTCCAGTGGATGCCGACCGCGCGCGCTTCGCGCGCCGCGACCGCCTGAGACTGTTCGACCAGGTCCGGGTTCCAGGTCGCCGCCATCGCCAATGGAACAGGAAAGATGGTGCGCAAACCGTGCACCACATCATAGCCGAACAGCAGCGGTATCCCCAGCCGGGTCTCCTCGACCGCCATCTTCTGAAGCCGGTTGGCGACAACCGGGTCGCGCACGAACAGCAGCGAGCCTACGGAGCCCTCGCGCACCCGCGTCTCGACCAGGGCGGCGCTGCCGAGCACGAACTGCTGGCTGACCTGCCCCACCTTTTCTTGCAGCGTCATACGCGCGATCAGCGCGTCGGCGCGGGCTTCGGGCGATGGAACCTCGGCAGGCGCCGGCGGCGTCGGTTCGGCCGCCACAGAGGTTCCGCTGAGCAGGACCACGCCGACCAGCAGGCGTTGCAGAAATTTCATCGGCATCAGAACACCCGATAAAAAAACGGCCGATGCGGAGGCTGATCCGCATCGGCCAGTAACAAGCAGGGCGACCCGGGAGAGCCGCCCGGCTCAGGATCAGAAGGTCTTGCGAATGCCGACCGAAACCATGCGCCCCAGGGTGGAGCCGTTCGCCGTGCCCCCGGCCGCATTGTAGAAGGGCGGTTCCTCGTCGAAGATGTTGTCGATGTTCAACGTCAACGAGGTGTTGCGGAAGGCGCCGCCCAGACCGAGGTCATAGGCGCCGAACAGATTGATGCTGGTGAAGCTGTCGACCTTGGTCTGGCCGACGACATTGGTCACGTCCGCAGAGGAACTGTGATTGACCGTCAGTTCACCGATAAACTGGCCGTAGACGAGGCCCGCCGACCCAACCAGCGAGTAACGGCTGGCGCCGTTGTCGAACTCGTCGGTCTTGGGCGCGCCGGCGATGGCGCGGCTCTCGCGGTTCAGATTGTAGGTCCCGGCCAAGCCCACACGCCACAGGCCGAATGAGGCCGGGCGAGTATATTGAAGATCGAAATCGATGCCATCGACGTCAAGCGTGCCCAGGTTGTTGCGGCGCGCATCAATGAAGACCGCCGGGGTCAGGAAGCCCGCATAGAGCGCTGCGATGCTGGGCGCGCCGTCCACGGCCAGACCCGCCGTCAGGGCAGTCGCCTGGGCCAGGGTCGGGTTCAGCACGTAAAAGGGCTTGTAGGCCGGATCGGCGTAGAAGGGCGCGCCGCGCAGGAAGGGCGCCAGGCCGATGGCGTCCTGGAAGGCCACGTTGAAATAGGTGACACTGGCGCTGAAGCCCTGCAGCGCGCCGTCCGGCCGCCAGTCGGCGCCCAGCGACCAGGTGTCCGCCGTCTCGGGCTTCAGATTGGGGTTGCCCCCAGCCAGGATCATGGTCGGACGGAACAGGTCGGTGATGGGGGCGCCGGCGGGCAGCCAGGGGCTGGCGCCGATGACCTGAACCCGCGTGTCCACGCCATTGCCCATGTCCGACAGACTGGGCGCATGGAAGGAGGTGCCCCAGTTTCCGCGGAACGTCAGCGTCGAGATCGGGCGATAGTTGAAGCCTATCTTCGGATTGGTCGTGTCGCCCACGTCGCTGTAATCGTCGTAGCGCACCGAGGCTGACAGATCGAACGAGCCATAGGCCGGGCTGTCGAACAGGGGCGCCAAAACCTCAGCGAAGACCGAGGTCACGTCGCGTTTGTCCGAGGCGTGGGTCAGGTTCAGAGCGGAGGGCGCGCCGGTCCCCTGTCGAGCCTTGATGGTTTCCTCATGATACTCGGCGCCGACGGCCAGTTTCACGTCGCCGGCAGGCAGGGCGAACAGGGCGCCATCGACGACGGCCCGCGCTTCGCGGATCTCCTGCGTCGCATGGCCGTAGCTCTGGAAGTCGATGATCCTCTTCAGCACGTCGGCGTTGGTCGCACCGACATCATAGGGATTCAGCGCGGTCGCCGTCGTCATGCCGGCCAGGGCCGCCGCCTCGGCCGCCGTATTGATCTGCCAGGTACGGACCAGGTTGGTGCTGCGCCCCCAGTTGAGCGAGCCTTTCAGGCGCCAATCGTCGTTGAGCTGATAGGTCAGCGACGGCGTCACTCCGGCCGAGGTGAAGCGGCTAGTGTTCTTGGGCGCCGTCGCACCCCAGGCCACGGAATAGTTGAAGGTGACGTTGTGACCCAGTTCCGCGCCTATCGGACGGAAGTAGGGGTTCATGACGGTGATCAGGCCCCCGCCGCGAATGCCCGTCCCCTCCGCCGAGGACATGCCGCGACGACCGGTTTCACGCTGTGAGTAGTAGGCCGTGGCGTCAAACGACAGACGATCGCTCAAGTCATGCGAGATCGTGGCGAACAGGCTGTGGCGCTGCTCTTCCGGATAGAAGTCGATGGCCTTGGATTCATCGCACAGATTGGTCCCTGGCGTGCGCCCCGGCAGCACATAGTCCACGCCGGGCAGCAGGGGCGAGAAGGGGTTGGGCGTAGTGATCGTGCCCGGCGAACAGGCCTTGGACCGGAAATCACTCCCACCCTGTGCGCGCAGATCCTGGGTGAAGTAG
Organism: Brevundimonas sp. MYb52; assembly: GCF_002979535.1. Lineage (GTDB taxonomy): Bacteria > Pseudomonadota > Alphaproteobacteria > Caulobacterales > Caulobacteraceae > Brevundimonas. The sequence continues at coordinate 98,871 of NZ_PCPB01000007.1, read as the reverse complement.
TCGCGATCCGCGCCTGAGATATTGCTGTGCTCGGCATAGGCGTAGGAGATGATGGCCGAGCCGCCGCTCCAGACCTTGCCCGCCGTCAGGTTCAGATCGAACTGGTCGTAGCCGTCGGCCACGCCATAGCGGCCGGTGACCTCGACGCCGTCGAACCGCTTGCGCGTGATGAAGTTGACCACGCCGCCGATAGCGTCCGAACCATAGATGGACGACCCGCCGTCCGGGATCACCTCGACGCGCTCTAGCACGCCGGGCGGAATGACAGAGGGATCGGGCGAGGTCTGCAGAATGCCGGCGCCGACCATGCGGTTGCCGTTCAGCAGCACCAGGGTTGTCGAGCCGCCCGAGGCGCCCAGGTTGCGGATATTCGGCCGATTGATCGGCAGGGCGATGGTGCCGCCGGGCTGGGGCGCGCTGTTGAAGGCGTTGGAGATCTGGGGAATGCGGGCCAGCAGGTCGTTCGATGAGGCGGCCCCTGTGGCGATCACCGCCTCGCGCGCCATGCTGACGACATTGGTTCCGGTCGGCGCGACCCCGCGCAGCAGGGTGCCGGTGACGACCACGTCGTCCACCTGGGACGTCGTCTCGGCGTCCGAGGTCGTCGGCTGCGTCGCGGTCTGGGCCGAAGCCGCATGTGCGGCCGACAGGCCGAGCAGGACCATCGCGGTGGTCGCCAACAGCCTCGTGTTCAAGGATGCATTTCGCATGTGTTTTCCCCCAGACCTGACCGGCCTGACCGCCCTGAGCGGATGGTTCCTGGACAGGCGGCTGACGGAATCGCCAGACGCCTTGGCACTCCCGGCGACGGTTGATCCATCGTCCCAGATTATGAACAGAGGTTCCGCTACTTCAAAAATTTCGTCAAGATTAATTTGAGCGTTTGCATAACGAAATTTCATCAGGCTAGGCTGCAAGCCTCAAAACGCGCCTTTCATCACCCCCTGCCCGGCCGCGAGGTTTGCTCCTGATGCCCCCCCTCTTCCCTCGCCTCGCCCTGTTGGTCGCTATCGCGACCGCCATCGCCTTACCCGCAGCCGCCCAGACCTTCGATGTCTGGCCCAGCACCCCGCCCGCCTCTGAGCACGCGACCCAGGTCGAGGTCGTCAGCCCCTTCCCCGGCGGCCGCTTCGACGTCGTCCGCAACATCACACGACCGACGCTGGAGGTCTTCCGGCCAGCCCCCGGCACGGCGACGGGGGCGGCCGTTGTCATCGCCCCTGGCGGCGGCTTCCGATACCTGACGATCCAGGCCGAAGGTCGCGACGTCGCCCAGGCCCTGGCCGCCCGCGGCGTGACCGCCTTCGTCCTAAAATACCGGACGCTGGAAACCCCGAGCGACGATCGGGCGCATTGGCGCGACTTCTTCCTCTTCATGGCCCAGGCATCGCGCAGCAATGGCGCATTCAACCTCGACGAGGCCTCGGCGCTTGGGGTCGCCGACGGTCTGCAAGCCCTCAAGATCGTGCGTGAACGCGCGGCCGACTGGGACCTCAACCCTGCACAGGTCGGCATGATCGGCTTCTCGGCCGGGGCGCGGGTGACAGCGGGCGCGCTGCTGGACCCGGACTCCGCCGCCCGCCCGGCCTTCGCCGGCCTGATCTATGGCGCCAGCTTCAACGACGCCCCCCTGCCCGCCAACCTGCCGCCGGTCTTCCTGGCCGTGGCCGGCGACGACAAACTGGCCGCGCCGACGGTGCTGAGCTTCTACCAGGCCGCCGTCCGGAACGGGGCCTCGCCCGAACTGCATATCTACGCCAGCGGCGGCCACGGCTTCGGCATGAACCGTCAGGGCAAGAGCAGCGACTTCTGGATCAATGACCTGCTGAACTGGCTGGACGTGCAGAAGCTGGCCAAGCCCTAGGCTGCGGCCATCTCCGCCAGCGAAGTCTTCAGCACCTTGCCCAGACCGTTGCGCGGCATTTCATCGACGAAGGTGATGGCCGAAACCCGCTGCAGCGAGCTCAACCTCTCATTGGCCCAGAGGCGCAAGGCCTCGGCCTCGATGGTCGCGCCGGGCTGACGCACGACAAAGGCCACCGGCGTTTCCCCCCAGGTGACGTCCGGCACGCCGATGACGGCGGCCTCGACCACCTCGGGGTGGGCGTCGATCTGAATCTCCAGATCGATCGGATAGATGTTGAAGCCGCCCGAGATGATCATGTCCTTCTTGCGCCCGACGATCTGCAGGAAGCCCTCGGCGTCGAACCGGCCCAAGTCGCCAGTGCGGATGAAGGCGCGCCCGTCCGGCGCCGCCCAGCGACCGGCCGCCGTGGCCTCGGGACGATTGTTGTAGCCGATCATCATCTGCTCGGAGTGGCTGACGATCTCGCCCGTTTCGCCAACGGATTGCTCGACGCCGTCGTCATTGATGATGCGGATGTCGGAGCCAGGCGCGGGCATGCCGACCGTATGCAGTTTTTCCGGAAACAGGTGCGCGGGCAGGAAGCAGATGCCCCCGCCCTCGGTCATGCCGAAAATCTCCAGCAGACCTCCCGGCCAGCGCCGTAGCACCTCGGATTTCAACTCCACCGAGAAGGGCGCGCTGGTGCAGAACTTCATCTGGAAGGCCGACAGGTCGGCGTCATCGAAGGCCGGCTCGGCCATCAGGCGCTGATACTGGACCGGCACCAGCATGGTGTGGGTGACAGCGTGCTTCTGTGCGACATCCAGGAAGACGCGCGTGTCGAACTTGCGCATGATCACCACCGAGCCGCCCACCCGCAAGGTAGGCAGCATCGTCACCAGCGTCGTGTTGGAATAGAGCGGCGTAGTCAGCAAGGTGACCGCCTCGGGCGAGAACAGGCCCGCCAGCGCCGCCATCTGTCCTTCGCGCATCCGGTGGGAATGGACGATGCCCTTGGGCACCCCGGTCGTCCCGGACGAATAGATGACGTTGAAGGCGGTCGCCGGATCAATGGCCTCGACCACAGGCCGGGCGTCCTCGGCCGCCAGCCACTCCTGCCAGGGCTTGCCGCCCGACGAGCCGTCGAGGGTGATGACGGCGGGCGCGCCCTCAGACCGATCCAGCCGCGCGGACTGGCTAGCGTCAGAGAAGACCAGACGCGGCTGGGCGTCATCCAGCATGGCCTTCAGCGTTTCGTCCGTCACGCTGGGCGCCAGCGGCGTCGGGGTCATGCCCGCCCGCACGGCGGCCAGGAAGGCCGCGGCGTACTCGACACCGGGTTCCCCCAGCAGGGCCACTCGATCCCCGACAGACAGTCCCTCGCGTTGAAGCGCGGCAGCAGCCCGGTTCATCAGAACGTCAAGCTCGGCATAGGTCACAACGACCTCGCCCTGGCTCAGCGCCGAGCGATCACCGGTGGCGCGCGCATGCTGTGCGATCGCTTCGGAAAGACAGGAAACAGTCATGGCCCTCACCTACATTCATTTTTGCGTAAAAATGAATGTAGCCGCGCCAGGCGCCACCGTATAGACGGCATGACCATCTTCCGCGCGCAGGAAGCGCGCGCCGCGCGGAGCCTGCCTGAGGCGCGCGCCGCCGTTGGGAATCCAGACTTCGGCGCGGGTGGCGCCAGGAACAGCCACGTCCAGAACCACCCCCTCCACGTCCCTGCGCCAGGCGGACCGGACTTCGCCGCGCGGCGTTTCAATCCGGCCCGAGGCCTGGCTCAGGCCGCTCGGCAAGGCCGGTCGAATGACGATGTCGGCATAGCCTGGCGAACCCGGTCGGATGCCCGCCAGACCTTCATAGAACCAGCCGCTGACCAGGGCGAAGTAGTGATGGTTCCACGACCGAGAGTTCAGCCCCCAGCCCTCCAGCATGGAGTGGATGTCATTGGCCAGCCAGAAGCCCCAACCGGGCTGGCTCGTCCGCGTAACCGCCCGATAGACGGCGTCGGCGTGGCCGTAGTCGCTCAACAGGGTCAGACCGTAGCGCATCGGATAGACGCCCATGGTCAGGGCGTAGTCGTTGGCTTCCAGATCGGCCGCAACCGCATCGGCGACCTTCTGCTGTTCACCATCCGGCACGATGCCGAAGGCCAGCGGCAGGATGTTCTGGGTCTGGCTGAAAGGCGGGGGCGGCCCGCCCTCGACGGCGCGCGTGACATAGCGATGCGCCTCAGCATCCCAGTATTTGCGATTGTAGGCTTCACGCACCTCGGCCGCGACCGCCTGATAGCGGGCGACATCGGCTGTCTTGCCCAGGGTCGCGGCGTTCCGCGCCAGCATCGAGACCATATAGAAATAATAGGCGCTGGTGGTCGCATCGACCGGCCCGAACGGCCCCTTGCCGGCATAGTCCCCCAGCCCCCTGGCGTAGGTGAAGTCAGGAGCCTTGATGAAGGTCGAGGTGTAATCGACCAGACGCTTCTGCGCCTCGTACATGTCGGCGACGACCCGCTCATCGCCATAGTGGCGCAGCAGGTCGTCCGTGATGACGAACAGGGCCGCATCCCAGGCCGGGGTCGGCCCCCAGATGTAGGACCAGCCCGGCGTCTGGTCGAAGCCGTAGTAGGGTGTCGAGGGCACGATCTCCGGCAGTTCGCCGCTGGCCGCCTGGGCGTCGCGGAAGTCCGCCAGCCACTTGGTCCATACGCGCGCCATGCCGAAGTTGACGCCCGCTGCCCCCGCCGAGGCCTGACCGTCGCCGGTCCAGCCGTTCTTTTCCAGACTGGGCGTGTCGCTCATCAGGCCGTGCATGTTGTTCAGCAGGGCGTTCTGCGACGCCTGCTGGATCCGGTTCAACAGATCGTTGCTGCTTTCGAACGCCCCGATCAAGGCCACGTCGGAGTGGATGATCTCGGCGGTGACGAAGTCCTCGCCCGGCGTGCTTCCCAAGCCCTCGACCTGAACATAGCGGAAGCCGGCGTAGCTGAAGCGCGGCGCCCAGACCTCAACACCCTGTCCCGCAAAGGTGTAGTGATAGGTCTGCAGTTGGGCGTCGATCAGGCCGCTGGCGACCAGGGCCGAGCCGTCGTCGTTCTTCTTTTCGGTCAGGACCAGTGTGACGGTCCGACCGGCGGGCCCTGTCATCTTCAACTGCGGCCGCCCTGTCAGGATGCGGCCAAAGTCGAACACCCAGACGCCGGGACGCACCTCGGTGCGGGCGACGGGCTGAACCTGCGCTACGGGCCTGATCGGTTCGGCCGAAGCGGCGACCAGGACCCCCGCTGGCGGGATCGCTTCCCGCGCGGGGGTCCAGTCCTGACCGGTGAAGCGCGCAGACCGCCAGCCAATCGGTTCGCGTCGGGCGTCATAGCGCTCGCCCGCATAGATGGAGTCATGCAGGGTCGGCCCGTCTGCCGTGGCCCAGTTGCGGTCGGTCGTCACTACCTCGCGGCGGCCATCTGCAAAGGCGATCTCGAGCTGGGCGCGCAGCGACGGCTCAGCGCGCCAGGGGGCCTTATGGAAATACCATTCGTTGGGTTCGGTGACGCCATACCAGCCGCGTCCCAGTTCGGCGGCCAACACGTTCTCGCCGGCGCTCAATAGACTGGTCACGTCATAGGTCTGATAGAGGACACGCTTGCCGTAGTCAGTCCAGCCCGGCGCCATCGGCAGCTCGGAAACGGCTTGGCCGTTCAACGTCAAATCCGCCCAACCGCCGGTCGCGACATAGAGACGAGCCGAGGCGATTTCGCCGCCTTCGATGGAAAAGGCCCGACGCAACAGCGGCGCGGGGTTGGACAGCGGAACCACCAGATCCTTGGTCGGCACGCCCGAGGCCAGGATCAGACCGTCCGGCCCGAGGCTGCCGCCGGACAAGGGATTCTCGCCGTCGGCGAAGGTGGTTTCCAACGGCGCGCCATCAACCGGAACCACCGCCAGGCGATGGATGACAGCGGCGTCGGGAGCCGCGGACAACAGGCCGATCGTCCCCCGCGTCTGGCTGGCGTCGCGCAGTTCGTCGATAACCCGACCGTCCAGCCGTGTCACTAAACGGTCGCCGACGGCTTCGATGCTCAGGCTGTGACGCCCCTGACGCAGGGCCTCCGCCGTCATGCCCAGGTCGATCTTCTTCAACGTCGTCTGGTTGACCGAGGCCCGCGTCCCGCCCGGATAGCGGCGGACCTGGGCGTTCAGGACCGCCCGTCCCTCGTCCTCGCCGATCCGCCAGACATAGGCCTCGCCATAGGTCTTGCCCTCGGGCGAGGCGCGGAAAAGGACATCGAACTGGCGCCCCTTCAGGGTGAAATCGACCGTCACCGTAGCGTCGGACCAGCCCTTCGGCGCCTCGGCGTTGCGCCCGATCCAGGTCGCGCTCCAGTCGGATGGGTTCAACAGCCCCATTTCCCACGACGCGGTTTGGCTCCACGGCGAGGCGCGGCCGCGCGCATCCCAGGTGCGCACCTGCCAGACGCGGCGCTCGCGCGAAGACAGCCCAGGCCCCTGATAGGTGACGGCGGCGTCCACGACGGAGGCCACCCGGCCGGTATCCCAGACCACTTGCCCAGCCATCAGCGCCTGTTCGGAAACCCCGACCCGCAACTGATAGGCGCTCTGCGCCCGCGCCGCCGGGGGCCGCCACGACAGGCGCGGCAAAGGCGTGTCGATGCCGATGGGGTTGGCCGCCCCATTGACCACCAGGGCCGAGGGCCGATCGGACGCTTCGACATCCTCGGCGTGCGCGGCGGTGACGACCGACAGGCAGGCGAAGCCCGCCATGGCCAGCTTGAGCATCGACATGGCGGCTTCCCCCTCCGCTATTTTTCAGCAGTCTCTCTGACAGGACGTCTCACGGTCCCGCCCATGAGGATTGTCTAGCCGGCCGGTTGCGCCGGAATGGCGCGCAGCAAGGCGTCCAGTTCGGCCACGGCGGCGTCGTCCAGATTGGCCTGCGGGAACTCCGCCAACTGACGCGGCGACAGGCCGCCGATCATTTCAGCCAGGCCTGCGGATTCTTCCGGCGTCATCGGCGGAGCGCCGGCGGCGATGCGGCGCTTCTCGAAGAAGGCGCCGACGACGACCTTGGCCTGCGGATCGGCGATCAGCTCGGCCATGGTGGTGTCGACGGTGAACTTGGCGTCAGACGCGGCGGCGGGTGCGGGGGCCGCCGTCTGGGCCAGGGCGGGGGCCGTGGTCAGGACCAGGGCGGCGGCGAGGGCGAGGCTGCGGATCATGGTCGTTTCCTTTTGGGTGTTCTTGGTGGCGTTGTGACGTCTAGCGAACCAGCACCTGGACCAGGGCGTCGGCGTGGGCCTCGATGACGGTCGGGTCGGCGGGGTCGATGTTCCAGACACGCCGCACCTCGGGCGCCAGGGCGTAAAAAGTCTGGGCCGCACCGACGAAAATATAGACCAGCGCCGGTGTCGAGACATCGGGCAGGATGCCTTCGCGCTTGCACATCTCAATGAAGCGGCCGGACACGCGGCTGATGTCGGAGATATAGGTGTCGACGGCCCAGTTCAGACGCTCGTTGTCACGCATGCTCTCCTGAACCATCAGGCGGGCGTGCTCGGGATGCTTGGCGTAGTAGAGGACCACCGCACGGATCACGGCGCGAGCATAGGCCCTGAAGTCGGCATAGGCCGGATCATCATGGCGCGGCATGGCCAACTCCTTGGCCTGACGCTCGAACAGGAAACCCACGGCGGCCCGCCAAAGGGCGTCCTTGCTGGAAAAATGATACTTGATCAGGGCGTTGTGCGCCCCGGCCAGGGCCGCGATTTCCCGCGTCGAGGCGCCGTCGAACCCCTTTTCGGAAAACACTTCCAGCGCAGCCTGCAGCAGGCTGGCCTGCGTCGCTTCCCGCTGCTGGGTCCTGAGGTTCACCTTGGCCAAGTCTGCTTACCCGAACATTTGCATCCAGAGCGGCCCATTCAGATCGACATCCACGTGACTGTCAAAGGCCTCTCGACATTCATTATGCATCTGCATAGCGTAATGCGCAAGCGATCAGGATAACGTGTCGGACAACGAACCGCCGGACCGCTCGGAGGATTTCAGGATGATTCAAACCCGTCGCCCACGGCCCGCCCGCCTCGGCTGCACCGCAGCCAGCCTGAGCGTGATCCTTCTGGTCGCCGGGGCTTGCGCGCAAGGTCCGGCGACCGCCGTCGCGCCCACCGGCCCCTCAATCGATATGCGTATCGCACAGGGTCCGATCCGGGGCGTGGACGAAGGCGACATCCTGTCGTTCAAGAACATCCCCTATGCCGCGCCGCCAATCGGCGATCTACGCTGGCGCGCCCCCCACCCCGCCCCGCGTTGGACTGAGGTTCGTGACGCCGGCGCCTATGGCGACGACTGCATCCAGGCGCGGCCCATGTGGGACGACACCCAGACCCGCCTGCCGGTCAGCGAGGACTGCCTCAGCCTGAACGTCTGGACGCCCAAGACGAGAGTCGATGGCCCGGCGCCGGTCATCGTCTGGATTCACGGCGGCGGCTTCGTCATGGGATCTGGCAGCCAGCCGATCTTCGACGGCGCCCGACTGGCCGCGCGCGGCGCCGTGGTCGTGACCTTCAACTATCGGCTGGGGCGTTTCGGCTTCTTTTCGCACCCGGCCCTGACCGCCGAGGCCGGCGCCGAGCCGACCGGCAACTACGGCCTGATGGACCAGGTTGCGGCCCTGCAATGGGTTCACGACAATATCGCCACTCTGGGCGGCGATCCCGCGCGCGTGACCATCATGGGTCAATCGGCCGGCGGCAGCTCGGTGCTGCAACTGATGAACATTCCTCAGGCGCAAGACCTGTTCCATCGCGCCATCGTCCAGTCAGGCGGCGGTCGCGATCACTGGCCTGTCCTGCGGGCGCCGGGTGACGCCCGTTCCGGCGAAAGCGTGGGCGTCGCCTTCGCTGCGGCGCAGAACCTGCGGAACGCCACAGCCGCCGACCTGCGCGCCATCACGGCCGACAAGGTCAAGGGCCGCCTGGACCTGCTGACGCCCGAGAAGGACACCTACTCTGGCCCGATCATCGACGGTCGTCTGGTCACGACCCAGGTGATGGATGCCTTCCAGCGCGGCGCTCAGTCCAACGTCCCCATGATCATCGGGGCGACCGATATGGAACTCGGCGTCATTCCTGCGGTGTTCCGAGGTCTGCTGGCGGATCGGACGATGGAGGACGCAGGCGTGCCTCGCGAGTCGCTGATGGCCGTCTATGGCGACCGAAACGCCCTGAACACCTGGATGTCGTCCGAGTTGACCTTCATCGAACCTGCGCGCCGACTGGCGGCGCTCGGCGCGGAAAAGGGCCGCGCCGTGTGGCTCTACAGCTTCGGCTATGTGCAGGAGGGCAAGCGTCGCGACACGGCCGGCGCCGGCCATTCCACGGACACGCCCTACAGCTTCGACAATCTGAACCGCGCCAAGGGGCCGTTTACCGAAGCCGATCAGAAGATCGCGACCGCCATGGCCGACTACTGGGTCGCCTTCGCCCGCAACGGGCGACCAGATGCGGCAGGCCAGGCCGCATGGCCACGCTACGACGCCCGGACAGATCAGGCCCTGCTGGTCGGCGAGACCGGGGTCACGCTCGGCGCCGCGCCGAACGCCGCACGGCTGAACGCCCTCAGCCTGCTGCGCGACAGCCTGGCGGCGCCCTCGCGCTAAACGGCAAAGGGGCCGTACACGGAGGGGCGAACGCCCCTCCGTCAACCTTCAGGCGGGCGTCAGCTCGATCTGCAAGCTTCCGGCCTCCGAAGCCGTCACGGCCACGACCTGCGCGCCCTCGTCATGCGACCAGTGCGCAGCCAGGCCCGAGACCCTCACCTTGACGCCGTTCGGATAGCGCCAACTCGGCGCAAAGATTTCGGTCGGCTCCGCGACCGCCGCGTCCACCTCGATCGTCGCCGTCAGGCGCGCCGTCGCCGCGTCAAAGGCCATGGCCGCAATCACCCCCTGCCCGCGCTGGACATAGGGGCGTGAAAACCCTTCCAGCGCACGGCTGCCCGAAGCCGGATCGTCGGCCGTTGTCGCCTGGTCCCGCGAGAAGATCGACAGGTCTTCCTGATTCCAGCCGTCGCCGATGCGCAGGTCGTTCGCGTTGGTTGCGGAATAGTTCCACTGGGTCGAGGACAGCAGCAGACCGTCCATCGCGTCATACATGGCGCCCAGGGCCTGCGAATGGGCGCGCCAGACGCCCGCCCCGCGCTCGCCCTCGGCCCATCGCTCAAACGCCTCGCCGTGGTTCAGGTCATAGGGAATGCCGAACTCGCCGATCAGGGTCGGCGCGCCGCCGTCTCGCATCGACAGGCCCATGGCGCGGATGAAGCCCAGTTGGAAAGCGTACCTCTGGCGATCCTCGTCATGCGGCAGATCGGGATCGAACAGCTTGGTCCCCAAAATCTCGATGTCGTACCAGTGGCTGGCGTTGACCGTCCGCTCCGGCATGGGCTGGGGGAAGGTCTTGCCCTGCAACATCAGGTAGGGACACATCTCGCCAAACAGCAGCCAGTCCTCGCGCACGCTGCGCATCGTCTCCGCCACCCTGGCGAAGAAGGGCGCCATGAAGTCGTGTTCGTGATCCAGCGCGCGCCCGTCGCGGACACGGAAGAAGTCCTCGTCGCGAACCACTGCCTCGCCGTCGGTAAAGGACCACGCCCCCGCGACCTCGAAGGGATCGGGCCCCTCTTCTAGCCAGATCGAAACCCCGCCAGGATTCAGGACGGTTTCGCCAGAAACCTCCATCTTGCGGCCCTCGCCGCGCGCCATGACCGGCACGGTCGTCGACAGGCCGCGCGCGACCTTCAGCCCATCCAGCGGGGTCCATAGCGGCCCGGGCCAGACCGGCATGGCGTTGGCGGCGTCCGGTTCGGTGCGGCGCTGCGACAACTTCTGCCCCACCCAGCCCAGGCCCGGCTCGTTCAGGCTGTCGAATCCCAGGATGTTAGGCAGATGGCGCAGGCGCTCGGCCACCGCACGCATGGCGCCGAGGTAGGTCTCCTGCAGGAAGTCCTGCACGTTGCGCTCGCCCACGCGCCAGTCCGGCGTCAGGGTCGCCCCCGCGAAGAAGGCCGTCCACATGATCCCGTTGACCGGCATCTGATAGTTCCGCGGCCAACTCATCATCGGATAGCGGTCTTCCTGACGCCGCTCGGGCGAGGCGTAGTCGTACCGCTGCTGCATGACATGGGCGGCGTCGGCCGCATCGAAGGCGGCCAGGTTCAGACCGATGGCCTCGAACACCCAGCCGGGCGCCCCGTCGCCGCCGCTCATCCGGCTCCAGACGTCCTGATGGAAGTCGATGAAGACCGCCAGACCATGCTCATTCGCCTTGGCGCAGACGGCGGTCAGGTAGTCGAGATAGTCCTGATCATACTGGCCAGGCCCGGCGTGCTCGACCGCTTCCCAGGTGGTTAGCAGGCGCAGGACGTTGAAGCCCCAGCCGCGAATGCGCCCCAGATGCTCGTCCGCCTCTTCCAGCGGAAAGGGGCGGCCGATGAAGCTCACCTCGCGGTGATCGGAAAAATCACGCGGAGGATTGGAGCCGGCGTGGCTCAGAGGGATCTTCGTATCCCCGCCCAGATTGACTCCGCGCAGGATGGCGTGCCGCCCTTGGGCATCGACGAAGCGGGGCCCGTCAATGTCGAACATCAGTTGCTGCATTCGCCTATCGACCTCACGAAAAACTCGTTATACAGTTGGACAATAAGAAATGCGCTGGATGCAAGTCCAGTCTAAAAAATCGTGGGCTTGGAAAGGGTTGGGAACGTGGGGGACATCACGGTGACGGCGCCCGTGCGCATATCCGCAGGTCGCAAGCTGGCGATCGGCGTGGGGGATTTCGGCTGCAATCTGTACTGGCAGATGACGCAGCTCTATCTGCTGTTCTTCTATACGGACGTCATCGGACTGCCGGCGCAGGTCGCAGGCCTGATCTACATGATCGCGCTGATCTGGGACGCGGCGATGGACCCGATCGTCGGGCTTGTGGCCGACCGCACGCGCAGCCGCTGGGGCCGCTACCGCCCCTATCTGGTGCTGGGCGGGCCGCTGTTGGCGCCGGCCTTTATCCTCCTGTTCGTCGGCCCCTCAGCCCACACCGTCGGCGCCGTGGCCTTCGCCCTGATCAGTCAGTTGGTGTTCCGCACTCTCTACGCCGTGGTCGCCATTCCCTATGCCTCTCTGTTCGCGCGGGTAACGACGGACAGCGCCCAGCGCGGCGACATGACCGGCTTCCGCATGGTCTGCGGCGCCCTGGCCGCCATCATCGTCGCCACCCTGACCCTGCCGTTGGCGTCCGCTCTTGGCGGGGGCGCTGAAAGCCGCGAGGGCTGGATCATCCTCGGCGCCGCCTATGGAGTGCTCGCGACCGGCTGCCTGCTGCTGACCGCCTGGGGCAGCCGGGGCTTGGACACGGCCAATGAATCCCCTGCGCCACGCCGACCTTTCGCCGAAGCCTGGCGCAGCCTGGCCGCCAATCGGGCCCTGCACCTGCTACTGGCGGCCATCGTGATTAGCTCATTCTCGACCACAATGTTCTCCAAGAACCTGCTGTATTATTTCAAATACATCGTCGGAGATGCGGGCTTGGGCAGCATGGCGCTAGGCCTCATGGCCCTGACCATCGTCCTGACCACGCCGCTGTGGGCGGTGGCGCTGCGCCTGATCGGCAAGCGCAACAGTTGGCTGGCGGGCGCCGTGCCGACCGTCGCGGGCCTCGTCCTATGGCATGCAGCCGACGGCCAATCCCTGACGCTGCTGTTCACCGCCCTGGGGATGCAGGCCATCGGCGCCGCCGCCTATGTGGTCTGCTTCTGGTCCATGCTGCCGGACACGGTGGAGTATGGGGAGTGGCGCAGCGGCGTGCGCACCGAATCCCTGGTCTTCGGCCTGACGGTTCTGGGCCAGAAGGTCGCGCTGGGCCTTGGCGCCGGCGTCCTTGGCCTGGCCCTGACCCGCTTCGGCTACACGCCCAACGTGGCTCAAAGCCCGCAGACCCTGAGCGACATCAAGGCCCTGATGTTCTGGGCGCCCCTGGCCGGAACCCTGCTCTCGGCCAGCCTGATCTGGTTCTACCCGATCAACCGGCGCACCCACGCCGAGATGGTCGACGACATCGCCGCGCGTGCCTCGCCCTCCCCTGCAGCTTGAGAGACCAGGCCATGATGACCCGAACCGCTCTCGCCGCAACAAGCGCGCTCACAGTCCTCGCCGCCGGCGGCGCCGCCAACGCCCAGACGACCGCAGCGCCTGCCGCCCCGACCCAAACCACCGCCGATCCGGCCTGCGCCAGTCTGTTGAACCTTCGTCTGCCTCATGCGCGCATAGACGCCGCCGTCGCCATGAAGGCCGGCGATCGCCAGCCGATCGAGGCCTTCGGCGTGCCGGCCTTGCCGACAACCACCCCCTATTGCCGCGTCTCGCTGACCCTGACGCCTGCGGAGGGATCGGAGATCCATTCCGAAGTCTGGTTGCCCGCCGCTGGCACCTGGAACGGCAAGTTCGCCGCCATGGGCAACGCTGGGTTCGGCGGTTCGTTGGGACCGCCCCGGTTGTCGATGCGCCCCGCTGTGGCGCGCGGCTATGCGGTCGCGGCCACCGACATGGGGCACACCGAGCCAGGCGCGGACGGCAAGGACGCCTCCTGGGCGCTGAACCAACCGGAACGGATCATCGACTTCGGTCACCGCGCCAACCACGTCACCGCCGTCGCCGCCAAGGCCGTGATCGCGGCCTATTACGGCCTCGCCCCGAGGCGTTCCTATTTCCAGGGCTGTTCCGACGGCGGGCGCGAAGCCCTGATGGCGGCGCAACGCTATCCCAACGACTTCGACGGCGTCGTCGCGGGCGCTCCGGGCGCGGCCTGGACACACCTGATGACCAGCTTCGCCTGGTCGTGGAAGGTGGCGCACCAGAATCCGGCCAGCCAATTGAAAGCCGCCAACCTGACCCGCATCCAGGCGGCAGCGCTCGAGGCCTGCGACACCCTTGACGACGTCAAGGACGGCGTGATCGAGGACCCGCGTCTCTGCCGCTTCGACCCCGCCGCCCTCCTGTGCGACCGCGACGCCGCCGAGGGCTGCCTCAACACCGAACAACTCGCCGCCGTGCAGGGGCTTTACAGCGGCCCGCGTCGCGGCCTGACCGGCCACGTCCTCTATCCCGGTTTCGCGCCGGGCGGCGAGGCCCAGCGGTCGGGCTGGGACCTGTGGATCACCGGCGATGCGGCCCAGCATCCCGACTTCGCCCGCTCCTTCTTCGCCAACTTCGTCTTCAACGACGCCGACTGGACCCTGGATCAGTTCGACTTCGACCAGAACTTCGACACTGTGCGCGAGCGGATGGCCGGGATCACGGATTCCGACAATCCGGATATGTCCGCCTTCAGGGCCTCGGGCGGCAAGCTGCTGATGTATCACGGCTGGAACGATGCGGCCCTGCCCGCCGAAGGCACGATTCAGTATTTCGAGAACGTGCGCGAGACCATGGGCGCGGACGAGGTCGATCAGTTCGCTCGCCTCTTCATGGTCCCCGCCATGGGGCATTGCTTCGGCGGCCCCGGCCCCAACGCCTTCGACAGCCTTGCGGTGCTGGACGCCTGGGTCGAAAGCGGATCGGCCCCGGACCGCATCGTGGCCAGCAAATACGCCAACGACCTGGCGCCTCTGCTGAACATGCCGACCGGCCCAGCGCTCAGCACCCGACCGCTGTGCGCCTATCCCGCCGTCGCGCGCTGGAAGGGCGACGGTTCGACCAACGACGAAGCCAACTTCGTCTGCATCGTCCCGCCCAAGGCGGACATCTAGCCCCCGCCGGAGCCTCTGAGACATGCCAAGTCACGTTCAGGGCTCCACCCAGCCCGCCCTTTTGACCCACACCATTGGAGAAGCCCTGCGTCAGGCGGCCTGGCAATGGAGCGACCACGAGGCCGTCGTCTGCACTGCGCAGGACGTTCGCCTGACATGGCGCGACCTGGACCGCCGCACCGGCGATTTCGCCGCCGGCCTGCTGGCTTCAGGCCTGCGTCCCGGCGACCGCATCGGCATCTGGTCGATGAACCGCATCGAATGGATCATCACCCAGTTCGCCGCCGCCAAAGCGGGCCTGATCCTGACCACCATCAATCCCGCCTACCGCCTGGACGAGCTGGAATATGCGCTGAAGAAGGTCGGGTGCCGGGCCCTGGTGCTGTCGCCGCCGTTCAAGACCAGCGACTATCCGGGCCTGATCCGCGCCCTGGCCCCTGGATTGGACGTCGCCGCGCCTCTAGGCCTAAACGCCCGCCGCCTGCCCGACCTGAAGCTGGTGATCCAGATGGAGGCGCCGACCCTGGCGGGCGCCGTCGGCTTCGACGCCGTTGAAGCCCTGGGCCGCGCCTCCGGGCCGGACAGTCTCCGCGTGGTCGAGGCGGCACTGACCTGCCATGACCCGATCAACATCCAGTTCACCAGCGGCACCACCGGTCGCCCCAAGGGCGTGACCCTCAGCCACCATAACATCCTGAACAACGGCTACCTGGCAGGCGCCGCCATGGCCCTGACGCCGGACGACCGCATCTGCACGCCGGTGCCGCTGTATCACTGCTTTGGCATGGTCCTCAGCGTCATGGCCGCCGTCTCGCACGGCTCGGCTATGATCTTTCCGGGCGAAGGCTTCGACGCCCTGGCGACCCTGGAAGCGGTGGCGAACGAGGGCTGCACCGCCCTCTACGGCGTGCCGACCATGTTCATCGCTGCGCTCGAACATCCGCGCTTCGCCGAGTTCGATCTGACCCGCCTGCGCACCGGCATCATGGCCGGCTCGCCCTGCCCGATCGAGGTGATGCGCAAGGTCATCGACCGGATGCACATGCGCGACATCACCATCGGCTACGGCATGACCGAGACCAGCCCGCTCAGCTTCCAGAGCGGCGGCGACGACCCGCTGGAGCGCCGCGTCTCGACCGTGGGCCGCATCCACCCGCACGTCGAATGCAAGATCGTCGACGCCGCAGGCGCCATCCGGCCCTGGGGCCAGCCAGGCGAGCTCTGCACGCGCGGCTATTCCGTCATGATCGGCTACTGGAATGATGCGGAGCAGACCGCCGCCTCGATCGACGCCGACGGCTGGATGCACAGCGGCGACCTGGCGACCTTCGACGCGGAAGGCTACTGCCAGATCGTCGGCCGCCTGAAGGACATGATCATCCGTGGCGGCGAAAACCTCTATCCGCGCGAGATCGAGGAATACCTCTATCGCCACCCCAAGATTCAGGACGTTCAGGTCTTCGGCGTGCCGGACGACCACTATGGCGAACAGGTCTGCGCCTGGGTCATGCTGATCGAAGGCGCGACCATGGACCGGGCGGAATTGCTCGACTTCTGCCGCGGCCAGATCGCCCACCAAAAGCTGCCCTATCACGTCCGCTTCGTCCGCGAATTTCCCCTAACCGTCACAGGCAAGATCCAGAAGTTCGCCATGCGCGACGCGATGATGGCCGAGTTGGAGGGCCTAAAGCGAAAAGGCGACGCCTAGTCGCCGCGAGGTTCGTCGGCCAAAGAGGCAGAATCACCGGCCGCTTCTGGGCCAGCGAAAGCCGCTTGAACGCCCTCGACAGAGGGCGACAGGAAGCTGTCAGTCAGGCTTCGCCTCAACTCACCCGCATCACGCGTACCGCCATCCAGGGGCGGCCAGGCAAGCTCACCGTCGGACGCGCCGGGTCGTGGAAGAAGTATTTGGTTTCCTTGGCCGCCATCACAAATTCGCCCGGCAAGGGCTCGACCGTCATGTTCCAGGTGTCGATCAGATCCACGCGGAAGCGTTCTCCGCCCTTGATCTCGTCGCGCGGCAGGTCGAGCGCCCATTCGGCTGGCGTCTCGTCGCCGAAGTAGCGCAGGTAGTAGTGACCGGGAACGCCGCCCAGATGCTGCTCCCACCATTTGTCGATCGGGTCGATTCCCCGCGTCGGCCCCGCCTCCATGACGGTCTTGAGGAAGGCCAGACGCGGCGCGCTTTCGCCCCGCAGTTCGCCGCCCTCGCCCAGCCAAAATCCGTCGCCCTTGCTGCGGGGCAGGCATTCGCTGTGGCCGACATAGGTTCCGCCGATTAGGCCGTGCCAGAAGCCGCGCACCATCTCGGGGCCGGTCAGGTCGCCCCAGCGGTCCTCGATATTGCCCTCGTAGCAGACCTCGTCGAAGATCACGGGCTTCTTCCAGACGCTGCGGTAGGTCTCAGCGCGCACGTCGTCCAGCACGGCGGAACCGTTCTGGATGCTGGCGTGCGTCACCCAGGGTTTGCCGTGGTCGTAGAGCTGTCGCCAGTTGTGGATCGAGCGCAGGCGGCCATAGGGGTCCTGGACCTGGACCAGTTGGAACATCCGGTCGAAATCGGCGTCGGTCTTGGTCTTCAGCAGGTCATACTCATTGGCCAGCGACCACCAGACATTCCGATAGGCCGCCAGGCGCGCCACAACATAGCGGACGTAGTGATCGTCCGCCTCGGCCCCCATCTCCTCGAAACCATAGGTCTCGTCATAGGGATGGAACAGGATGACGTCGGCCTGAACGCCCTGCGCGCACAGGGCGGCGACGCAGGCGTCCAGACGCTGAAAATAGGCCGGATTGAACCGTGTCAGATCCCAGTCGCGCGGACCCGCCCCCGTCTTCTCATAGGGGAAGAACGCTTCGTTGGTCGAAATGGTCGCATTGGGGAAGACCAACAGCCGCAGCTTGTTGAACGGCGACGCGCGCAGGGTCTCCAGCGTCTGCCGACGCCTCGCCTCGGGCTGATGGGTCCAGCCGTAGCTGGTGGTGCCGATCTGGCGGAAAGGCGTGCCGTCCGCATGGGCGAAGTGATAGCCGTCCCTGACCGCCACCGGTCCATGATTGCCCGCCTTGGGCGCCACCGCCTCGAACCGGCCCTCGCGACCGTTCAGAGCCGGAAGGTCGCTTTCGACGCGCCAGCGCCAATGCCCCGTTTCCGGCGGCGAGAAGCGAAGGCGATAGAGGTCGTCCCCGTCATAGAAGCCCGGCGCGCGAACCGTGGTGACGCCATTGGTGAAGACCCCGGTCAAGGCCACGCGGAACGGCGCCGCTGCGCCCGCTGCCGTCAGGGCGGTCTCGAACAGTCCCCAGCGCTCGACCGTCACGGCCTGCGCCTGGACTGCCCCAGCGCCAGCCAGGGCCGCCCCCGCAGCGGCGGCCGCCACCACGGCCCGGCGTGTCATCCCCTGCGTCATCGTCTCGTCTCCCCATTTTCTGGAGAGACATAAGCCGATCAAAAATCATCATACAAGTTATGTCTTGCAGATCGCGGCCATGCGCCGCGCCGATCAGCCCTTGGGCAGGGTCTTCGGACGCCGTTTCTGCCACGAGCCTTCGATATGGTCCCGCATGGCGCGCGCCGCCGCGTCGGGATCACGGGCCATGATGGCGTCATAGACCTTCACGTGGGCCTCATGCGTCGCCCGGACGTGCTCGACATTCAGCTTGCCGCTGTAGCTGTGGGTCTTCACAGCCTTGCTCTGGATGCTGTCGATGATGGCCTTGCTCAGTCGATCGCCCGACAGACGCATGATGATGTCGTGGAAGGCCACGTCCTCATGCACATAGCCCGCCGGAGTGGTGATCAGGCTGGCCAGCTTATCCATCTGACGGGTCAGTTCGTCAGCGGCCTCGGGCGTCAGCTTGCGCGCGGCCTTGGCGGCCATCTCACCCTCCAGAGCCGCGCGGATTTCCGACAGGTTGTCGAGATAGGACAGACCGTCCTCGCGCCGGAACAGGGCGCTGAGAATCATCGGGTCCAGCAGGTTCCACGACGACGGGTCCTGGATGATGGTCCCCCGCCCCTGCTGCGACACCACCAGACCTTTTTCCGTCAAGGCGGTCGTCGCCTCGCGCACCACGGTCCGGCTGACGCCATAGATGTCGCACAGCACGTTCTCGGGCGGCAGGGCCGAACCCGCAGGGTGGATCTCGGTCACGATGGCGTTGACCAGATCCTCGACCACCGCCGCCGCCAGACGCGGGCGCCGCGCGGGACGCTGATGAGTTGCTGCGGTGGCTGCAAGGGTCATGGTTCGTCTTGTCTCGTTGTTCCCCGCGAAGCGTCCGGGGTCATCATTTGTATCACGATATGGGAGTCACATTGTTGACGGCCCTGTCAATCCTGAAGGGATTTGTAGCCGAGGCTTGCCAAGTCGGAATCATCATACATATTATAAACTGACTGAACGCCGACAATCTGGTCCGAGACCCCGCCTTATGAAAATCACCGGCTATCGCAGCCTGACCACGGTTCACGACTGGAAACGTCCGGTCGGCGACGTCAACGGGGTGATCGCCTCAGGCATAACCGAGGTGCCGATCCTGTTGCTGGAGACGGACAGCGGCCTGACCGGCGTGGGGCTGGGCCAGCATGTGGACATCGCCCGCGTCTTTCCTGCCGTCGAGAACGAGGACCCCCGCGCCGTCTCGACCCTCTATGACCGGATGCTGGCCCAGGTGTTCAAGAGCGGTCACGCCGGCGCCACCTATGGGGCCATCGCCGCCATCGACATGGCCCTGTGGGACCTCAAGGCCAAGATGGCCAATGAACCGCTGTGGCGCACGCTCGGCGCGCGCGATAGATTCGTGCCCGGCTATGCGTCCGGCCTCTGCTACGGCCTCGACGACGACGCCTTTGAGGCCCTCTATATCCGCTGGGCAGAGCGCGGCTTCACCTCGGCCAAGATCAAGGGCGGGCGTGATCTTGACCGCGACATCCGTCGCCTGCTGAAGGCCCGCGACATCTTCCGCGCCAATACGGCCCGTCCCGCCCTGATGCTGGACGTCAATGAATGCTGGACCCGCAAGCAGGCGGTCCGCCACCTGAGCGAGATCGAGACCCACCTCGATCTGACCTGGATCGAAGAGCCCCTGCGCCGCTGGGATGCCGAGGGCCACGCCGTCGTTGGCCGCGCGGTCAAGGCGGCCGTCGCCACGGGCGAGAACCTGACCGGTCTCGACCAGTTCAGCCCTCTGTTCGACGCCAGGGCCGTGGACATCGTTCAAACGGGCAGCGTCTGGGGCGTGACCCACTTCAACCGCGTAGCCATCGCCGCCCACGCCCACAACCTGCCGATCTCGCCCGTCGGCTACAACGCCAACCCGGTCGCGCACGCGGCGGCGGCGGCGCCCAACAGCCTGGGCGTCGAGGTGCAGGACTTCCACTTCCCCATCGGCCTGAAAGTTGATCAACAGATCGGCGACGGCGGCATCATCCTGGGTGACGAGCCCGGCCTCGGCATCGAGGTCGATGAGGCCGCCATCGCCGCCAATCGCCTGAACGGCGCCTGGGAGGTGGTCGAAGGCCCCCACGTCCGGCCCCAGCGCGCGGGGCTTGATCTGGGACCGCCGGCACGGGCATCCAGCAAATAACACAGACGTCGAATGACGCAGGAAACGACCGGGATGCAGACCACCAGACTGAACCATGACGGTCCTGCCGTCTCTGTGCTTGCGCTCGGCGGCGCCTCGCTGGGCGGGGTCTATCAGGACGTGTCTCAGGCCGAGGCCGACGCGGTGGTCGCCGCGGCGCTGGACGCCGGGATCAACCTGATCGATGTCGCGCCTTACTATGGGATGACGCGGGCCGAAACCGCGCTGGGCGGCGCCCTGAAAGGGCGGCCTCGCGACAGCTTCGTGGTCATGACCAAGATCGGCCGCTACGGCGACAAGGCCTGGGACTTCTCGCGCGACGCGACCTTGCGCAGCCTTGACGAAAGCCGCGCCCGGCTCGGCGTCGAATATATCGACGTGCTGCAATGCCACGACATCGAGCACGGCGACCGGGCGCAATTGCTGGACAAAGCCCTGCCGCTGATGCGCGAGCTCAAGTCCCAGGGCGCCATCGGTCGCATCGGCGTCACCGGCTACGACCTGGGCCTGCTGGAAGAAGTCGCCCTGTCCGAGGGCGTCGACACCGTCATGGCCTACTGCACCTATACGCTGCAGGATCAGCGGTTGGCCGACAGCGCCCGACGACTGAACGCCGCCGGGATCAGCGTCTTCAACGCCTCGCCCCTGGGCATGGGGCTGCTGACCGATCAGGGGCCGCCCGGCTGGCATCCCGGCCACGCCAGCGTCCATGCCGCCGCCGCAGAAGCCGCGCGCCTTTGCCGTGAGGCGGGGACCGACCTGTCGCGCATCGCCCTGCAGTTCGCGCTACAGACCGCCGCCGCCCAGGGCATCGCCTCCACTGTCGTCGGCATGTCCAAGCCGTCGAACCTGACCCGCAACGTCGAGGCCCTGACAACGCCGCTCGACGCCGGACTTCTCGCGGCGGTCGAGGCCGTGCTGGCCCCTGTGCTGAACCAGGGTTGGGACGTCCTGCCCGGCAACGGCGGCAAGGCCGGCGCATGATCGACGCCCACCTGCATCTGTGGGACCCGTCGCGCCTCGACTATGACTGGCTGAGCTATGTGCCGGACATCGCTGGACGCCACGGACCGGAAGACTGGGCCGCCGAAGCCGCCGGCGTCAGGTGCGCCGTCTTCGTTCAGGCGGACTGCGCGCCCGAACAGGCGCTGGCCGAGGCCGATTGGGTCGCTGACCTGAAACACCCCGCGCTCGACATCCTCGCCGTCGTGGCCTTCGCCCCGCTCGAACAAGGCGCGAAGGTCGCGCCCCACCTCGACGCCCTGGTCGCCCGTCCTCTGGTGCGCGGCGTGCGGCGGTCGGTGCAGAACGAAGCCGCCGGATTCATCGCCGCGCCGGATCATCTGGACGGCCTGGTCCTGACCGCCGAGCGCGGTCTGACAATCGACGTCTGCGCCCGCGATCACCAATTGCCCGAGTTGCATCAGACCCTGACCGCCCTGCTCGAGCGCGCGCCCCAGGCGCGGGTGGTGCTGGATCATCTGGGCAAGCCCGACATCGCCGCCGCCAACGGCGACCTGAACCACGCCGACTGGGCCGCCAATCTGAAACGACTGGCCGCCCTGCCCAACGTCTTCGCCAAGCTGTCGGGCCTGACCGCTCAGGACGCCTGGGACGCCCGACGCGATGACGTCGTGCGCCGCTATCTCGACCACGCCCTCGACTGTTTCACGCCGGACCGCCTGATGTTCGGCGGCGACTGGCCCGTGGTCAATCTGGCGGGCGGCTATGGCCGCTGGCGTGATTTGTTCGAGGCCGCCATCGCCGCCCTCCCCTCGTCTGATCGCGAGAAAATTCGCACCGAGACCGCCCGCGCCTTCTATCTCGGCGGCGTCGACAAGGATCTGTCCGCATGACCACCCAGACCGTCGCCCTGCCCGTCAACGGTCAAGGCCGCCGCCGCCTTCAGCTGTCGTTGATGGTCAACTTCTTCCTGCTGATGGCCCTCTACAGCGGCGTGCTCGGCGTGCTGCTGCCCAACCAGATCGCCGAGATGAATCCCGGGAACAAGGCCAACAACCTGGCCATTCTGTTCGCCATCACCTCGGTCTTCTCGACCCTGACGACGCCCATAGCCGGGGCCCTGTCCGACCGCACCCGGTCGCGTTGGGGGCGTCGGTCGCCGTGGATCGCCATCGCCTCGGTGGTCGGGTCGCTGTGCCTGTTCGGCGTGTCGTGGATGACCAGCTTCTGGTCGCTGATGGTCTTCTGGGTCATGGCGACAGTGGCCTACAACTCCATGCAGCCCGCCATGACGACCGTGATCGCCGACCGCTTCCCGCCTGAAACGCGCGGCGTAGTGTCGGGCGTGGTCGGCGCGGGCATGACCGCCGGCTTGACCGCAGGCACCGTCGTCGCCGGCTATCTGGCCGGGGCTCAGGTCCTGGCTTACAGCCTGTTCGCCCTGGCCATCGCCGCCTCGTGCATCGCCTTTGTCGTCATCAATCGCGAGCCGTCCAGCGCCGAGCAACCGCGCCGCAGCTTCTCGTGGATCGCCTTCGCCAAGGGCTTCTGGATCAGCCCGAAAGACCATCCCGACTTCGCCTGGGCCTTCGCCGGGCGCTTCACCATCTACATGGGCTATCAGGCCGTCGCCGCCTACATGCTCTACATCCTGCGGGATTACATCGGCCTGTCCGACGCCCAGTCGAACATCGCCATCGCCAATCTGGCGATCCTGACCCTGATCTGCCTGATCGTCTCCTCACTGGCCTCAGGCTACCTGTCGGACCGCTTTCAGCGCCGTAAGCCCTTCGTCATCGCCGCCAGCCTTATCATGGGCTGCGCCATGGTCGCCCCCCTGGTGCTGCCGAACATGACCGGCATGTGGATCTACGCCGGGGTAATCGGCATCGGCTACGGCATGTTCATGTCGATCGACATGGCCCTGATGACCCAGGTCCTGCCGCAGAGCGCCGAGGGCGACGAGGGCAAGGATCTCGGCGTCCTGACCACGGCGGTCAACATCCCCCAGATCATCAGCCCCGTGATGGCGGCGATTCTGCTGAACCTCTTCGGCGGCGACTACGCAGTCATCTTCATCGCCGCGGTCATCTTCGTCTTCGGCTCGGCCCTGTGCGTCGCGCCCATCCGGTCGGTTCGCTAGGCTTGAATGTTATAATACGTATGATGATAATTTGACATACGGGAACGCCGTTCGTAGGGTTTCAGCAAGGCCGGAAAAACAGGCCGCCAAGGTTGGAACCCAGCAGGATCTCATGATGTCCACGAAGACGAATTTGATGGCCGCGACCGCCATGGGCGTGCTGTCCGCCCTCGCCCTCCCGGCTGTCGTCATGGCGCAAGACGCGCCGCAAAATGACACCGGTGCCCAAGACGCGACCACGGTGGACGAAATCGTCGTCACCGGCATCCGCGCCAGTCAGCAGCAATCGATCAACATCAAGCGCAACGCCGTTGGCGTGGTCGACTCGATCGCCTCAGAGGACCTGGGCAAGCTGCCCGACCAGAACGTGGCCGAGTCCCTGCAACGCATCCCGGGCGTGACCATCGACCGCAACCGCGGCGAAGGCCGCTTCGTCACGGTGCGCGGCTTTGGACCCAAGTTCAACGCGGTGACCGTCAACGGCCGCACCCTGGCCACCGACAACAACGGCCGCGAATTTTCCTTCGACGTCCTGCCTTCGGAAATCATCTCCGGCGCCGATGTCTACAAGTCGCCGCAAGCCAACATCAACGGCGCCTCGATCGGCGCGACCATCAACGTGCGCACTCTGCGCCCGCTGGATCAGCGCAAGCCGTTCGCTGTCGCGGGCTCGCTGGGTTCGACCTGGGCGGAGCTGGCCGACAACTACAGCCAGGACGCCTCGGCCGTCGCCTCCTGGCGCAATGACGACCGCACCCTGGGCTTCGCCCTGGCCGCCTCCTACGTCGATCAGGACACCCGCAACGACGAGTTCACCATCGGCGCCGGGCACGTTCGTCGCTCAAGCCCGCCGGTCGGCGAGACGTGCGACACCAAGAAAGGTCACGACTGCTACTTTGCCGGTCGCATGGGCCCCGACGTCGCTCCCTTCTCCGGCGTCTCGATGCCGTCGAACCTGTCGCCCTTCTTCTTTGAGCGCAGCAAGCAGATGCTGGGCCTGAACGCCTCGGGTCAGTACCGCCCGATGCAGAACCTGACCCTGACGCTCGACGCCATGTATGTGAAGGCGGACATCACCGAACGCCAGACGGGTCTGGCCTACGACTTCAGCGGCGGCACCCTGGTCGAGCAGGTGGTCGAGGGCGGTGAGGCCGTCTATCAGCGCTACGCTGGCGGCTTCGTCGACCAGATCATGCAGTATGACACCCGCAACGTCGAAACGCATCAGCTGGGCTTCAACGCCGACTGGCAGGTCAACGACGATCTAAAGCTGTCCTTCGACGTCTCGACCTCGACCTCGGAACGCAAGAGCGATCAGGCCCCCAGTTTCACCACCATCCGCCGCAAGGGCGTTGACCTATGGTGGGACCGCCGCGGCGGCTCGCCCATCTATGAGTACGGCTTCAACTACCCCGGCTCGACCGCCGACGCCGCGACCGATCCGAACGGCCTGACCGCCCATTACTACATCTGGAACAGCGCCGGTCGGACCAAGGACACCATCGACGAATACCGTATCGACGGCGAATGGACCCCGGGGGGCAACGTCACCCTGTACGGCGGCATCGGCTATCAGAACCGCATCAAGGACATCTACGGCACCTCCATGCCGTTCGGTCAGCAGTGCGCCTATTGCGGTTCCAACGAAGCCCTGCCGTCGGATCTTTTCACCCCGACCGGCATGAACTTCTTCGACGGTCGCGGCGGCGACATCATGCACGACTGGCTTACCTACGACCCCAACGCCCTGATGGCCTATGTGAAGGGTCTGGCGGATCGTGACGGCAAGGCCTTCGCCCCCAGCGTCTATGACGCCTCGGCCTCGTCTGTCGTCGATGAGAAGGTCTGGACCGGCTATCTGATGAGCCAGATCGAAGCCGATCTGGGCGGTATGCCGTTGACGGTGAACATGGGCGTTCGCGTCGAGAACACCTCCTACACCTCGTCCGGCGCTTCAAAAACCGTGATCAGCGCCAAGCCTAACGGCTCAGGTCAGAACATCATCGTCCTGTCCGATGTTTCGCCCGTCAGCTTCGACGGCGACTACACCGACGTGCTGCCGTCGCTGAACGCCCGCCTGTCGGTGACTGACGATGTAATCGTTCGCTTCGCCGCCTCGCGGGTGATGACCCGCCCGACGCTGAGCGACCTGTCGCCACGTCAGAGCATCCAGACCAACCCCGGCAATGAGTCGATCAAGCGCGGCAACCCGGATCTGAAGCCCTTCCGCGCGACCCAGATGGAAGCCGGCGTGGAGTGGTATTTCGCCCCCACCTCGCTGCTGTCGTTCGCGGCCTTCTACAAAAACCTCGACTCCTTCGTCAGCACCACCACGACCAAGGAACAGATCGACGAAGTCTCCTTCTCGGTCACGGTGCCCAGCAACGGCGAAGGCGCGACCATCAAGGGCATCGAGCTGGGTTATCGCCAGACGTTCGACAACCTGCCGGCGCCGTTCGACGGCCTGGGCGTGCAGACCAGCTTCACCTATGCCGACTCTGACGCCGAATACTCCAACGCCGGCGGCATCTCCTATGGCCTGGAAGGCCTGTCGAAATACTCTTACAGCCTGGTTGGTTTCTACGAGAAGGGTCCGATCCAGGCCCGCCTGGCCTACACCTGGCGCGACAAGTTCGTGGCCGTCGCCGTGGGCCGCAATAGCGAGCCCGAATACTTCGACGCCTACGGCCAGCTCGACGCCGGTGCCTCCTATGACGTGACCGAAAACGTCACCGTCTTCCTAGACGCCCTGAATCTGACCGACGAGGAAGAGTTCCTCTATTCGGTTTCGGAAGACCGCACGAAGGAGTTCCGCACCACGGGACGCCGTGTCTCGGCGGGCGTTCGACTGCGCTTCTAAACGCCTCTCTCCCTGCCATTCTGGTGCACCGCCCCCCGCCTGTCGGGGGGCGGTTTTTCTTTGCCCCCTGCCCCTATCTTGACGCCCGCGCGACAGCGGCCTAGCAAAACATAATACGTCTTATGTTTTAAGGATGCAGCGATGAGACTGGCAGGCAAGACCGCCCTGGTGACGGCGGCGGCGCAGGGGATTGGGCGAGCGACGGTCGAGGCCTTCCTCCGCGAAGGCGCGCAGGTCATCGCCGCCGACATCAACATTGCGCCCCTGGACGATCTGGAGGGCGTCACCGTCCGCCAGTTGGACGTCACCGATCCCGAGGCCGTCAAGGCGATCGCCGCCGAGTTTCCGCAGGTGAACGTGCTCTACAACTGCGCGGGCTTCGTTCACGCGGGCACCATCCTGAACTGCGACGAGGACGCCTGGGCCTTTTCCAACAGCCTCAACGTCACGGCCCAGTATCGCATGATCCGGGCCTTCCTGCCGCAGATGATCGCCAACGGTGGCGGGTCCATCATCAACATGTCGTCGGTCTGTTCCAGCATCAAGGCGGTGCCGAACCGCTTCGCCTATGGCGCCACCAAGGCCGCCGTCATTGGCCTGACCAAGTCGGTCGCCGCCGACTTCGTGACCCAGGGCATCCGCTGCAACGCCATCTGCCCCGGCACCGTCGAGACGCCTTCCCTGTTGCAGCGCCTGCGCGACACCGGCGACTTCGACAAGGCCTATGCCGAGTTCACCGCCCGTCAGGCCATGGGCCGGTTCGGCCGCCCGACTGAACTGGCCGCCCTGGCCGTCTATCTGGCCTCCGACGAATCCGCCTTCACCTCCGGCACGATCAACGTGATCGACGGCGGTTGGGTCAACTGAGCCTGCTGCAAGGATATTCGCGATGAAACTTCTCCGCTTCGGCCCCTCAGGCCAGGAAAAGCCCGGCGTGATCGACGCCGATGGCCGTATCCGCGACCTCAGCGGCGTCGTCACCGACATCGACGGCGCCGCTCTGTCGGATGACAGCCTGGCCCGCCTTCGCGCGCTCGACCTGACCGCCCTGCCCCTGGCGCCTGAGGGCGTCCGCTATGGCCCCTGCGTCGGCAAGGTCGGCAAGTTCCTGTGCATCGGCCTGAATTACGCCGACCACGCCGCGGAATCCGGCCTGCCGATCCCTGACGAGCCCGTGCTCTTCTCCAAGGCCACGTCCTGCATCGTCGGCCCGAACGACACGGTCCTGAAGCCGCGCGGCTCGACCAAGCTGGACTGGGAGGTCGAGCTGGGCATCGTCATCGGCAAGGACGCCGCCTACGTCTCGGAAGCAGAGGCCGAGGCCTGCATCGCCGGCTACTGCACCATCAACGACGTGTCCGAACGCGCCTTCCAGACCGAACGCGGCGGCACCTGGGACAAGGGCAAGGGCTGCGACACCTTCGGCCCGCTCGGCCCCTGGCTGGTCACGCGCGACGAGGTGCCGGACCCGGCCAATCTGCGCATGTGGCTGACGGTCAACGGCAAGACCTTCCAGGACGGCACGACCGCCACCATGATCTTCAAGCCTGCCTTCATCGTCCACTACGTCAGCCAGTTCATGAGTCTGCAGCCCGGCGACGTCATCTCGACCGGCACGCCCCCTGGCGTCGGTCTGGGCCAGAAGCCGGAACCCGTCTATCTGAACGTCGGCGACGTGATGGAACTGGGCATCGAAAGTCTTGGCGAACAGCGACAGGTCGTCGCGCAGGCCTGATTTCCTCCCTCCCCCTGCATTGACACCGAGGGTCCATCCGCTAGGCTGATTTCATAATACATAATATGTTTATGGGAGTGCGGGATGGGGCAAGGTGCAGGTTTCGGCATGATCACGGCGGGCCTTCTGTCCGCCGGGATCATGCTCTCGGCGACGGCTGTGGGCGCGCAGACGACGGTCCACGTCTCGCCTGACGGCAACGACCGCAATCCCGGCAGCGCCACGCGCCCGGTCAAGTCCCTGACGCGGGCCCAGGCTCTGGTCCGCAGCCACAACCGCTCCGAAGACGTCACGGTCGAGATTGCAGCCGGAACCTATCGCCTGGATCAGCCCCTGGTCTTCAACGCCATCGACGGCGGCCAGGGCGACCACAAGGTGATCTGGCAGGCCAAGTCCGGCGAGCGCCCGATCATCTCGGGCGGCTTCGACGTCTCGGGTTTCACGGTTTCGGACGCAGAACGCCGCATCTATGTCGCCGACATCCCCAAGGGCCTCGATGCGCGTCAGGTCTGGGTCAACGACACCCTGGCCGAACGCCCCTGGCTGGAGATCAGCCATTCGGATGTGAACTTCACCGCCACGGGCATGGAGATCACCAACCCCGACCTGGCCTTCATCGGCTCGATCCAGCACCCCGACCGGCTGGAGGTCGAGGCTACCGGCTTCTTCACTGACCGCTTCTCGCCCGTCGCCTCGATCAGCGGCACGACGCTGACGATGCAACAGCCCGCCTGGGACAATAACACCTGGGGTTACGACACGATCTCGAAGCCGATCTTCCCGGACGATTCCCGGCTCTTCCTGGTCAACGCCCCCGAACTGATCGGCAAGACCAACGACTGGCACGCCAAGCCCTATCAGTGGTTCATCGACCCCAAGGCGGGCAAGCTCTACCTGCGCATTGCCCAGGACGACGACATCGCCAAGCTGCGGGTCACGGTCCCGGCCCTGCCCGCCCTGATGTCAGTCAGCGGCACGCCTGAAGCGCCGATCCGCAACCTGACCTTCAACGGCCTGCGCTTCTCCTACACCTCATGGATGGGGCCGTCGGAAGCGACCGGCTACGCCAACCAGCAAAGCGGCGCCTTCCTCAAGGATGTCTCGCCGATCCGTCCCGCCGACGCCTGGTCGAGCTGCGGCTGGGGCTGCCCCGAGTTCGAGTCCATGCGCCAGCTCTGGCACCAGATCCCGGCGGCGGTTCAGGTCGCCGCCGCCCGCGACATCGTCTTCGAGAACAACCACTTCACCCAGCTAGGGCAGATCGCGCTCGGTTTGGGCAACGAAGCCGTCGCCAACCTGTCGGGCGTCGGCCTGGCGGTGCAAGATGTGCGCGTCAGCCGCAACCACTTCGGCGTCCTGTCGGGCAGCGCCATCATGGCCGGCGGGGTGCGCCTGGACGCCCACCATCCGACCGACCCGAACCTGACCAGCCGCAACATCGAGATCGCCGACAACGTCATCGCGGGCGTCAGCCAGGACTACAAGGACAACGCCGCGATCCTGACGACCTACATCGACGGGACCCGCATCCTGCACAACGACATCACCGACGCCCCCTATGACGCGATCGCCGTGGGTTGGGGATGGGGCTACAACGACGCGGGCGGCAATCCGAACTACGACGAGAACCAGAAGGGCTATCTCTACAACACCCGCTTCACCACCCCGACGACGCTGCGCAATACCCTGATCGAGGGCAACCGCATCCACGGCGTGAAGACCTGGTATATGGACGGCGGCGCCATCTACAACCTGTCGGCCAACCCGGACTCGGTCATCCGCGCCAACCACATCTTCGACATCCGCGACAAGATCGGCGTCTATCTGGACGAGGGCTCCAAGCACTTCACCGTCACGGGCAACGTCATCGACACCCAGGGCAAGTGGCTGAATATCAACACCGCCGGCAAGATGTATCAGCGCCGGATTTCGACCGACAACACCGCGACCGGCAACTGGCATAACTCCATGCGCACCGGCGGCCGCTGGCTGCGCGAGATCGGCAACGTCGCCGAGGGCAACTTCCTCTTCCCCGCCCGCGACTGGCCCGCAGAGGCCCAGGCCGTCATGGACTCCGCCGGACCGCGTCCGGTCGCAGGCGCCGCACGATGAGCGCCGTCTCGCGTCGCGGCCTTCTGGGCGGCGCCGGCCTCGCCGGTCTGGCCGCCGCCTCCCCCGCCGCCTCGGCCCGCGCCCTGCAGGCGCCGCCGCTGGAGGTGCTGGACCTCAAGGCCTCCGCCGCCGTCGCCCCCATAGGGCTCGAAGATCAGGCCGTGCGCTTGTCGTGGCGGCTGCAAAGCCCCGATCGCGGCGTGCAGCAGACCCGATACGAAATCCAGGCCGCCAGCACGCGCGAACTGCTGGAGGCCGGCACGCCCGACCTGTGGCACGCCGGTGAGGTCCTGACCGATCAGAGCATGGACGTGTCCTGGCTGGGCAGTCCGCTGAAATCGCGCCAGGTCATCTGGTGGCGCGTGCTGATCCGCGACAACAAGGGACGGCGTGCGACCAGCGCCAGCTCGCGCTTCGAGATGGGTCTGCTCCAGCCGTCGGACTGGCGCGCCAAATGGATCGCCGCCGAAACCGAAATGGCCCACGCCGACCGTCAGGCGGGTCTGCTGTGGATGCGCGGCGACCGGCCGGCGGACAAGTCGGATCGCTTCTTCCGCCTAAGCTTCAACCTGCCCTCGGCGGCGGACGTCACCCTGTTCTCCATCGCCAATTTCGACGCCGAGATCTGGCTAGACGGCAAGACTCTGGAGCGGCCGCACCACCCCTCCATCTCCTTCGGCGTGGCCCCCATCGCCGAGACGCGCCACCGCCTCAATGCGGGCCGTCACGTCGTCGCCTTCCGCGTCAAGGACCCCGCCGCCTTCAACGAGCCCAAGTTCTTCGAGATCGCGGCGGCCGCCATGATCCGCGCCGATCTGGGCGGCGGCCGCGTGGTGCGCATCACCTCGCGCGGCATGAAGACGGCCCTTCATGCGCCCAAGGGCTGGGAGCAGCCTGGTTTCAGCGACGCCCGCTGGACGAACGCCGAGGTGTCGAAGAACCAGCCCCAGGCCTGGCCCGGTTATGGCGCCTTCCTGCTGCGCAAGGATTTCGCGGTCGCCCGGCCGATCGCCCACGCCCGTCTCTATGCGACGGCGCTGGGGGTCTATGAGGCCCAGATCAACGGCAAGCGCGTCGGCGACGCCCTGCTCAGCCCCGAGAGCACCGACTTCCGCAAGACCGCCCTCTATCAGGTCCACGACGTCACCGACCTGCTGACCACAGGCGACAACGCCATCGGGGCCATGGTCGGCGACGGCTGGTACGGCAGCTACCATGCGCCGGCGGGTCGCTACGCCTTCGGCGATGCGCCCTTGCGCTTCTTTGCTCAACTCGAGATCACCTACGTCGACGGCGCGCGCGAGACGGTCGTCACCGACGACAGCTGGCGACTGACCGAGGCCCCGGTCACCAAGGGCGAGATCTATTACGGCGAGGACTATGACGCCCGGCTGGAGAAGGCCGGCTGGGCCGCGCCCGGCTTTGACGCCGCCGGATGGCGCGGCGTGGACATTGCGCCCACGCCGCCCTGCGTTCTCAAGGCCCAGATCAGCCCGCCGCTGCGCCGCATCGAGACGCTGAATGCCCGGTCGATCACCAAGGTCGGCAGCCACTACGTCCTCGACTACGGCCAGAACTTCTCGGGCTGGTCGCGTCTCAAGGTGAAGGGCCGGGCCGGTCAGGCCGTGACGCTG
Organism: Brevundimonas sp. MYb52; assembly: GCF_002979535.1. Lineage (GTDB taxonomy): Bacteria > Pseudomonadota > Alphaproteobacteria > Caulobacterales > Caulobacteraceae > Brevundimonas. The sequence continues at coordinate 67,174 of NZ_PCPB01000007.1, read as the reverse complement.
AAGTTCGCTGAGGTCTTGCAGGCGGATGGTCACGTCGATCAGTCCAACCTGCGCGCCGCCCGCGCCGCCCTCGTCTACACGCTGAAAGGCGATCCGGCGGGCGAGACCTATGAGCCGCGCTTCACCTATTTCGGCTTCCGCTATGTCGAGGTCGAAGGCTTTGAAGAAGCCATGGGCCGGGCGCCCACGGTCGACGACATCGAGGGCGTCGTCGTCTCGTCCAATCTGATCGAGACGGGTCATCTGCGGGTCGCAAATCCGGTCATCCATGGGCTGTGGCGCAACACCCTGTGGAGCCAGAGATCCAACTTCTTCGGCGTGCCGACCGACTGTCCGCAACGCGACGAGCGCCTGGGCTGGACCGGTGACGCCAATGTCTTCTGGGACGCCGCCGCCTTCAACATGGACGTGGCCGCCTTCACGGAACGCTTCATGGGCGACGTGCGCGACGCTCAGGGACCGCGCGGCGAGTTCCCTGACTACGCCCCCGCCGGCTGGCAGGAACTGGGCCTCGGCGCCTCGCCGGGCTGGGCCGACGGCGGGGTCATCCTGCCGTGGACCGCCTGGCAGCGTTACGGCGACACCGCCGTGGTGGATCAAAACTGGGCGGCGATGAGCCGCTATCTCGGCTTCATCCTGGAGCACAACCCGGACCTGATCTGGCGCAATCAGCGCGGCTACGACTTCGGCGACTGGGTGGCGCTGGACGCCGTCAATCCCGGCGACGAGACGACGCCCAAGGCCCTGATCGCCACCGCCATGTGGAAGCACTCGGTCGACGCCATGGCCGAGATGGCCCTGGGTTCGGGCCGTCGCCCCGAGGCCGTGCGCTATCGCGATCTGGCCCGGCGGATCACCGCCGCCTTCCAACGCGAGTTCGTCCGACCCGACGGTTCGATGGGCAACGGCTCCCAGGCCGGCTACATCCTGGCCCTGCGCTTCGGCCTCGTGCCTGACAGCCAGCGGGCCGCCGCGACTGGTCATCTGGTCGCCGACATCCGCCGTCGCGGCACTCTGCTGTCGACGGGCTTCCTCGGCACGCCCTACAGCCTGGACGCCCTGGCCGACAATGATCAGGACAGCCTCGTCTACGACCTGCTGCTGCGCACCGACTTCCCGTCCTGGGGCTATATGATCCGCAAGGACGCGACGACCATCTGGGAGCGGTGGAACGGCGACGTAGGCGATGTGGCGATGAACTCGTTCAACCACTACGCCCTGGGCGCGGTGACGGGCTTCGTCTTCCGTCGTATCGCCGGGATCGAGCCGATCAAGGCCGGTTTCCTGACCTTCCGTTTCGATCCTGTGCTGGACGCCCGCGTCCCGCGCGGCGGCGGGGACTACGACAGCATCCTGGGCCGGATCACCACCGACTGGGAGTTGAAGCCCGACGGCGGCTTCGACCTGCATCTGGTCGTGCCGACCAACAGCCGCGCCGAGGTCCGCCTGCCCGCCCGATCGGCCGACAGCGTGCGCGAGAACGGTCGCCCCCTGAGCCAGACTGACGGCGTCGTCGTGCGCGGCATGGACGGCGACCGTCTGGTGCTGGAGGTCGGCTCGGGCGACTACCGCTTCCTGTCTCGGGCCTGAGCCCTCGCTTTCGCTGTCCTGAACGCCCCCTCCCGGCCCCGCCGGGAGGGGGTTTTCGTAGGCGCGCGCAAAAAGAAGCCCTCCCGAGCGAAAACGGGAGGGCTTGAGGGTCAGGAGAAAGAAGACGACCGATCAGGGCGAGGTGCGATAGGTCCAGCGCACGCTGTCGCTCAGGACGCGGTCGCCCGCCTCGGTCGTCGCCTCGACCAGGTTCTCGCCCCTCGCCAGGTCGATTTCCCAGACGGCGGCGTGATCCTCGACCGGCACGACGGTCCAGTCGCCGCCGTTCAGGCGCAGGCGCACCTGATCCTGATTGGAGAAGACCTTCACCTTCACCCGCTGCGTTCGCTTGTTGACGTCGCGGCGGCTGGTGATGTGCATCATCGGCTCGTCCGACCAGTTGGCCTGATACCAGTAGTAGGCGTCCTTGCGCGTCTGACGGTCTTCTGTGACCAGGCCTTTGTCATTGATGGCCGGACGATCACCCTCGTTGCGCTTGAACGAGGGGAAGTCGAAGCCCAGCCAGATGAAGTTCGACCACAGATAGGGGCGCTGGCGCATCTCGCGCCAGTGCACCTCGTGGAAGGTCGTCTGCCACTGCTCGGGGTGCCAGTAGCCATCGGCCACCGGGCGGCGCATCACCGGGTCTTCCTGATGCAGAATGCTGGCCCCGGCGCCATATTCGCTGACGCCGATGGGCCGGTTGGGCATCCGGGCGTGCAGTTCATCGGCCCAGGGCCCGATGTCCTTGGGCTCGGTCCAGTACCAGCCGAAGTAGCGGTTATAGGAGACGGTGTCGCTGTGCTGGGCGATGGAGTCGTCGTCCGCCAGGCAGCAGTGGGCGTAGGTCGTCGGCCGCGTGGGATCCATCTCCTTGGCCGTGCTCTGCAAGGCGGCCATCAGGCGGTTAGCCGCGTCGCCCGAGGTCCGCAGCTCGTTGCCGATGCCCCACAGACCGACCGAGGGGTGGTTGTCGTTCTGGGCGATCAGTTCGCGCATCTGCTGGACCAGGTTCTCGCGGAACTGGTCCGACGGGTCCATGTCGTCGATCAGCGGCACCTCGGTGACCAGCAGCAGGCCCAGGCGGTTCGCCGTCTCATAGACGCGCGGCGGGTGCTGCATGTGCGCCAGACGCAGGGCGGTGACGCCCATGTCGGACATGATCTGCATGTCCTCGTCGATCTCGGCGTCGCTGACTATGGGGCCCTTGCCGAAGCGAGTCGGCATCTGGATGTTGGCGCCATAGAGGGCGTAGGGCTGGCCGTTGAGCAGGAACTCGCCCTTGTCGCTCAGGCCCACGGTGCGGACGCCCAGCGGGACCTCGGCGCTGTCGATCGCCTGGCCGTCGACCAGGATCTCGGATGTGACCCTGTAGAGATAGGGCGAGGCCCGTCCCGTCCACAGCTCGGGGTTGGCCAGCGTCAAGCTCTGCTCGACCGTCTGGCCCTGTCCCGCCGTCAGCGTCGCCGGCGTGCGCGTCTCGGCCACGACCGCGCCGTCCGCGTCGGTGATGCGCGTCAGCACCTCAAAGCGTTTGGCCAAACGGCTGTCATTGCGGACAAAGAGCCGCGAACTGATCTGGGCCTGTCCGGGAGACAGGGCGTCCGTGCGAACGTGCAGGCCCGGCCCGCCGTGCTGCATTAGGTCGATATGCAGGTCAGGCGCCTCGATCAGCTTCACCTCGCGATAGAGGCCGCCGAAGATGTTGAAGTCGCCGTTCAGCGGGGCATAGCGCGGGTTCTTGGCGTTATCGACGCGCACCGCCAGCAGGTTCCCGCCGCTCCGCAGGGCGTCGGTGACGTCATAGCGGAAGGCGGCGTATCCCCCCTCGTGCGTGCCGACCGACCGGCCGTTCAGATAGACCTCGGCTTTCAGCGCCGCTCCGCCGAAATGCAGGAAGTAGCGCTTGCCCGGCTGCGGCGCCTGATCCAGCGTCAGGCGATACCAGGCTGGCCCGCGATAATAGACGCCCTCGGGCTCGCCTCGGGCCTTGGCTCCGCCGATGCCGGAATCCTCGACATTATAGGTGTGCGGCACGACCACCGAGCCCCAGGCCCGATCGTCAAAGCGCGGGCCTTGCGCCCCCGTGGCGTCGGTGCGCGTGAAGCGCCATCCCTCAGTCAGCGGCGTCACATCGGCCGCCAGGGCAGCACCGGCCGTCAGGGCCCAGACGGCCCCGCCGACGATCAGTCGCGCGCGTAGGGATTGGGGGGAAAGGCGCTTCATGAAATCCTCCTCGCGCCCTTGTCGGGCGTCGTTGTCGTGTCGTTCAGGGGCGGGCGCGCGGCCCTTCAGCTCAGGCGGCTGATGTCGCCGGTCTGGATGTCGCGGCTGCGCACCGCCCGCACCGCCGAGCGTGGAGCCAGGCTGGAGCGCAGGCCGTCGATGACGGCGCCCTCGACGCTGTCCATCACCACAGCCGGACGGGCGTCGGCCTGCTCGACCTCAAAGGTCGTGTCCTTGACCGTGATGTTGCGGGCGTGGCGGACATAGAGACCGTGGGCCGGGAAGACGCCCATGAAGTTGGGCTCCAACGACGAGTTGATCCGCTCGGGGATCTCCCGCGCCGCCTCCTCGCGCGTGCCGCCGCCGGATGAGCGCACATGGATGTCGGTAAAGCTGACGTCCTCGATGATCCCGCCGGGAATGCCGACCACGCCGCTGGCGAAGTCACCCCGCGCGCCCGAGACATTGATGTTGGAGAACCGAACCCGACGTACCTGCGACATGGCGGCCCCGCGCGGCGCCCGGTTGCGCGCCGAAAGACGGACAAAGATCGGGTGATTGACCGGGTTCCTCAGGATGATGTCTGAGAAGGTCACATCCTCCAGAACCCCGCCGTCGATGGCCCCCATCTGCAGCCCGCGCGTATTCTCGCAGATGCAGTCGGACACCAGAATGTTGCGGAAGCCGGCCGCCGAGTCGGTGCCCAGCTTGATCCGTCCCAGCACGCCGACGTTGTCGACCGACATGTAGGGCGACGGCTGATAGGTGCCGTCCACCACCGTGCCCAGCAGATAGCCGCTGGTCTTGCAGCCGATGACGCTGACGTCCTCGCACATGCGGAACTCTTGCAGCGCCATGCTGCTCTTCAGCACGATGGCGTCGTCCTTGGGCGCGTTGACCAGACAGTTGGTCACCTTCACATCGCGGCAGGCGTCGATGTCGATGCCGTCGCGGTCGGTGTCCACCGTCAGGCCATCGATGCGGACATTGGTCGAGCCCAGCACGTAGCAGGCGAAATGCCCGCCCTGCAGGATGGTGAAGTCGCGCAGCAGGACGTTGCGGCATCCAGTCAGTCCGATGGCCTTGTTGCCCCGGCCCTCATAGGCCATCTCGCGCGGGATGGCGCGACGCGCCTCGTCGGCGGTCAGGCCCTGCTCGGCGGGCGACTTCCATCCGGCCATGCCGTGCCAGCGCGGCGTCGGGCCTTCGCGGTCCAGTCCCAGACCGTGGATCAGGCCCTTGCCGATGATGGCCACGTCGTTGACGCCGTCGCCATAGATCAGGCTGTTGTGGAAATGGCTGACGCCATAGTCCTGAAGCTGCTCGTCGAAAACGTTCTCGGGCAGGTCGTATTGGCCCGCGTGCTTGCGCGGGTCCGCCGCCTCGATCACCGAGCCGTTCATCAGCACCAGGGTGATGAAGCTGCGCAGGCGGATCGAGAAGCACAGATAATGCCCCGGCGGCACCACCACCGTGCCGCCGCCCTTGGCCGCCGCCGCCTCGATGGCCTTGTTGATGGCGCCGGAATCAATGGCGACGCCGTCGCCAACCGCGCCATAGTCACGCACATTATAGAAGCCGCTCAGCGAGCCCGACGCCCGCACGATGGTCGGGCTCATCGCCATAGCGGCGCCCAGCCCCAAGGTCACGAAACGGCGGCTGAACTCCGCCTTCTCGCCTGTTGCGCCATCCGCCATGCGTCTCACCCCATTCTTGTCGTTGGGTGCATGTTGTATGATGTATTATATTGAATCAAGCCTGTGCGGGCTGACAGCCCTGCGACAAGAGGTCAGTCGAGGGGGCGGGCCAGCACCTCGCGCGTGATCTCGTTGATCGACTTCACCCCCGTCAGGGCCATGGCCACGCGCATCTCGGCTTCGATCATGGACAGCAGCCGCGTCACCCCGGCCTCGCCGCCCGAAGCCAGGGCGTAGATATAGGCCCTCCCGAGCAGGACCCCCTTGGCCCCCAGAGCCAGCATCCGAACCACGTCCAGACCGGTGCGCACGCCGCCGTCGACCAGCACCGTCAGATCATCGCCCACCGCATCGGCGATGGCCGGCAGGGCGCAGGCGGTGGACACGGCGCCGTCCAGCTGGCGCCCGCCGTGGTTGGACACCACCAGCCCCGTCGCGCCGAAGCGCAGGGCGTCACGCGCGTCCTCGGGATCGAGAACGCCCTTGATGATGATGTCGCCCTTCCACAGGTCGCGGATCCACTCCAAATCGGACCAGCTGATCGACGGATCGAAGTTTTGGCCCAGCCAGCCGATATAGTCGGCCAGTCCCGTCGCTTTGCCGCGATAGGCCGAGATATTGCCCAGGTCGTGCGGATGACCGCGCAGACCCACATCCACCGCCCAGTCCGGCTTGAACGCCGCCTGCACCATGCGCCGCGCGCCCGACCACGGCCCGCTCATACCCGAATGAGGGTCACGATAGCGCGAACCGGGCACCGGCATGTCCACGGTGAAGACCAGCCTGGTCACGCCCAGGGCCATGGCCCGCTCCAGCGCGTCCTTCATGAAGGCGCGGTCCTTCAGCACATAGAGCTGGAACCAGATGGGTCGGCCGCCCCCGTCCACGACCTCCTGCATCGAACAGACGCTGACGGTGGACAGGATGTAGGGAATGTTGGCTGCATGGGCCGCGCGCGCCACCTGCACCTCGCCGCGCCGCGCCGACATACCGCCCAGACCGATCGGGGCCAGGGCCACCGGCAGGGCGGTCGTCTCGCCGAACAGCTCGGTCTCCAGGCTCAGGTTCGACACGTCGCGCAGCACCCGCTGGCGCAGGGCGATGTCCGCCAGATCCGTCACATTGTCCCGCAAGGTCTTCTCGGCGAAGGCCCCGCCGTCGATGTAGTCGAACAGGAAACGCGGCAGGCGACGCCGGGCGGCCTCGCGGAAATCAGTGGTCGAGGCGATGATCATTGGTCGTCTTTCAACTGGCGATCCGCGTCCAGCCTCAGCACCAGATCGGCATAGCGGGGCATGTCGGACAGGATGTGGCGGGTCAGCCGCTCATAGTGCTGGATGAAGGTCGCGACCTCGGCGTCGCTCATGACACGGGCGCCCTTCGGGGCCTGGGCGCGCAGGGCGTGTTCCTGTTGTAACCGCCAACGCTCCACGACCTCGAAGCCCGGCGCGGCCAGCAGCACCAGTCGGTCGATACGGGCGAACAGGTCAGCGTAGGGCCCGGCGAGCGCCGTGTTCACGTGCCGTCGCCAGACGCCGTCGGGATCGTGTTCGGCCTCCAGAGCATTGACCGGGCCGACCAGGGCGGCCTCGGCCTGAAGTCGTGCACCGACACACCAGCCCTCGAAGATCAGCACGTCCAGAGGCTCGGCCAGCCTCACCCACTCAGACGCGGGAGCAGGATCATCGGTCGCCTTGTCAAAGCGTGGCAGGGTCACGTCCTGCCCGGCTCTCACTGCATCCAGAAGCCACAGCCCCTGCCTCACATCATGCGTGCCCGGCACGCCCCGCACGGCGAACAGGGGATGGACCTCCCGCGCCATCTCCGCGCGCCGGTCGTGCGACAGATAGAGATCGTCCAGCGACAGAATGGCCGTCCTGATCCCGCGCGCGTTCAGACGCTGCGCCAGACCCTTCGACAGCGTGGACTTGCCCGACCCCTGCGCCCCGCAGATCCCCAGCACGAAAGGCCCCTCGCCGCGCCAGCCGTCCAGCGCCCGCTCGACCGCCTCAAGCGACCCGGTCAAGCAGGGGCTCTCCGTCAAAGAAGCGGTCCAGATTGTCGGCGACCCGCATCCCCATGGCGGTGCGCGTCTCCAGCGTCGCGCTGCCCAGATGCGGCAGCAGGACAAGGTTCGGCGCCGTCAGCAAGGCCGGATTGATCGCGGGTTCGCCCTGATAAACGTCCAGACCCGCTCCGGCGATCACTCCGCCGCTCAGCGCCTGGGCCAGATCGTCCTCGTTCACCACCGACCCGCGCGCGGTATTGATCAGGATGGCGCTCGGCTTCATCCGCTTCAGTAGGGCGGCGTCGATCAGGTGGTGCGTCTGCGGCCCGCCCGGCGTGTGCAAGGACAGGACGTCGGAGGCCTCCGCCAAAGCTTCCAGGCTGTCGTAATAGACAGCCCCATCCTCGTCTTCGGCGCGACGGCGGCTGTGATAGGCGATCCTCATGCCCAGAGCCGCCCTGGCCCGCTCGGCGGTCGCCCGCGCGATCCGGCCATAGCCGACCAGACCCAGGGTCTTGCCCGCCAGCGACTGGCCCAGAAGATGGGTCGGCCGCCAGCCGCTCCATTCACCCGCCCGCAGTTCGCGCTCGCCCTCGCCGGCCCGACGCGCGGCCATCAGCATCAGCAGCAGCGCCAGCTCAGCCGTCGCATCCGTCAGGACGTCCGGCGTATTGGTCACGATCAGGCCCGCGCCCTTGGCCGCGTCCAGATCGATATGCTCATAGCCCGCGCCATAGTTGGCGATGATCCGCACCCGCGCGCCTGGCGCCGACAGAACCTCAGCCGGCACCTTGTCCGAAACCGTGGGACACAGAGCGTCGTATTGCGTCATGGCCGCGCGCAGTTGATCCAGCGCCAGCGGCGTGTCCGTCTCGTTTAACGTCACGTCATAGCGGGCCGAGAGCCGGGCCTCGACCGCCTGCGGCCAGCGTCGGCTGACGAGTATTTTCGGCTTCATCTCTCGCCTCAGATCAGGCCGCGCTGGGCCAGGTTACGCATCAGGTCCGCCGCGCCAAAGGTCCAGGGCTCGCACTGGTCGGTCGGCCGCACCCGATTCACCAGCGCCCCCAACCGGTCGCAGGCGATGCGCACCACGTCGTCGGTCGCATGCGTGAAACCCTTGCCCGGCTCATAACGATCATCCACCGGTGCGAACAGGGTGCCGAGGAAGAGCACCAGCCCATCGGGATAGCGATGATGGGCGTTGATCGCCTGGGCCGCCAGATCCGCCGGGTCGCGGCTGATCTGATCCATGGCCGAGCGACCGGTCATGACGAAGCCGTCCGCCCCTGTCACGGTCAGCGAAATCTCCAGCCGACGCACGGCGGCCAGATCAAAGGCCCCGTCGAACAGCCGCACGAACGGGCCGACCGCGGCGGCGGCGTTGTTATCCTTGGCCTTTCCCAGCAGCAGGGCTGAGCGCCCCTCGACGTCGCGCAGATTGACGTCATTGCCGAGCGCCGCCCCGACGATCTCGCCGCGCGAGGAGACGACCAGCACCACCTCCGGCTCAGGATTGTTCCAGGTCGAGGCCGGATGGACGCCGATGTCCGCGCCCGCGCCGACGCTCGACAGCGGCTGGCCCTTGGTGAAGATCTCGGCGTCGGGACCGATGCCGACCTCCAGATACTGGCTCCAGGCGCCCGCTTCGATCAGGGTCTGTTTCAGCGCCGCTGCTTCCGGAGAACCGGGCTTCAACCGGCGCAGATCGTCGCCGACCAGATCGCGAATATGGTCGCGGATGCCCGCCGCCGCCGTCAGGTCGCCGCGCGCCCGCTCCTCGATCACCCGCTCCAGCATGGAGGTGACAAAGGTGACGCCCGCCGCCTTCACCGCCTGCAGATCAATCGGCGACAAGAGCCAGGGCCGCGTCGGATCGCGCGTCTCGGGATCGGTATTGGCCAGGATGTCGGCCAGCGCCCCCGCATCCTCGCCCGTCGCCCCCTTCAGCGCCGCCGCCGGATCAGCCGCTTCGCACAGGTCGCGAGCGGTAGGAAAGGCGCGCGACACGTCGGTCAGGCGCAGGCCGTCCACGCGCACCACCGCCGGGCCCTGAACCAGCGGCGACCAGATACGTCCGAACAGAAGGGCGCCGTCGTTGGCGGGCAGGATGTCGGCGGGGGAAAGACGCATCAGTTCATCCTCAGCGATACTTGAACACAGGCGCGCGCTTCTCGGCGAAGGCGGCGCGGCCCTCGCGCGCGTCCTCGGTGGCGAAACAGATGGTCTGCAGGTCGCGTTCGTACTCCACCGCCTTTTCATAGGGCATGGCGTGGGCGGCCTTCAGGTTCAGCTTGGCCGTTTCGGCGGCGATGGGCGCGCGCGAGGCGATGACCTCGGCGATGGCGCGGGCGCGGGCCAGCAGGTCGCCCGGCTCGGTCACCTCGCTGACCAGACCCCATCCCCTCGCCGTCTCGGCGTCCACCGGATCGCCGGTCAGGATCATCAACGCCGCATTGGAAGCGCCGATGGAATGCGACAGGCCCGCCGCCATCCCGCCGCCGCCGATCCAGCCCAGCTTGATCTCCGGCGCGGCGAACTTCGCGTTGGTCGAGGCGATGCGAATGTCGCAGCTCATCGCCGTCTCCAGCCCGCCGCCGAGGGCATAGCCGTTGACCGCCGCAATGGTCGGCTTGCGGCACAGGCGCACCGCATCGCAGTAGTCGCCCCGGTTTCGGAACTGCCAGGGCGTCTTATAGTCATCCAGCGTCTTGATATCTGACCCAGCGCAGAAGGCCTTCTCGCCCGCGCCGGTGATGACCACGCAGCGGATGGTCTCGGAGGCGTCGCATTCGGCGATGGCCGCCTCGATGGCCTTGGCCATGTCGGGTGTGACGGCGTTCAGCTTTTGCGGTCGGTTCAGGGTGATGACGGCGACATGGCCGTCCACTTCAAACAGCAGTTCGGTGTCTTCGCTCATGGCGATCGTCCTTCAGGTTTCAGCGCCGTGCGGGCGATGCCGCACGAACAGCGCCTGCAGATGGTTCAGCACGACGTCGGCCGGGTCGCCGGCCTCCAGCCCCTCGCGCAGGCGCTGCGACGCGGCGGTCTGGAAGGCGATGGCGCCGTCATGGCGCGGGCGCAGGCTGGCCCCCTCCAGCGTAGCGAAGGTGTCGGCGTAGAAGCCGCCCCAACGGGCGTTGACGCCCGCATTGCGCCAGGCGCTCTTCAACGACGGCTGGCCCTCATGGTCAGGGATGAACCCGCTCTGGGTTTCCATCGACATCAACCAGCGCAGATGGTTCAACAGGTCCGGCGTCACGGCGCAGCGCTTCGACACGCCGATGCCGGTGCCGCCCAGCATGGAGCCGACTGGCCCGTCCGCACTGACGCGCGGCGCGTCGGCGAAGCCCAGAACCCCGCCCGGCGCATAGTTCACATAGCCATAGACCAGAGGGCACAGGACCACGTCGTCATGCGCGCTCATGTGTTCCAGAATGCCGATCGGGTTCATGGCGGCCAGCGCCTTGGGGCTGCGCGCCGCCAGACGGGACAACAGCGCCCAGGCCTCGCGCCCCGCCGCTCGGTCGATGAAGTTCTTGCCGTCAGTCACGGGCGTCGCGCCAAGGGCGGCGCAGATCGACTGGAAGCTGAGGGCGGCGTGCGGACCAGACAGGGACATGGCCACCCCGCCCCTGTCTGACAGCTCGACCACCGCCTCCCACGTCGTCGGCGGCTGTTCCATGGCCTCGCGTCGCCAGGCCATGACCTGCGTCGCCGCATCCAGCGGCAAGGCCCAGTGACGACCGGCGTAGCGATAAGAGGACAGGCTGCGGCCCATGACCGCCGCGCTCCATCCGGCGATCTCCTCGGCGCTGAAGAGGTCCTCCAGCGGGATCAGACAGTCCGCCGCCACCGCCTCGCCGACATGCGGGTGGTCCAGCACCACCAGGTCATAGAGGTCGCACTGCTCGCCGATGGGGCGTTCCTCGAACCCCTCCAGCGAATGGCGGTCCCAGCTCAGGGCGAAACCGTCGCGCGCCGGGGCGACCTGCGCGGCGGCGGCCTCCAGCGCGCGATAGCCGCGCGGATGGTCCCAGGTCAGGCCGCGATAGGCGGGCGTCGTCATCCCGCCCGCACCACGCCCGACGCGATCAGGGCTTCGATATTGGCCGCATCCCGACCGGCCTCGCCCAAGATCTCGCGCGTGTGCTCGCCGACCAGAGGCGCGCCGCGTTCGATGACAGACGGCGTCTTGGAGAATTTGATCGGGAAGCCCGGCGTCTTCACCCGTCCCTCGGTCGGGTGATCATACTCGACGAAGGTTCCGTTGTGCTTGATCTGCGGGTCCTCGACCACCTCGGCATAGCCATAGACAGGGCCGCACCAGATGTCGTTCTCACGGAACAGGGCCAGCCAGTCCTCGCTGGTGCGGTTGACCAGTCGGCGACGCACGCAGGCGTAGATTTCGTCACGGTGGGTCCAACTGTCGGTCTCGTCGTCGAGATCAGCGAAGAAGGGCTCCTCGATCAGACGACCCAGGGTCTTCAACGAGGCCATGGCGATGGAGATGTAACCGTCGCTAGTGGCGAAGACGCCGTAGGGCGCGCGGATATAGCTATGAGCGTGCGGCTCGGCCGAGCGGGTCTGCGGCTTGCCGCCGACGGTGAAGACCGACATCTCCTGCATCTGGATGGTGGTGATGGCGTCCAGCATATTGATCTGGACCAGTTGCCCCTCGCCCGTCCGCTCTCGGTGGAACAGGGCCGCCAGCGCCCCCTCGAAGGCGGTGTAGGCGGTGATGGCGTCCACCAGATACTGGCCGGCCGGCGACGGCGGCTGATCCGCCGATCCCGAGGACATCATGGCCCCCGACATGGCCTGCAACAGCAGGTCCTGTCCCGGATAGTTCTTGTAGGGGCCGTCCTCGCCATAGCCGGACATGGAGACGTAGATCAGGCGCGGATTGATCTTGGAAAGCGTCTCGTAGTCGACGCCCAGACGCGCGGCGACGCCGGGGCGATAGTTCTGCAAGAAGACGTCCGCCGTCTTGACCATCTCCAGCAGCAGGGCCTTGCCCTCGGCCGCCTTCAGGTCGACGGCCAGCGACCGCTTGTTCCGGTTCAGCGACAGGAAGGAGACGTTGATCTGATTGCCGCGCGCGCCGCCCGCCGAGACGTGGCGCTGCCATTCACCCGTCGTCGGCTCGACCTTGATCACGTCGGCGCCCATGTCGCCCATGCGTTGGGCGGCGAAGGGACCGGCCATGGCGATGGAGCAGTCCAGCACGCGGATTCCGCTGAGGATTCCCATTGTCTTCAATACCTTTGAAAGATCAGCCCATCACCCAGCCGCCGTTCACGTGCAGCGTCTGTCCGGTGATGAAGCCCGCCTCGTCGGCGGCGAAAAATGCGATGGCGTGGGCGATGTCGCCGACATGGCCGCGACGCTTGACCGCCTGGCTGTCCAGCACGTGGCGGACATAGCCCTCGGGGTCCGGGTGGATGGCCTCGGCGTCGGTGGGGAAGGCCCCCGGCGCGATGGCGTTGACGGTGACGCCATAGGGCCCGAACTCGCGCGCCCAGGCCCGCGTCAGACCGATCAGCGCCCCTTTTGAGGCCACATAGGGCGACAGGTTGGCCCACTCACCCGAGATAGTGATGCTGGCGATGTTGATGATGCGGCCAAAGCCCCGCGCCCGCATCCCCGGCAAGGCTTCCTGCACCGCCACGATCCCGGCATCGACATTGATGCGCTGGACCGCCTGATGCTCCTCGATCGAATAGTCTTCGAAGGGCTTGGACGGATAGATGGCGGCGTTGTTGATCACGACGTCAAAGCCGCCGACCTCGGTCAGCCGCGCTTTCAGTTCGGCGCGAAACCCCTCCAGGTCCGACAGGTCGGCGGTCGACACCACCAGTCTTCCCGTCGTCACCGAGGCCGCGGCTTCTTGCAGCGCCGCCACCTTGGCCGGGTCGTTGTCGACCGCCACCACCGTCGCGCCGCGCCCCATCAGTTGCAGCGTCGTCTGCAGGCCCAGCCCGCCCGCCGCGCCGGTATAGAGGACCACCTTGCCCTTCATGTCCTGAACCGCCGCCATCTCAGCGCCCCCCGATCGGCGGATAGACGCCCGACGGCTCGGGATATTCATCCTGCGGCTGACGCTGCACGCCCTCGATCCGGGCCACGGCCCCGGCCACGGCGGTCGCGTCGGGCAGGATGCGGAAGACGCTGTCGTAGCGACGCTCCTCGCCGTGTTCGAGCTGGATCAGCTCGCCGCGCTCGCGGGCGAAATCCTTGCCCTGCACATGGTTGGTCGAGGGCTCGATGCCGAGGGCATAGTGGCCCGCATGCAGGTTCTGCCACTCATACATGGCCGGGAACTGCGACTTCAGCGTCTCGACCTCGAAGCCGAACCCCAGCCCCTCGTTGACCAGGGCGACATTGACCCGGCCCTCGGCGTCGGCGGCCATGTCGTGCTGCCAAACCTGTTCGTGGAAGTTCAGGATCGGGGCCGGCAGGGTGCGATACCCCGCGCCCTGCTTGCGATAGTCTTCGCCCGCATGGGAGGCCCAGACCACGTCGCGGATCGGCGCCACATAGCGCGCGTCCTCGCCCAGCACCGGATAGCCGACGTTGATGTGGTAGCAATACATATGCGGCGTTCGATAGAAGCCGTGGTTGACCACCCGGTCGTGCAGATGAATCTCGTCCGTCCCGACCTGGGCCTCGATGCGGCGGATCAGGTGCAGGTCCTCGCCAAAGACGGTCGACTGCTGCACCACGCCCTCGGCCCACAGGAAGCAGTCGTCGCCTTCCCAGCGCTCGCCATAGCCGGTCAACCGCGCCGGGATGGTCCCGACCCGTCCGTGCAGCGACGAACTGACCGTCTTCCTCGGCCCATAGAAGTAATGATCCGCCGGGTCGTCGTGCATGAACAGGACATGGTCCAACCCGCAGGTGACCATCAGGCCAGAGAAGGAGCGGAACCAGCCCAGACCGCCCTCGCCCTCATATTCGTGCAACCCCGGATGGCGGAAGCCGGACGGCGAGTGCCAGCCCACGGCGCGACCGCTGTGCTCGCACTCGGCGATGTCCATGGCGCGGTCGATCAGAACCGTGAAGCGCAGGCCGGTCCCGGTGCGAAACTCCAGCTGGCGCACGCCGCGCTCGACGCCGTCGCCCAGGGTCATCAGTCGGACGCCCGCGAACTGCGACAGGGCGCCGGTGCGTTCAGCCAGGGCGCGACGACTCATCGTCTGGCCATATAGTCGGGTCACGGCTTGCCTCCCTGAACAGGCTCGTTATTATCATATGTATGATGTTTATAGGCGTCCCTTCGGGTCCGTCAACGCCTTCCGAGAGGTCCCGTTGAGCCAGTCCACCACGCGCCGCTGCTTCGCCGTCGACCTGCACGACGACGCCGATCAGATCGCCCGCTACCGGGACTGGCACCGCGCCGGCGGCCCGCCGGCCGCCGTGACCGAGGCCATTCGCGCCGACGACGTGCGCGAGTTGGAGATCTGGCTGGTCGGCGACCGGATGTTCATGATCCTGGAACAGGGCGACGCCTACGACCCCGCCGCCAAGCTGGCCCGCGACGCCGCCAACCCCGACGTTCAGGCCTGGGACGCGCTGATGCGCAGCTTCCAGAAGCCCCTGCCCTTCGCCCCCGACCAGACCTGGGTCGAGATGACCCGAATTTACACCTTGTCGGAACAGCCCCTGATGGGCCACGACACCACCAAACCTGTTCAAGGATCGCCCGCATGACGACCGCCGCCCTTTCGCTCAACCACTGGATCAACGGCGAACAGGTTGCGTCCGACCGTCCGGCCGAGAGTCTGAACCCCTCTGACACACGCGAAGTCGTGGCCCATACGCCTCAGGGCGGCGTGGCCGAAGTGGATGCCGCCGTCGCCGCCGCCAAGGCCGCCTTCCCCGCCTGGTCCGAGGCCTCGCCCGAGGTCCGTTCGGACGTGCTGGACCGCGCCGGCACCCTGCTGATGGAGCGCCGCGAGGCGGTCGGTGAACTGCTGTCGCGCGAAGAGGGCAAGACCCTGGCCGAAGGCATCGGCGAAACCGCCCGCGCCGCCCGCATCCTGAAATATTTCGCCGGCGAGGCCCTGCGTCTGCATGGCCAGAACCTGGCCTCGACCCGCCCCGGCGTCGAGGTCCAGACCTATCGTCAGGCGGTCGGCGTCTATGGCCTGATCACGCCGTGGAACTTCCCCATCGCCATTCCCGCGTGGAAGGCGGCGCCGGCCCTGGCCTTTGGCAACACCGTGGTGCTGAAGCCCGCCGGCCATACCCCCGCCACGGCCGAGGCCCTGGTCGCCATCCTGCACGAGGCGGGCCTGCCGAAGGGCGTGCTGAATATGGTCGTCGGTCGCGGCGATGTCGGTCAGGCCATCGTCGATCACAAGGATGTCGACGGCGTCAGCTTTACCGGTTCGCAGGGCGTGGGCGCGGGCGTCGCCGCCGGCGCCGTGGCCCGTCAGGCCCGCGTGCAACTGGAAATGGGCGGCAAGAACCCGCTGATCGTGCTGGACGACGCCGATCTGGAGCGCGCCGTGGCCATCGCCCTGGACGGCAGCTTCTTCGCTACCGGCCAGCGTTGCACCGCCTCCAGCCGCCTGATCGTGCAGGACGGCATCCACGACCGTTTCGTCGCCCTGCTGGCCGAGCGGGTCGCGGCCCTGCGCGTGGGCGGCGCGCTGGACCCCAATACCCAGATCGGCCCGGCGGTCAGCGAAGACCAGCGCGAGACCTCCTACCGCTATATCGACATCGCCCGCGCCGAAGGCGGCCGGATCGCGGCCGGCGGCGAGCGCCTGAGCCTCGATGCGCCCGGCTGGTATGTCCAACCCACCCTGATCGCCGACACCGACGCGGCCTCACGCATCAACAACGAGGAAGTCTTTGGCCCCGTCGCCTCGACCATCCGGGTCAAGTCCTACGAGGAGGCTCTGGCCATCGCCAACGGCAGCGAGTTCGGCCTGTCCGCCGGCCTCGTCACCCAGTCGCTGAAACACGCCCGCGACTTCCAGCGCCGGGCCAAGGCGGGCATGACCATGGTCAACCTGCCGACCGCCGGCGTGGACTATCACGTGCCCTTCGGCGGCACCAAGAAGTCCAGCTATGGCGCCCGCGAACAGGGTTTCGCCGCCGCCGACTTCTTCACCCAGATCAAGACCAGCTACAGCGCGGGGTAGGTCGCACTTCCACAGTCAGCCGTCACTGCATGGTGGCGCCGCGGCGTCCGTCGAGCGCCACCGAAGCCGCCCCGAGAACAGGCGATGGCGGCCGCTCGCCCCCGCGCAATGCCACCATAGCTCCCGATGTCAGTCCGGCCCACTGTTCGGGGCCGATCGACTGCAGCAAGAGCGCGGCGGCTTAGAGGTTTGGCAATTGTGCGAGGGTGCAGGAACAGGACCGGAGCGATCCTTACAGCTACGATCCGTTCCCTACCTGCCCAGGAATGAAGGCCAAGCCGGAGTTTGGCCGCTTCCCTCAGTTCACCCGTCAAAAGGAGCTCAGGGAACTGGTCAAATTAATTGCCCTTTTTCGTCAGATTGTTTGACAAAATAAAAATCTGCTGCGTCAATCTCCCCATCTCGCGTTCAGAACGAGAAACCTAGGGAGAGGGATAGAATGAAATTGTCATACTGGCTGAAGTGCGGCGTCGCACTGGCCGCCGCCTGCGCCACCCCCGCATTCGCACAAGACGCCGCATCGAGCGCCCAGGCTGATCTGGCCGACGTCGCCACCGTCGGCGACATCGTCGTCACCGCCCAGCGCCGCGAACAGAAACTGCAGGACGTGCCTCTGGCCGTGAGCGCCTTCGGCGCCGAAGCCCTGGCCGACGGCAAGGTCGAGAGCCTGGTCAGCCTGGACGGCAAGATCCCCAACGTGATCCTGGCCCCGGTCGGCGCCTATCCCTTCGCCAGCGCCTTCTTCATTCGCGGCCTCGGCTTCGCCGACGTCGAATCCAGCTTTGAGCCCTCGGTCGGCGTCGAACTGGACGGCGTCTATCTGTCGCGCAACGTCGGCGCGGTTCAGGACTTCTTTGACATCGACGGCGTGACCATCCTGCGCGGTCCGCAAGGCACCCTCTACGGCCGTAACACCATCGGCGGCGTGGTCAGCGTCCAGTCGCGTCGCCCCTCGTTCGACTTCGGCGCCCGCGCCCAGGCCACCTTTGGCTCCAACGGTCGTCAGGAACTGCGCGGCGGCGTCGAAGGCGCCCTGATCGAGGACCAGCTGGCCGGCAAGTTCTCCTTCCTGGCCAAGACCTACGACGGCTACACCAAGAACATCGACGGTCGCGACATGGGGGCCCAGGACACCACGTCGATGCGCGGCGCCCTGCTGTGGACGCCGACCGCCACCTTCGACGCCACCCTGATCATCGACTACACCAAGGATGAAGGCACTGGCCCCGGCGTCGAGAACGCCAGTCTGCCCGGCATGGTCCTGGACCTCGCGGGCCAGCCTGCCGACACGGACGGCGATCCCTTCCTGACCCACATCGGCGACGACGTCTTCTCGAACCTGGAAGCCTATGGCCTGGCGCTGAACGCCAACCGGGACCTGGGCCCGGTCACGCTGACCTCCATCACCGGCTACCGCAACACCAAGTCGAACATCCTGAGCGACTTCGACGCCACGCCGATCCCTTTCCTGACCGTCCACCGCGACGAAACCCACGACCAGTTCAGCCAGGAATTCCGCCTGGCCTCGAACGCCGACGGCCCGCTGCATTATGTAGTCGGCGCCTATTACATGACCCAGGAATACAACATCGCCACGGGCCAGTTCGGTCTGGTCTTCGGCGGCCCGACGGCGGGTTCGACCGCCATCACCAGCCAGAAGGCCGACTCCTACGCCGTCTTCGGTCAGGCGGATTACGAAGTTCTTCCCGGCCTGACGCTGACGGCCGGCGGTCGCTACAGCCAGGAGAAGAAGACCTTCACCACCCAGCCGCTCTTCTTCCCGAACAGCGATACGTTTGACGCCGACTTCGACGACTTCTCGCCCAAGTTCGCCGTCAACTACAAGTGGTCGGACAACCTGATGACCTATGCCCAGTACTCACGCGGCTTCCGTGCGGGCGGGTTCAATGGTCGCGCGGGCACCTTCGCCGCCGTCGGTCCCTATGATTCCGAGAGCGTCGACTCCTACGAAATCGGCGTGAAGAGCGACCTGCTCGACCGCCGCCTGCGTCTGAACGCCGCCGTCTTCACCAGCAACTACAAGGACATGCAGCAAAGCGTCCAGCAGGTGATCCCGGGCACCAACATCAACCAGACCCTGGTCGCCAACGTCGGCAGCGCCAAGATCTCGGGCTTTGAGGCCGAGGCCACGGCGGTCGTAACCAACGCCTTCACCGTCACGGCTTCGGTCGGTTATCTGGATGCAGGCTTCGACGAGTTCACCGCTGACCTCGGCGACGGCAAGGGCGTGATCGACCGCACCAATCTGCCGATGACCTATGCGCCCAAGTGGAGCAACAGCATCACCTTTAACTACAAGGAGTCCTACGACTTCGGTCAGGTGACGGCCCAGGCCAGCGTGCGCCACATGAGCGACATGTACACCAGCTTCAACGTCGTGAACGCGTCGTCGGACCTGGCCCTGCGCAAGGCCAACACCATCGTCGATGGCAGCCTGGCGCTGGAACTGCCGGACGGTCGCTGGCGGGTCAGCCTGTGGGGCAAGAACCTGACCGACGAGGTGGTGATCAACAACACCTTCGCCGTGGGCCCCCTGCTCGCCGCGCGAGTCTATCAGCCGCCGCGTGAAATCGGCGTTGATCTGAGCTTCAACTTCTAGCGATCCAGAGGCCGGTGCTGCAAAGGGCCGGCCTCTTCTTCGTCCGCCCCCTACTTCGAGTTCCCCATGACGACCTCCGCCGAACTGATCGGACGGGCGCGTGAGCTGCTGCCCGTTCTCAAGGCCCGCGCCGCCGAGACCGAGGCCCTGCGCCGCCCCCACGATGACACCATCAACGACCTGATCGACGCGGGCATCCTGCAGATGCTGGTCCCCAAACGCTGGGGCGGCGCCGAGTCCGATCTGAAGACCATGCTCGAGGTCGTCGACACCTTGGCCCAGGGCTGCATCTCGACCGCCTGGATCGCGTCCTTCTACATCGGCCACAACCTCTACGCCGCCAAGATGACGCCCAAGGCGCAGGAAACCCTGTTCGGCGCGCGCGGCTTCGTGCTGCTGCCGGCGGCGACCGCGCCGACCATGAAGGCCGAACCCGCCGAGGGCGGATGGGTCATCACCGGCCGCGCCCCCTGGGGGTCCGGCGTCATGCACGCCGACTGGGTGATGGTGTCCGGCATGACCCCCGACAAGGCCCCGCGCAGCTTCGTCATGCCCGTGTCCGACGTGACCGTGGACGACACCTGGCGCTTCAGCGGCATGGCCGGCACCGGCTCCAACGACATCGTCGCCGAGGGCGTCTTCGTGCCCGACCACATGTCGCTGGACGGCGTGGACCTGAGAAAGGGTGCGACCGAGGGCACGGCCCTGCACGACAATCCGCTCTACGCCATCCCCCTGGTCCCCATGGCCTACGCCACCATCGTTCCGGTCCTGACCGGCGGTCTGAAGGGAGCCCTGTCAGCTTTTGAGGACATCGTGGATCGCCGCGTGCGCAACTTCTCGGGCGCCGTGTTCAAAGATCAGCAGCACACCCACATCGTCCTGGGAGAAATGCAGGTCGGAACCCAGGCGGTCGATATTCTGGGACGCGCCCATGTGGCCCGCACCGAGGCCCTGGTCCAGACCGGCTTCACCACCGACGACCGCATCAGCCTAAAGGGCTCGGCCGGCTATCTGGCCCGCACCGGCCGCGAGGTGTCGCAGAACATGATGGCGAACGCCGGTTCGTCCAACTACCACCACGACCAGCCGCTGCAACGCTTCTGGCGCGACCTGGCGACCGTCACCTCTCACGCCTTCTGGGACTGGGACATCGCCCGCGAGCAGGTCGGCCGCCGCCACTTCGGCCTGCCGATCAACCACCCCATCGTCTGAACGGAACGTCTTTCATGTCGCTCGAAGTCGTCGCCACCGGCCTGCAGTTTCCCGAAGGCCCCATCGCCATGGCCGATGGCTCGGTGCTGGTCGTCGAGATCCGCCGCCAGACCCTGAGCCGGGTCTCTCCGGACGGTCAGATCACCGTCGTCGCCCACTTGGGCGGCGGTCCCAACGGCGCCGCCATCGGCCCGGACGGTCGCGTCTATGTCTGCAACAACGGCGGCCTGGGCTGGGTCGATCTGGACGGCGGCCTGACAGTCCCGCACGGCGCGGCCAGCGACTATGCTGGCGGGTCGATCCAGGCGGTCGACCTGACCACCGGCGCCGTCGAGACCCTGTATGTCGAATGCGATGGACGCCCACTCAGTGCGCCGAACGACATCGTCTTCGACAGCCACGGCGGCTTCTGGTTCACCGATCTCGGCAAGGAGAACGAGACCACCCGCGATTATGGCGCCATCTACTACGCCAAGACCGACGGCAGCTTCATCTCGCGCCAGCGCGACCGGATTTCGTGGCCGAACGGCTGCGGCCTCTCGCCGGATGAAAAGACCCTCTACGTCGCCGAGACCTGGACCTGCCGCCTGTGGGCCTATGATCTCAGCGCGCCGGGCGTTCTGGAACCCGCCACGGCCGCCTATCTGCCGGGCCGCCACGTCCTCACCCTGGCCGACTACCTGCCCTTCGACAGCCTGGGGGTTCAGGCCAACGGCGACATCTGCGTGGCGACCGGCATCAACGGCGGCATCACCGTGGTGACGCCGACCGGCGAGGCCAACCACGTTCCGGTGCCCGACTTCGTCACCACCAACATCTGCTTTGGCGGCGCCGACATGAAGGACGCCTGGATCACCGGCTCCTCGACCGGAACCCTGTTCAAGACGCGCTGGGCCGAGCCCGGCCTGAAGCTGGCCTTCAACGCATGACCGCCCCTGCTGACACGGCTATCCGCGCCCTCGCCGACCGCTTCATCGAGGCCATCCAGGCCGGTGACACCGAGACGGTGAAGGCCTGCTACGATCCCGCCGTCGTGGTCTGGCTCAACACCGCAGGCGTCGGCGTCGATCGCGACGCCAACATCGAGGTCCTGTCCGGCTTCATCGGCAAGACCTCGGAACGCCACTACCAGAACCGACGGGTCCAGACCTTCCCAGGCGGCTATGTTCAGCAGCACCTGTTGAAGGCGACCCACGTCAAGGGACCGGTGCTCGAATTGGCAGCCACGCTGATTTGTCAGGTACAGGACGGCGTGATCGTCCGGCTTGACGAGTACTTCGACTCCGCGCCGCTTACGGCCTGGTACGCCCAGATCAAGGCGTGCGCCTGATGCCCGCCTCCGCCCTTTCGCTTCAGTACAGTACAGGAGACCGCGGATGACTTCAGCCGCCGCCACTGCTGCCGACGCCGTGCGATCCCGCCCGGCCTACGCCATCTATGTCGTTCTGGTCCTGATGGTCGCCTACATGCTGTCCTTCATGGACCGCGTGCTGATCAGCCTGATGATCGAGCCGATCCGCACCGAACTGGGCCTGGGCGACACGCAGGTCGGCCTGCTGGTCGGCTTCGGCTTCGTCCTGCTCTATTCGATCATGGGCATTCCCTTCGGGTCCCTGGCCGACAGCAGCAACCGTCGCAACCTGATGGTCTTCGGCGTCCTGGGCTGGAGCGCGGCGACCGCAGCCAGCGGTTTCGCCGGCGGCTTCGCCTCCCTGCTGGCCGCCCGCGCCATGGTCGGCATCGGTGAAGCCACCCTGTCGCCCGCCGCCTATTCCACCATCGCCGACCGCTTCGAGAAGAAGCGCCTCGGCTTCGCCGTCAGCCTCTACAACATGGGCGTGTCGCTGGGCGGCGGCGTGGCCATGCTGTTCGGCGGGGTGCTGGTCGCCTGGGCCATGAAGACCCAGATCCCCCTGCCTTGGGGCGAACTGACCGGTTGGCGTCTGGCCTTCGTAGCTGTCGGCCTGCTGGGCGCGCCCCTGGCCGCCGTCATGCTGCTGACCGTGCGCGAGGCTGCACGTCGGCGCGGCGCCGCCAAGGCCCCGCCGCTCAGCGCCCTGTGGGCCCTGGCCATGCGCCACAAGGCGGCCTTTGGCGGCGTGGTCATCGGCTATTCGATCATCGTCATCGCCGCCTATGGCGCCATGCTGTGGGCGCCCGTCCACTTCGCACGAGCCCACGGCATGAGCCCGGCCCATCTGGGTCTGGCCTTCGGCGTCATCATCGGCCTGTTCGGCACCGTGGGCCTGGGCATCGGCGGCCTGCTGTCCGACCGTGCGGCCAAGCGCGGTCATGCCGAAGCCCCTGTGCGCATCGTCCTGGCCGCCGCCATCATTCAGTTCCCGCTGATGATGGGCGCCTATCTGGTCAGTGACACCAACACCGCCCTGGCCCTGGCGGCGGTCGGCATGGCCACGGTCTCGACCATCGGCGGCCTGCAGGCGGCCACGCTGCAGATCCTGACCCCGGCCACCATGCGCGGCCGAATGACCGCCATCTACCTGCTGGTCGCCAACATGGCCGGCATGGGTCTGGGCCCACTGATCATCGGCTTCGTCAGCGAGCACCTGTTCGACGGTCCGACCAGCCTGGGCAAGGCCCTGGCCCTGGTCACGGCTGTATCCCTGAGCATCGGCATCGTCCTGCTGTTGACCACGCGCAAGGCCATCATCGCCGCCGTGCAGGACAATGACCGCAACGAGGCCCTGGCAGCGCAAGACGCCGTCTGATCCCGATCAGACGCTGACAGCAAAAACCCCCGCCGGTTCGACCGGCGGGGGTTTTCTTTTGGCCTCGCGAGGACGCCGCTCGTCAGGCTGCCCTGGCGTCCCTCCAGTATTCGTCGCGGATCAGCCGCTTGTAGAGCTTGCCCGTGTCGTGGCGCGGCAGTTCCGGCATGAAGTCGAACTGGCGGGGGGCCTTGATCCCCGACAGCGACTGGCGCGCCCAGGCCGACAGCTCGGCGGCGAACTCCGGCGTGGCGTCGGCCCAGTCGGCGGGCTGGATCACCGCCACCACCCGCTCGCCCATCTCGGGACAGGGCGCGCCGATCACAGCGGCGTCGGCCACCTTCGGATGCTGGATCAGCAGGTTCTCGATCTCCTGCGGATAGATGTTCACCCCGCCCGAGATGATCATGAAGCTCTTGCGGTCGGTCAGGAACAGATAGCCGTCTTCGTCCAGCCGCCCCACGTCCCCCAGGGTGGTCCAGCCGCGCGCGTCATAGGCGGTGGCCGTCTTCTCGGGGTCGTTGTGATACTCGAACGGGTGATCGCCTTGGAAATAGATGTTCCCCACCTCGCCCGGCGGCAGCTCATGGCCCTCGTCGTCGCAGATGTGGACGACGCAGAAGTTGGCGCGGCCCACCGATCCCGGCTTCTGCAACCACTCCTGCGAATTGATGATGGTCATGCCGTTGCCCTCGGTCCCGGCGTAGTACTCGATCAGGATCGGGCCGAACCAGTCGATCATCGCCCGCTTGACCGGCACCGGGCACGGCGCCGAGGCGTGGATGGCCAGCTTCAGCGTCGAGACGTCGTAGCGGGCGCGGACATCCTCGGGCAGTTTCAGCATACGGATGAAGTGGGTCGGCACCCACTGGCTGTGGGTCACGCAATGGGCGTCGATGGCCCCCAGCGCCAGTTCGGGATCGAACCTGTCCATCAGCACCACCGTGCCGCCCAGATGCTGCACCCCCATCGACCAGCGCAGCGGCGCGGCGTGATAGAGGGGCGCCGGGCATAGATAGACGCTGGCCTCGTCCACGCCGAAGCGGGTCTTGGCCACCAGGGTGGTCATGGGCATGGCGGTGATGTCGCCGTCCTTGGGCAGTTCCGGCCGGATGCCCTTGGGCCGCCCCGTGGTGCCCGAGGAATAGAGCATCTCGCCGCCAGCCGCCTCGTCGGCGATGCGGGTGGCGGGCTGGGTCGAGACCTCGTCCTCCCACACCCGATAGCCGGGAACGACGCCGCCCAGCGTGAACAGCATCAGGTCGGACAGGCCCGCCACCAGGTCCGGCGTATTGGGCAGGTCAGCGCCCGCAATCAGCACCCGCGCCCCGCAATCGCGGGCGATGTAGTCGACCTCGGCCAGGGTCAGTCGGGACGACAAGGCGACGAAATACAGGCCCGACCGCTGCGCCGCCCAGGCCAGGGCAAAATAGTCGGGTGTATTGCTCAGACAGACCGCCACCGCGTCGCCGGGCTTCAGCCCCAGCGACCGCAGCAGGTGAGCGGCGCGGTTCGAGGCCTCGTCCATCTGCCGGAAAGTCGTGACGTCGCCCGTTCGCGCCATGATCACGGCGGGCTTGTCGGGGGTGACGGCGGCGAAATGACTGGGATGCATGATCGTCCTCAGAAAGCTCTGGCCGCGGCGTCCGCCTGGGCGTCGAAGCTGCGGACATAGGCTTCGCGGGCCTCGGCGCCGGGCTTGGTCGTGGCCGGAACCACCAGAGCGCGGATGTCGCGGATGCCGATGGTCTCGAAGATGTGCTTCAGATAGGGCAGTTGGAAATCGACATAGTCGCCCGCCACCGTCGACGATCGCGTCAGGATCATCTGCATCGGCCGGTTTCGCAGCAGGCCGACATGGCGCATCTCGTCGGCTTTGTAGCCGAAGGTGACGCGCGGCTGGACGATGATGTCGAGATAGAGCTTCAGAGCCCAGGGGATGCTGTAGTTCCACATCGGGCAGGACAGCAGGATGCGGTCGGCGCGATCCAGACGGGCCACGGCGTCGGTGACGATGCGCCAGGCGGCGTCCGCCTCGGGCGAGACTTCCTCGCCGAAGATGGGTGCGAACTTGCGAAAGGCGTGCTCGGCCTCGAAGCGCGGCAGGTCTTCCTCGAACAGGGCCAGGGTGTCGATCTCTACGTCTGGGTTCTGCTCCCGCCAGGTGGCGATGAAGCGATCCGCGAGCGAGCGCGAGGCTGACCTTTCCCCCTTGGGGCTGGCCACGATATGAAGCAGCATGACGTTTCCCGATCCGTCGGCTGAAGCCGATCTCTCGCAAGTTGAAACGAGAGTTTTGTCAATTTATTTGCCGATCGCAAGCCCCTGCAGCGCCGTTGACTTTCGCAGACGGCGCGGCCAGATATTGTAAGATAAATTGACGTCTTGGAGAATGCGTCCGTGACCAGCCAACCGCTGAACGGCCCCCTGCACGGGCTCAAGGTCGTCGAGATGGGCCAACTGATCGCCGGCCCCTTCTGCGGTCAGTTGCTGGGCGACATGGGCGCCGAGGTGATCAAGCTGGAATCGCCCGGCGTCGGCGATCCGATGCGCCACTGGGGTCAGGGCGAGACGCCGACCTGGTGGCGGGTCATCGCGCGCAACAAGTATTCCGTCGCGGTCGACCTGCGCTCGGCCGAGGGCCAGCAGACGGCGCGCGACCTGATCGCCCAGGCCGACATCCTGATCGAGAACTTCCGCCCCGGGACGCTGGAGAAGTGGGGCCTGGCCCCCGCCGATCTGATGAAGGCCAACCCGCGTCTGATCGTGGTGCGGGTGTCGGGCTATGGCCAGACCGGCCCCTATTCGTCGCGCGCCGGCTTCGGCGGAATCGGCGAGGCCATGGGCGGCTGGCGCGGCATCGTCGGCGAGCCGGACCGCGCCCCGTCGCGCGTCGGCGTGTCCATCGGCGACACCCTGGCGGCGACATACGGCTGCATGGGCGCGCTGGCGGCGCTGCAACACCGCGAGCGCACCGGTCAGGGCCAGGTGGTCGACAGCTCCCTGTACGAGAGCGTGCTGCAGGTCATGGAGAGCATGATCCCGGAATACGCCGTCAACGGGCACAAGCGCACGCGCACCGGATCGGTCCTGCCCAAGATCGCGCCGTCGAATGTCTATCCCTGCTCGGACGGCGAATACCTGATCGGCGCCAATCAGGATGCGGTCTTCGCCCGTCTGTGCACCGCCATGGGCCGCCCCGAACTGGCGACCGATGCGCGCTACGCCACCCATCTGGCGCGCGGCGAGCATCAGGCGGAGCTGGACATCCTGGTCGGCGAATGGACCGTGACCCTGACGGTTCAGGAACTGGAAGACCTGATGATCGAACACGCCGTGCCGGCGGGCCGTGTCTTTGACGCCGAGGACATGATGGCCGATCCGCATTTCGCGGCGCGCGAGGCCATCATCGAGGTCGAGGACCCGGTGCTGGGCAAGGTGGCGATGCAGGGCGTCTTCCCCAAGCTGTCGGCCACGCCCGGCTCGGTGCGTCGCCCCGCTCCGTTGAAAGTCGGCCAGGACACGGCCGAGATTCTGCAACGCTGGCTCGGCGCCTGATAAGCCAACACCGTCATCCCGGAAGCCCGCAGGGCTATCCGGGACCGCAGGAAGCGACGACGCTTTGGGCGGTCCCGGCTCTTCGCTGCGCTACGGCCGAGATGACGTTGAACTTGGCCTCCTAGAAGGCCCCCAAATGCGGCGCGGCGTAGCCGATGCGCGCCTCGAAGCGTTCGATCTCGGGCAGCCGCGCCAGAGCCAGGTCGATCTCGTCTTGGCCTTCCAGCAGTTTGGTCTTGTCGGCGGCGCCGATGTCGAACGACCAGACGCGACCGCCCGCCGTCACCGTCTGATCCGGCAGGGAGACGCTGAACCGCGCCGTCGCCGGATCGCGCGCCAGATCCATCAGTGCCAGACAGTCCGCCGCAGGCAGGACCAGCGGCAGGATGCCGTTCTTCAAGCAGTTGTTGCGGAAGATGTCGGCGAAGCTGGGCGCGATGACGCAACGGATTCCGAAGTCCAGCAGGGCCCAGGGCGCGTGCTCGCGGCTGGAGCCGCAGCCGAAGTTGTCGAGCGCGATCAGGATGCCTGCCTGATCCCACGGCGGCTGGTTCAGCACGAAGTCGGCGCGTGGCTGATCATCAGCGTCAAAGCGTAGCGGGTGCAGCAGGATGCGCCCCAGACCAGCGCGGGTAACGCCCTTCAGAAAGCGCCCCGGCACCAGCTTGTCGGTGTCGATATTGGCGATGGGCAGGGCCGCCGCGACGGCGTCCAGGGTGGTGAAGGCTCGCATCAGCCAAAGCTCCTGACATCGACCAGCCGTCCCGCCACGGCGGCGGCGGCGGCCATCGACGGCGACACCAGATGGGTGCGGCCGCCCGGACCCTGACGGCCCTCGAAATTGCGGTTGGAGGTCGAGGCGCAGCGCTCGCCCGGCGCCAGCTTGTCGGGGTTCATGCCCAGACACATGGAGCAGCCCGCCTCGCGCCATTCGAACCCGGCGTCGATGAAGATGCGGTCCAGCCCCTCGACCTCGGCCGCCGCCTTGACGAGGCCCGAGCCCGGCACGACCAGAGCGCGCACGCCCTTCGCCACATGACGGCCGCGCGCGATGTCGGCGGCGGCGCGCAGGTCCTCCAGACGGCCGTTGGTGCAACTACCGATGAAGACGGTGTCGATGGCCAGGCCGTCCAGCGGCTGATCGGACGACAGGCCCATATAGGCCAGCATCTGCTCGATCTGGGCGCGCTGGCCGGCATCGGCGACGGCGCTCAGGTCGGGGGTCCGCCCGCCAATGGTCGTCACCGCCTCGGGGCTGGAACCCCATGTGACCATGGGCGCGATGGCGGCGGCGTCGATGCGCACTACCTTGTCATAGGTCGCGCCGGGATCGCTGGCCAGGGTGCGCCAGTCGGCCACGGCGGCGTCAAAGGCCGCGCCCTGCGGCGCGTGGCGACGCCCCTTCAGATAGGCGAAGGTGGTCTCGTCCGGTGCGATCAGACCCGCCCGTGCGCCCGCCTCGATCGACATGTTGCAGACGGTCATGCGCCCGGCCATGTCGAGGTCGCGAATGGCCTGACCGGCGTATTCGATGATGTAGCCCGTCGCCCCATTGGCCCCGATCTGGCCGATGACGGCCAGGATCAGGTCCTTGGCCGTCATGCCGCGCCCCAGGGCGCCGTCGACCTCGATCAGCATGGACCTGGCGCGCTTCTGCACCAGGGTCTGCGTCGCCAGAACGTGCTCAACCTCGGAGGTGCCTATGCCGAAGGCCAGGGCCCCGAAGGCGCCGTGGGTGGCGGTGTGGCTGTCGCCGCAGACGATGGTCGTGCCCGGCAGGGTCAGCCCCTGCTCCGGCCCGACGACGTGGACGATGCCCTGATCGACGCTGTCCAGTGGGATCCACGGCAGGCCGAACTCGGCGGCGTTGATCTGAAGCTGCTCGATCTGCGCCCGGCTTTCCGGGTCGAGAATGCCTGCCGCGCGGTTCAGCGTCGGCACATTGTGGTCGGCCACGGTCAGGGTCTGGGCCGGGGCGTGAACCGCGGCTCCGCGTTGGCGCAAGCCCTCGAAGGCTTGCGGGCTGGTGACCTCGTGGACCAGGTGGAAGTCGACGTACATCAGTATATCGCCGTCGCCGAGGTCGGCGACCAGATGGCGATCGTAGATCTTGCTCAGCAGGGTGCGGGGCGAACTCATGGCGACGCTCCTAGCGGCCGGTGAACTGGGCCGGGCGGCGGGCGAGGAAGGCTGACGCGCCCTCCTTGAAATCGGCGGTGCGTCCGGCGTCGGTCTGCGCCTCGCGTTCGACGTCCAGCGCCTGGGCGAAGCCGAGGTCCAGGGCGGCGCGGGCGGTGCGGCGGACAGCGGCATAGGCCAGGGTCGGGCCGGTCGACAGACGCTCCAACAGGGCCTCGGCCTCGCCGGTCAGAGCCTCGGGATCGACCGCCTTCCACGCCAGGCCCCAGGTCACGGCCTGCTCGGCGTCAATGCGATCGCCCGTCATCATCAGGCTCATGGCCCGATGCCAGCCCAGGGTGCGCGGCAGCAGCCAGCTGGCTCCGCCGTCGGGGGCCAGCCCGACCTGGGCGAAGGCGTAGGACAGGAAGGCCGAACGCGACATCAGGATCATGTCGGCGGCCAGGGCGATCGATGCTCCCGCTCCAATGGCCGGACCGTTGACCGCCGCGATCAGCGGGATCGGCAGGTCCGCCAGCTTGAGCAGCAGCGGGTTGATATGGGTCTCCAGAATCCGGCCCGCGTCGTCCGGCAGCGGCTCGGACAGGGTCCCGCCCGCGCAGAAGGCCCGGCCCGCGCCCGTCAGCATGATGGCTCGCGCGCCCGAGGCGACGGCGGCGTCCACGGCGGCGTCCAGCGCCTCCATCATCGGTTCGGTCAGGGCGTTCATCCGCTCGGGCTGGTCCAGCCGGATGATCGCACCCTCGCCCTTGCGTTCAAATCCGATCATCGCACACCTCGCCGCGCCGCCCGGGTCACGCAAGTCGCGACGAGAACGGCGGAAAAACGCCTGAACATGAGTTGACAGACATGGTTCCGAGCGGGATTAGATGTCAATAGATTTGACAATCTTTCCCGTCCTCGCGGCGGCAGGAGCACCCCCTTCGATGAGAATTACTCAGGGCCTGGTTCGCGCCGTCGTTACGGCCGCCGACCGCACCGCCACCATCGACGGCGACCGCCGCCGCACCTGGCGCGAAGTGGGCGACCGCGTCGCTCGCCTGGCCGGCGGCCTGCGCGCCCAGGCCGGGCTGAAGACCGGCGACCGCGTCGCCATCCTGGCCAACAACTGCGACTTCTATTTCGAGACCTACTTCGGCGTCCTATGGGCCGGGGGGGTGCTGACGCCGCTGAACACCCGCCTGGCCACGCCCGAGCTGGCCTTCCAACTGACCGACGCCGGGGTGCAGACCCTGTGCTTCGGCGAAGAGTTCACCGCCGTCGCCGAGCAACTGCTGGCTGAAGGCGCAGTCCAGCGTCTGGTCGCCATGGACGGCGCGCCCGGCGCATCGGCCCATCTGACGCATGAAGGCCTGATCCAGAGCTCGGAACCGGCCGAGGAACACCTGGCCGAGGACGGCGATCTGGCTGGCATCTTCTATACCGGCGGCACCACAGGCCTGCCCAAGGGCGTGATGCTGAGCCACGGCAATATGCACACCATCGCCGCCAACCTGCTGATGTCGATTCCCTTCGACGAGAGCGGCGTCAACTTCCACGCCGCGCCCATGTTCCACCTGGCGGACATTGGCATCCTGTTCGCCACCATGACCGGCGCGACCCATGTCTTCCGTCGCAGCTTCACCGCCGAGTCCATGCTGGAGGCCATCGCCGAGCATGGCGTGACCCACTGCTTCACCGTGCCCGCCGTCATCGACCGGATGGCCAAGTATGAGCGGCTGGACCAGTTGGATCTGTCGAAGCTGCAGATGCTGGGCTATGGCGGCTCGTCCCTGCCCGCCGCCACCCTGGCCCTGGCGCGTCAGAAGTTCCCGAATATCGGCTTCATCCAGGGCTTTGGTCAGACCGAGATGGCGTCCTGCACCGTCCTGACGCCCGCCGCGCACCAGTGCGCCGACGACCACCCGCGCCTACGTTCCTGCGGCAAGGTCGCCCTCGGCTTTGAAATCCGCATCGTCGACGAGGAGGGCCGTGAGGTTCCGCGCGGCCAGATCGGCGAGATCGTCGGGCGCGGCGGCAATGTCATGCTAGGCTACTGGAACCGTCCCGAAGAAACCGCCGACGTCATGCGTAACGGCTGGCTGCACACCCGCGACGCGGGCTGGATGGACGAAGAAGGCTATATCTACATCACCGACCGGTTGAAGGACATGATCGTGTCCGGGGCCGAGAACGTCTATTCGATCGAGGTCGAGAACGCCCTGTCCTGGCACCCGGCCATCGAGGAAGCCGCCGTCATCGGCGTGCCCGATCCGGTCTGGGGCGAGCGCGTCCACGCCCATATCGTCTGCAAGACCGGCGCAGAGCAGCCCAGCTTCGAGGAGTTGTCCGCCTTCTGCCGCCAACGCATCGCCGGCTTCAAGACGCCCAAGAGCGTCAGCTTCAGCGACACCCGGCTTCCGCGCAGCGCCGCCGGCAAGATCCAGAAGGGCCCCGTTCGCGAGGCCGTTCTGAAGGATCTGGACCCCGCCTAAGACGCGGCGTTCAGTAAAGCGGGAAGAGGCGGGCGAGGGGTTGCCCGCCTTTTCTTTTGCCAGCCCACTCCCCTCTCCCATCGGGAGAGGAAAGACAAACAGAAGGGCGGGACGCTTGCTTGCGCCCCGCCCTTCTTTATTCAGACCTATGCGGTGATCAGGCCGCCAGAGGCTTGGGCGCCGGATAGAAGCGCTCGCCCTTCTCGGACATGCTCTTCAGCAGGGCCGGCGGCGCGAACCGCTCGCCGTACTGGGCGGCCAGGGCCTCGCAGGCGGCGGTGAACGGGGCCACGCCGACGCTGTCGATCAGGCTGATCGGACCGCCGGTCCAGGGCGCGAAGCCCCAGCCCAGGATGGCGCCGACATCGGCGTCGCGGGCGGCGGTGACGACGTTCTCGTCCATGCAGCGCGCGGCCTCGACGGCCTGACGATACAGCAGACGCTGCTTCAGGTGCTCGACCAGTTCCGGGCTCGAACGGGCGATCTTGACCGGATACATCTGCGCCAAACCGGGCCACAGGCTCTTGGCCCCGCCTTGCGGATAGTCATAGACGCCCTTGCCGTTCTTGCGGCCCCAACGCTCCTGGGCGACCATGTCGATCAGGAACTTGTCGGTGTCGCCGGCCACCGGCGCCGGCAGGTTCAGGTCGTTGCGACGCTGACCGGCGACGCGATCCACCAGGTCGATAGCCACGTCATCCAGCAGCTCCAGCGGACCGCGCGGCATGCCGGTCATGCGGCCGACGTTGTCGATGATGGCCGGGGCGACGCCCTCGATCAGCATTTCCAGGCCTTCACGGATATAGGTGTCGAACACGCGACTGGTGAAGAAGCCGCGGCTGTCGTTGACGACGATCGGCACCTTCTTCAGCTGCTTGCAGTAGTCCAGCGCCTTGGCCAAGGTCTCCTGCGAGGTGGTCTTGCCGACGATGATCTCGACCAGCTCCATCCGGTCCACCGGCGAGAAGAAGTGGATGCCGATGAAGTTGGCCGGACGCTCGGAGGCTTCCGACAGGCCGGTGATCGGCAGGGTCGAGGTGTTGGAGGCGAAGACCGCGTCCGACCCGATCTGGGCCTCGGCGCGCTTGGTCACATCGGCCTTCAGGGCGCGGTCCTCGAACACGGCCTCGACCACCAGATCGGCGCCCTTGATGGCGTCATAGTCGGTGGTGGCGTTGATGCGGCCGACCAGTTCGTCAGCGGCCTGCTGACTCATCGCGCCCTTGGCCACGGCCTTGGCGACCAGGCTTTCGGAGTAGGCCTTGCCCTTGTCGGCGCCGGCCTGGGCCACGTCGATCAGGACGGTGTCGATGCCGACCCGCGCCTGGGCGTAGGCGATGCCCGCGCCCATCATGCCGGCGCCGAGAACGGCGGCCTTCTTGACGGTGTAGGTCGGGACGCCCTCGGGACGGGCGCCGCCCTTGGCCAGGGCCTGTTTCGACAGGAAGAGCGAACGGATCATGGCCCGCGCCTGCGGCGACTGCTGGGTGTCCAGGAACAGACGCGCCTCGACGCGCAGCGCGGCGTCCATCGGCAGGTTGAAGCCCTCATAGACGCAGCGGGCGATGTTCTTCTGGGCCGGATAGTTGCCGTAGCTCTTGGACATGATCTTGGGCGGAGCCATCATGAAGACGGGCGAACCGGCTTCCGAATAGGGGCCGTCCTTCATCACATAGCCCTTGCGGTCCCAGGGCTGGACGCCCTCGCCGTCGGCCATGATCCAGGCCTTGGCGGCAGCCAGGGCCTGACCCGGCTCGACCACTTCGTCGATGATGCCGATGGCCTTGGCCTTCTCGGCGTCAACCGGCGCGCCGGTCAGCATCAGGTCGAGCGCGGCCTGCACGCCCGCCAGACGCGGGACCCGCTGAGTGCCGCCGGCGCCCGGCAGCAGGCCGATGGTGACCTCCGGCAGGCCGACCTTGGCCTTGATCGAGGCGACGCGGTAGTGGGCCGCCAGGGTGAACTCGAAACCACCGCCAAGAGCGATGCCCTCGATGGCGGCGACCACCGGCTTGCCGACGGTTTCCAGCGCCCGTAGGGCCCAGGTCATGCGCGAGGTGGCGGGCAAAGCCGCTTCACGCGCCGCGCCGTCGGCCTGACCGCCAGCCGTCTCGCCCAGTTCGCCCAGGTCGGCCCCGGCGCAGAAGCCGTTCGACTTGCCCGAGGCCAGGATGGCGCCGCGGATGAACATGTCGTCGCGGATGCGGGCGACGATGGCGTCGATGTCGGCCACGGCGCTGTCGGTGAGGGTGTTCATCGTGCGGCCCGGCACGTCGAACAGGAAGGTGGCGATGCCGTCGGCATCCACCGAAACGGTGAAGTTGTTCATGTCGTTGTCCTGACTGTCAGATCGCGATCAGACGCGCTCGATGATGGTGGCGGTGCCCATGCCGGCGCCGACGCAGAGGGTGGCGAGACCGGTCGACTTGTCGGTGCGTTCCAGCTCGTCCAGCAGGGTGCCGAGGATCATGCCGCCGGTGGCGCCCAGGGGGTGGCCCATGGCGATGGCGCCGCCGTTCACGTTCATCTTGTCGTGCGACACGTTCAGCTGCTGCATGAAGTACATGACCACCGAGGCGAAGGCCTCGTTCAGCTCGAACAGGTCGATGTCGTCGATGCTCATGCCGGCGCGCGCCAGGGCCTTCTGCGTCACGGCCACCGGGCCGGTCAGCATGATGGTCGGCTCCGAGCCGATCGAGGCCGTGCCGACGATGCGGGCGCGGGGCTTGAGGCCCATCTTCTCGCCCAGCTCCCTGGTGCCGATCAGCAGGCCCGAGGCGCCGTCGACGATGCCCGAGCTGTTGCCCGCGTGGTGGACGTGGTTGACCGCTTCGATCTCGGGATAGCGCTGGCGCATGATGGAATCGAAGCCCGCTGCGCCGAGACCCGCGAACGAAGCCTTCAGCGCGCTCAGGCTTTCGACTGTGGTTTCGGGACGCATGAACTCGTCATGGGCCAGAACGGTCACGCCGCAGTGCTTGACCGGGACGATGGAGTTCTTGAAGCGGTCAGCGGCCCAGGCGGCGGCGGCGCGCTTCTGGCTCTCGGCGGCGAAGGCGTCCACGTCGGTGCGGCTGAAGCCGGACAGGGTGGCGATGGCGTCGGCGCCTATGCCTTGCGGCGCGAAATAGGTGGTGAAGGCCACGTCGGCGTCGGTCGACCAGGCGCCGCCGTCCGAGCCCATCTTGACCCGGCTCATGCTCTCGACGCCGCCGCCGATGGCCGCGTCAGCCTCGCCGAAGACGACCTTGGCCGCCGCCGTGTTCACGGCTTCCAGACCCGAGGCGCAGAAGCGGTTCATCTGCACGCCGGCCACCGTCTGGGCCAGACCGGCGTTGATGGCGGCGACGCGGGCGATGTTGGCGCCCTGTTCGCCGATGGGGGCGACGCAGCCCAGGATCACGTCGTCGATCAGGCTGGTGTCGAGGCTGTTGCGGTCGCGCAGGGCCTGAAGCACCTGGGTCGCCAGCGAGATGGCGGTCACTTCATGCAGGCTACCCTTGGCGTTGCCTCGCCCGCGCGGGGTCCGCACGGCGTCATAGATGTAGGCTTGTCTCACGGTCGTTTCCTCGGTTGTTCTGATCAGGTGCCGGGCGCGCGCGGTTGCGGCGCCGGCGTCAGGGAGAAGCGGGGCGCGGGGGCCGGCTGCATCACGCCGTCCAGTTCGATGAAGGCCTGACGCTGGGCGTTGTGCGGATAGGACGGTGCCTCGGCGAAGGAGAGCACCGGGGCGAAGCAGGCGTCGGTCCCTTCCATCAGGAGGCGCCATTCGTCGCGGGTCTTGGCGGCGAAAATCTGGGTCAGGCGGGCGCGGCGCGTCTCGCGATCGGCGGCCCCGTCTTGGTCCTTGAACATGGGATCATCGGTCAGGCCGGTGGCTTCCAGCATCCGCGCATAGAAGGGCGGCTCGATGGACCCGATAGCGACATAGAGGCCGTCGGCAGTCGCATAGGTGTCATAGTAGGGCGCGCCGGTGTCGAGGTAGTTGGTCCCCCGCTCGTCGCCCCAAATGCCCTGGGCGCGGAAGCCCCAGATCATGCCCATCAGCAGCGAGGCGCCGTCGGTCATGGCGCAGTCGATGACCTGCCCCTGCCCGGTCGAGCGCGCCGAAAGGATACCGGCCAGCATGGCGAAGGCCATCATCATGCCGCCCCCGCCGAAGTCGCCGACCATGTTGATCGGCGGCGTCGGCTTTTCGCCCGCCCGGCCAAAGGCGTTCAGGGCGCCGGTGATGGCGATGTAGTTGATGTCGTGACCGGCGGCCTTCGCCAGTGGCCCTTCCTGGCCCCAGCCCGTCATGCGACCGTAAACCAGCCTGGGATTGTCGGCCAGCAGCACCTCGGGGCCCAGGCCCAGGCGCTCCATGACGCCGGGGCGATAGCCCTCGACCAGACCGTCAGCCTTGCGGATCAGTTCACGCGCGGCGGCTCGGCCTTCTTCGCTCTTGAGATCCAGTTCGACCCGCTTGCGCGAGCGCGCCAGCACGTCGGTCGGGTCGATCCTGGCGCCCGGACGGTCGATGCGGATGACCTCGGCGCCGTGGTCGGCCAGCATCATACAGGCGAAGGGGCCGGGGCCGATCCCGGCCATCTCGATGATCGTCAGGCCCGACAGCGCGCCTGCGGATTTCGCCGCCGCGCTCACCGCGCCGGCGCCTTGGCCGATAGTCCGAAGATGTCGCTGAACATGACTGTCGCTCCCCGCACGCCCCTCTCGAAGAGGTCATACGGTGATCGACCGGTCGAACAATCTTGTCAAGAAATTTGACTTAAGCCGTTTCCAGTTCCGCAGCCGAACGTTCGTCCAGACCGCCGAGGAAGGTGCGCAGGCCCTCGCGCATCACGCCCAGTCCTTCCGCCCCCACGGCCAGTTCCAGCTCGGCCTCGAGATCGCGCAGGATCTTCTGCGCGTCGTCGCGGATGGCGTGGGCTTCGGGGGCGAACCGCACAATGCGCGCCCGGCGGTCGGCCGGATCAGGAACCAGTTCGACCAGCTTGTTCTCGACCATTTCCGCCAGGAACTGGCTCATGGCCTGACGCGAGATTCCCAGGTTCTCGGCCATGCGCGCCGCCCGTGTCTCGCCGTTGGCGACGTTGACCAGGACCAGCGACTGGGTCCGGCTCAGCTTGCCCCAGCCCTTGGCGTCCAGCCGCGACTGCAGCTGTTCGTCAAACCAGTAGACGGTGCGCACCAGATCAAGCATCAGCAGGGAACGAGTCATGCTGCAGTGTCGCCGCCCCGCGCGCCGGAAGGAAGCCCGAAAACGGCGTGATGTCGATTTTTAGTCAACTTACTTGACATTCATTCCGCCAGGCCGCGAACTAGACCTCCCACAAGGGAGGATAAAAACATGACGAGCGAAACGCTCGCGGACCGGCGTATTCCTGCCGGCAACGATTTTCTGACGCCCGAGGCGGTCGCCGCCCTGACTCCAGCCGAGCTGACTGCGCGGATCGCGGCGCTGAAGCCCATGATAGCCGCCGCCTCCGCCGAGGCCGAACGCCTGCGCCGCCCGGTGGACGAGGTGTGGAACGCTTTGCGCGCCACCGGCTATTTCTACATGTATGTGCCGCGTCGCTTCGGCGGGCTGGAGTTCGCCCCCCAAGCCTATATCGACGCCACCCTCGCGATCTGCGAGGCCTGCCCCTCGACCGGATGGACGGCCAGCTTCGCCGCCGAACACAACTGGCTGATCGCCCAGTTCCCCGAGCAGACCCAGGCCGAGGTCTGGGGCCGCACCCCCTATGTCATCGCCCCCAGCGTCGCCGCCCCTCCGGGCAAGGCCGTGGCCGTGGACGGCGGCTTCCGCATCTCGGGCCGCTGGAAGTTCGGCACCGTCGTCATGCACGCCGACTGGGTCATGCTGAACGCCATGCAGGACATGGGCGAGGGCAAGCCCCCCGTCGTGCGGATGATGCTGGCGCGCGCCGAAGACGTGAAGGTGCTGGACACCTGGTTCATGAGCGGCATGGCCGCCACCGGCTCCAACGACATCGTCGCCGAGGACCTGTTCATCCCCGAGGCCTACAGCTTCGTGGTGTCCGAAGTTCGCACCGGCCGGGGCAACGGCTCGCGCCTCCACGACAACCCGCTATACGCCGCGCCCATGCTGCCGCAGCTGTGCGTCACCGCGGCCCTGCCCTCGGTCGGCGCAGCGAAAGCGGCGGTCGAACTGGGCCGTCAGCGCCTGACGGTGCACACCAAGATGGGCGGCCAGTCGACCCAGGTGGACAAGCCCGCCGCCCAGATGCGTCTGGCCCGCGCCGACCTGATGGTGCGCTCGGCGGAACTGTCGATCCGTCAGGCGGCCGACGAGAACCTGACCCTGTCGGCGCTGAGCGACGAGGAGCAGTTGCCGCATCGCCTGCGCCTGCGCGCCCAGATCGCCTATGCCGTCAGCCAGTGCCTGGATGCCGTGCGGACCTGCTGCGAGTCGTCGGGTTCGGGCATCTACGCCATGGACAATCCGATGCAGCGCATCCTGCGCGACATCGAGGTCATGGCCAGCCACATCGTCTACGACATGGACGTGTCCACCGAACTGCACGGCCGCTCTATGGTTGGCCTGGCGCCGAACTCGCTGCTGACCTGAGCCGCGACGACTTCTCCGAAACTCTCCACTCGGGGGCCGTTCGCGGCCCCCTCTTTTTATGGACCGCCCACGAAAAAGGGGCCCGCCAGGCCCCTCCTCCGATCCGCCCTTCGGCGCGATCAGTCGATGTGCTGCCCATCGTCGATCTGGATCACGGCGCCGGTGGCGTAGGCGGCGGCGTCGGACGTCAGATAGCTGATGGTCGGCGACAGGGCGTCGATCGGCATCAGGCGCTTGCGCGGCAGCTTGGAGATCATCTTCTGGCCCGCCTCGCTGGTGAACCACTCCTCGTTGATGTCGGTCAGCATGTAGCCGGGGCAGACGACGTTGACGCTGATGCGCGCCCGCGACCACTCATTGGCCAGAGCCCGGCCCAGCATGACCGCCGAGGCCTTGGACGCGCAGTAGGCGACCAGACCCGTCAGGGCGTGCAGGCCGCCCATCGAGGCCAGGATGACCATGCGCCCCCGGTCGGACTTGCCGCTGGCCAGCAGGCGCCGCCCGCCTTCGCGCGCCGTCAGGAAGACCCCGCGGCTGTTGACCGCCTGGATCTGATCGAACTCTTCGATCGACAGTTCGGTAGCCGGGCCGTCAGCGTTGACCCCGGCGTTGGCGATGACCGTGTCGACCAGGCCGAAATGGGCCTCGGCGGCGTCATAACCGGCGATGACCGAGGCCTCGTCCGACACGTCCATCGACACGGCCAGGGCCTGACCGCCCGCCGCCTCGATCTCGGCGACCAGGGCGGACAGACGGTCGGCCCGGCGCGCGGCCAGCACCACCCTGGCCCCGCCGCGCGACAGGACGCGAGCGAACT
This sequence comes from Brevundimonas sp. MYb52, assembly GCF_002979535.1. GTDB lineage: Bacteria > Pseudomonadota > Alphaproteobacteria > Caulobacterales > Caulobacteraceae > Brevundimonas. The sequence goes on along the minus strand of NZ_PCPB01000007.1, from coordinate 28,354 downwards.
CGGCTCCTATGCCCGAGGAAGCGCCGGTGATCAGGGCCACGCGGCCTCCGTGGGTCAGTTGGGTCATGCTTGGTTCCTTTCGCGTGCGGACTGCCAGGCGCGCGTCATGGCGCTGGTCCGGGTCCGCTGCAGTTTTTCATTGAGCCAGACGGCGGCTTCGCAGACGGCGTCGATGTCGACCGCCATCTGACCATTCAGGGCGTAGGCCACGTCCTCGGTGGCGACATTGCCCGACGCGCCGGGCGCGAAGGGACAGCCGCCCGTGCCGCCGATGGAGGCGTCCACGGTCATGGCCCCGGCGGCGACGGCGGCGACGGCGTTGGCGACGCCCGTGCCGCGCGTGTCGTGGAAATGGACCCGCACCGGCAGGGGCCGCACGGCCGCGACCACCGCCGCGACCAGAGACGAAACCTCGCCCGGACGCGCCACGCCGATGGTGTCGGCCAAGGCGATCTCCAACGGACCAAAGGCGGCCAGACGCCGAGCCATGTCCACCACCCGCGCCGGATCAACCGCGCCCGACAGAGGGCAGCCAAAGGCGACGGAAATCGTGACCTGAGCGTCGCGGCCCACCGCCCGCGCCTGTTCGATGACCCGTCCGGCCATGGCGATGCCGGCGTCCACGTCCAGGCCCTGATTGGTCGTGCCGAAGACGTCCGATGCGGCGACCACGATCCCCAGTTCTTTGACGCTGGTGGTCAAGGCTCGGCCCGCGCCACGCTCATTCAGGACCAGACCGATGGTCCGCACGTCAGGTCGTTTCGGCAGGGCGGCGATCACCGCCTCGGCGTCGGCCATCTGCGGCACCAGCTTGGGATTGACGAAGCTGGCCACCTCGATCCGGCGCGCGCCGGCGGCGACCGCCCGTTCGATCAGCGCGACCTTGTCGGCGGTCGACAGGATGGTCTTTTCGTTCTGCAGGCCGTCGCGCGGCGAAACCTCGACCCATTCGGTCATGGTTGGACCTCTTTCAGTTCCGTCAGTTCGTGGCGATAGCGCGGCTGGTCGATGGCCAGGGTATCCAGGGTCGTGCGGCGCAGATGCTCAAAGACCGCCGCGTCGCCGCCGTTGACACTCCCGTCGCGCAAGGCCTCGGCCAGGGCGGTGTTCAGCGTCGCATAGTCGCCCTCGTGGCCCAGGATGGCCTGCATCCGGGCGACGGCGGCGGCCTCGGCGTCAGGCCACTGGGCCAGTTCACGCGACACGATGCCCAGGGCGTTGGCCGCCACCTTGCGGTGGAAGCCGTCAGCCGAAGTCTGCGCCCCTTCCAGCCAGGCGAGCGTCGCCTCCAGAAGTTCGTCCTTGCGCGGTCCCTCGATCATCGCGACGCCTCCATCAGAGCCAGAAGATCGACTTCGCATTCGCTGAGCCGCCGGCCGATCACAGCGCGCTCGACCGAGCGCGACGCGCCCGAGGCGAAGGTGCGGTACATCATCATCGTCACCACAGCCCATTTGAAGGTGCCCACCGCCTGCCAGAAGCGCACGCGCTCGACCGATGGCGGCTCGCCGCCCGCGTCGCGATAGGCGTCCAACAGGGCCTCCAGATCGGCAAAGCCGCCGACCACATGATGCGTGACGCCAAAGCGCCAGCTGTTGACGCACAGCCAGCCCATGTCCTCGGCCGGGTCGCCCAGATGGGCCAGCTCCCAGTCCAGAACGGCGGTCAGGCCGTCCTCGGGATCAACCATCAGATTGCCGTTGCGAAAGTCGCCGTGCACCAGACGCGGCTGAACCGGCGTCGGCAGGCGGGCCTCCATCCACTTCAGCGCCGCCTCCATGACGGGGCGCGGGCCGCTGCTCTTGCGATAGATATCGGCATAGCGGTCCAGCACGGCCCGGCCGTCCTGAACCTCCAGCGGCGGCAGGCCCGCCGGATCGATGGCGTGAATGCTCGCCAAAGCCTCGCCGCACTGGCGGCCCAGAATCGCGCGCGCCGGGGCGAAGGCCGGATCGGCGGCGATGCGACGACCCAGGGTCTCGCCCCAGACCCGCTCGACCACATAGGCCTCGCCCAGACCATCGGCCTCGGCGCAGTCGCGGACCAGACGAGCGACAGGAACCCCGCCCTCCTCCGCCGCCCTCAGCAGTCGGGCCTCGACCGGCAAAGGCAGAGAGGTTTCGAACACCTCGGCCTCGCCGCCCCCGCCGCGACGACGCAGGATCAGGGGACGCGAGCCGCCCTCGCCTTCAATGTCGAAGGCCCAGGTTTCCAGACTGGCGCCGCCGGTCAGGCGACGCAGGCCCTTGGCGTGGACGCCGCCGGGCGCCAGCGCCGACGCCAAGGCGTCAAGCCGGGCCAGCACGAACTCGGCCGGGTCGGATGCGGATGCGGGTTGAGATGCGGACATGTGGAATGGATGACCGAAGCGGTCGATCTTTGTCAAATAGATTGACGTTCATCGCGCAACCGGGACAGGATGAAACCTACCCTCCGTTCCAGTTGCGAGCCCCCGATGAGCGCCCACGCCGGTCCCTCCGCCTACACCCAGGAAGACGTCGATCTGTTCCGCGAGGGTCTGTCCAAGTTCCTCGACGCCGAATGCCCGACCGAGACAATCGAGAGCTGGAACCAAAACAAGATCGTCCCGCGCGACATGTGGACCAAGGGCGCCGAGTTCGGCCTCCTGGGCCTGTCGGTTCCAGAAGAATACGGCGGCATGGGCGCCGACTTCCGTCACGAGCGCGTCCTGATAGAGGAGTTCGGCGCGCGTGGCATGGAGGGCTGGGGCGTGCCGCTGCACAACATGATCATCGCCCCCTATCTGATCGCCTTCGGCACTGAGGAGCAAAAGGCCAAATGGCTGCCGGGCGTGGTCTCGGGCGAGATCGTCCTGGCCATCGCCATGACCGAACCGGGCACGGGCTCGGACCTGCAGGGAATCCGCACCCGCGCGCGTCTGGACGGCGACGAATGGGTGCTGAACGGCCAGAAGACCTTCATCTCCAACGGCCAGACGGCGGACCTGATTCTGGTGGTCTGCCGCACCTCGGACAACGGCTCGCGCGGCATCTCCCTGATCGCGGTCGAGGGCGACCGGCCCGGCTTCGTGCGCGGCCGCAACCTCGACAAGATGGGCCGCGCCGCCCAGGACACCTCCGAACTGTTCTTCGAGGACGTCCGCGTTCCCGCCTCCAACCTGGTCGGCGAAATCGAGGGCAAGGGCTTTGGTCAACTGATGCAGATGCTGCCGCAAGAACGCCTCGGCATCGCCGCCATGGGGCTGGCGATTCTGGAACGCGCACTGAAGCTGACGGTCGAATACACGCGCGAGCGCCACGCCTTCGGCAAGCCATTGATGGAGTTCCAGAACACCCAGTTCACCCTGGCCGACATCAAGACCAAGGCCGTCATCGCCCGCAGCTTCATCGACGCCTGCACCGAAAAGCTGATCCGCGGCGAACTGGACGCGGCCACCGCCTCGATGGCCAAGCTGTGGATCACTGAAACCGAGCTGGACGGGGTCAACCGCTGCCTGCAGTTGTTCGGCGGCTACGGCTACATGAACGAATATCCGATCGCCCAGCTCTACAAGGACGCCCGCATCGACACGATCCACGGCGGCGCCTCGGAAGTCATGAAGTTGCTGATCGCCCGTACCCTGTAGGCAGCAGCGCACCACCCTTGCGCGATTTGGGCGACCAAATTCCGCTTGGCGCGCCGCGCGCAGCAACGGCATAAGGTCGGCTTGGGAGTCCCTACATGATCTTCAATTCCGACTATCTGATCGTGCCCTTGCTGGCCGGTTTCGAGTGGTTCGACGAGAGCCTGCAGATGAGCCTGCGCGAAGCGGGCTGGCCCCATCTGACCCGGCCCGAGTCGATGGTGATGATGCACGTCCAGATGGAAGTCGTGCGGCCCGCCGACATCGCCCGCAGCCTGCGCCTGACCCGACAGGCCGTGCACTCGACCATCAACTCTCTGGTGGAGCGCGGCGTGTTCGAGCTGGTAGACGACCCGACCGACGGACGTATCCGCATTGTGCAACTGACCCCCATGGGCAAGGCCATGCGCCGGGACGCCCAGAAGATCGTCGCCCATCTGACCGAGGAGTTGGGACGCCGGATCGGCGCCCGCCGGGTCAAGGCCCTGCGAGAGTCCTTCGCGGGCGATTGGGGCGCACCAATCGTCCACACCCTCGACGGTCCAGACACCGGCATGGCGGCTTTCCGTCAGGACTAGGATAAATTCTGTAAAGTAACTTGACGAGTTTACCAGAAAGGGATTGTCTACTTTCTTGACAATGAGGGCCATCAAGAGCCCCGGTCAGGGAGGACGACCTGCGCCCCGTCAAACGGCCGCGCCCTCCTCGTTGCCAATCAAGCCTCTTCGATGAAGGGGCCGCATGGGGAGGAAACGCATGCGCTACAAATACCTGATGCTGCTGGCGTCCAGCAGCCTGACGCTCGGCTCGGCCGCTCACGCTCAAACCGCTCAACAAGATCCCGCCGCCGACACGCCCGTCACCTCGGTCGGCGAAGTGCTGGTCACGGCGCGCAAGCGCACTGAACGCCTGCAGGACGTGCCGATCTCGGTCAACGTGACCAGCGGCGAGGAACTGGCCAGTCAGGACGTCCGCAACCTGGAGGCCCTGTCGGGCTCGGTGCCGAACCTGCACATCCAGGCCACGCCGGGCAACAACGCCATCTATATCCGCGGCATCGGCTCCTCGCCGGGCAACCTGGCCTTTGAGCAATCCGTCGGCCTGTTCGTCGACGGCGCCTACGCCGGTCGCGGCCGCCAGTTCGCCGCCCCCTTCCTGGATGTCGCCAGCGTCGAAGTCCTGCGCGGCGCCCAGGGCGCCCTGTTCGGCAAGAACACCGCCGCCGGGGCCATCAACATCACCTCTAACGGTCCGCGCGCCACGCGCGAACTGGCCACCACCGTCACCGGCACAATCGACGGCGACAACGGCTATGAAATCACCCAGATCGTCTCGGGCCCGATCACCGACAAGCTGCTGGTCCGCCTAGCTGGCAAGTATAGCGACAACGAAGGCTGGCTGGAGAACACCAGCACCGGCGACCACAATCCGGGTCGCGAGGACCTGATCGGTCGCGCCGTCATCGACTATCTGGCCTCGGACACCCTGAGCTTCCGCCTCAAGGTCGAAGGCGCCAGCCAGGACCTGACCGGCCAGCCGATGAGCAGCGTCGCCCCCGGCGGCGCCAAGTCCTTCACCCGCGCCACCACGCCGGGCGTGGCCGACTTCGACAACGCCAACAGCTTCAACAGCGTGCTGACGATCAACAAGGATTTCGCCAACGGCGTGACCCTGACGGCGATCACCGCCTATTCGGCCTTTGACTACGACAAGCAGATCGACAGCGATTTCACCATCAATCCGCTGCTGCGCACCACCTTCCAGGAAGACTTCAACCAGGTGTCGCAGGAGGTCCGTCTGACCTCGCCCAACGACGGCGCCCTGACCTGGATCGTCGGGGCCTATGCCCACCGCAATGAAATCGACATGCATCAGAACACCGGCATTCTGATGGGCCCCTTCAACGGCGCCAGCGACCGCCTGTTCAACCAGACGGACGAGAGCTATTCGCTCTATGGCCAAGCCACCTACGCCCTCAACGACCAGTGGAAACTGACCGCCGGCCTGCGCCAGACCTGGGAAGACAAGGCCGCCGACCAGACCCGCGCCACCACCGGCGCCGTGCCCCCCTCCTGGGTCAACACCCCGCTAAGCGGCCAGCGCAAGGAAAGCCAGCTCGATCCCTCGGTGCAGGTTCAGTACGTGCTGGACCGCAACACCATGTTCTACGCCTCCTACGCCAAGGGCTCGAAGGCCGGCGGCTTCGTTGGCGCCCAGTCGACCGGCGACCAGACCTCGTTCGAGTTCGAAGGAGAGACCTCTCAGTCGTTGGAGATCGGGACCAAGCTGACCCTGCTGGACGGTCGGGCTACCCTGAACCTGGCCGCCTATACCTCCAAGTTCGAAGACCTGCAGGTCTCGGGCTTCAACGCCGCGACCAACGCCTTCATCACCTCCAACGCCGCCAGCGCCAAGAGCCAGGGCGTCGAAGCCGAGGGCACCTTGCGCCTGCATCCGTCGGTCACCCTGTCGGGCTCGATCGCCTATAACGACGCCAAGTACGACTCCTACCCAACCGCGCCCTGCGTCTACAACAACGGCGTGGCCCCCCCGGCCAACTGCGTCCAGGACATCGGCGGCACCCGCCTCCCGCGCGCGCCCAAGTGGTCGGGCGCCCTGACGCTGAACGTCGACCATCCCCTCGATAACGGCATGCGCGTCCAGGCCGACGCCACGGTGCGCGGCCGCAGCGGCACCTATCTGGAGGAAAACCTGAACCCCCGCTCCTATCAGGAAGGCTTCTCCAAGGTAGATCTGCGGCTGGGTCTGGTTTCGGCCGACGACCGTTGGACCCTGGCCCTGATCGGTCGCAACATTACCGACGAATGGACCGCCTCCCACTCGTTCGGCACGCCCTTCCTGGCGGGCTCCCAGACCTATGTGGTCGATCCGGGCCGGGTCGTCTCGATCCAGCTGGGTCTGCGCTACTGACCCCTTCCTCGTCCGGGGTCTGATCGGGGCCCCAGACAAACTTCGCCGGAGCGGTCCCCCCGACGCTCCGGCTTTTTTTATGCCTGGCGTCCGGCGCAGCAGGTCAACAAAAACGGCCGGCCCCGCCAGGGACCGGCCGTTGATCGTTCTGGCTTCAGCCGTCGATCAGAACGCAGCGTTCAGCCACTCCACAAAGACGCCCGCCGATTCCGCCGCCTTGTCGGGCTGGCCGGAATAGTAGTGGTTAGCGCCCTTGATGACCGCATGGGTCTGGGGCGCCTTGACCGCGGCCGCCATCAGACGGGCCGCGTGACTGGGAGTGCAGGCGTCGTCGGCGCTGTTCTCGATGACCAGCATGGGGACGCTGATCCGCGCGGCGCACTTCAGACCGTCGGCGTTGGAGTCGTCATAGGACCATTGCGACATCCACGACCGCAGAGTCGAGAACCGCGCCAGGCCGACCGGGCCGTCGTTGACCACCACCGGATCGCCCAACATGCAGTAGTGGGGACGACGGTCGCTGGGCTCCAGCGTCTCGTCAATGAAGCGCGGGTCCGCCATGGTCCCCTGCACCACAAAACCACGCTCGTGGTTGTGCAATCCCTGCAGCTTCAGATCGGCCAGTTGCTGCTTCACCCAGGCGGTGATGCGGCGGTTTCGGGCCACCTGGGCGTCGCGATAGCGGGCGATGAATTCCGGCGAATAGGGCGCCTGATTGGGGTTGGTCGGATCGTAGATGTTCAGTTCGGGATCGCGGTCGAAAGGCCGGCTTTCGTCCGTCACGGAGGGGTCGATCCACTCGGTCAGGGTCAGGTTGCGCGACAGGTGGGCCGCCAAAAGAGCGATGCCGTCCGCCGGGATCAGGTTCGCCTTGGTCAGGTCGATCGGGTCGCCCGCCGGGGTCTGGGTCACGGTCGGTTTTTCGGCTTCCGCCTGATAGAAGAGCGACAGGGCGCCGCCGCCGGACCAGCCGCCCAGGATCACCTTCTTGTAGCCCAGACGCTCCTTCGCATCGCGGACGCAGGCGCCCAGATCCAGGGCGCACTTCTCCATGATCAGGGCGTTGTCGATGCCCCGATAGCGGCTGTTGCAATAGATGACGTGGACGCCCTGCTTGGCCAGAGCCGCCGGCAGAGGCAGCCAGGCGCCGCCGCCGATCGGGTGCATCATGATGACGACGGTGTCGGACTCAGTGTCCGGTTTCAGCAGGTGGGCCTCCAGCGCGACCGAGCTCTCGGCGCCGCCATAGGTGTCCTTGAAGGTCGCCTGCTCCTGGAAGACGATCAGATAGGGAATGCGCTGGTACTTCTTCTTCACGGCGCTCATCCCTTCAGCTCCGACTGGGGCTTGCCGCGACGGTCCAGCGCAACGGCGCCAAACTTGGCTTCTTTCTCTGCACGGGTGCGGGCCGACCAGTCCTTGATCAACTGCGGCAGGATCGCCTTCTCCTCGGCCAGGATGCGGTCGTGGTCGGCGGTGCGGCAGGTGACTTCGACCTGGATACCGTTGGGATCGTACATATAGACCGAGCGGACGAAGTGATGCTCGACCGGGCCCAGGCAGCTGACGCCGTGCGAGCGAATGCGCTGCTGGATCTCCAGCATGTGCGCCTCGTCGCGCGCCTCCAGGGCGATGTGCATGTCGAAGCTGTCCTTGCGCTGGAACCAGTCGGGATCAGCGGTCGAGGGCGCGTCGAAGAAGGCGACGAAATTGCCGTCCTCCATCTCGAAGAAGATGTGCATGTAGGGGACCGGATCGCCCGATCCCGGCACCTCGTCCAGAACGATGCCCGACGAGGCCTTCAGCCCCATGACGTCTTCATAGAACCAACGCGTCTGCTCGGCGTCGCGGCAGCGGAACGCCGCGTGATGCAGCGACTGCAAGCCGCTGGGGGGGAAGGCTGTCGTGCCCATGGAATCCATCCTACCTGACGTTTCTTGTCTTGGATTCACTCCATACCTGCGCCCGATGTTTGTCAAATTGCTTTACGTTATTCGACGGCAGGCCTAGGCTCGACCCAACGATAAGGAGGAGCCGAAATGGACTTCGAACTGCCCGCCGAACTGACCGGCTATCTGGCGGAACTGGACGCCTTCATCGCGGCCGAGATCGCTCCGCTTCAGGCGCAGGACGACAACGAACGCTTCTTCGACCACCGCCGCGAATGGGCCCGCACCGACTATGATCGCGGCGGCCTGCCTCGCCATGAGTGGGAAGACCTGCTGGCCGAGGCCAAGCGCCGCGCCGACGCGGCCGGTCACCTGCGCTTCGCCCTGCCCGCCGAGTTCGGCGGCAAGGACGGCTCGAACCTGGCCATGGCCGTGATCCGCGAGCATTTCGCCGCCAAGGGCCTGGGCCTGCACAACGATCTGCAGAACGAGCACTCGATCGTCGCCAACTATCCGCAGGTGCTGATGTTCCGCGACTTCGGGACCCCGGCCCAGCGCGAGGAGTTCATCGGCGGCATCCTGAACAACACCCGCTCGGTCTGCTTCGGCCTGACCGAGCCCGACCACGGTTCGGACGCCACCCACATGGAGACCGTCGCCGAGCCCGAGACCCGCGACGGCGTCGCCGGCTGGCGCATCGACGGCGAAAAGATGTGGACCACCGGGATGCACGTCGCCACCCACGTCATGGTCTTCTGCCGCACCTCGGGCGAGGCCGGCGACGCCGATGGCATCAGTTGCCTGCTGGTCCCCGCCGAAGCGCCAGGCGTCAAGGTCGAGGAGTATCTGTGGACCTTCAACATGCCCACGGACCATCCGCGCGTCAGCTTCACCAACGTCTGGGTTCCCGCCGACGCCATGTTCGGCCCGGTCGGCGGCGGACTGACGCTGGCCCAGCACTTCGTCCATGAGAACCGCATCCGTCAGGCGGCCTCGTCGCTGGGCGCCGCCGATTTCTGCGTCAAGCAGAGCGTGGCCTACGCCCGTGCCCGCAAGCCGTTCGGCAAGCCGCTGGCGGTCAATCAGGCGATCCAGTTCCCGCTGGTCGAACTGGCCACCCAGGTCGAGATGCTGCGCCAGATGATCCGCAAGACGGCGTGGGAAATGGACCGCATGTCCAAGCCCGAGGTGGCGACCACGCTCTCGGACCGAGTCTCCATGTGCAACTACTGGGCGAACCGACTGGTCTGTCAGGCGGCGGACACCGCCATGCAGGTGCACGGCGGCATGGGTTATTCACGCCATACCCCGTTCGAGCACATCTATCGCCACCATCGCCGCTATCGGATCACCGAGGGTGCGGAGGAAATCCAGATGCGCAAGATCGCCGCCTGGATGTTCGGCTTCGCCGGTCCCAACAAGATCGCCCGCGAACCGAAAGCAGCCAAGGCGTGACCGGCCCCGTCGTCGTCGCCTTCAGCGACCTGCCAGGCATGGCGGGTCGCGACCTCGGCGTCTCCGACTGGCTCAGCCTCGACCAGCCGCGCATCAACCGCTTCGCCGACGCCACCGACGACCATCAGTGGATCCACGTCGACGTCGAGCGGGCGATGCGCGAGCAGGGCGGCCCGATCGCCCACGGCTTCCTGACCCTGTCGCTGCTGCCCCGACTGCAAGACGACCTGTTGCGCATCGAGGGCGCCGACAAGGTGCTGAACGTCGGCGTCAACAAGGTGCGCTTCGTCTCTCCCGCTCCGGCAGGCGTGCGCGTGCGCCTGCGTCAGACCGTGGCGGCGGTCGAGGCCCGCGCCGGCGGCTGGCAGATCATCAGCGACTGCGTGATCGAGGGCGAGGGCCTTGAGAAGCCCCTCTGCGTCGCCCAGAGCGTCATGCTGGCCTTGCCCGCCTCAGACGCTGTGACGGCGGTCGCGGCCTAGTTAGTAAAGTAACTTGACATATTTTTCCCTGGTCGCAGTATCAGGGAAACCATGCTCGGCAACAGGGCAGGCCTCACAGGGAAGGACGACGGCCATGGACGATGATCTGGCTCCGACGCTGAAAAGCGCGCTGCGCAACCTGGTGCGCTCCGTCGTGGTGGTCACGGCCCAGGTCGACGGCCAGCCCTTCGCCATGGCGGCCACCGCCGTCAGCGAGGTCAGCATGGACCCGCCCTCCATGCTGGTCTGCATCAACCGCAACGCCGCCATCTTCCAGGCCATCGACGCCGGTTCGGACCTGATGCTGAACGTGCTGAGCGCCGACCATGAGGCGGTGTCGCGCGCCTGCGGCGGCGGCGTGCGCGGCGGCGAGCGCTTCGCCATCGGTCATTGGGAAGAGGCCGTCGAGGACTGCCCGCCCTTCCTGCGCGACGCCTGCGCCGTCATTCATTTGAAGCAGGCCAATGTGGTCGATCATGGCAGCCACAGGGTCGTCATCGGCGACGTCCTGTCCGTCACCCTGCCCTCGGCCCTGCCGCCCCTCGCCTATTTCGACGGCCGCTATGTGCAGGTGGCCGCCTGACCTGACCGACCGCCCATAAGCCGCACAGAACGGCAGGGCTCATAGTGGAGTAGAGACACGTGCCCAGGATTGATCGCCGTTCCCTTCTGGCCGGCATGGCCGGCGCCAGCGCCGCCGCAGCCGCCCCGCCCGTCCGCGCCCGTCCGCGAACGCCGCGCGATCCGTCCAAGCCGCTGAATGTCCTCTTCATCGTCACCGATCAGGAGTTCGGACTGCAATCCTATCCCGAGGGCTTCCTCGACCACCTGCCCGGCCACCGCGCCCTGCTGGAACGCAGCCTGCACGTGCGCAACTATCATGTGCACACCACGCCCTGCACCCCGTCGCGCGCCGTCATCTACACCGGCCAGCACACGCAGAAGACCAAGGTCTATTCCAACGCCGAACAGGGCGCCGTCCTGACGCCCGAGGTCGACACCCTCGGCGACATGATGCGGGCGGCGGGCTACTACACGACCTACAAGGGCAAGTGGCACCTGTCGAAGCTGCCGACGGTTGCAGGCTTCCAGCGCGAGTACCCCGACACCACCAACGCCATGGAGCCTTTCGGCTTCTCGGACTACAACTTCTACGGCGAGGAGATCGGCCTGACCTGGGCCGGCTACCGCACCGACCGCGCCGTCACCGGCGACGCCGCCATGCTGATCGAGCAACTGGCCAAAACGCCCGAGAAGCGCGAGGACAAGCCCTGGTTCATGGCCGTGAACCTGGTCAATCCGCACGACATCATGTTCTACGACGCCACCGGCGAACAGGCCGAGACCCGCGCCGTCTGGAACCTGGCCGGGGTCATGCGCGCCGAGCCGGGCGATCCCCTGTATCAGACCAACCTCGGCTATGGCCTGCCGCGCAGCTTCTATCTGGATGACCTGTCGACCAAGCCCGAGGCCCATCGCGGCATCTCGGCCCTGGATGTGAAGACCTATGGCGCCATGCCGCGCGAGGACGAGGCCGCCTGGCTGCGCTTCGTCAACTACTACTGCAACTGCATCCGTGACGTGGACCAGAACATCCTCACCCTGCTGTGGGCGCTCGAGAACTCGGGCCAGATGGACAACACCATCATCGTCTACACCTCGGACCACGGCGAGCGGGCCGCCGCCCACGGCATGCGCCAGAAGGGCGGCACCATCTACCGCGAGGAAACCAACGTCCCGATGTTCATCGCCCACCCCGACGGCGTGCGCGGCGTGACCACGGACGCGGTGATGAGCTCGGTCGACATCGCCCCCACCCTGCTGGGCTTCGCCGGCAAGGACGCGGCCTGGAGCAAGACGACTTTCCCGCAACTGGTCGGCCACGACCTGTCCGGCCTGACGCGCACGCCGACCGCCCGCACCGCGCGCGACGAGGAAGGCCACCTATTCAACTACGGCGTCCTGCTGTCGTGGGAGCGGACCAACAAGAACTACCTCGACCGCCCGGTCTTCGACCTGTCGAAACGCCGCGTGCACCGGGGCGTGTTCGACGGCCGCTACAAGTTCGCACGCTACTTCGCCCCCGGCGAGCACCACACGCCCGTCACCTGGGAACAACTGATCGCCCACAACGACCTGGAGCTCTACGACACCCGCGCCGATCCCGAGGAGATCATCAATCTGGCGGCCCAGCCCGAGCGCCACAGGGAGTTGATCCTGCGCCTCAACGCCATGACCAACGCCCTGTTCGCCCGCGAGGTCGGCGAGGACCGCGGCGGCGAATATCCGGGCCCGATCGCGCAGTACAATACGCTGACGCATCCGACCTAGGGCCGGGTCTCAACTGGTCTCGCGATGGTCACGGCTCTTGATTCAAAGCGCTGGGGCCGCCGGAGCCTCTGGCACGGCATCTTCAAGTCGCGGAGCCAGACGGCGGTTGAGCTGAGATAGTCCATCAGCGCGGTCACGCGCGCCGGCCTCCGCCCGCTGCCGGGCGCCACCAGGTGGACGGAGATCAGAGGCAGGGCCCAGTCGGTCATGACAGTCTCCAGCCGCCCTTCAGCGATGTCGCGATGCCAACACCCGCGCGAGGCGCCGCCGTCTGCGCGTCGGCTTTGGCGGCCCCGCGGACGCACCACGACTTCCTGTCCGCTCTCGTGCACCAAGCGCTACGTCTCACCGATGGGCAGAGGCGTAGCCGCCTCTTCGTTCGGATGATGGAGGGTTTGTCCGGCGTCCAGACCGACGCCGGACCGTCATGATCGACGCGATCTATCTGAAGGCGCACTGCAACGGCTTCAAGCCTGCGGGCACCAAGGGCGGCATGAACACCAAGCCGCACACCGTAGCCGATGCGAATGGACGCCCGATCAGCCTGTTCATGATGGCGGGCTAGGTTAGTGATTACACCGGCGGCGCCGCCCTGCTGGACAGCCTGCCCAAGGCGTAAATCCCGAACCGAGCCCATCCGCTACGACAAGCAACAATATCATGCAGCGCCACGTGCTTCCATACTGACCGCTCGATTACCTCTCGACCAAACCCTCTGTTACGTCGTCGAGTAAAGCTCTCTTTAGTCATATGGCGCGTCAACGCCGACAAATCGGCCGGCAACTGTCGCATGAATCTCGATGTCCGAGGATTTGAGAAAGAGCGCCATGCTTCTGACAGCTCCAACCACCAAGAATCGAAGCACCGACGCCAAATCGCCCCCTCTCAATCGCGAAATTGGGCGGTTGCTGCTCCTTGATCTAAGCGACAAGGCTCCGACTGGACTGGGGGAGTATCTTGAGAAATCCGGCTTCGCCGTCTTCGAGACGACGTCACTCGACGCCATATGCGATGACGGCCAACCGCTTTCGGATCTATTCAACCTCATTATCCTAGTGGCCAGCCTGCCCCACCCATCGGCGTTCGGGACCCTGCGACAACTGAACCGCGCGGATGCTCCGCCGATCTTCATCGTCGCCGTAGAGGGCGAAGCCCTGGAGCGTGTTCTGATGCTGGAGATGGGGGTGGACGATCTGGTGGGCCCGGAAGCGAACGCCCGCGAAATACTGGCCCGCCTGAACCGCATAATCTACCGCAAGACGGAGAAGCCGAACTCATCGTCTTCGAAAGCCGCCTGGACGCTCAGGCACGCGCAGCGGATATTGATTGCGCCGAGCGGGCAGAGGATCGGCCTTACGGGTCGGGATCATGAGCTGCTGATCGCCCTGTCCGATCATGCCGACGGCGTGCTCATGGACTGCGACTTCCATTCGGGACAGATGCGTACGGCGATCAGTCGCCTGAAGCGCAAGGCCTTGATGGACGCCCAGATCGTGCTGCCGATCGAAAACGTCTGGGGCCGAGGCTATCGTTTCGACGCCCCTCTCATTCAGGCCTAGGGCGTCAACGACCATGAACAGAGCGAACCACGCCTCCCCTCACCGCAGCGCCGGCGAAATCGCGCCGATGAAACGAAAAGCCGTCATTACGATCGAGTACGAGGCGGAGGACTATCTCAAGGCCATGGCCCGCGAGAAAGAAATTCGTCGCGCCCTGGTCGAGCTGAACGCAGTTTCCGATCGGATCGATGTTCGTTTCGGAGATCGCCGGCCGCGACTGATATCACGCGCGGCCGCTCCATCTCGGCCCTGGCCTCGCGACTGATCGTCGGGGCGGCTTTCAGCCCCTACCCGTTTTCACTGTATCTGGCCGCCGTAGGCCGTACCAAGAAGACGCGACAGGCGATCCGCCAGAGCCATGCCTGCGGCGGTCGGCGCCAGATGACGACTGCGCGCATCAGAACCGCGCAGCAACTCCACCAAGCCATAGGCCGGCGCCAAGGTTCCGGCATCTCCCGCCACCGCCATGGCGCGCACGCCGCGCGAGACTACGGCGTCGTGACGCCCGCACAGTTCGGACAAGGCTGTCATGCGCACGCCTTCCAGACGAAGAATGTGCAGGAACATGATCAGTTGACCCAAGCTCAGTCCCGGGGCCGTTTTCTCGACTTCGACCAGGATAGAGATCAGAATTCCGGCCATTTCTTCCGCCTCGTCGGTCATTCGCACGCACCTTCGTCACTCTGGTGCGCCATTGTGCGGATCACGCCGCTTAAGTGGTCGAGCGAAAGGGACGATCAGCCGATTGGGGCTCGACTTCGGCGCGCCAAAAACACGTTTCGTCGCGCTAAGCGGCGACTCTACCGACCATGCTTTGCACATGGACGGCGGTTGGTGCTTCTTCCATCGGCAGGAGACGAAATGAGCGCGCACGACGACCACCACGACGAGACCCCATCCTGGCCGCCTACCCGCCTGGATGGCATGGTCGCCCTTCTGACCATCGTCTTCTGGAGCATCAACGCCCTGCAACTCAGCGCTCGCTCGCTGATCTCGCCGTCGGACTTCAATCAGATGGAGGGCGTGCTGCTGGCCCGGATGGCCAGCCTAGGCACGGGTGTCTTCCTCACCCTGTGCATGTGGGTCGTGCTGCGTCGCTTGTCGGAAACGCGCGCCTTCGCCTGGTTCTGGCGCGCCGCGGCGCTGGGCCTCGTCATCTGCCTGCTGCATACGGTGCTGAATGCGACCTATTTCCGCATGCTGACCGACTATCACGCTATCAGCAGCGAGCATTTTCTCGATTTTCGCAACCTGAGCTCGACCTATATCTCCTTCCTCTGGCCGATCATGACATGGTCCGCCCTCTGCGCCGTCATGGTGGCGGGCGACAACCTGCGTCGCCAGCAAGCACGCACGACGGAAGCTCAGATCGCGGCGCAGCAGGCGCAACTGGCTGCGCTCCGACTTCAGATCCAGCCCCACTTCCTGTTCAACACGTTGAACTCCGTCTCCAGCCTGATCGGACAGGGCCGGGCCCAGGAGGCGGATACGACCTTGATAAGACTGGCGGACTTCCTCAAGCACACCCTGGCGACAGGCCCCCGCGAACTGGTCCGGTTGGAAAGCGAGATCGACAGCCAGGGGCGCTATCTCGACATCGAGCAGGTTCGCTTTCCGGATCGTCTCCGGCGGCGCCTTCTGGTGGAACCTGAAGCCCTGCCCGCCATGACGCCCAGCCTGATCCTGCAGCCCTTCGTCGAGAACGCCGTCAAACACGGCCTGGCCCGATCAATCTCGCCGGTGACCCTGGAGATCGGCGCTCGTCGCGACGGCAACCGTCTCAAACTCTGGGTCGTGAACGACGGTCCAGGCGCAGCCCCTGCGTGCAGCAGCGGCCTTGGTCAAAGTCTGACCAATACGGAGCGCCGGCTCGAGCTCATGTATGGACCCGAAGCATATCTGAAGTATGGGCCTATGCAATCCGGCGGCTGGCGCGTCGATATCGACCTGCCGTTCGAGGTCGCAGCATGAAGGTTCTGATCGCCGATGACGAACCCCTCGCCCTGGCGCGCCTAAAGCAGGCGCTCGCCTGCATTCCGGAAGTCGAACTGGCCGCAGCCGCCCGTTCGGGCGAAGACGCCTTGCAACTGATCCGATCCCTGCAGCCCGACATCGCCGTCCTGGATATCGAGATGCCCGGATTGGACGGTCTTGGCGTGGTCTCGCGCCTCTCCCCCTCCGATCCTGTCCCAGAGATCATCTTCGTCACCGCCTTCACCCAGCACGCCGTTGACGCCTTCGCGCTGAACGCCGCCGACTACCTCACCAAGCCCTTCGAGTTTGAACGGCTGCGCGCTGCGATCCGGCGGGCGCGAACACGCCTGGATGCGCGCAATTCGGATCAGCGCTTCGCCGAACTGCAAACCCTTGTCGCTTCCCTGCAGCAAACGACCGAGCCCTCGCTACATGAGACGGAAGTCTGGATTCGACGGGCCGATGGCCTGCACCGCCAGCCTCTGGAGGACGTGGATCATATCCTGGCCCAGGGAGACTATGTCGAGTTGCACACACGCGGAGCGACCTATCTGGTGCGGGACACCATCAGCTCTCTGGAGCAGAGAATCGACCCAACCCGGTTCGTTCGCTGCCATCGCTCCGTCATCGTCAATCTGGCCTTCGTTCGAGGTGTAAGGCGTCGAACGGGGCGCAAGCTGGCGCTCACCCTGTCAAACGGCCGAGAGATCACGGTCGGCCCCAGCTATGCCGATCGCGTATCCCAGATCATGAATATAAAGCCATGGAGACAAACATCATGAACAAATTGCACATTCACAATTAATATTCATGCGTCTAAATTGACGACTAATTTGACATAGACCAAAACACAACAACACCTTTATTGTCCATCTGAGCGAAAAAACTAACCTCCTAATCTCTCACCCCAGAATCAGGATTGAGAGATTTCAATAATCTGCGCATTGAAAAATGCGTCAGGAGGGAGGCAAACTTGCAAACTCACCTACTGCGCCGGCGCCTGCTGGCCACAACCATCATCGGTGGAGCCCTGGCTGCAGCCATGCCTGCACTGGCCCAATCCGCCCAACAACAAGACACAACAACGGTTGATGAAATCGTCGTCACCGGCTCGCGCATCGCCCGTCCCAACCAGGACTCGCCGGTCCCGGTCTCGGTCATCACCGCCCAGCACATCGAGGCCACAGGCCAGATGAATACGGGCGACATCCTGCGCACCCTGCCGGAAGCTGGCGTCTCGACCTTCACGCCGACCACGACGACCTTCTCGACCGCAAACAACGGGGTCACCACGGTCGACCTGAGAAACCTGGGCGAGAACCGGACCTTGGTGCTGGTCAATGGCCGCCGCCATGTCGCGGGCATCGTCGGTAGCCAGATTGTCGACTTCAACACCATCCCAACCGATTTCGTCGATCGCATCGACGTCGTGACGGGCGCCGCTTCAGCCGTCTATGGCTCGGACGCTCTGGCGGGGGTGATCAACATCATCACCCAGAAGGATTTCGAGGGCCTTGAGCTGTCGGCCCAGGGCGGGATCACCGAACGAGGCGACAATGAAAACTACAAGATTGGTCTGAAATTCGGCTCCAACTTCGCCGATGACCGCGGCAACTTCGTCGGCTCCCTGGGCTGGCGGCGAACGGGCTCGGTCTATGGCCGAGACCGTTGCGACCGCGAGATGTGCATCGACGCCGCCGCGACCACCGCACGCCAGCAGACCGTCGGCGTATTCTCGTCCTTCATCCCGCGCGGCACGGCCCTCGTTCCTCGCGTCGGCGCGGGCAACCTGACGCGCGTGGTCAACGACGCCGGGGCGGTCGTGCCCTACACCAACGCCGACTTCGGCTATAACCGCTCGGCCGAGCGCCAACTCTATGTTCCCGAAGAACAGATCCGCTTCAACGGGCAGGCGACTTACGACATCAACGACAACCACCGCTTCTTCTCGGAGATGTCGGTCTTCCATGGCCGGACCTCGAGCGAGATCGAAGGCAACCCCGTCGGCTCCGAAGCCATCTATCAGGACCAGTTCGGGATTGATCAGTTGCCCGACTGCCGCGATTTCGATGGCGATGGCGACAACGAGTGCCGCTACGGCGTGCCAATCACCAGCGCCGTCGTGCCGACCGCTCTGGCCGCCGCTGTGCGCGCCCAGCATCCGGGCATCGCCGACGAAGACCTGGTGGTCGGCTTCCGCCGCCGCATAAGCGATGTTGGCAATCGCGGCAATGAGTCCGAACGCTCGATGGCCCGCCTCGTCGCTGGCTTCGAAGGTGATCTGACCCAGAACCTCAGCTACGAGCTCAGCCTCAACTACGGTCGCTCCGACTATGACCAGCGCTCGAACGGCGACGTCATGACCGGGCGCTTCCGCCAGGCCCTGGACGCGGTCGTGATCGACGGCGAAACCGTCTGCCGCGACTCCGCCGCCCGCGCCCAGGGCTGCCGACCGATCTTCATCTTCGAAGAGGGCGGCATCTCCGAGGAGGCGGCGACCTACTTCACCGCCGCGACTGGTCTGGACGCCTTCCAGGAGCAATACATCGTCAACGGCTTCGTCAGCGGCTCGCTGCCGAACGTGTCTCCGGCCGGTGACATCGGGTTTGTCATCGGCGGCGAGTACCGCGAAGAATCGGCACGCTCGACGCCCGACCCTCTGACCCAGCTTGGTCTGGCCACCGGCAATATCACGCCCGAGACGCGCGGTGCCTTTGACGTCCGCGAAGCCTTCGCCGAACTGCGCATCCCGCTTCTGTCTGACCTGCCCTACGCCAAGGCCCTGGACCTGAATCTGGCTGGCCGCGTGTCCGACTACAGCACCGTCGGCTCGACCACGGCCTGGGCGGCTTCGATTGAGTACCTGCCGACCAGTTGGCTCAAGCTGCGTTCGCAATATGCGGTCGCGGTGCGCGCGCCGAACATCAACGAACTGTTCAACCCCGGCTCTCAGACCTTCCCCCAGGTCGGAGATCCCTGCGAAGGTGTGACTCTCAGCGGCGGTCAGGCCGCCTTCCTCAACACCCGCTCCAACATCGCCGATCCGGATGTCGTGCTGAACAGCGGCGTCGACGCCTCGACCATCGGCGACGCCGTGGCTCAGGCCTGCATGCTGGACTCAGCGATCGCCGCTCGTGTCGCCCGCGATGGCGGCTTCGCCCTGACCCAGCCCGAGTTCCAGGGGGTATCGGGCTTCAACACCGGTAATCCGGACCTGACGCCGGAAACCTCGAAGACCTTCACCCTGGGCGTGCTTTTCAACCCGCGCTGGAACGATTGGTGGTCGCGTCTATCAGTGTCGGCCGACTACTATGACATCTCGATCGAGGACGGCGTCGGCACCTATGGTCGCCAGGTTTCGGTCGATCGCTGCTACGAGAACGCCGCGTCGTTCGACCCCACCTCGCCCTTCTGCGGCGGTATCCAGCGCTTCAGCGGCGGCGCTTCGGTCGGAGCCCTGCAATACGTCAACATCCGCAACCTGAACCTGGCCGAGATCAATGTCGAAGGCCTGGACCTCAAGGCCAGCTACAGCCTGCCCCTCAACGACGCCTTCTCGGCGCCGTCGACGGACCTGGGCAGCCTTTCCGCCTCGCTGACCTACAGCCACCTGATCGACTTCAGCTCGACCGCCTTCCCAGGCGCCGCGCCGCAGACCTTCGCCGGCACGGTCGGCTCGCCGGATCATGAGGCCATGCTGAACCTGCTCTATGCTCGCGGCCCGCTACAAGTGACCATGGGCGTCCAGTATGTCGGAGAGGCGGACGTAGGCTTCTTTGACTCGGATCTGGAATCCCTGCTGCCCTCGATGACTTTCGTCAACGCTCAAGTCCGCTACGACCTCAACGACAGAGCCAGCGTTTACGCCGGCGTCGACAACCTGTTCGACGAATACATGTTCGTCGCCGGCACCAACGGCGACATCGGCCAGGCCACCGGCTGGACTACCTTCCCTGACGTCTACGACGGCTTGGGACGGCGTTTCTACGGCGGCTTCCGCCTGAGCTTCTGATCAGAGTAGCCAGGATCAAGGTCGATGGGGGCCCGGCGCAAGCCGGGCCCCTTTATCATTGCGCGTCCAGAAGCGCGCCTGCCCACGTCGTCAGAAACCCGCCCCACGATGCAAAGCAGCATCGGACCGCCCAGTTGCGACGCTAGGCCAACATCAATCCGGCGCCTCTCACCTCGCGATCAAGCCCGCGACCACAAGCATCCAAACTGCGACGCCTCGCACTGGATGATTTGGGTCGCCAGCCTTGCCTACAGACAGCAAAAAGGGCGGCGAACCGAAGTTCGCCGCCCTTCCCGTTCAAGCCTGGAGGCTTAGAACGGGCGGTAGTTCAGGCTCAGGAAGAACCGGCGCCCGAACAGGTCGAAGTTGTCGGCCGTGGTGTTGCCCAGCCAACGCGCCGGTTCGGCGTCGAAGACGTTCACCACGCCGGCGCGGACCGTCAGATTGTCACGAGCCGCCCAGCGCACCGAGAAGTCGTGCTGCGAGAAGTCGCCGGTTTCCAGGTACTTGGCGGTTTCATACAGGTCGGGGTTGGCGACCAGGTTGTCCTTGTCGAAGATTTCCTGGCTGGCCTGCCAGTCCCAATCCCAGGTGAAGGCCAGGGTGTCGATCGGCGCCCAGGTGACGGTCGACAGGAAGCGCACGCGCGGCATGCCGACAGCGTCTTCGAAGTCGGTCGAATCTGCGGGGTCGTCGATGTTGACGAAGTCGTGCTGCTCGATCAGCCAGTTGCCGCGGATCGAGTGGCTGAACGTGCCCCAGTTACGACCGAAGAACTCCGGCATGTCGGTACGGTAGGCGACCGTGAAGTCGACGCCCTTGGCCGTCAGCGCCGCATAGTTCAGCGAGCCCTGGATGAAGCTCGTGACCTGGAACGAGGTGGCGTCGCGGGTCTGGGTGGCGCAGGCGCCGGTGTTGACCGAGGTGCCGTTGACGCACTGGTTGGCGGCGTTCTGAGCCGTCACCGAGTCGATCGCGTCGTTGATCTCGATGTCATAGTAGTCGAGCACGACGGACAGGTTGGGCAGCAGATAGTCCGGGGTCCAGACGCCGCCGATCGTGAAGCTTTCCGAGGTTTCGGGCTTCAGGAAGGGGTTGCCGCCGGCCTGGCCTGACACCGAGCCGCTGCCGTAGTTGGGCAGGTAGGCGTTGGAGGCCGACGGATCGTTAAAGGTCAGATCAAGGCCCGCCGCCTTTGCCAGGGCGGTACAGTTGGTGACACGGTTGGCGGCGATCGAGCGATCAGCCAGGTTGTTGATGATCGTGGCCGAGCAGGGATCAAGGAAGCCGTTGGCGAAGGTCTGACCCAGGGGCTCGTTGGTCTCGCCCAGGTTCGGCACGCGGATCGCCGTGGCGGTCGTGGCGCGGAACATGAACTGATCAACCGGGCGCCACTGGAACTGGCCGCTGTAGGTCTCTTGCTGACCGACGTGCGAGTAGTCCGAGAAGCGATAGGCGCCGCTGATTTCAGCCGAACGACCCAGGAAGCTGTCGCGGAACAGCGGGATGCTGACTTCGGCGAAGATGTCGTTGGTGTCGTAGCTGGCTTCTTCGAAGTCGGGACCGGAGTTCAGGAACAGGAAGCGGCCGGCGGTGTCGCGGTCGCGGCCCGTGCCGCTGGTGATTTCCTTGCGGTACTCATAGCCGATCGAAACGCCGATCGGGCCAGCGCCCCAGAAGTCCCACAGCTTGCCCGAGGTGTAGGCCATGAAGTCGTGCTGCTTGTTCTGGTCGGTCACCGTGACGGCGGCCTGCAGATAGTCCAGGCCTTGCTGGGTGAAGCCGTTCGGACCGAAGACGCGGACCGGCGAGCAGTCGTCGATCACGGCGCCCTGACGCGAGAAGGTGGTCGGCACGCCGCCCACGCTGATCACGGCGTCCGGCACGGCGATGCCGTTGGCCTTCATCAGCTGCACGCGGCAGACGACTTCGCCCGGCTTGCCGTGAACCTTGCCCGCGACGTCGATGACGGCGTCGGCCGCAGCCTGGTAGCGGACCACGTCCACGCCCAGTTCGCGGTTCGAGTTGTTCATCTCGCCGTAGGTGTAGCCGGCTTCCCAGTTGACGTCCTTGACGAAGCCGATGTCGCCGGCGTCGCCGCGCAGACCGACGACGTAGCGTTGCAGGTCGCGGGTGTTCTGCTGGTTGCGGGCCGGGCCGTACAGCTTGTGCTGAGCGCGGGCGTCAGCGACCGTGCTGGTGACCACGCCGGCCGAGTTGAAGATGTCGCGGCGGTTGTTGGCGATGGCCTGACGCACGTCATCCGGCAGGTAGGCGTTGTCCAGACCCAGCTCGAAGGCCGAGGTCGACGTGATGGCGCCGACGGTGTTGGCGGCCAGGTTGCGGATGTTGAAGTCGTGGAAGACGCGTTGACCGGCGTCGTAGGTTTCTTCCTCGACGTACTTGGCTTCGGCGAACAGGCTGACCCGGTCGGTGATGTCGAAGTTCAGACCGGTCTGGAAGCGGTAGTTCTCCGATTCCGGCAGGCGGCTGGCCTGGCCCTGTTCGGTGTTGGAGACCTGGCCTTCGCCGCCATTGCTTACCGTTCGGCTGAAGCCCGTGCCCTGACGGATCGAACCGAAGGTGACCGGACGCGACACGCCCTGGTCGTTATAGAGGTAGGCGTTGTCCAGGCGGTTCGACGGGGCCAGCGAGAAGCAGCCGGCCGAGAAGGTCGTGGCCGAGCAGGTGTTGAAGGGAATGTCCGGATCATTGGCCGCGCCAGGCTTGGTGCCGGTCGACAGGATGGTGACGCCGCCGAAGTTGGTGCCGCGGATATAGGTGCGGGCGTCGCGGATCAGGATCTGGTCCGGAATGCCGTCCGAAGGGGCGCTGGACGGATCGGCGTCATTGCCGATCAGGGCCCAGGATTCACGGCGCCAGTCGACGTCGGAATCCAGAACCTCGTCGTTACGCTGGTATTCGCCCGACACATAATAGTTCAGACGGCCGTCCATCAGGTTCTGGCCCCACAGGACCGAGAGGCGCTCGCTCAGCTGATGGTCCTGGTTGATCTCGGCGATCGAGCCGTCGATCTCCAGGCCGTCGAAGTCCTTGCGCAGGATGAAGTTGACCACGCCCGAAACGGCGTCAGCGCCGTACACAGCGGCGGCGCCGCCGGTGATGACTTCGGTGTTGGCGACCAGAAGACGCGGGATGGTGTCGACGTCGACCGCCAGCGAGCCGGGGCTCGAACCGACGTGACGACGGCCGTCCACCAGGACCAGGGTGCGCACGGCGCCCAGGGCGCGCAGGCTCAGCAGCGACAGGCCGCCATCATTCAAATTTCCACCCGTGGTGTCTTCCGGCACCACGGAAGTCGACAGGGCCGGAATATCAGCCAGGAAGTCGATGACGTTGACTTCGCCCGACTGCAGCAGCTCCTCCTGACCGATCTGGATCAGGGGCGTCGGCGAATTGGTCGGGTTGCGGCGGATGCGCGAGCCGGTGACGACGATCTCACCGACGTTGGTAGCCTGCTCGTCCCGGACCTGGGCCGAAGCGGCGAGCGGAGCCGCGCCGATCGCCGCGACGGCCGTCAGCCCCGCGATCAGCGTCGTGCTCATGAGCCGAGATTTGTTTGCGATCATGATTGAGTTCTTCCCCCCCGGGGCCAAGCTTGAATGGGCGGCGCATTCACCGCCAGCGTTCATTCAACGCTCAAACCGCACGCGACAAGAATTCATATCGACATGAAGCAACATCAAACAACCAAGCATCATTTTGAGCACGAGAAAAATATTTGCGCCTTCGCAAATAGTGAATGCTCGATTTTTTTATTCAACCAGCGGGAATTTATTCAATTTTATTCCCTGTTGAACGCGGATAGAAATCACCTTCAAAGAGAGGCGTGCAAATGCTGAAGCAGGTTCTGGCCGGTTGCGTGATCGGCGCTGTGGCGACGACGGGTTCATATGTTCGGGCCGAGCCGACCGAGGCCGCCGCCGCCCGGGTCGACGAATCCGATGTCGCAGCCTTCCGACGCCTGCGCGCCGAAGCCGTTGCGGCGGCGAACGCGGGCGACCTCTCCCTCGCCGCCGACCGCCTGCGGCAGGCCGAGACCAGGGTCCCGAACCATCCCGGCCTGATCGTCCTGCGCGCCCGCACCGCCGCCGCACAGGGCCACGCCGCAGAAGCCTTGGCCCAGTTGACCCGCTACGCCCGCGCGGGGTTGGTGATGAACCTGGAACGTGACGCCGTCCTGTCGCCCCTGTCCCAAACGCCAGGCTTCGCCGAGGCTGCGGCGCAGATCGAAGCCAACCGCGCGCCCCAGGGAGCGGATCGCCTGTCGATCGTGGCGACCATCGCCGGCGCCGGCCTCATAGAGAGTCTAGCGCGTGACGAGGCTCGCCAAAGCTGGTTCGTTTCACGCGTCGCGGACCGAGATGTCGTGACCCTTCATGAAGATGGCCGCGTTTCCGACTTCCTGAGCAAGGCCGCACCTGTCGAGGGCGTCCTGGGCCTGAGCCATGACGCCAAGCGCGGCATGCTCTGGGCCGTCAGCAGCCCGGTTCCGCCCGCAACCCACGGCCGGAGCGAGCCCGGCCCGGCCGCACTCCTGGCGATTGATCCCGCGACAGGCGCGGTGCGCACGACCTACCCCGTAGCGGCGGATGGACGAGAGCATGGCCCAGGCGATTTGGTGCTGGACGCTCAAGGCGCGGTCTATGTCGCCGACGGCTTGGCGGGGCGGATCTATCGCCTGCCGTCCGGCGGCGCAGCCCTGGAGGTCTTCTTGCCTGAGGGCAGTCTGGGCTCTCCCCAGGGCATGGCGATCACGCCTGACGGCGAAGCCCTGATCGCTGCTGACTATTCTTCCGGCCTGTGGCGCGCGCCGCTGAACGGCGCCAGGCCCGTCCGCATGGCGGCGCCGTCAGCGGCGGTCATGATCGGCATCGACGGCCTGATCAGCGACGGCCGCGCCCTCTACGCCCTGCAGAACGGCGTCGCACCTCAGCGCGTGCTGAAATTGACGCCGAGCGCCGACTGGACCCGCA
The DNA here is from genome assembly GCF_002979535.1 of Brevundimonas sp. MYb52. Classification (GTDB taxonomy): domain Bacteria; phylum Pseudomonadota; class Alphaproteobacteria; order Caulobacterales; family Caulobacteraceae; genus Brevundimonas. Next base: position 3,120 of record NZ_PCPB01000007.1, on the reverse strand, counting down.
TCGATCGGGTCGAAGTTCTCGTGGCCAACCTGCCCCTGATCGACCAACCGACCACCGGACTGCTGCACGATGGCCATCTGGTCTTCGTCAGCCGATCTCAATGGAGCGATTTCGCCCCTGACGGGGCGCTACGGACCGCCAAACCGCAACCAGCGATCATCGCGCGCTTGAGGCTGGATTAACTCCAAGCCTCACTCTCCGGGGGCGGCAATGCGCCAACAACAGTCATCGCCCCCTCTAGGCTAACGACATTCTGGGCCCACTCGCGCGAGCAGCGTTTGCCTCACATCGAGACCTCGTTCAGCCTTACATCTCCTTTCACCCGATGTCGCGACAACGGGCGCCCGGTCGATCCTCAGATTTGATCCGCCCATAGCGGCGCCGAAAATCGCTTCGTCAGATAGTCCATCAGCGCCGTCACGCGCGCCGGCCGCCGCCCGCTGCCGGGCGCCACCAGGTGGACGGAGATCAGAGGCAGGGCCCAGTTGGTCATGACAGTCTCCAGCCGCCCTTCAGCGACGTCGCGCCAGTAGATGAAGTCCGGCTGCACAGCGATGCCAAGACCCGCGCAAAGCGCCGCCGTCAGGGCGTCGGCGTTGTTGGCGCGCAGCGGCCCCCGCGGACGCACCACGACTTCCTGTCCGCTCTCGTGCACCAATCGCCACGTCTCGCCGCTGGGCAAATAGGCGTAGCCGAGACAGGCATGACGGGCGAGATCGTCGGGATGGCTCGGACGACCGCGCTGGGCCAGACAGTCGGGCGAAGCCACCAGATGGCGGCGGACCGGTCGCAACCGACGTGCGGTCAAGGATGAATCCGGCAGGGAGGCGATGCGAATGGCGCAGTCGAAGCCTTCGCCGACAAGAGCCACCGTCGCGTCCGACAGATGCAGATCGACCGAGACATCAGGATGGGTCGCCAGAAACTCGGGCAAGGCCGGCGCCACATAGGCCATGCCGAACGACATGGGCGCAGCCAGCCGCACAAGGCCCCGCGGCGTGACGGCCTGGTCGAGCGCCTCGCCCTCGGCGGCCTCGGCCTCGGCGACCATCTGCGACGCGCGGGTGGCGAGCGAACGACCGGAATCCGTCAACGAGAACCGTCGCGACGTTCGATGCAACAGGGTCGTGCCCAGACGGAGTTCCAGCCGCGACACCGCCTTGGATACGGTCGCCTTCGACAGGGCCAGGGCATCGGTCGCGCCCGAGAAGGACTGGGTTTCGGCGACCTTGGCGAAGATGGCCATGGCTTCGAGATCGGGGAGCTTGGACATCAAACCTCCGACATGTGGCGCCGTCAGGCCCCCGCCAGCACCCTGCCCGCCGAGCACTTTTTCGGCGCCCTGCGCGCCGGCTACCGCTACGCCCGCAACGCCCCCGGCTTTGCAACTGGTGCTGATCCGCTCGATCGCCTTCTTCCTCTTCTCCAGCGCCCTGTGGGCCCTGCTGCCGCTGGTCGGACGCCGGGAGTTGGGTCTGAATGCGGCCGGCTATGGCGCGCTGCTGGGCTGCATGGGCGGCGGCGCCATCCTGGGGGCGGTCGTCCTGGCCCGCGTCCGCAAGCACGTCAGCGCCAACCGGCTGTCGATCATCGCCTCACTGCTGTTCGCGCTGGCGACCTTCGCCCTCGCCCATGCCGTCAACGTCTGGGTCGCCGGCGCGGTCATGGCCGTGGCCGGTCTGGCCTGGATCACCATGCTATCAGCTCTGAACGTGGCGGCTCAGATGGCCGTCCCCGCCTGGGTCAAGGCCCGCGCCCTGGCCGTCTATCTGCTGGTGTGCCAAGGCGCTATTACGGCGGGCAGCATCCTGTGGGGTGCACTGGCCAGCCGCACAGACATCGCCACCACCCTGACCGTCGCCGCGGCGGCGCTGGCGCTGGCGACCTTCATCGCCCTGCGTTTCCGACTGCCCGCCGCCAACGCCGCCGACCTGACGCCATCGGGCCACTGGGCCGAGCCGACCGTTTCGGGCGAGCAGGTCGCGGACCGAGGCCCAGTGATGATCCTGATCGAATATCGGATCGAGCCGGCCCGAACGGCCGAGTTCGTCCGCGCCCTTCGTGGCTTCAAATCCGTGCGTAAACGCGACGGCGCCCTGCGCTGGGATGTGTTCGAGGATGCGTAAACGCCGGGGCTTGTGATCGAAAGCTTCGTGGTCGCCAGGTGGCTTGAGCACCTGCGCCAACATGAACGCGTCACACACGACGATCGCCTCACTCAGGAAGAAGTCCAACGCTTCCACATCGGAGACAGCCCGCCACTGGTCCGTCATTTGATCGCACCGCGTGTCTGATACCACCGGAGGGAACGGACATCCGACCGGCAAGTAGGCTTGTGTCGGCTTCCGAACCGTTGCGGACCTTTGCATTTACGGGGACTGATGATCGGCTAGGAGAGGAAAATGCCGCCCACAATCGTCGCCACCCTCGTCGGTGCTGCTGCAATGCTCTGCTTTTGGATTGTTTACGTTTTTGGTCTTGCGGGTGGTGATGTTTATTCACTCACATGGCTACTTAGCGGTTACTTCAATCCGACGGTCGAATCGGTACCTCTGGCCTTTTGGGCGGCGACATTTCTCGGTGGATTTCTCTTTCGAGCGAAAGCGCCGCGCGTCGCTATGATGTTGAGCATCTTCGCGCCGATATGCGGCCTTTTGGGTGTGGCCAGCGAATCTGGAGCGCGAGTTGGCCGAGATCAAGCGTAAGTTGGAGCGAGCCCAGGCCCAGTGCCTGGACGGCGCGATAGAGACGTCGGAGCTGAAGTCAATCAGCGGACCGTTGAAGACACGCCGGGTGGAGATCCAGATCCGGATTTCGGGCAACGAGGCCCCGTCCATGATCCAGTTGCACCCCAGCGCCGCCGGCACCTACCGCTGGCTGGCCGAAAATCTGCACCAGGTGATCGAAGGCGACGACGGCGAGGAGGTGCTGGCCGAACTGCGCAAACTGATCGAGCGCGTCGACTTCATCCCGGCAGAGGGGCTTGGCAAGTTCGACCTGCGGGTCCACGGCAGCCTGTCCGTCCTGCTGGGCCAGCGCAGCGCCAGACGACAGAAAGCCCCGCGGCGTTTGGCAGCGGGGCTTTGATGTTTTGGGTGCGGGAGCAGGATTTGAACCTGC
>NZ_PCPB01000006.1 GCF_002979535.1 Brevundimonas sp. MYb52 | reverse complement strand
ATGTCCGGGGCCCCGGCCCCGACAACCGTGGCCCCGGACATCGCCCGATCGGAAACGGCGCTGCGTGCGGCCATCGGGTCTCTGACGTCCGACCCCATCGACTATTCGGCGTTCAGCGAGGACCTGGCGACGCAGATCCGCAGCAAGGCCAACGAGATCACGCCGCTGATCCGTCAGTTCGGGCCGCTGAAAAGCATCGAACATCGCGGCCAGCAGGACGGCGCCGACCTGTTCCGCGTGGTGTTCGAAAAACAGGCCACCGATTGGGTCATCGCCTTCAATGACGAGGATCAGATCGCGGCCCTGCTGTTCCGCCCCGCCAGCGGCGACTGAAGCCGGGATTAATCCAGCGAGGGCTTGCCGCGCCCGCTCTTGATGCTCGAACGGGTGGACTTGGCCTGCAGCCGTCGCTCCTTAGAGGCGCGCGTGGGGCGGGTCGGCACGCGATAGACCGGCTTGATCGAGGCCTCGGCCACCATCTCCTCTAGCCGGGCGATGGCGTCGGCCCGGTTGCGTTCCTGGGTGCGGAAACGGACGGCGGTGATCTGAATGACGCCGTCCAGGGTCAGGCGGCTGCCCGCCAGCTTCATCAACCGCGCCTTGACCGGTTCGGTCAGGCTGGGCGAGTTCTTGACGTCGAAGCGCATCTGCAAGGCGGTGGCCACCTTGTTGACGTTCTGCCCGCCCGGCCCGCCGGAACGGAAGAAGCGGAACTCCAGCTCATCCTCGGGAATGCGGCTCACGGGCTGACCTTCCGTGCACGGACGACCGCCGTGTCGAGGGCCTGAAGGAAGCGCGAGCGGTCGGCGTTGGAGAAGGGCGGCGGCCCGCTGGTGGCGACGCCGATGGAGCGCAGATGCTCGCCCACCATGCGCCCGGCCAGGGCCGAGCCGATGGAGTCCGAGGTAAAGGGCTGGCCGTTCGCCTTCAGCGCCTGGGCGCCCGATTTCAGGCAGCGGTCGGCCAGGGGAATGTCGGCGGTGACGACAATGTCGCCGGTCACGGCGCGCTCGGCGATCCAGTCGTCGGCCACGTCGGGTCCGGCGTCGACCACCACCTGCTCGATCAGCGGCTCGCGCGGGACATTGATCCAGGCGTTCGACACCACAAAGACCTTGAGCCCGTAGCGGCGGCCTACGCGATAGACCTCCTCCTTCACGGGGCAGGCGTCGGCGTCGATGTAGAGGGTGGTGGGCATACGAGCCTTATGACCCTTCTCCCCTTGCGGGAGAAGGCGCTCAAGTAGCCGAAGGCGTAGCGCTCCAAAAATCCTTCTCCCCTTGTGGGAGAAGGTGGCTCGCGCAGCGAGACGGATGAGGGGTCTCGCCTGCCCTCACTTCATGCTCAAAAAGAAAGCGCCGCGACCTTTCGATCGCGGCGCTGACACCCCTCATCCGAGCGCCTTCGGCGCCCACCTTCTCCCACAAGGGGAGAAGGGGATATTACTGCGGATAGGCCACCGGCATGGCCCCTTCGCCGCCGGTGCGGTAGCGGTCGCGCAGCAGCAGGTTGCGGGCCTGAAGCGGCTGCTCGACACCGTCGATGAAGACGGCCGAGGGCTGGCTCAGCGGCTCCAGCGGATCGCCGGACCAGACCACGACGTCGCCCGCCGCGCCCGGCTTCAGCTCGCCGAACTGGCCGTCGAAGCCGAAGATGCGGGCCGGGTTGACCGTGATCGCCTGGATGGCGGCCGCGAAGGGCAGGCCGTGCGAGACGGCGTTGCCGGCGTTGTAGCGGATGTCGCGGGCGCGGTGGGTCGAGCCCTCATTGCCCTTGATGGCGATGACCACGCCCGCCGCGTTCAGCGCCGCAGCGTTCTGCATCCGCGCCGCCCGCATCTCAAAATTGCCGGGCAGGTTGGTGATCGGGTGCAGCAGGACCGGGACCTTGGCCGCCGCGATCTCATTGGCCACCAACCAACCCTCGGCGGCCCCGTCGAGGATGACCTTGACGCCCTCCTCGCGGGCCAGACGCAGGACCTGCTGGATGTCCGAGGCGCGGTTGACGCTGACGATCAACGGCATCGTGCCATTGGCCACCGGGATCAGGGCTTCCAGGTCGGCGCGCGACAGCGACAGGTCGCGAAGCGCCGCGCGGTCATAGGCGGCCTTGTTGCGGGCATAGAGGCGGACCTCGGCCAGGGTCTCCTTGAACAGGACGAACTCGGCCCCGCGCGCGCCGCCGGCGACGCCCTTTCCGGCCTCGCCAAAGGGGGCGACCATGGCCACGCGCGGCTTCACCAGAATATCGGCGCCGCCCAGCTTGATGACCGCCGCCTGTCCTGCGAACAGGCCCGGCGACTGGAAGCCGCCATGGCCGGCCCCGGCGAAGTCGCTGTCGTCATGGCTGTGGCCGCCGCCCGAGCCCGCGTGCTGGGGCGTGACCACGGCGCGGGTGACGCCGCCGAGACGGGCGACCGGCAGGGTGAAGGACCAGGGGTCCAGACCATAAGACAGGTCGAAGGCCGCGCTCAGGGTGTTGGCGTTGTTCGACAGGTCGTTGGAGCCGCGCACCGAGCCGACTTCCGAACCGCCGAGGCCGGAGTCCACGGCGACGAAGCCCGGGGCCACGATCTGGCCGCGCGCGTCGACGGTGCGCAGGCCGGCCGGGGCCGCGCCGGCTCCGACCGAAACGACCTTGCCGTTACGGATGACCACCGTGCCGTTCTCGATCACCGAGGTTCCGGTCAGGACGCGGCCGCCGGTGATAGCGACGTCCTGGGCCGCTGCGGGGCCGACAAGAGCGAGGGCCGCGACTGCGCCCGCGAGGAAGGTTTGGATACGCATGGTTCAGCGAGCTCCCTGGGCGACGCCGGCGGCGGCCTGGCCGAAGCCGGGCTGACCCAGTTCGAAATCGGATACGGGCTGGAAGGCGGGGTTGGACCGGTCGAAGGCCAGACCGCCGTCGATGAAGACCTGATCGGCGCGGGCGTAGATCGAGAAGGGATCGGCGCTCCAGATCACCACGTCGGCGCGCTTGCCGGGCTCCAGCGAGCCGGTCTCCTTGTCGATGCCGATGGACTTGGCGGCATTGAGGGTGATCCAGCTGATGGCGTGTTCTTCGGAGATATTCATCCCGGCGCGGCGACCGGCCGACAGGGCGGCGGCGGCTTCCTGGTTGAGACGCTGGATCAGTTCGGCGTCGTCGGAGTGGATGACGGCGCAGGAACCCTCGGGCGCGTCGGTCAGGGCGGCGTTTTCCTCGATGCCGTCCAGGGCCTCCATCTTGAAGCCCCACCAGCCGGTCCACATGGCGGCGCAGACGCCTTCGCGGGCCAGCAGAGGCGCGATCTTGTAGGCCTCGACCGCGTGGTGGAAGGTGGTGACCTTGTAGCCAAACTCCTTGGCCACATCGAGCATGACCGCCATTTCGTCGGCGCGGTAGCAGTGGTTCTGGATCAGGATCGACCCGTCCAACACGCCCGCCAGGGTTTCCAACTGCAGGTTGCGGGTCGGGGGCGTGCCCTGACCGTCCTCGCGCCACTTGTCCCACTTGGCCTTGTAGTCGCGGGCCGCGATGAAGCCGGCGCGATAACCGGCGACATTGCCCATGCCGGTGGCCGGCGACTGGTTGCGGCCGCCATAGACGCGGCTGGGGTTCTCGCCGCAGGCCATCTTCAGGCCATAGGGAGCGCCTGGAAACTTCATGCCCTGCATGGTTACCGACGGCACGTTGCGCACGGTCACGCCGCGACCGCCGAACAGGTTGGCCGAGCCGGGCAGGATCTGGAGCGTCGTCACCCCGCCGGCGCGGGCGGTGTTGAAGCCCGGGTCCTGGGGCCAGATCGAGTGTTCAGCCCAGACCTGGGCCGTGTTCGGGTTGGTGGCCTCGTTGCCGTCGCTCATGCCCTGAACGCCGGGCGAGGGATAGACGCCGAGGTGGCTGTGAATGTCGATGACGCCGGGCGTAACGTAGCGGCCGCGCGCATCAACCACCTTGTGGCCCGCCGGGACGGGGGTGTCGGCGCCACCGACCGCAGCGATACGGCCATCGGTGACGATGACCACGCCGCCTTCGATCTTCTGGCCCGTGCCGGTCAGGACCGTGGCCCCGACCAGGGCCAGGTTTTCACGCGGTAGGCCGCGATAGGTCGAGGGATAGGGGTCAGTGTTGGCCCAGCCGTCCAGGCCGGGGGCCATGCTGCGGTCCTTGGACGCCGGAGCGGTCGAAACTGCCTCCGTCCTGGGCTTGGCGTCGCCGGTCGTGGCGCAGGCCGACAGGCTGAGGGCGCCGATCGCGCAGGTGAGGACAGCGAGGCTTGGGCCCCGCAGACGGTTAAGCAACATGAGCGAGACCCCCTCGCGCCCGCATACGGCGGGCAGACAATGGGACGGCATACAAAGGGGCTTCCACCGCGCCGTAAAGGGGAATTGTCAGACCATCTTGTTCAGTGGGGGGACAAGCGGTCGCGGACCTCGGCGTCGCTGAGGCCCTCGACCTCGATCATCTTCAGTCGCGACTGGCCGCCGCGCGCCAGGGTCACGTCGCGCTTGGGAACATTCAGAGCCTTGGCCAAGAAGGCGGTCAGGGCGGCGTTGGCCTCGCCCTCGACAGGTTGTGCGCGGACGCGGACCTTGAGCACCGGGCGACCGTCGGGGTCCACGTCCCAGCCGTCGATGCGATCGGCGACGGCGCGGGGCGTCAGCTTGATGGCGAGGCGGGCGGTCATAGACTTGGTCTGACCCATTCGGCCTATCCGGCCAACCCCTTTGCCGTCATCCCGGACGAAGGCTCGCCCGCGAGCCGAAGATCCGGGACCCAGGCGGTGGAGCCTTGCCTGGCGATGTCAGTTTTGTAGCCAGAGTCTGGGTCCCGGATAAGCCCTACGGGCTTTCCGGGATGACGGCAGTAGGAGGACGCAAAAGAAAACGCGCCGGACGATCCCTCGCCCGGCGCGCTTCATGTTCAGCCTGTGAAACCGATCAGCCCAAGGCGGCCATCAGCTCCGGCACGGCGGTCTTGTAGTCGGCGACCAGGCCGTAGTCGGCGATCTGGAAGATCGGGGCGTCGGCATCCTTGTTGATGGCGACGATGACCTTGGAGTCCTTCATGCCGGCCAGGTGCTGGATGGCGCCCGAGATACCGATGGCGATGTAGAGGGCCGGGGCCACGACCTTGCCGGTCTGGCCGACCTGATAGTCGTTGGGGGCGTAGCCCGCATCGACCGCCGCGCGCGAGGCGCCGATGGCGGCGCCCAGCTTGTCGGCCAGGGGCTCCATGACGGCGTGGAACTCTTCGGCCGAGCCGAGGGCGCGACCGCCCGAGACGATGATCTTGGCGGCGCCCAGTTCGGGGCGGTCCGACTTGACCATTTCCTCGGAGACGAAGGCGGTCTTGGGCGCTTCACCGGCGGCGACGCTCTCGACCGAGGCCGAGCCGCCTTCAGCGGCGGCGACGAAGGCCGTCGGACGCACGGTGATGACCTTCTTGGCGTCGGCCGACTGGACGGTTTCCAGGGCGTTGCCGGCGTAGATCGGGCGCACGAAGGTATCGGCCGAGACGACCTCGACGATGTCCGAGATCGGCGCCGTGTCCAGCTTGGCGGCGATGCGCGGGGCGAAGTTCTTGCCGTCGGTGTTGGCCGGGGTCAGGATGGCGTCGTAGCCAGCGGCCAGCGGCAGGACGGTGGCCTCGACGGCCTCGGCCAGACCGTGAGCGACGGCGTCGCCTTCGGCCAGCAGGACCTTGCGCACGCCCGCGATCTTGGCGGCGGCGTCAGCCACGGCCTTGGCGCCTTTGCCGAGGACCAGAACGTCCACGTCCGACGACAGGGCCAGAGCCGCCGTCACGGTCTTGTGGGTGGTGTCACGAACAACCGAGCCGTCGTGGTCGGCGATGACGAGAACGGCCATTTACAGGACCCCCGCGGACTTGAGCTTGGAAACCAGTTCGGCCGCGTCGGCGACCTTGACGCCCGCCGAACGCTTCGGCGGCTCCGTCACCTTGAGAACCTTGAGACGGTCCGCGACATCGACGCCATAGTCGGCGACCGCCTTCATGGCGATCTCCTTCTTCTTGGCCTTCATGATGTTGGGCAGCGACGCATAGCGCGGCGTGTTCAGACGCAGGTCGACCGAGACCACGGCGGGCAGGGTCGCCGCCACGGTTTGCAGACCGCCGTCGACTTCACGCGTCACCACGGCCTTGCCGCCGTCGATGACCAGCTTGCCGGCGAAGGTGGCTTGCGGCCAGTCCAGCAGGGCGGCCAGCATCTGACCCACGGCGTTGTTGTCGCCGTCGATCGACTGCTTGCCCAGCAGGACCAGGTCCGGCTTCTCTTCGTCCACGACCGCCTTCAGCAGCTTGGCGACGGCCAGCGGCTCCAGATCGGCGTCCGACTGCACCAGAATGCCGCGATCGGCGCCCATGGCCAGGGCCGTGCGGAGGGTTTCCTGGGCCTGGGTCACGCCGATGGAGACGACGACGATTTCCGTCGCCGTGCCGGCGGCGTGGTGTTCCTTGCCCTCTTTCAGACGAACGGCCTCTTCGACGGCGATCTCGTCGAAGGGGTTCATGCTCATCTTGACGTTGGCCAGATCCACGCCGGTCTGGTCCGCTTTCACGCGGGCCTTGACGTTGCTGTCGATCACCCGTTTCACCGGGACGAGTACCTTCATGAGCCTATCCACTTGGTCATCGAAATATGGCCCGAGGGATTGGACCGACGAAACCGGCCTGTCAACGTAACGCTACGTGAACTGCGGTCGTGTCGCGGGCGCATTTTTCATCTATGAGACCTGCATGAAACGCTTTCTGACGATCCGCCGCCTCAGCGTCCTGTTCTTCGGCATCTTCGGCCTGATGATCGCGGGCGTCTTCGTGTTCCAGCGCTACTGGATGGAGCCGGGCGAGCGCTGCGAGGCCGAGGGCAAGTGGTACGACATGGAAAGCCGCACCTGCGCCCAGCCCATTTCCATCGCCGAAATCACCGGCCGCCCCATCGGCGTGACCCGCGCCCAGGCCTCGGCCGAGAAGAACAAGGAGTTGGTCGAGATCGAGGATCAGCTGAACGCCGAGAAGCGCGCCCGCGCCGCGGCGACCGAGGCGGAACGCGCACGGGTCGCCGCCTTGCAGCAACGATAAGGGGCTTCCTCCCCTCCCCCTTGAACAGCGAGGGGTGGGGACGAAGGTCTCAGGCCGCGTCGCGCGGGTCGTAGGCGTCGGTTTCGCGCCCCATAAGACCCGTTTCGAAATCCATGAAAATGTCGATCAGTTCGTCGACGCCGACCGGCGGCGCCTTGGGACCGAACCGGAAGCGCCAGAAGCTGACGATGTGCTGCACCGCGCCCAACTGGTCGCCCAGCCGCGCGAACAGGGCCGGCGCCTCCAGCAGAAAGTCGCGGAAAGCCAGGGGTTTGCCGTCGCGCGTCAGCCCGGCATAGGCGTCGTCGTAATAGCGCAGGGTGCGGCTGACCTCGTCGCAAGTCTTCATGATCCGCCCGCGCAGGACGGAGCGGCCGCGGTCGATATATTCCTTGGCGGCGCGATCGCTGGGACCGACAGGTTTGACCGAGCCCACCTCGTCGGCGACCACCACGATGTCGTTCATCAGGCTGGCCAGGGCCCACTTGTAATAGAGGAAGCCCTTCCAGCAGAAGACGCCCTCCTGATACTGCTCCGGCTCCAGCCGCAGGGTGGCGCGCAGGGCCTCAAGCCGGTCGCCCGGCGCATTGGACAGGATCTTGGTGGCCATGCGCGCGGTCGAGCCGACCGCCGCCACGTCGCCGCCCATGCTGAGCGTGACCAGGGGCTCGATTTCGCTCTGGACGAAGGTCAGCATCTTCTCGAGGTCGGCTTCGCTGAGGGCGAAATAGCAGGGGGCCGCATCGACCTCGCCGCGCCGCAGTTGCTCACGCAGCAAAAACGGGTCCAGCGACGGCAGTTGGTCCATCAGCCGCAGGGTCTTCAGGTCGGGATGATCGGGGGCGATGCCGAACGCCTCCTGCATGGCGCGCTCGAAACCGATCTGATTGACGAAGACGAAGCGTCCGCCGGTCTTCAGGTCGGTGCTGTCGATCGGCACCACCACCTTGGTCGCCACCTGGCGGCGCCCCGGGAAGGAGTCCGTTTCGTTGCGCCGCAGCCGATGCTTGATGATCAGCGAAGTGTTCAGCGCCGGCGTGCGGAACATGGGGCGATCATGCCAGTCGTCGGTCTCGCCATGCTCGTCATAGACCTTGAGCAGATTCAGCACCCGCGCGGTCGAGGCGCTGCGACGCAGGTGTTCCAGATTTCGAACGGCGCGATCAGTCATGACGGCGAGCTTGCCCGCAAAACATGACTAACGGCTTAGCTGACAAAGAAAGAGGGCCGCCTCTACGGAGACGGCCCTGTTCAGCTTGGGGAAAAAGAGGCGGATCAGAAGGTGGTCGTCACCGACAGCCAGAGACGACGCGGCTCCTGATTGTTGGCGTAGAGGTTGGTGTAGGCGATCGCCCCCGTGTTCACATTGCTGACGTAGGAGCCGTAGGAGACGAAGTCCTTGTCGAACAGGTTGTAGATCGCGCCGTTGATCGTGACGGCGTCATTGACCTTGTACGACCCGCCCAGGTGGAAGACCTCATAGGCCTTGTAGTCGCCCCAGGTGGCCTTGGCGCGGCTGGCGGCGCTGTCCTCGCTGCGATAGCGCTCGCTGCGATACTCGCCGCGCAGCCACAGGTTCAGACGGTCCGTAGCATTCCAGCGCAGGGCGCTGTTGAGGATGTGCTTGGGCGTGTCCGACAGCGGCAGGCCAGCGTCGTCGCCGCTTTTGATCTCGGTGTCGGTGTAGGTGTAGTTGCCGGTCAGGCTCCAGGCCTCGGCCAGGTTCCAGCGGAACGAGGCCTCAAAGCCCTGGGTCTCGGCCTCGTCGATGTTGACCGTCTGCGAGAAGGTTTCGACATTGGGCCAGAAGCCGTAGTCGGCGCAGTTGGGCAGGGCCTGCTGGCCGGCGGCGTATTCTTCAGGCGTCAGGCCGAACGAGCAGTTGTTCAGCGGCTGACCGCTGGCGATCTTGTCGTCGAAGCTGTTGTGGAACAGCGTCAGGCTGGCGCGGAAATTGTCCTGGTTGTCGTAGAAGGCGGCGAACTCGGTCGAGGTCGAGGTTTCCGGCTGCAGCGTCGGCGTGCCGATGGTCGGGCGCGTGCCCTGGCCGGTGAAGCCGGTGATGCCCGGCGCGATCTGATCCAGACGCGGGGTCTTGAAGCCCTGGCTGACGCCGCCCTTCAGGGTCCACTGAGGCGTGGCGTTCCACACCAGATAGGCGCGGGGGCTGATGTGGTCGCCGAAGATGTTGTGTTCGTCGTAACGGGCGCCCAGGGTCAGGGCCAGGGTGTCGGTGAAGCGCCACTCGTCCTCGGCGAACAGGGCCCATTGCTGGTGCTCGTAGGGGGCCGGGGCGACCCCGTCGACCATCTCGGCGTCCCAGTACTGGCCGCCGACGGTGAAGGTGTGGTTCTTCCAGCGCGAGAAGAGCTTGGTGTCGAAGACGGTGTTGGTCGCCGTCAGGGTGCGCGGGTCGCCAGCCATGCCGCCACCGGGCACGTTGGACGGCAGGATGCGGCCCAGGGTCTCGCGCTCATTGCGCGACAGGCTGGACTGCAGTTCGCCGAAGCCGAGGCGCCAGTTGTGCGACAACACCAGCTCTTCCTGATTGAACTCCATCTCCGGGCCGTAGCCCGAGGTCCCCAGCGTGCCGAGTTGGGCCGCCGAGTTGTCGTACCACTGACGCGTGACGTCATAGTCCAGCATCAGGTCGTGGTCGGCGTGGGGTGTCAGCGTCAGACGACCGCCCAGCGACCAGATCTCGTTCTCGACCGGCGAGGGACCGCGCTTGGACACGCCGACTTCCGTCCCGGCGTCGTTGTCATAGGTCAGGTCGGAGGCGTCGCGGGTCTGATAGCGGCCGCGCACGGCCATGCCGAGCAGGTCCTTCACCAGCGGCCCTGTGGCGTAGAAGTCGCCGCCGTGCATGTTGCCGAAGCTGGAGTCTTCCTGAAGCGTGGCGTTGGCGCTGAAGGCGCCGCTCCAGACGTCGCCGACCTTGCGGGTGATGATGTTGACCACGCCGCCCATGGCGTCAGAGCCATAGAGGGTCGAGACCGGGCCGCGCACGACCTCGATGCGCTCGATGGCCGACATCGGCGGGATGAAGCTGGTCGTGGTCTCGCCGAAGCCGTTGGGGGTGATCGAACCGGCGGCGTTCTGGCGACGGCCGTCAATCAGGATCAGGGTGTAGTCCGACGGCATGCCGCGGATGGAGATGTTCAGGCCGCCTGTCTTGCCCGCCGAGGCGCCGACATCAACGCCCTCGATGTTGGCCAGGGCTTCAGCCAGGCTCTGATGGCGTTCGCTTTCCAGTTGCTGACGCGTCAGGACGCTGATCGAGGCCGGGGCCTGGGTGATGCGCTGCTCGAAGCCCGCGGCGGTGACGACGACGTCGGCGACCTGGGTCGTGGTCTGGGTCTGGTCGATGACGACCTCTTCCGCCATCGCGGCCTGACCCGTAGCGAGGACGGCCAGCGCAGAGGCGGCCAGAAGGGTCGAACGACGAGAAGCGGTGAAGGAAGACATGAATGGCCCCGGTTGATTTGCGAGCGCCTCTCAACAGCAATGATGAGGGCGTGACAACCGGGGTGTGCGAATAGGTCGCAATTGCGTCCTAGCGTCACGGCGCTGGCGCGGCCCGAGCGGCAGGCCTAGAAGGCGGACATGGAAATCTTCGACATCCTGATCCTCGTCGCCATCGCGGCCGTGACCATCACCCTCGGTTTCGGGGTCTATACCCTGTATCGCGGCGGCGACTTCGCCCGCACCAACTCGAACAAGCTGATGCGCCTGCGCGTCGTGCTTCAGGCCGTGGCAGTGCTGCTGCTGATGGGCGGGTTGTGGTGGAAATCCACGCACGGCGGCTGATGGATAACCAGGGGACAGGCTGATGGTCACGCTGAACAAGATCTACACCCGCACCGGCGACGGCGGGAAAACCCGACTGGCCTCGGGCGCGCCCGTGTCCAAGACCGACCTTCGGGTCGAGGCCTATGGGACAGTGGACGAACTGAACGCCGTCCTCGGCGTGGCCCGCCTGAACAGCGGCCAGAACGACCGCATCGACGCCATGCTGGGCCGCATCCAGAACGAGCTGTTCGATCTCGGCGCCGACCTGGCCACGCCGCTGGAGCCGGCCCCCAAGTGGGAGGCCCTGCGCATCATCGCCTCTCAGGTCGAGCGGCTGGAAAGCGAAATCGACTGGATGAACGAGAGCCTGAAGCCGCTGGACAGCTTCATCCTGTCGGGCGGCTCGCCCTTGTCGGCCCATCTGCACCTGGCGCGCACCGTCTGTCGCCGGGCCGAGCGCGACGCCATTCGTCTGATGGAATCGGGTGAGCCCGTGAACGCCGATGCGGTCCGCTATCTGAACCGTCTGTCGGACCACCTGTTCGTCGCCGCCCGTCGCGCCAACGCCAACGGCGCCGCCGACATCCTGTGGAAGCCCGGCGCCACGCGCTGACGCCCAGAGCGCAGAACGGCCCAAGAAAAACCCCGCGCCGGCGACGGCGCGGGGTTTCTGCATTCAGACCTTGAGCCGGTCTTAGTAGCGGTAGTGTTCCGGCTTGAACGGACCCTCGGTCGGGACCGAGATGTAGTCGGCCTGTTCCTGGGTCAGGGTGGTCAGCTTGGCGCCCAGCTTGGCCAGGTGGAGGAAGGCGACCTTCTCATCCAGGTGCTTGGGCAGGGTATAGACCTGGTTCTGGTAGGACTTGGCGTTGGTCCACAGTTCGATCTGGGCCAGGGTCTGGTTGGTGAAGGACGCCGACATCACGAAGGACGGGTGGCCCGTGGCGTTGCCCAGGTTCACCAGACGGCCTTCCGACAGCAGGATGATCTTCTTGCCGTCTGGGAACTCGATGTGGTGAACCTGCGGCTTGATCTCGTCCCACTTGAAGTTCTTCAGGCCGGCGACCTGAATTTCCGAGTCGAAGTGACCGATGTTGCAGACGATGGCGTTGTTGCGCATGGCGCGCATGTGCTCGACGCGGATGACGTCCTTGTTGCCCGTCGTGGTGACGAAGATGTCGGCCTTGTCGGCGACGTCTTCCAGGGTCTGGACCTCATAGCCTTCCATGGCGGCCTGCAGGGCGCAGATCGGGTCGATTTCGGTGACGATCACGCGGGCGCCGCCGTTGCGCAAGCTGGCGGCCGAGCCCTTGCCCACGTCGCCGTAGCCGCAGACCACAGCCACCTTGCCCGACAGCATGACGTCGGTGCCGCGACGGATGGCGTCGACCAGGCTCTCACGGCAGCCATAGAGGTTGTCGAACTTGGACTTGGTGACGCTGTCGTTGACGTTGATCGCCGGGAAGGGCAGTTCGCCGCGCTCGGCCATCTGATACAGGCGGTGGACGCCCGTGGTCGTCTCTTCCGACACGCCGCCGATGGCGTCGCGGATGGCCGAGTAGAAGCCGGGCTTCTCGGCGATGTAGCGTTTCATGACCGAGAAGAGGGCTTCTTCTTCCTCGTTCTGCGGGTTCGACAGGACCGAGATGTCCTTCTCGGCCTTCGGGCCAAGCACGCACAGCAGGGTGGCGTCGCCGCCGTCGTCGAGGATCAGGTTCGGATAGCCGCCGTCGGCCCATTCGAAGATCTTGTGGGCGTAGTCCCAGTATTCCACCAGGGTCTCGCCCTTGGTGGCGAAGACCGGGGTGCCGGCGGCGGCGATGGCGGCGGCGGCGTGGTCCTGGGTCGAGAAGATGTTGCACGAGGCCCAGCGCACTTCGGCGCCCAGGGCTTCCAGGGTCTGGATCAGAACCGCCGTCTGAATGGTCATGTGCAGGCTGCCGGCGATGCGGGCGCCCTTCAGCGGCTTGGCGGCGCCAAATTCTTCGCGCAGAGCCATCAGGCCCGGCATTTCGGTTTCGGCGATAGCGATTTCCTTGTTGCCGAAATCGGCCAGGGAAATGTCGCGAACGATGTAGTCGGTCATGAAGGGGCTCTCGCGGCGAGGATTTTCAAGGCGCCGCTATAGCGCGCCCGGCGCGTCGGGGCAATCAAGCCATAAGGATGTCTTTATATGACCGCCGCCGCGACACGAACCGTCGCGCTTACGTGTTTCTACGCAAACCCCTCTTAAGAGGCGCAATACCCCTAAGGTTCAAAGGGATAAGCAGGCGCGCTCCCCTGCGCCGGCGTAGGTAGCGAGACGACATCATGGCGGGCGAAAACATCGGCCACCGCATGGGCTTCATGGGCCTGGGACAGGCCTCCAGCGGTTATCGCGCCATGGGGCCGCTGCTGCGCCGCGAGACGCCCCTGGCCCTGGCCGCCTTCTATGACCGGGTGCGGGCCGAGCCGACGACCCGCCGCTTCTTCCGCGAAGAGGCCCATATCGCCGCCGCCAGCAAGGCCCAGGAGCGCCACTGGGACGCCATCATCGACGGCCGCGCCGACGAGGACTACGCCAAGTCCGTGCGCACCATCGGCCATGTCCACGCCCGCATCGGCCTGGAGCCGCGCTGGTACATCGGCGGCTACAGCGTCATCCTGGCCCATCTGACCCGCGCCATCGCCCAGCGCCCCCGGAAGTTCTGGGCCAACAGGCGCGAGCACGACCGCGTCACCGCCGAGGCCGTCGCCGAACTGACCCAGAGGGTCATGCTGGACATGGACCTGGCCATCTCCATCTACCTCGACGTCCTGCAGGAACAGCGCGACAAGGTTCAGGCCGCCCATGACGAGGCCGAGGCGCGTCAGACCGAGGTGGTCCGCGCCCTGGGCGCCGCCCTGCACGACCTGGCTGAGAACGACCTGTCGACCACCATCCCCGGCGTCTTCCCCGAACAGTATCGCAGCCTGCAGAACGACTTCCACGCCGCCACCCGCGCCCTGCGCACCGCCGTCCGCGCCGTGTCCGACAGCGTGCAGAGCCTGAGCGCCGGCTCGAACCAGTTGGCCACCGCCTCGGAAGACCTGGCCAGCCGCACCGAGCGTCAGGCCGCCAATCTGGAGCGCACCGTCAACGAGGCCGACGCCATCGCCCGCGCCGTGGCCTCGACCGCCGACAACGCCCGCCAGACCGCCGAGGCCCTGGCCGCCGCCCGCGTCGATGTCGAGGCCAGCAGCCAGGTGGTCGGCGAGGCGGTCAACGCCATCCACGCCATCGCCGAGTCCTCGACCGGCATAGCCCGCTTCACCAGCCTGATCGACGAGATCGCCTTCCAGACCAACCTTCTGGCCCTGAACGCCGGGGTCGAGGCGGCGCGCGCCGGCGACGCCGGTCGCGGCTTCGCCGTCGTGGCCCAGGAAGTGCGCGCCCTGGCGCAGCGCTCGTCCGAGGCCTCGGGCGAGATCCGCACCCTGATCTCGACCTCCTCGGCCCAGGTGGCGCGCGGCGTCGATCTGGTCGAGCGCACCGGCGAGGCGCTGGAGCGGATCGGCGGCCGGGTGGTGGCCATCGACGGCCTGGCGAGCGGCATCGCCGGCTCGGCCCAGGACCAGGCCGAGGGTCTGGCCCGCGTCCGCCGCACCATGGGCGAGATGGACGACATCACCCAGCAGAACGCGGCCATGACCGAAGAAGCCACCGCCGCCGCCCGCCAACTGGCCAACGAGGCCGTCAGCCTGAACCAGCAGGTCGGCCGCTTCCGTCTGGATCGCGGCCCCGCCGCCCCGCATCTGCGCGCGGTGGGCTGAGCCCGCTTTAGGCACTGGCGTCCAGCCCCGGACGCGGCTTAACTCCCCCCAGTTCGAAGGGGGAGTTTCGACCATGAAGACCATGCTGACCGGCGCCGTCTGCGCCGTTGCGCTCGCCACAACCCTGGCGGCGGCCCTGCCCGCCAGGGCGCAGACCGCCGCGCCCGAGACGGGCGCCGTGACCCTGATCCAGGCCGGCCGGCTGCTGGATCACCCCGGCCGGGCGCCGCGCGGGCCTTCGACGCTGGTGGTGCGCGACGGCAAGGTGGTCGAGATCCGCGACGGCTTCATCGACGCCTCCGCCTTCCCCGGCGCCGCCGTGGTGAATCAGCGCGACCGCTTCGTCCTGCCCGGCCTGATCGACAGCCATGTGCATCTGGTCTCGGACCTGGCCGGTCAGGCCTGGCTGGTGTCGTCTGTGACCGAGAGCCTGCCGGCCCAGTCCTATCATGCAGCGGACAACGCCCGAAAAACCCTGATGGCGGGCTTCACCACGGTCAGGAACCTCGGCGACGACGGCGGCGTGACCCTGGCGCTCCGCGACGCGACCGCCGAACATCGCCTGCCCGGTCCACGCATCCTGGACGCCGGGACCAGCATCTCGGCCACCTCGGGTCACATGGACGGGAGGCTGGGCTTCAACGACGACTTCCGCGCCCACATGGCCCACGACAATGTCTGCAACGGCGTGGACAGTTGTCGTGAAGCGGTGCGGCTTCAGGTCGGGCGCGGCGTCGACGTCATCAAGATCGCCACTACCGGCGGGGTCAACAGCCGCATCGGCGCCGGTGTCGGCGCCCAGATGTTCGAGGACGAGGCCAAGGCCCTGATCGACACGGCCCACCTCTATGGCAAGAAGGTCGCGGTTCACGCTCACGGGGCCGACGGCATCGATCTGGCCCTGCGGATGGGCGCGGATTCCATCGAGCACGGCACCCTGTTCGACGACGAGACCATCCGGCTGTTCCAGCGGTCCGGCGCGTTCTACGTCCCGACCCTGTCGACGGTGAACGGCTATATCGAGCGTCTGGCCGCCGACCCCGAAGCCTATCCGCCCGACGTCCTGACCAAGGTGCGCTGGCGCATCGAGATCACCGGCCAGTCGCTGCAACGCGCCGTTCCCGCCGGCGTGCGCATCGCCTTCGGCACCGATGCGGGCGTGTCCAAGCACGGCCGCAACGCCGATGAGTTCGAACTGATGGTCAAGTACGGCATGACCCCGGCGACCGCCATCGAGGCCGCCACGGTCAACGCCGCCGACCTGTTGGGCGTATCGGATGAAGTCGGCACGCTGGAGCCCGGCAAGCGCGCCGACATCATCGCCGTGGCGGGCGATCCGCTGACCGACGTGACCACGCTGAAGACCGTGGCCTTCGTCATGCGCGACGGTCGGATTTACAAGGACGAGCGCTAAGCCAAATGAATGCGGCGCGGCCCTCGACGGGCCGCACCGCCTTCGCGGACGTTACCGCCCCGGACGCCGGGTCATGGCCGAGGCCGGGGCCAGTTGCAGGCCGCGCGCTTCGAGGCCGGCCGTCCAGCGGGCGGCGGCTTCGACGGTGACGGGATAGCTGAAGCCCGTTCCGAGCGCCGCGCCGCGCGTCTTGGCGGCGGCTTCCAGAGCGTTCAACTGCCCCATGATGGCGGCGGGGCTCTGCTGCTCGTCGATGATGCGGTCGGCGCTGGCGCGGGCGAAGGCGCCGGGCTTCCTGCGCATGGAGCCGTCGTCGAGGAAAGCGACGCCGCGCTGGCGCAGCACGCCCAGCATGGCGCCCATGCCCTCGTCCGAGGTCGCAAAGCGGTCGCCCAGATAGTTGGTCACGCCGAAATAGCCCGTCGCGCGGCCCAGCAGCCAGTCCAGCTTGGCCTCGACGTCGTCAGCGCCGCCGCTGCTCAGCAGGGTGTAGGGGCCGGGATCGTTGTCGGGATAGCCGGTCGGCTCCATCGGCAGTTCGATCATCACCTCGTGGCCCTGGGCGCGAGCCATGTCGATCCAGGCCTGCAGACCCTCGGCGTAGGGGACGAAGCTGAGGGTGACCTCGGCGGGCAGACGCTCGATGGCGGCGCGGGTGGTGACGGCGTTCAGGCCCAGGCCGCCGACGACCAGCGACACCATGGGCTTGCCGTTCGAACGGAAGGGGCGGGCATAGGCCTGGGCCGGGACGCGGCCGTCCGGCGCGATGCGCGGCAGGGGACCGTTGGGGCCGGGCGAGAACAGGCCCGCAATCGGGGCCTTGGGCAGGGGATTCGAGGGCGCACGCACCGGGGCGGCGATGGCCGAACCGCCCGCCACGCTGGCGCCGTCCGGCAGGGTGATCAGCGCCTCGCCGCCAGCGGCGCCATTGGGGTCCAGCAGGGACGGATCGCTCAGATCCTGATAGAGGTCCAGCCCGCTCATGGCGAAGGCGTCGGCGCCGGTCGGCGCGGTCTCGGTCACGGTCGGGCGCTGCAAGGCCACGCGGGCGGAGGGCGCGCCCGCGCGCGGGTCGCCCAGGACCGCCACGAACAGAACCCCGGCGGCCAGAACGAAGGCAGCCGCTGCGCCCACAGCGACCGGCGGCTTCTTCAACGTCGCCAGGACGGCGTCGAGGCTCAGGCGCGAGCGGTCCTCCGGCGGCAGACCGGCGGCGGCGGCGAGAGCGGACTGGCGCTTGGCGAACATGGACAGGGCGGCGCTCGAACGACGGTGACGGGGCGGGGAACCGCGCGACACGGTTCCCCTCGCCTCCACTTATCCCCAGCGCCGGTTAAGAAACCCTAACGGTCCATTCACCACGTTGACGCCCTCCCCCGGATCGGGCCGGATGGGATCAGTCCGGAGTTGCCTCGTCCGGCGTATCGGTATCGGCCTCTGCGGTTTCGACCGGCTTGCTTCCCGGCGCGGTGACCACGATCGTATCCGGCGCGGCGGCCAGCCTGGTCAGGTCGCCGCCCGCACGCAGCACATCCAAGGCGCGCTGCAGTTGGTAGTCCTTGGTCTTGTCGAAGTCCTTGCCGGGAGCTTCGTGCGGGACATGCGGCCCCTTGCGTTCGGCGCCGATGGAAGAGTCCAGCGCCGTGGCGTAGGCGGCTTCGGAATAGATGAAGCTGGAGCGCGAGACGATGCGGGCCTCGGCCTCGGAACGCGCCACCTCCAGATCCGGCTCGATGCCGATCTTCTGGATCGAGCGCCCCGAGGGCGTGTAGTAGCGCGCCGTGGTGATCGACAGGGCGCCGTCCTGCCCCCCGCGCAGCGGGATGACCGTCTGCACCGACCCCTTGCCGAAGCTGGTCAGGCCGACGACCGTCGCCCGCTCCTGATCCTTCAGGGCGCCGGCCACGATTTCCGAGGCCGAGGCCGAGCCGTAGTTGATCAGCACCACCAGGGGCAGGCCGCCGGTGAGGTCGCCCGGCTTGGCCGCATAGCGTTCGATGTCGTCAGGCTTGCGGCCGCGCTGGCTGACGATCTCGCCGCGTTCCAGGAAGGCGTCCGACACATCGATGGCGGCGTTCAGCAGGCCGCCGCCGTTGTTACGCAGATCCAGGACAAAGCCCTTGAGGCCGGGCTTCTCGCGCTTCAGCCGCTCGATGGTCTCGGTCAGTTCGCGGCCGGTGTTCTCGTTGAAGGTCGAGATGCGCAGATAGCCGAAGTCGCCTTCCAGACGGCCGGTGACGGACTCGACCTTGATGACCTCGCGCACAAGGACCACTTCGCGCGGCTCCTCGCCGTCGCGCAGGAAGGTGACGGTGACGCTGGCGCCGATGGCCCCGCGCAGTTTCTCGGAGACTTCGGACACGGTCAGGCCAGCCGCGTTCTGACCGTCGATGGCGCTGATGACGTCGCCCGCCTGGACCCCGGCGCGACCGGCCGGGCTGTCGTCCATCGGCGAGATGACCTTCACCAGACCGCCCTCGGACGTGATGGTCAGGCCGACGCCGGAATATTCGCCCGTCGTCCGCTCGCGCAGGTCGCCATAGGACTTAGGCGGCAGATAGTTGGAGTGCGGGTCCAGCGCCGTCATCATCCCTGACAGCGCCGCCTCGATCAGCTTCTTGTTGTCGACCGGCACCACATAGGCCTGCTCGACGATGCCCAGGACATCGCCGAACATCTGAAGCATGCGGAAGGTCTCGTTGCGCGGGGTCTGGCTGGCGACAGCCGCGGCCGATCCGCCCAGAGCCAGGGCGGCGCAACCGATGAGAAGCAGTTTACGCATTCGGTGTCTTTCCATCGGACCCGCGCGGGCTCCGGTCGTCCAGGGAGGCGCAGGCATTCGGAACGCCAACGTCAGATGCGCCGATACAATCAGCCTCGGCGCGGATTTGAAAGGACTTTCGCGCGTTTATGGCGGCTACTGCAGCCAGGGGGCGGGGTCGATGGGGCGTTCGTCGCGACGCAGCTCGAAATAGGCCTCGCCGTCCTCGCCGGTGCGGCCCAGGGCCTGACCGTCGGCGACGCGCTGGCCGGTGTCGACCGACAGCTGATCCAGCCCGGCCACGACCACGCGCCAGCCGGGCCCGAGATCCAGAATGACCACCTCGCCCCATTCCTTCAACGGTCCGGCATAGGCGACGCGAGCGGGCGCAGGCGCAGCGATGACCTCGTGGCTGGAACGCCAGCGCCAGCCGCTGGAGCCGCCGCCAAAGCGCTGCGACGGCGCGCCCTGCACCGGCGCGGTCAGGCGACTGCGCCCGGCGGGCAGACGGGCGGCAGGCGCCTCGACCACGGCGTCGGCGATGACCGGCGCCTGCCCGCCGAGTTCGCGGATGCGGGCCTCCAGCGACCGGGTGGCGCGTTCGGCGCGGGCGGCCTCGGCGCGCAGGACCGCGCGTAGCGCGACCTTGCGCGCCGACAGGCTCTCGATCTCGGCGCGGCGGTCGCCCTGGGCGCTCTCGACAGTGAACAGGCGCTCGCTGGACAGGGCGGCGAGACGACGGATGCGGATGACCTCGGCCTGGCGCTCGACCAGGGCCTTGGCCCGGTCCTGCAACTCGGGCGTCATGGCGCGGATCAGGATGGAGGCGCGCACCGTGTCGACTGCCTTGTCCGCCGGGATCAGCAGGGGCGGCGGCGGTTTGCGGCTCATCATCTGCAAGGCCGACAGCAGGCGGCCCTGACTGGCGCGCTCGCGGGAAAGCGAGGCGACCAGAGCCGCTTCGCGGTCGCCCAGTTCCTTGAGACGGGCGCGCTGGGATTCCATCTGCACATCGTCCGCCGCCTCGGCCCGGCGCAGTTCGGCCAACTGACGATCCAGATCGACGACCTCGTCTCCGGCGGCGGCGGCTTCGGCGCGCAGGCGACGGGCGCGCGCGGTCTCGTCGCGATACTCAGCCTGAAGCCGGGTCAGTTCAGGACTGGGCGCAGCCGCGCGCTGGCTCGACGCCGGACCCGCCAGCAGCAACGCCAGCCCCGACGACAGAAGAAGAAGCCCCGCCCCCCGGCGCATCAGTCGCGGTGATAGGGGGAGCCGGACAGGATGGTCACGGCGCGGTAAAGCTGCTCCGCCAGCATGGCGCGGGCCAGGGCGTGGGGCCAGGTCTGGGGCCCGAAGGCCAGGGTCGAACGGGCCGCGGCGCGAACGCTGGGGTCCAGCCCGTCGGCCCCGCCGATAGCGAAGACCAGACGGCGCTCGCCCTGGTCGCGCAAGTTGGCGATGTGGTCGGCGAAGGCGCGTGAGGAATAGGTCTTGCCCCGCTCGTCGCAGGCGATCAGATGCGCGCCCTCGGCAGCGGCCAGGATCAGTTCGGCCTCGGGGGCCTTGCCGGATTTGCGGGGTTCGAGGTCCAGCAGTTCGAGCGGACCCAGCCCCAACGGACGACCCGCCAGGGTCGCCCGCCGGGCGTAGTCGTCGGCCAGAGCGGCCTCGGGACCGCGGCCCGGCTTGCCGATGGCCGCGATCGCCAGCTTCATGGAGTCAGCTCAGTCCAGAGATCAGGCGGCGCCGGCGCCGCGGTGGGCGCTGTCGACGGCCCAGATCTTCTCGATGTTGTAGAAGGTGCGCACTTCGGGGCGGAACAGGTGGACGATGACGTCGCCCGCATCCAGCAGCACCCAGTCACAGTGAGGCAGACCCTCGACCTTGACCTTGCCCAGGCCCATTTCCTTGAACAGGCGCAGCAGGTGGTCGGCCAGGGCGCCGACGTGACGGTTCGACCGACCCGAGGCCACGATCATGGCGTCGGACATCGGGCTTTTGCCGCGCAGGTCGATCAGGACCATGTCGAGGGCCTTATCGTCGTCAAGCTTGGCGATGACGGCGCGTTCCAACTCGGTCAGGCCAACCGGAAGCGGGGCTTGATCGGCGGTACTGGGGCCTTCGGCTTGACCGTCTTCGGAATGGACGGAATCCATCGGGTCCATTTCGTGGGCCGCGTTGGAAACGGCGGCGTCTTGCGCATCGTGCGCGGGCGAGGGGGTCAGCGGAGGGCTCCGGGGAGATTACTAAAGGGGCAACCTAGCACGTTCCGGCCGAAAGGTCACCCATCGCCGCGATTCGGCGCCTCGCCCCGCCGAATCGCCGTGGACGATCGCGGATTCAACGGCGCCGTCAGATAGGTCCAGGCCGGCGCCGCCAGGCTGGGCAGCAGGCCCGCCCTGGGGGCCGGAATGCGGAACCGGGCGTAGCGCGAGGCGGCGGGCGCCGTGCGGCTGTCCAACTGGCTGCCGGGCCGGGCGATCACCGCCACCGGCATCAGATGCATGATGTCCGTCCAGCCCCGCCAGCGATGGAAGCTGGCCAGATTGTCCGACCCCATCAACCAGACGAACTGGACGCCGGGATAGCGGGCCTTGAGCAGGCGCAGGGTGTCGACGGTCCATTGCACCCCCGCGCGGGTCTCGAAATCCGAGACGATCATGGCCGGGCCGACGGTGGCGGCGACGGCCCGGGCCGAGGCCATGCGTTCCGCCAGGGGCGCCGTCTCGTGGTTCGACTTCAGCGGGTTCTGCGGCGAGACCAGCCAGACCACCCGGTCCAGGTCCAGACGCCGCATCGCCGTCTCAGCCACATGGGCGTGGCCGTCATGGGCCGGATTGAAGGAGCCGCCGAACAGACCGACCTTCATACCTGCCTGCAGGCCCAGGCCGTCGCGCAGGGCGCCGGGTCGAGGGCCGAGGCCTTTCGGCGCGGGACCGGCGTGGAAGAAGGACAAGGGCGGCTCTTTGGCGGCGACGACGAGAGGACGGACTTATGCTCACCCGTGCCCTAACACGCCTCCGCAGGCTGACGAAAGCCTCAGAACTCTTTCCAGCTGGAACCCGGATCGCGCTCGCCTGGCTGGGCCAGTTGCTGGCCCCAGGTCACGACCATCAGGGCCTTGTGACTGCGGATCTTGTACTGGCCGATCATCGGCGTGACGGCGCCCAGGGGCAGACCCGTGCGGCCGTCGTAGAGGAAGCCCGAAAACTCGGCCACGCCCATGCGGTCGCGGTTGGAATAGATCGACAACTCGGGGATGGAGACGACGTTCAGCGTCTCGTTGATCGGCACCCGCATGTCGGGAATGCCGAAGACGCGGCGCATCTGCTCCAGCGACAGGGCGCCGGCGCGGACCTCGAAGATGGCGTCGGCGCTGTCGCGGTCTCGGCTGATGGCGTAGCCGGCGTCCGACAGGGCGGCGCGGATGGCGCTCAGCGCATAGCGGGCGTTCTCGGCCTGGAAATAGGTCTCGTCGACGAAGACGCGCGCCCCTTGCGGAATGGGCAGGGTCAGGCCCTCGACCGCGCGGTCGGCGGCGCGGTTGACCAGAAGCATGTCGGTGGCCGTCCGCGCCGGATTGGTCTCGGTCACCGAGGCGCAACCGGCCAAAACGGCGGTGGCGGCCAGCAGGACGATCAGGCGCTGAGACGTCAAATCACCAGGCCCCGACGTTGGGCATGGAGGCCCAGGGCTCGGCCGGGGCCAGACGCTCGCCGCCTTGCAGCAACTCGATCGAGATGCCGTCGGGCGAGCGGACGAAGGCCATGTGGCCGTCACGCGGCGGGCGGTTGATCACCACCCCGCCGTCCATCAGACGCTGGCAGGCGGCGTAGATATCCTCGACCTCAAAGGCCAGGTGGCCGAAGTTGCGGCCGCCCTGATAGTCCTCAGGGTCCCAGTTGAAGGTCAGCTCGACCTCCGGCGATTTTTCCGCCTCGGCGCGCGCGGTATCCTGCGGCGCGGCCAGATAGATCAGGCTGAAACGCCCGGCCTCGCTGTCCATCCGGCGCGTCTGCACCAGGCCCAGCAGGTCACGATAGAAGTGCAGCGACGCCTCCAGGTCCTTCACGCGGACCATGGTGTGCAGATAGCGCATCGCTCAGTGGGCCTCGGGCGGGCGGGCCGCCGGGTCGAGGTATTCGTTTTCCGGGTGCGAATGCGCCGACAGGACGAAGCGGCGGTCACAATAGCCACACTCGACCGAGTCCTCGTCGCCCATCTCCAGATAGACCAGCGGGTGACCGAGGACGCCGCCGCCGTCGCAGGCGACACGTTTCGTCGGCACGACGATCTCTTCAGGGGCGGGGATGACGGCGTCGGTATGGCGGGGAGGCATGGGGTCCGGTCCGGTCTGGAAGGCTTGCGCCGTTCCTAGGCGGACCGGCCCCTTTGGTCAAACTTGGGAGGTCAAACTTCGGCGGTCGGCGTCGCGGGCTTGGGCGAGCGCCCCAACAGCTTGTCCAGCATGGCCTTGCGCTTCTTGAACAGGGTCAGGCCCAGGCAGCCGGCGCCGACCCACAGGCCGATCTCGCCGATCAAGGCGGCGACGGCGGCCAGCAGGGCCGCATGGGTCATGTCCAGATAGTCCATCTTGCCCGCCAGCAGGGCCAGACCCATGCCGGTGTAGCCGACGGCGCAGACGCCGAGCGCCGCAAAGCCGATCAGGCGAGTCTTGGTCAGAGGCTTTTTCATCTGGACTTGCAGGGCGGTCATCAGCGTCTCTCCATCAAGGCAGGTTGTCTTTATGACAAGGAGGCTAGACAAGACAGAAACACGCGTCAAGCATCATTTACATAAAGACGCGCACACTTGTCCGAAACGGACGTAACAGCGCCTTGGCGAAAGCCGCCGCGCCCCCTACCTATGCCGCACGCTTCCGCCGTCCGAGTGAACGCCCGCATGACCGACACCCCTGCCCTGCCTGTCAACGCCATCGAGGTGCGGGGCCTGAAGAAGACCTATGCGGGCAACAAGAAGTCGCCGGCCAAGACGGCCCTGCGCGGCGTCGACCTGACCGTGCCGCGCGGCTCCATGTTCGGGCTGCTGGGCCCCAATGGCGCCGGCAAGTCGACCCTGATCAACATCATCGCCGGGGTGGTGAACAAGTCCGAGGGCACCGTCCGCATCTGGGACCGCGACATCGACCATGAGGCCCGCGACGCCCGCGCCGCCCTCGGCGTCGTGCCGCAGGAGATCGTCGCCGACGTCTTCTTCACCCCGCGCGAGGCGCTGGAGGTCCAGGCCGGCTTCTATGGCGTGCCCGCCAACGAGCGCCGCTCCGACGAACTGCTGGCGGCGCTGGGCCTGTCGGACAAGGCCAACGCCTATGTCCGCGCCCTGTCCGGCGGCATGAAGCGCCGCCTGATGGTGGCCAAGGCCCTGGTGCACAATCCGCCGGTGCTGATCCTGGACGAGCCGACGGCGGGGGTGGACGTCGAGCTGCGCCGCCAGCTGTGGGACTATGTGCGCAAGATCAACGAGGAAGGCGTCACCGTCATCCTGACCACCCACTATCTGGAAGAAGCCCAGGAGCTGTGTGACACCATCGCCATCATCAACCGGGGCGAGGTCGTGGCCTGCGAGCCGACACAGACCCTGTTGAAGCGTCTGGACACCCGCAATGTGGTGGTGACGCCGGAAACCCCGCAGGCGGTTCCGCCCGTGCTGAAAGGCTTCCAGGTCGCGTCGCGCCCGCACGGGGCCTTCGTCGTCACCTATCGCACGGGCGAATCCAGCGTCGAGCAGGTGCTGGCGGCGGTGCGCGCGGCAGGCGTGACCATCAAGGACATCGCCACCGAGGACCCGGATCTGGAAGACGTCTTCCTGGCCATGACCTATGGCGATACGAGCCGGCCCAGCCCAACGCAGGACTAGCGCCACTCATCCTCCCCTGCTTGCGGGGGAGGATCAAGAACGGCGGCGTCAGACCACCATCACCGTCCCGAGCAGCAGCTTGGCCCCCGGCTTGCCGAGCACGCGGTCGGTCGCGGCCTGCAAGGCCCGACTGAGCCACTCCACATCCGGCGGGGCGCCGGGCAGCAGGCGTTCGCCGGCCAGACGGACGACCTCGTTGTAGGCGGCGCTGAGGCGCGGCCTGGACTGGTCGGCGCGGGTGCGCAGGGCCGTGTCAGCGACATCAACCCCGACCTCGACCGTCATCACCCCCCGTCGTCCGTCGCGGCGCAGGATGGTGGCCGTGGCCGTGGGCAGGGGGATGTAGGCGTTGGCGGGCGCGCCCCCGCCTTCGCTCTTGCCCGAGGCTTCGGCGGCCTCGGCGACGAGGGCGGTGCTCAGGGCCGCAAGGCCGATCAATGCGCGACGATCCATGCCCCATCTTGCCCCGGCTGCGCTTAAGGCCCGGTTACGGCTGGCGGGCGGTCGCGGGGGGGCGTAATCGAGACGGATGAGCCAGACTGATCTTTCCGCCTATCGCCCCAATGTCGGGGTGGTGCTGTTCAACACCGCCGGTCAGGTCTGGCTGGGCCGTCGCGCCCGGACGCCCGAGCCGTGGAACTGGCAGTTCCCGCAAGGCGGGGTCGACGAGGGCGAGGACCTGGAGGCGGCGGCGCTGCGCGAACTTCAGGAAGAAACCGGGGCGCGTTCGGTCTCGGTGATCGGTCGGACCGGCGGCTGGATCGTCTATGACTTCCCCGAGGGCATGGGCGGACCGAAATCCTGGCAGGGTTTCAAGGGCCAGAAGCAGGTCTGGTTCGCCTTCCGCTTCACTGGCGAGGACTCCGAGTTCGATCTAGAAGCCCACGGCGAGCCGGAGTTCGACGCCTGGCGCTGGGGCGCGCTGGAAGAAGCCCCGGACCTGATCGTGCCCTTCAAGCGCGAGGTCTATCAGCAGGTGGTGGCGGCGTTCGAGGACTTGCCGAAAAGCTGAGGCCGCCGTTAGCCCTCCAGTAGCCCTCCCCCTCGAGGGGGAAGGGAGACAACACGCGTGATGGCGCGCCAATGCTCGACGTAAAGAAAAAGGCCCCCCGCCGAAGCGAGGGGCCCTGATCTTGTCGGCGTCGCAGAAGCCTCAGGCTTCGACGATTTCCGAGGCTTCTTCGGCCAGGATGCTGAGACCCTCGCCGTTCACGTCGGCGAAGCCGCCCTTGACCGAGAACTGACGACGCGCAGCGCCCTCATAGACGGTGACGACGCCCTCGCGCAGGGTGGTCATGAAGGGCGCGTGGCCCGGCAGGACGCCGAAGTCGCCCTCGACGCCCGGCGCATCGACCTGATCGACCGAGCCCGCGAAGATTTCGCGTTCCGGGGCGACGAGGGAGAAGTTCAGCTTACCGGCCATGACTTAGGCTTCCGAGGCCATCTTGGCGGCCTTCTCGACGACTTCCTCGATGGCGCCGACCATGTAGAAGGCGGCTTCCGGCAGGTGGTCGTATTCGCCGTCGCAGATGGCCTTGAACGAACGGATGGTGTCCTTCAGCTCGACGAACTTGCCCGGCGAGTTGGTGAACTGCTCGGCCACGAAGAAGGGCTGCGACAGGAAGCGCTGGATCTTGCGAGCGCGCGACACGACCAGCTTGTCGTCTTCCGACAGCTCGTCCATGCCCAGGATGGCGATGATGTCCTTCAGCGCCTTGTACTGCTGCAGGGTTTCCTGAACGCGGCGGGCGACGGTGTAGTGCTCTTCACCGATGACCAGCGGGTCCATGATGCGCGAGGTCGAGTCCAGCGGGTCCACGGCCGGGAAGATGGCCTGGGCGGCGATGTCGCGGTTCAGAACGGTCGTCGCGTCCAAGTGAGCGAACGAGGCGGCGGGCGCCGGGTCGGTCAGGTCGTCGGCGGGAACGTAGATGGCCTGGACCGAGGTGATCGAGCCCTTCTTGGTCGAGGTGATGCGCTCTTGCAGGTTGCCCATCTCGGTGGCCAGCGTCGGCTGATAGCCCACGGCCGAGGGGATGCGGCCCAGCAGAGCCGACACTTCCGAACCGGCTTGGGTGAAGCGGAAGATGTTGTCGACGAACAGCAGCACGTCCTTGCCTTCTTCGTCGCGGAAATATTCTGCGATCGACAGGCCGGTCAGGGCGACGCGGGCGCGGGCGCCGGGGGGCTCGTTCATCTGGCCGTAAACCAGGGCGCACTTGGAGCCTTCGGTCGAGCCGTTGTTCTTGGCCGGGTCCACGTTCACGTTGGACTCGATCATCTCGTGATACAGGTCGTTGCCTTCGCGGGTGCGCTCACCCACGCCGGCCAGAACCGAGTAACCGCCGTAAGCCTTGGCGATGTTGTTGATCAGTTCCTGCATGGTCACGGTCTTGCCGACGCCGGCGCCGCCGAACAGGCCGGTCTTGCCGCCCTTGGTGTAGGGGCAGATCAGGTCGATGACCTTGATGCCCGTGACCAGGATTTCCGACGAGGTCGACTGCTCTTCGAAGTTCGGAGCCTCGCGGTGGATCGGACGGTATTCCGTCGTCAGGATCGGACCGGCTTCGTCGATCGGCTGGCCGACGACGTTCATGATGCGGCCGAGCGTGCCCGGACCAACCGGCGCCATGATCGACTTGCCGGTGTCCACGACGGGCTGACCGCGGGTCAGGCCTTCGGTGGTGTCCATCGAGATGGCGCGGACCATGTTCTCACCCAGGTGCTGGGCGACTTCGAGAACCAGGGTGAAGGGCTGGCCCGTCTTCTGGTCGACGTTCTGGGTTTCCAGCGCGTTCAGGATCGCCGGCAGGGCGCCGGTGAACTCGATGTCGACGACGGCGCCGATGACCTGGGCGATCTTGCCCGAGCCAGCGACGGCGGCGACGGCGGCTGCCTTCTTGGGAGCAGCCGGCTTCTTGGCTGCGGTTTTCTTCGGGGCGGTGGTGTCGGTCATCGTGCGTGTCCGTATCGGAATGTCTGGCAGGTCGGGATCAGAGCGCTTCGGCGCCGGCGATGATCTCGATCAGCTCGGTTGTGATCTGGGCCTGGCGTTTGCGGTTGTACTGGAGCGTCAGGCTGTTGATGAGGTCGCCCGCATTGCGCGTGGCGTTGTCCATCGCGGCCATTTGCGCGCCGAAGAAACCGGCCTGGTTTTCGTAGAGGGCGGCCAGGATCTGCGTCGTCAGATTGCGCGGCAGCAGGGTCTCGAGGATTTCCTCTTCCGAGGGCTCATACTCATAGACTGCGCCGTTCAGGTCGATCGGCTCAGCGTCGCCGGCCACAACGGCCGGGATCAACTGGTTCGCGGTCGGGACCTGCGAAATGACCGACTGGAACTTGCTGTAGAACAGGGTGACGACGTCAGCCTGTCCGCCTTCGAAGCTCTCGGCGATCAGTTCGGCGATCGGCTGTGCGGCGGCGAGACCCAGGACCTTGTGCTCGCTCAGCTCGAAGGTCTTCACGACCTTGTCGCCGAACAGGCGCGTCAGAGGATCACGCGACTTCTTGCCGATGGCGATGACGCGAACGTCCTTGCCCTGGGCGATCAGGCTGTTGATCCGGTCGCGGGCGGCGCGGACGACGTTGGACGAGAAGCCCCCCGCCAGACCCTTGTCCGCCGTGGCGACCACGATCAGGTGACGCTGATCGGCGCCCGTGCCGGCCAGCAGTTTCGGCGCGCCGTCGCCCGAGACGCCGGCGGCCAGGTTGGCGATGACCGAGGCCATCCGCGTCGCATAGGGGCGGGCGTTCTCGGCCTGCTCCTGGGCGCGCTTCAGCTTGGCCGCGGCGACCATCTGCATGGCTTTCGTGATCTTCTGCGTCGCTTTGACGCTTCCGATCCGATTGCGCATTTCCTTAAGGCTGGCCATCCGGCGCTACTCTCGCTCTCTGGTCAGATCTTAGGCGAAGGTCTTGGCGAAAGCGGCCAGGACGTCCTTGAGCTCGGCTTCCAGTTCAGGCGTCAGAGCCTTCTTGGTGCGGATGCCTTCCAGCAGCGAAGCGTGGTTCGAGTGGACGCGGGCCAGCAACTCGCTCTCGAAGCGGCCGATGTCCGACACCGCCACGTTGTCCAGGTAACCGCGCGTGCCGGCGTAGATCGACACGACCTGCTCTTCGACGGCCAGCGGCGAGTACTGCGGCTGCTTCAGCAGCTCGGTCAGGCGGGCGCCGCGCGCCAGCAGCTTCTGGGTCGAGACGTCCAGGTCCGAGCCGAACTTCGCGAAGGCGGCCATTTCACGATACTGGGCCAACTCGCCCTTAATCGAACCGGCGACCTGCTTCATGGCCTTGATCTGGGCCGAGGAGCCGACGCGCGACACCGAGATGCCGACGTTCACGGCCGGACGGATGCCCTGGTAGAAGAGGTCCGATTCCAGGAAGATCTGGCCGTCGGTGATCGAGATCACGTTGGTCGGGATGTAGGCCGAGACGTCGTTTGCCTGGGTTTCGATGATCGGCAGAGCCGTCATGGAGCCCGAACCATTGTCCTCGTTCAGCTTGGCCGAACGCTCCAGCAGGCGGCTGTGCAGGTAGAAGACGTCGCCCGGATAGGCTTCACGGCCGGGCGGACGGCGCAGCAGCAGCGACATCTGCCGATAGGCGACGGCTTGCTTGGAAAGGTCATCGTACACGATCAGGGCGTGCATGCCGTTGTCGCGGAAGAACTCGCCCATGGCGGTGCCGGCGAACGGAGCCAGGAACTGCAGCGGGGCCGGTTCCGAAGCCGTGGCGGCGACGACGATGGTGTATTCCAGAGCGCCCGACTCCTCGAGCGTCTTCACGATCTGAGCCACCGTCGAGCGCTTCTGGCCGATGGCGACGTAGATGCAGTACAGCTTCGCCGACTCGTCTTCCGACTTGTTGACGTTCTTCTGGTTCAGGATGGTGTCGATGGCGATGGCGGTCTTGCCGACCTGACGGTCGCCAATGATCAGCTCGCGCTGGCCGCGGCCGACGGGGATCAGGGTGTCGATCGCCTTCTGGCCGGTCTGCATCGGCTCGTGAACCGACTTGCGCGGGATGATGCCGGGAGCCTTGACGTCAACGCGGCGGCGCTCGGTGAACTGGATCGGGCCCTTGCCGTCGATCGGCTCGCCCAGCGGGTTGACGACGCGGCCCAGCAGGCCCTTGCCGACCGGCACGTCCACGATTTCGCCCAGGCGGCGGACTTCATCGCCCTCGGCGATGGCGGC
The DNA here is from genome assembly GCF_002979535.1 of Brevundimonas sp. MYb52. GTDB lineage: Bacteria > Pseudomonadota > Alphaproteobacteria > Caulobacterales > Caulobacteraceae > Brevundimonas. The sequence goes on along the minus strand of NZ_PCPB01000006.1, from coordinate 148,775 downwards.
GTCCGCGCCGAAGATCACGGCGCCGACGTTGTCGCGTTCCAGGTTCAGGGCCATGCCCTTCACGCCGGCCTTGGGGAATTCGACCATTTCACCGGCCTGGACATTGTCCAGACCGTGGATGCGGGCGATGCCGTCGCCGACCGACAGCACTTGGCCGACGTCGGAAACGTCGGCTTCAACGCCGAAGTTGGCGATCTGCGACTTGAGGATGGCCGAGATTTCGGCGGCGCGGATGTCCATGGTGGGCTCTCTGGCTTTCGTCTTCGGTGCGGGCCGTCAGGCGCGCTGCATTCTTGTTCGGTGCGCGCTTACGCGCGCTTGAGGGCAAACTTCATCTGGTCGAGCTTGGTCTTCAGCGAGGCGTCGAACAGCTTCGAGCCCACCTTGACCTTCAGCCCGCCCAGGATCGACGGATCGACGCGGGCGGTCAGTTCGGGATCGCGACCCAGCGACGCGCGCAGGGCCGACTGAATGCTCTTGGTCTGGGCCGCCGACAGCGGCAGGGCCGAGACGACCTCGGCAGCCACGACGCCGGTCAGCTTGGCGTGCAGAGCCTGGAAACCGGCGATCACGCCGGGCAGGTCGCGAGCGCGGCCGTTCTGAGCCAGCAGGCCGAGAAACTTCTTGGTGGTCGCATTGAACTTCGCCTTGTCGGCGATGGCCGCCAGGCCCTTGGCCTGGTCTTCGGCCGAAATGACCGGCGACTGAGCCAGGCGGCGCAGGTCCGCGCTGTCCAGCCAGACGGCCTTCAGCGAGGCGAGATCGCCGCGCACGGCGTCGAGCGCCCCCGTCTCTTGCGAGAGGTCGAACAGCGCCTGAGCATACCGTTCGCCGACTTCCGTCGTTCTGAAATCGTCCGCCACGTAATAAAGGTCCGCGATTTGAAGCGTTTGGGTCGAGTCCGGCCGCGATCTCTCGCGCCAGACAAGGGCTTGATTTGCATGTAGAAAGCACGCTTGGGACACATCTTTCGATGCATCCTTCGCTAAAGCCGCGCGGCTGATAGCATGCAAGGTCCCGGGTCGCAACCGACGGGAACGGAACGATAAGGTCGCACCCGCGCTCTTTTCCCGGTTCTACGCCCCGGCGACGGCGACGGGTGCGACGACAACGCCACGCGCGAACGCTTGATGCAACCTCACGGTCCCGTTACCGCTTATGGCTATCATCACATTCTGGAACCCCGATGCTTGAAAGCATAACTCCCCTGCTGAGCGATCCGGCCGCCTGGGCGGCCCTCGTGACCCTCGTGGTCATGGAAGTCGTCCTCGGCATCGACAACCTGATCTTCATCTCGATCCTGTCGAACAAGCTGCCGCCCGAGCATCGTCAGCGCACGCGCCGCATCGGCATCGGCCTGGCCCTGGTCATGCGCCTGGCCCTGCTGGCCGCCATTGGCTGGATCGTCGGCCTGACCGCCCCCGTCTTCGACCTGGGCTTCCACGGCGAAACCTTCGACACCGCCTTCAGCTGGCGCGACCTGATCCTGATCGCCGGCGGCCTGTTCCTGGTGTGGAAGGCCACCAAGGAAATCCACCACGCCGTCGACACCACCGCGTCGAACGACATGCTGGAGAAGGACAAGAAGGACGTCGTCATCAACAACGTCGGCTCGGCCATCGTCCAGATCATCCTGCTGGACCTGGTCTTCTCGGTCGACTCCATCCTGACCGCCGTCGGCATGACCGATCACGTGCCGATCATGATGGTCGCCGTGGTCATCGCCGTCCTGGTCATGCTGCTGGCCTCGGACCCCCTGGCCAACTTCATCGACAAGAACCCGACCGTGGTCATGCTGGCCCTCGGCTTCCTGCTGATGATCGGCGCCGTCCTGATCGCCGACGGCTTCGGCGTCCATGTGCCCAAGGGCTATATCTACGCCGCCATGGCCTTCTCGGCCCTGGTCGAGTTCCTGAACATGTGGTCGCGCAATGCGCAGATCAAAAAGGACCAGGCCAAGGAAGCCGCCCAGGCGGCCCTGAACAAGGCTGAAACCGCCGAGCCCGGCGTCTGATGCGTCTCTGGCCGGTCCTGACGATGCTGCTGCTGGCGCTTCCCGCGTCGGCCGTGGCGCAGTCGTCAGGGCCGGCCGCTTCCTCTGCTTCCGCCTCTCCCGCCCCCGCCACGCCGCGCACGCCGGTCTATGGCTATGAGGTGGTGCGGACCTTCCCCCACGACCCGACCGCCTTCACCCAGGGGCTGGTCTATCGCGACGGCGTGCTGATCGAGAGCACGGGCCGCGCCCCGTCCAGCGTTCGCCGCGTGCGGCTGGAAGACGGCGTCGTGCTGCAAAAGCGCGAGCTTGATCCCGAATATTTCGGCGAGGGCCTGACCGAGATCAACGGCCGCGTCATCACCCTGACCTGGAACAACCGCGTCGGCTTCGTCTGGGATGCGGACGACCTGAGCCAGACCGCTCGCTTCACCTATGAAGGCGAAGGCTGGGGCCTGACCCACGACGGGACGCGGCTGATCCTGTCCGACGGCTCGCCCAATCTACGCTTCTTCGATCCCCAGACCTTCGTCGAGACCGGCCGGGTCGCGGTCACCCTGAACGGTCGTCTGCTGCCTCAATTGAACGAACTGGAGTGGATCGACGGCGAGGTCTGGGCCAATGTCTGGCAGACCCGCTTCATCGTTCGCATCGACCCGGCCTCGGGCAAGGTGGTCGGCGTCATCGACCTGGCTGGCCTGCTGCCGGCGGATCAGGTGAAGGACCCGAACGACGACGTCCTGAACGGCATCGCCTGGGACGCAGCGAACCGCCGTCTGTTCGTGACCGGCAAGAACTGGCCCAGCCTGTTCGAGATCCGGCTGACGGGGCCGCGCTAAAGCTACCCCTTCCCGATCATCCCGGCGGACGCCGGGGCGAGCGGATGTGAGAGGCGGCGCTCAAACAGCGAGCCGCCGCGCGGCGAGCGTTAGCGCTCTACAAGAAACTATATGGGTCCACGTCCACGGTCAGCCGCACCGAGGCTGGCGCCTTCACCCGGCCCAGCCAGGCGCGCAGGAAGGCCTGCAGGTTCACGTCGCGATCGGCCCGCACCAGCAGCCGCTTCCGCCGCCGCCCCCGCACCAGGGCCAGGGGTGCGTCGGCGGGGCCGTAAACCTCCAGCCGCTCGGCGTTGGGGATGGCTTCGGCCAGATCGCGGGCGACCTTTTCCACCGCCATGGCGTTCTCGCTGGACAGGATGATCGCCGCCAGACGACCGTGTGGCGGCAGCGACGCCGCCTCGCGCTCGCCCATCTCGGCCTCGACGAAGGCGTCGCGGTCCCCCGCCGCCAGCGCCTGCAACACCGGATGCTCAGGCGTCCAGGTCTGCAACAGGGCGCGGCCCGGCTTGTCCGCCCGCCCCGCCCGCCCCGTGGCCTGGGCCAGAAGTTGATAGGTGCGTTCCGCCGCGCGCAGGTCGCCGCCGCGCAGGCCGAGGTCGGCGTCCACCACCCCGACCAGGGTCAGGCGCGGGAAGTTGTGGCCCTTGGCGGCGGCCTGCGTCGCCACCAGAATATCGATCTCGCCCTCAGCCATCGACTGGATCAGGGCGCGGGCTGACTGGCCGTCCGGCACGGTGTCGGAGCTGAAGATGGCGGTGCGGGCCTCGGGGAAGAGCCGACGCACTTCCTCCTCGACGCGCTCGACTCCCGGCCCCACCGGCACCAGCGAATCCTCGGCCCCGCACGACGGGCAGAGCTTGGGCTTCATCATCGAAAAGCCGGTCAGGTGGCAGACCAGCCGCCCGGTGTAGCGATGCTCGACCAGCCATGAATCCGTATCCGGCGCGGTCAGGCGATGACCACAGGCGCGGCACAGGACGACGGGGGCGTAGCCGCGGCGGTTGAGGAAGAGCAGGCTCTGCTCCCCCTTGGCGAAGGTCTCGCCGATGGCGTCACGCAGCGGCTGCGACAGCCAGGTCTGCGGGTCCGGCGGGCAGGTGCGCAGGTCCACCAGCTCGATGTCCGGCAGCACCGCCGCCCCATGCCGCGCCGCCAGCTTGAGCCAGCCGTAGCGACCCTGACGCGCGTTCCACAAGGTCTCCAGCGACGGGGTGGCCGAGGCCAGAACCACGGTCGCGCCCTCGATCCGGCTGCGGGCCACGGCCAGGTCGCGGCCATGATAGACCAGACCCTCTTCCTGTTTGAACGAGCCGTCGTGTTCCTCGTCCACCACCACCAGCCTCAGGTTGGCGTAGGGCAGGAAGAGAGCCGAGCGGGCCCCGACCACGATGTTGCAGCGCCCGGCGACCACCGCTTCCCACACCTGGCGACGTTTCGGCGGGGCGACGCCCGAATGCCATTCGGCGGGCATGACGCCGAAACGGGCGGCGATGCGCTCGATCACCGCCTGGGTCAGGGCGATTTCGGGCAGCAGGATCAAAATCTGCGCGGCGGGATCATGGCGCAGCGTCCGCGCCGCAGCCTCCAGATAGGCCTCGGTCTTGCCTGAGCCCGTCACCCCGTCCAGCAGGAAGGGGGCGAAGCCGCCCTTGGCCACAGCCTCGGCGATGGCCGTGGCCGAGGCCGCCTGATCCGGATTCAAGACAGCGGGGGCATGGTCGGGATCGGGGGCGTCAAAGGCGGCGACCGCCTCGATCTCGATGACCGTCAGCACCCCCTCGTCGACCAGTCCCTTGACCACGCCCGGCGACACATTGGCCGCGCGGGCCAGATCGGCGCCGGTCATGGACTTCTGGCCCAGAGCCTCCAGAACCGCCGTCCGGGTCGCCGTGGGGCGGGCGGGGCTGCGGCCCTCGACCCGTTTGACCCGCCGCTCAGGCCGGGGCCGGGGCGCGCGCAGGCCTTTCAAGGCCGCGGCCGCCATCTCGCCCGGCGGGCTCAGGGTCCATCGCGCGGCCCATTCGACAAAGGTCAGGGTCCGTTCCGGCAGGCGATGCTCGCTCAGCACCTGATTGATCGCCTTCAGCCGCCGGTTGGAGCCCGTGGTCTCGAACACCTCGGCCACGACGCCCCGGATTAAGCGCGGCCCCAGCGGCACGTTGACCTGATCGCCGCGCACAGCCGTCAGCCCCTCCGGGACCTCGTAGTCGAAGGCCTCGGGCACCGGCAGGGGAATGAGGACGGAGGCGACTTTCATACCGCCTTTCCTCCCCATTCCATGGGGAGGTGGCGCGGCGCATCGCGCCGTGACGGAGGGGGCGTCTCGACATTCAACGACTGGGCCGTCCCCTCCACCACTTCGTGGTCCCCCTCCCCACACAGTGGGGAGGAAAAGGAGGCTCGCCCTTCAGCCATCTCGGCGTTAAAACCCTGTCCCATGAAACTCTTTCTCGACACCGCCGACGTCGCCGTCATCAAGGACATGCTGCCCACCGGGATGGTGGACGGCGTCACCACCAATCCGTCGCTGATCGCCAAGTCGGGTCGGAACATCGCCGAGGTCATCGCTGAGATTTGCGCCCTCGTCGAGGGGCCGATTTCCGCCGAGGCCGTGGCGACCGACTTCGAGACCATGGTCAAGGAGGGCGACAAGCTGGCCGCCATCGCACCGAACGTGGTCGTCAAACTGCCCCTGACCTGGGACGGGCTGCGCGCCACGCGGGCCTTTGCCGACAAGGGGATCAAGACCAACGTCACCCTGTGCTTCTCGGCCGCCCAGGCCATGCTGGCCGCCAAGGCGGGCGCCACCTTCATCTCGCCCTTCGTCGGTCGCCTGGAAGACGTCGGCGCCGACGGCGTGGGCCTGCTGGAAGAAATCCGCGCCCTCTACGACATCCATGATTTCGACACCGAGATCCTGGCCGCCAGCTTGCGCAACCCTGACCACGTCACCGCCGCCGCCATCGCCGGCGCCGACGCCGCCACCCTGCCGGCCGACACTTTCAAGGCCCTGGTCAAGCACCCGTTAACCGACAAGGGGCTTGATGCGTTTTTGGCTGACTGGGGCAAGACCGGTCAGTCCATCCTGTAACGCCGACCGGAAAGAGGTCCACTTGAGCACTTCCTTGGACCTCTCATCCGACGCCGCCGAGGGCCTTCACTGGCCCGAGGTGCGGGCCTGGTTGAACGCCCACCCGGATCGCCTGCTGGACGACCGCACCCTTCTGGAAGAACTGGGCCTGCGCGCCACCGGCCGCAACGTGGTCGATTTCGGCCGCGCGGCCCTGACCCGGCTGGAAGCCGTGGTCCAGCGCGAGGCCGGGGCGCGAAAACAGATCGAAGAGATCGCCCGCGCCAACTTCGCCGCCCAGACCCAGACCCACGTCTCGGCCCTGGACCTGATGGAGGCGACCACCCACGCCGAGTTGTCTCGCCAGTTGGACGCTACCTCGCAAGCCCGCTTCGGCCTCGCCGGGGGCGCCATCGCTCTCGAGAAGCCCGGCGCCGTGCCTTTCGGCTGGAAGGCGCTGGAGCCGGGCCGCGTCGACGCCCTGCTGGGCGACGACGGTCTGGAATGGCTCGGCCCCAACTTCACAGGTCTGGACCTGTTCGGCCCCGCCGAGGGCGAGGTGAAGTCGGTGGCTCTGGTCCGCATGAGCCTGCATCTGCCGGGTTCGGACGGCGCCCGCCCGGCCCTGTGCGCCTTCGGCTCGTTTGAGGATGACGGCTTCACCCCGGCCATGGGCTGCGAACTGGTGGCCTTCATCACCCGCGTGGTCGAACGCATGGCCGAGCGATGGCCGACGCAGGCTTAACCGCCCCGGAGGCCCTCCTCGCCTGGCTCGAGCATCTGGCGCACGAGCGTCGCCTGTCGCCGCGCACGCTGGAGGCCTATGGCCACATCGGGCGGCTCTACGTCGCCTTCCTCGAACGTCATCGCGGCGGGCCGCAGTCATTGACTGATCTCGGCGCCGTCACCGCCGCCGAGGTCCGCGCCCATCTGGCCGAACGTCGCAGCGGCGAGCGCCCCCTGAACGCCCGCTCGCTCAGCCAGACCCTGGCCGCCATTCGCGGCTTTCACGCCTTCCTCGACCGACGCTGCGGCACGCCCGCGCCGCAACTGGCCCTGGTGCGCGGCCCGCGCGTCAAGCCGTCCCTGCCCCGCCCGGTCACCGAGGATCAGGCCAGGGGCCTGCTGCACGAACCCGAAGCCGATCCCGACATGGCGCCGTGGGAGGCCGCGCGCGACCGCGCCGTCCTGACCCTGCTCTACGGCTGCGGATTGCGGATTTCCGAGGCCCTGTCGCTGAAGCGATCCGACGCCCCCCTGCCCGACGCCCTGAGGATCACCGGCAAGGGCGGCAAGATGCGGCTGGCCCCGGTCCTGCCCCAGGTGCGCGAGGCGGTGGACGCCTATCTGGCCCAACAGCCCTTCATCCTTGAAGCGGACACCCCCTTGTTCCGCGCCAAGCGCGGCGGGCCCTTAAGCCCCCGTCACGTCCAGGCCACGGTCCAGCGCCTGCGCGGGCGCCTGGGCCTGCCCGCCTCGGCCACGCCCCACGCCCTGCGCCACAGCTTCGCCACCCACCTGCTGGGGGCCGGCGCCGACCTGCGCTCCATCCAGGAACTGCTGGGCCACGCCAGCCTGTCCACGACCCAGAAATACACCCAGGTCGACGCCGCCCGCCTACTGGCCGCCTACGCCGAGGCTCACCCGAGAAGCTGACTATCCAGCGACCGCGAACGGCGCCTATTCTCCGTGCGGGGATTGATCGCGGCGCGGAGATAGGCCGTTGCGTGAAACAGGATCGATCGGTCACCCTTCGCGGCGCGCGGCGCTGACCCTGGGCGCGGGCGGCGCAGCGGCGTTCGCCCTGCCCGGCCTGGTCGGCGCGCAAGACCCTGTGACCCCCTCGCCGCCGCCCGAACCCGACGAAGCCGCCCGACTGTTGGAGAACCTGCTGACGCGCATGGGCGTCAAGGTGAACGTGGGCAGCCTGCGCGAGCCTCTGTTCGTCATCGACACGGGAGCCGAGCGCACCGCCATTTCCGACCGCCTGGCCGCCGAACTGAACCTGGCTCCCGGCCCGCCGGTTCTGGTCCACGGCATCACGGCGGCGGAGGTGGTCCAGACAGTCGAGCTGCCTCGACTGGATTTCTCGGGCCGGCGTTTCACCCACATGACGCCGCCGGTCTTTCCCTACGAGGTCCTGGGCGCCGACGGACTGCTGGGGCTGGACGTCCTGTCGCGCTTTCGACTGACCCTGCTGTTGCGCCAACGGCGGATCATGCTGGCGCCCTCTGGACCCGACGTGATTGCGCGGGGCGTCGCCGTCGGCGTGGCCAGCCGGTTGCGCACCGACATCACACCGGTGCGCAGCGGCCGTTTCGGCCAACTGTTCCTGACCCATATCGAAGTCGACGGCGTGCCGGCTGTGGCCTTCGTCGACAGCGGCGCCCAGTATTCAATCGCCAACCTGGCGCTGATGCGCGCCGTCGATGCTCAGGTCGGTCCCACGCCGCGCCAAACCATCCGCGTCTATGGCGTCATCGGCCAGTCGCTGATGGTCCATAGCGGATCTGTGTCCAACCTGCGGCTGGCGCGCCGCGAGATGGGCGTCACACCCCTGCTGTTCGGCGATCTGCACGCCTTTCAGGTCCTGGGTCTGAGCGAACAGCCCGCCTTGTTGCTGGGGGCCGACATCCTGATGCGGTTCGATCGCATCACCCTGGACTACGGCCAGTCCCGCATCACCTTCGGCGACCTGCTGAGGCGGCCGCCCCAGGTCAGATCGCCTTGACCGCCCCGCCGTCCACGCGGATCAGCGATCCCGTGACATAGCCCGCCAGAGGGCTGGCCAGGAAGGCGGCGACGGCCCCGAACTCCTCGGTCGCGCCGATACGTCCGGCGGGGATGGATTTCACCGATTCCGCACGCGCCTCGGCGGGTTCGACCCCGGTGGCGGCGGCGCGGGCGGCGTCCAGACGCTCGATGCGCGGCGTGTCGATGCGGCCCGGCAGCAGGGTGTTGACGGTCACGCCATTGGCCGCGACCTCGCCCGCCAGGGTCTTGGCCCAGGCCGCCACCGAGGCGCGCAGGGTGTTAGACACGCCCAGCGTCCCGACCGGCTCGATCACGGTGATGGAGGCGACGTTGAGAATGCGCCCCCAGCCCATGGACCTCATCCCCGGCAGCACCCGGTCGGTCAGACGGAAGACCGACAGCACCATGGACTCGAAATGATCGCGCCAGACGGACGGCTCCAGCCCGTTGACGCCCGACGGCGGCGGCCCGCCGGTATTGTTCAGCAAAATCTCGATCGGCCCGCCCAGAGCGGCTTCGGCCACATCCACCGCCTTCAGCAGGCCCGCATGATCGGCCAGATCAGCGGGGGCGATCACGGCCTTGCCCGGCCCCATGGCGTTCAACTCGTCGGCCACAGCCTGCAGCTTGACCGCATCGCGCGACAGCAGGGCCACGTGCGCCCCTTCGGCCACCAGAGCCGTCGCCACCGCCCGTCCCAGGCCGCTGGAGCCGCCGCAGATCAGGGCGCGCTTGCCGGTGAGTTGAAGGTCCATGAGGGTGATCCGGTGTCGTGGAAGGGGTCAGCCTCCGACATGGTCACGCGCACCATCGATTGCGAGGCCAAGTCGAGAAAACTCGAGCACCGTGCTTGAAGCCAGGTCCGTTCTCGGTGTGGGAACCGATGAACGCTTACGACCCGTTGCGGACGTTGGCGACCAGGCGATAGGAAAGCCGATGATTATCGCCACGATGTTCTTGGCCTTTAGCCAATCGACCATGCCCGTTGCGGTGCGGCCTGAACCTGTCGTTTGTGAACGGTCCGAGCGTGATCCGATTGCGGGATCACGGCTGTGGTGCCCTGCTGAGGTCAAGGGGCGGGTGCCACAACGCCTGTTAACGACAGCCCCCATCGATCAGGTCGGCAAAGGATGGGCATTGTTGAAATGCGATCTCGGCGAAAGCGGCGTGACTACTGCCTGCAGTCTTATTGATGAGTCGGAACCGCAGTCTCCGTTCGGAGCATGGGCGACACGTGTCCAGCTCAGGGCGATTGCGCAGGGCGCCGATGGCAATGTGCCTGCGCCTGGCGACAGCTATTACGCCTTTGCCCGATGGGAAGTTCGCTAACGCCCGCTCCCCCCTTAGCGGACATTGACGGCGGCCGCTTTCGAGCCGGACGGCCAATGTCCGCTTTCGGCGCCGAAACCCAGGACCGCAATCGACCCATTGCGGACATGAGTGTTGCCAAGCCCGAACAGTCGCAGCTAACTCAGAGTAGCCCCTTGGCGAAGTACGCCTATCGGATTCACGGACGCAGCAAGTCCCGGTTGATGCGATCGAAGAGACGGGCCATCGCTTGCTCGGTCTGCACATCGGGCGTGCGGTTCATCAGGACGACGATGGCGTTTCCCCTCGCCGGATCAAAATAGAGGCTGGTGTAAACACCCTGGTCCGAACCTGCATGGCCGATGAGCCCGTTGCGATCCCGCCAGAAGAAGCGCTGCCGATCGTCGATGCTGGGCGGCAGTTGTAGTTTCAGCATCTCATCGAAAGAGGCGGTGGAGAGCAGGTGGCCGCTGCGCGTCTTTCCTCCCGCCAGCATGCTCTGGGCCAGCAAGGTCAGATCCCGTGCCGACGCGTTCACGCCGCCGTCCGGGTAGTTGGGGTTCCCGAACTGGGGATAGGTTGCAAAGTGACGGTCGCTGCTGGCGGGGCGGAAGATCTTGCGGATGAGGAAGTTGCGCTTCGGTTGTTCCGTGCTTGCGCAGAGACCGGTGAGGGGAAGGCACTGCACCACGTCGTATCGGGTCGCCAGCTCACCAGGGCGATAGTCAGCCAGAAGCCAGGAAGAGTTCGTCATCCCGAGAGGCTCGAACACGTTCGTCTTGGCTAGCGCGGCCAAGGGCGCGCGCCCGACGGTCTCGGCTACGGCGCCGGCGACACCGGCGCCAAGGTTGCTGTACTCGCGTTCGGCTCCAGGCGCCGTCGTGAGGTAGTGCGCGCCGCCTTCATAGCGTGCGCCTTCTGGCGTCAGGAGGCCGCGAAGGTGATCGACCAGAGGCGTCGGCGAGTCCGCCCCCTTCTGGTAGTCCGAGACTACATAGAAGTCTGCGATGCCGGATGTATGGGTCGCAAGTTGGCGAATGGATATCGCCTGGCCGTCGGCATTGGGATTGTTCACCCGGAAGGGCAGCATGGCGTTGATGTCGGCGTCCAGATCCAGCAGCCCCTTGTCGTGAAGCTGCAGCAGGACGATCCCCAATATGGGCTTGCTGATGGACGCAATGTTCATGGGAGTTTCGGCGGTCATCGGCTTGCGCGCTTCCACGTCGGCGAACCCGTAGCCCTGCATGTGGACGACCTGGTGATCTCTCACGACCGCGATGGCCAAGCCTGGGATCGCCTCTTCCTCCATCATGGCGGGCACGAAGTCGGCAAAGTCCTGCGTGCTTTCGGACCGCAGCAACTGTTTGGGTGAAGCAAGCCAATAGACCAGCAGGGCTGCCAGAATGACGCCCAGGGCGATGAGGAATTTTCTCACGATTGATCTCCAGGCGATTGGGGAAGTTCGAAGCGATCGTCCATCGGCCGAGCATTGAGCGCCGCCATGGCGCGGTCCAGAAGATCGCCGAGGTCGGCGTCGATGTCGGTGTCCAGACCCTCGAAAACGGCGGCCGCTTCGACATTGTACTGATGCAGAAGGCCGGCCTGCGCCGTGCCGAACTCGGTCAGAAAATACTCGGTGCGTCGACGGTCGGCGGCGTCGGTTCGCTTTTCGATGACGTGGAGCTTGCTGAGCGTGGCGAGGTGTTGCGCCACCGTCTGGTGAGGGTGTTCCAACGCGCGGGCGACCTCTGTCACGGAAGCCGGTCCATTCTTGCTGAGATGCAGCAGTGTGGACGAGCAGGAGACAGGAAAGACCATTCCGTTGCGGACGTAGACCTTCGTCACCTGGTTCTGAATCAGGAAGGCGAGGTCCAGCAGCTTCTTGGCCGTGTAGGCCTTCCGCACGATTGCGGTGTCGTAGAAATCTCGATGGATCATTCCTGCGTCATACTAATGCGCAGGGTATTGCGCAATAGACTGCGCATAATTTCAGCGACCTGTCAGCGATAGGCGACGAGTGAACGTGCTCAGGGCCAGAACCGACGTCCGCTAACCACCCGTTGCAGCGGTTCACATGGACAGCTTTTCGGCGTCCTCAATCAACTGAAAGAGCAACGCATCATCGTCCGTGCCGTGTCGCTCTATGGCCACCCCGTCTGGCCCGACGCCCCTCACTCGATACATGCCATTGCTGACTTCGGTTATCGTGAACGACCAACCCTGCGGCGGTTTCCGGGCAACCGATTTCTGATGACTAGACATACCGCCCACTAACTTCGGCAATGTCGGCAATCCCCCCATCAAAGACACTCGCTGCGACCGCTCCCCCCCAAACGAAAACGGCGCGCCCCCTGCGGAGCGCGCCGTGATGCGTTCGGGCTGAAAGCCTAAGCCTTAGGCCTGCATGGTCCAGCCTTCGACGCCCATGGCCGCCTGGCGGACGGCTTCCGAGCGGGTCGGGTGGGGGTGGCAGGTGCGGGCGATGTCTTCCGACGAGCCGCCGAAGGCCATGGTCATCGAGGCTTCGCTGATCAGTTCGCCGGCCTGGGGACCATAGATGTGGACGCCCAGCAGCTTGTCGGTCGTCGCATCGGCCAGCACCTTCACGAAGCCGTCCGTCTCGTGGTTGATCTTGGCGCGGCTGTTGGCGGCGAAGGGGAACTTGCCCTTCTTGTAGGCGACGCCTGCGGCCTTCAACTGCTCCTCGGTCTTGCCGACCCAGGCCACCTCCGGCGTGGTGTAGATGACCGACGGGACCAGGTCGTAGTCGACGTGGCCCGGCTTGCCGGCGATCAGTTCGACGGCGGCCACGGCGTCTTCCTCGGCCTTGTGAGCCAGCATCGGGCCGTGGGTCACGTCGCCGATGACCCAGACGCCCGGCGCCGAGGTCTTGAAGTGGTCGTGGCCGACGAAGCCGCGCTGGTCCGGCGTGACGCCGACCGTCTCCAGGCCCAGGCCCTCGGTGTAGGGGCGGCGGCCGATGGCGACCAGGACGACGTCGCCCTTGATCGTTTCAGCGGCGCCGCCGGCGGCCGGCTCGACCGTCAGCTCGACGCCGTCCTTGACCGACTTGGCGCCGGTGACCTTGGTGCCCATGCGGAAGGTCATGCCCTGCTTGGCCAGACCGCGCTGGAAGGCGACGGCGACTTCGCTGTCCATGCCGGCGCCGACCTTGTCCAGGTATTCGACCACGGTGACCTCGGCGCCCAGGCGGCGCCAGACCGAGCCCAGCTCCAGGCCGATCACGCCCGCGCCGATGACGATCATGTGCTTGGGCACCTTGGGCAGGAAGAGGGCGCCGGTCGAGTCGATGACCTTGCCCTCCTCGAAGGCGACGCCCGGCAGCGGGGTCGGCTCGGAGCCGGTGGCGATGATGATGTTCTTGGCGTCATAGGTCGTCTTGGCGCCGTCGGCGGCCTCGACCTCGACCTTGCCCAAAGTCCCGTCATGGCCGGCGATGCGGCCGCGGCCCTTCAGCCAGTCGACCTTGTTCTTCTTGAACAGGAATTCGATGCCCTTGGTCAGGGCCTCGACGCTGTCGTCCTTGGCCTTGTGCATCTGGGGCAGGTTCAGCTTGGGCTTCACCTCGATGCCGATGCCGGCGAAGTCCTTGCCGGCCGCCTCATACAGTTCCGAGGCATGCAGAAGGGCCTTGGAGGGCATGCAGCCGACGTTCAGGCAGGTGCCGCCGAGGGTCGAGCGCATCTCGACGCAGGCGACCTTGAGGCCCAGCTGGCCGGCGCGGATGGCGGCGTTATAGCCGCCCGGCCCGCCCCCGATGATCACCACGTCGTAGGTCTGGGGGGCGTCGGCCATGGAAGTCCTCTGATCGGTCTGGCGCAGGGAAGGAAGCGGCGCGGACACTAGCGCCGACCCCGGCGGGGTCAACCGCCAGGCTCCATATAGGCCCGGATTGCGCCGGGGGCCATGCCGACCAAAGCCAAAGCTGAACGCAAAAGGGCCGGGCGTCGCCGCCCGGCCCTTCAATATCCTGGCGTTCGACGCCGATCAGTACTTGAAGCGCACGCCCATGAAGACGTTGTAGCCGAACTTCTCATACTCATAGGTCCGCTCGCGCGAGCCGTAGTAGCGGACGCCCGCCGAGTCGGTCAGGTTCTTGGCCTCGCCGAACACCTCGACCCCATTGCCGAAGTCGTAGGAGGCGGTGAAGTCCAGTTGCTCGCGGCCCTCGACGAACAGGTCGAAGTCGGGATCATCGGCGTTGATCTCTTCCAGATAGTCGCTGCGCTTGGTGTAGCTGAGGCGCGCGCTGAAACCGGCCATCTCGTAGAAGAGGGCCAGGTTGTAGTTGTTCTCCGACTGGCCGGGCAGAGAGAACTTGTTGCGGCCGCTGTAGGCCTGAGCCGTTTCGATCTCGGCATCGGTCCAGGTGTAGTTGGCGAAGACGCCGAAGCCCGAGGCCCAGCCAGGCAGGAAGCCGAACTTCTGCTGCCAGTTCAGCTCCAGACCCATCAAGTGACCGTTGGGGGCGTTGATCGGGGTCTCGAACTCGGCGTCGAACTCGTTCCCGTCGATCGTCACCTTGTCCTCATATTTGAGGATGTAGCGATAGTCGGTCAGATCCTTGTAGAAGGCGTTGGCCGACACCACGCCCAGCGAGGCGAAGTAGTACTCCAGCCCGAAGTCGATGTTGTTCGACAGCGTCGGCTGCAGGTCCGGGTTGCCGATCTCATACGAGACGTCCGTGCCGTCGGTTTCTTCGATACGACGCGGGACGATCTGGTTGAACTCGGGACGCGAGATCGAGCGCGTCAGGGCGAAGCGGCCGATCAGATTGTCCGAGAAGCTGTGGCGGACCGTCAGGTTGGGGAAGAACTCGGTGTCGTCGCGATCGACCCGCGCCATGTCATAGGGCTTGGTGCCGTCGTTATCGATCAGGCTGGCGGCCTCGCCCTCGAACTGGGTGTTCTCGACGCGCAGGCCGAAGATGACGTTGGTCGCGCCGATGTCGAGGCGGCCCTGGGCGTAGGCCGACAGGATGTCTTCCTTGGCCGTATAGTCGGCGACGATGGAATCCGCCGGACGGATCGGCGACAGCGGGCGCATCTGGCCGAAGTAGTCGTCCACCAGGCCGTTGTTGAACGTCTTGCCCAGCAGGTAGTCGTAGTTGCGCGAGTCCGAACCCGTCAGCAGGTCGGCGTAGGACTGCGACGGCGCATGGGCGGCGTCACGGCTGCGGAAGCGGTCCTCGTCGGCCGAGACGTCGCGGGTGCGGTATTTGCCGCCGAACTTCCAGGTGACCTCGCGGCCGCCGATGACCGAGGGCAGCTCGAAATTGGTCTGGAAGGTCAGCTCTTCCTGCTCGGTCGTGCTGGAGCGGAAGGCGTTCTCGCGGAAGCGGTACTGCGCCGCGTCCAGGTGCTCGCCGGTCGTGAAGATCGAATAGGTCGGCTCATAATGGTCGCCGGTGAAATCATAGGTGACCGACGGCTTGGTCCGCGAGCGGAACAGCAGCTCGTTGCGGTTGGGATAGGTCTGCTCGCTGCTGGCCCAGGACAGGCTGGCGTCCCACACCGCGCCGTTGCCGAAGATGCGCTCGGCCCCGGTCGTCAGGGTCAGGATCTCGTTCTTCTGGGTGCGGTGACGCAGCTGACGTTCGACCGTCACCTCGTCGAAGGTCGCCTTGCGGTCGGTCGCGCCGGCCTGAAGGCTGCCTTCGTCATAGGTCAGCAGCAGCTGGTTGCGGTATTCGTCGTCCTCGAATTGGGCGAATGAGCCGCGGACCCAGGCCCTGAGCGTGTCTGAGGGCCGGAATTCCAGCGCCCCGTTGACCGACTGGCGGGTGCGCTCGGTCTCATAGTCCTTGAACAGGCTTTCCTCGAGGGCGAAGACTTCGCCGCCTTCGGGCGTCTTCATCTTGGTCCAGCCCGACTCGACGTTGTCAGGACGGCGGTTGGTCTTGGAGTAGGAATAGGACAACAGGCCGCCGAAGGTCTGGTCCGCGCCGAAGACGTTCGAGGCCGTGGCGCCCGCGCGAATGTCCTCGCCGCCGTAATCGTTGTAGCTGCCGCCCGCATAGCCGCTGATGGCCAGGCGGCGCCGATCGAAGGCCGAGCGGGTCTTGATGTTGACCGCGCCGGCGATGGAGTCGGCGTCCTGGCTCGGCAACAGGGTCTTGGAGACCTCGATGTTGGCGACGATGTCGCTGGGCAGGGTGTCCAGGTCGACCGCGCGCGTGCCCGGATCGACCGCCGGAACGGTCACGCCGTCCACCGAGACGGCGGTGAAGGCCGACGGCGCGCCGCGCACGTTGATATAGCGGCCCTCGCCCTGGTCGCGCTGGATGGCGATGCCCGGCACGCGCTGCAGCGATTCCGCCACGTTCGGGTCGGGATAGCGGCCGATGGCGTCGGCCGACAGCACGTTGATGGTGCCGTCGGCGTTCTTCTGCTGGTTCAGCGAACGGGCCACGCCCTCGGTGATGACCCCGGTCACCACCACGTCCGCGACCGTGGTCACGTCGCCGCCGCCCAGCGTCACCGTCACCGAGGTCAGACGCCCCGGCGTAGCCACCACCGTCTGGCTGACCGAAGGTAGGCCGATATAGCGCACGTCCAGTTCGACCCGGCCCGAGACGCCGTTCAGGATGAATTCGCCCTGGGTGTTGCTGACCACACGACGGCCTGTGCCGCGATCAACGATCTCTGCGCCCGGCAGAGGCGCGCCGCCGGCATCGACGACGCGGCCGATCACGCCGTCGCCCGCCGGCTCGATCACAGCGCTCGGCGCGACGTCGGCGGCCTGGGCGGCCACGGCAAGGGTGAGCGGCAACAGGGCCGTGCTCAGCAGTAGGCGAAGTTTCATGTCAGTCATCCCCGTTCGCCGGGGCGCGTCACGCTCCGGTCCATGGCGGGGCTGGCTAACGGCGTGCGGCGACGCGGCCGCGACGGTTTCGCGAAAAGGAATCTGCGAACGGACCACAGAGACGCGACAATTCTTCCTGAGACGGAGAGACTGTCACTTCAGAGAAATCAGACCATCACAGGACTGTGGGGGCCAGAACGCGAAACGGGGCCCGATCTTGCGATCGGACCCCGTGTTCCAGTCTCGACATGGAGCGGGCGAGGCGATTCGAACGCCCGACCCCAACCTTGGCAAGGTTGTGCTCTACCACTGAGCTACGCCCGCACTCCGTAGGGAACAGTGTGCTGCGCCCCGTCGAGGAGGGGCTTTTAGCCGACCCTTCTCAGAACACGCAACCCCCTTTTTTCATTTTCCGCTTTTCCGCTGCATTTTTTCGAATAGCCCTGAAATTTCAAACGCAAACGGCCCCCGCGACACCCCCGAAGGAAGCGCTGCGAGGGCCGCTGACAACAGCCTCTGCGGATCAATCCCGCGCACGGCCCCGCTCAAGCAGCGAGCCGCCGCGCGGCGAGCGTTAGCGGCCTTCGCCTCCTCGCTTAGCGAGGAGCAAGCCTGATGGCCCCGTCCAGACGGATGCACTCGCCGTTGATGTAGACGTTCTCGGCCAGATGAAGGGCCAGCGCGGCATAGTCGGCCGGGGTGCCGAGGCGGCTGGGGAAGGGAATGGCGGCGGCCAGGCTGTCCTGAACCTTCTGGTCCATGCCGGCCATCATCGGCGTCCACATGATGCCGGGCAGGATGGTGTTCACCCGCACGCCGTCCTGGGCCAGATCGCGCGCGACCGGCAGGGTCATGGCGTAGACGCCGCCCTTGGACGCCGAATAGGCGGCCTGGCCGATCTGGCCGTCCTGGGCCGCGACGCTGGCGGTGTTGACGATCAGACCGCGCTCGCCGTCGGCCATCGGCTCGGCCTGGACCATGCCCAGAGCCGACTGCGACAGGACCCGGAAGGTGCCGAACAGGTTGATCGTGACGGTGCGCTCGAACGAGGCCATGTCGTGCGAGCGGACCTCGCCGGTGTCGCGCTTGCGGCTGACGGTCTTCTGGCCCGTGGCGATGCCGGCGCAGTTGACGGTCAGGCGTTCCTGGCCGTGGGCGGCGCGCGCCTTGACGAAGCCGGCGGCGACGCTCTCGTCCGAGGTCACGTCCACCTTGCAGAAGACGCCGCCGATTTCCTGGGCGATGACCTCGCCGCGTTCCTCGTTCAGGTCGAACAGGGCGACCTTGACGCCCTTGGCCGCCAGCGCCCGCGCCGTGCCTTCGCCGAGGCCCGAAGCCCCGCCCGTGACCACCGCCGCAATCGAACCGTCGAGTTTCATGAAGATCGTCCCTATATTCTTTGAACCGAGTGTCTGCGCGAGGATTTAGCGGCCATGACCGCCAAAGCCAAACCGGTGTCGCCTGTCGACGCCATCGACCCTGAAAAGGCTCTGGTCCCCACGGTCCAGAGGGTCAATGAGATGCGCGTCAGAAAGGGCTTCTGGCCCAAGCTGCGCAGCACCGCCTCGCGCATCCCCTTCGCCGGGCAGGCCCTGGCCGCCTGGTACGCGACCCAGGACCCCAAGACCCCCATGGCGGCCAAGGGGGTCATGCTGGGGGCGCTGGCCTATTTCGTCATGCCCATCGACGCCATTCCCGACATCTTCGCCGGCATCGGCTTCACCGACGACGCGGCGGTGATCGCCGCCGTCCTGGCCACCCTGGGCGCCCATGTGAAGCGCAAACACCACGAACAGGCCGAGGCGGCGCTGAAGCGCGTCCGGGACGACGCCGAAGCCTAGCGATCCAGCGGCTTGGCCCGCCACCAGCCGGTGACGGAGTAGCGCGGCCCGCCTGCAAAGGGGGCCACGGTCGAGACCGCGTGCATCTGCGGCACCGCAAAGACGTTCAGGGCGCCGAAACTGGGGACAAAGGTCTCGGTGATGTCGCCGCCCTCGTCCAGGAACTGCAGCAGACCGCCCCACTCCGCCCGCCAACCCGGCGACAGGTTCAGGACATAGGCATAGAGGCGCTCGGTCTTCGGATTGGCGTCGCTGTGACGGTTGAGGAAATGGCCCGGCAGATAGCGGGTCACCTGACCATCGGAAAAGGCGATGCGGTCGTCGCCGGTCAGCCGCCGGGCGAAATCCAGAAAGGCCTCGGTGTTGAACAGGTCCAGCAGGTCGAACAGGATCTGCGGCGTCGCCGCCCCCGCCTCACGCGCCGGGCCCAGCCGCAGACGGTCGAACAGGAACTGCAGCCCCTCGGTCGCCCCGGCATAGGCCTGCCCCGTCACATGGGCCTGGTCCTCGGGCGAAGAGGCGTCCAGCGTCGCCACCGGGATGTCGGCCCCCAGCGGGTTGAGAAAGGTGCGGACCCAGGGCTGATCGGGCGCCAGGACGGCAGCGTGCAGGGCCTCGGCCCCGCCCCCAAACAGGCCGGGAACGCGGGTGCGGCCGGTGCGGGCCAGACGCTCGGCGGCGGCGGCGAAGTCCGCCTCGTCCACCGCCAGCTTCAGGGCCGGGTCGAGAAGAGGGCTCATTCGTCGGTCGTCACGACGATCTTGCCCATGGCCGTTCGGTCGCCCAGGGCCTTGATGGCGTCGTGGGCGTCCTCCAGCGGATAGGTGCGGCTGACGCGCGGCTTGATCTTGCCGTCCTTCCACAGCTGCATCAGCTCGGCCATGTTGGCGGCGTGGGCCTTGGGATCGCGCGCCACCGCCGCGCCCCAGAAGACCCCGATCACCGACACCGACTTCAGCAGGGTCAGGTTCAGCGGCAGGGACGGAATGCCCGCCGGGAAGCCGACCACCAGATAGCGGCCGTTCCAGTCCATGGCGCGCAGGGCCGGCTCGGCGTAGTCGCCGCCGACCGCGTCATAGACCACATCGGCGCCGTCGCGGCCCGTGGCCAGCTTCAGCTCGCCCGACAGAGCCTTCTGCGCCGCCTTGTCCATGGCGCCCGAGGGATAGATCAGGCCGTTGTCGGCCCCCAGCTCCAGCGCAAACTCGACCTTGTCGTTGGTCGAGGCGGCGGCGACGACACGCGCCCCCATGGCCTTGCCCAGTTCGACGGCGGCGGCGCCAACGCCGCCCGCCGCGCCCAGCACCAGCAGGGTCTCTCCCGGCTGCAGGTTGGCCCGGTCCTTCAAGGCGTAATAGCTGGTGCCATAGGTCATGGTCAGGGCGGCGGCTTCCTCGAAGCTCATGCCGTCCGGCATGGGGATCAGGCTGGAGGCCGGAACCGCCAGACGTTCCACCAGTCCGCCCCAGCCCGGCACGGCGATGACGCGGTCGCCCCGGAACACGCCCTTGACGCCCTCGCCCACGGCATCGACCACGCCCGCCACCTCGCCGCCCGGCGAGAAGGGGCGCTCGGGTTTGAACTGGTACCTGTCCTCGATGATCAGGGTGTCGGGATAGTTGATCCCCACGGCCTTGACCTCGATCACCACCTCGCCCGCCTTGGGCGTGGGGTCCATGACCTCCTCGACGACGAGAGCTTCAGGGCCGCCGACGGCCTTGGACAGGACTGCTCGCATACTGGTTTCTTTCGTGATCCCCCGTCGGGCCATGGCGCCGACACGATTGCGACGCTAATCAGCGCGCGGCCCGATGCAAAGAGGCCGAACGGACTTTCAGGAGACGACCATGGCGCGAACCGCCCTCATCCTCCACGGCGGCGCCGGCGCCCGGCGCGAGCGCAACTATGACGCCGAGGTCGTGCATATGCGCGAAGTGGTCGAGGCGATGAAGGCGCGGCTGGACGCCGGGGCCTCCGCCGTGGACGTCGCGGTCGAGGCCGTGATCCTGCTGGAAGACTCCGGCCTCTATGTCGCCGGACGCGGCGCCTCGCCCAATCTGGCCGGCGCCTATGAACTGGACGCCAGCCTGATGGACGGCGCTTCGGGCAAGGCCGGCGCCGTGGCGGCGCTGCAAGGTTTCCGCAACCCGGTCGTCGCCGCCCGCGCCGTGATGGACCGCACCCCCCACGTCATGCTGGCCGGCGAAGGCGCCGCCCTGTTCGCCCACGATCAGGGTCTTGAGCCGATCGGCGACGAAGAGGCCTGGTTCACGCGCGCCGGGCAAGGCGAGGACAACCACCCGCCCGGCGTCCTCGGCCACGGCACCGTCGGCTGCTGCGTGCTGGACAGCGAAGGCCGCCTCGCCGCCGCCACCTCGACGGCGGGCGTCTTCGGCAAGATGCCGGGCCGCGTCGGCGACACCCCCATTCCCGCCGCCGGCACCTGGGCCGACGACCACGCCGCTGTTTCCTGCACCGGACAGGGCGAGTATTTCATCCGCGTCGCCGCCGCTGCCCGCACCGCCTTTGGCGTGGCCGCCGGTCAGACGCTGGCTGACTCGGCTCAGGCGACCATCGACCGCATCGGCGGTCTGGGCGGCGACGGCGGCCTGATCGCCCTGGACCGCGACGGCAATATCGTCGCCCCCTTCAACAGCCAGGGCATGAAGCGCGCCTGGCTGACCACCGACGGCGAGATCGGAGTCGAGGTGTTCGGACGCTAAGCCACCGCCGCTCATCCTCAAGGAAGCGGGGATGGGCGGGGCATGGGCGCGCGCTTCATTACAGAGCCGTAAGGTGCGCGGCGGGTTTCGGCCCTGATAGGGTCCGGTCGACCTGCCCCCGGCGCGGCCGGCGGGCGACCGGAACCTGACGCCCATGAAGACCCGCCTGATCCTGACCGCCTGCGCCTCGGCCCTGCTGCTGGGCCTGCCCGCCGCCGCCCCCACCAAGGCTTGGGCCGAAGGCGCGCCGCCCGCCGCCGCAACCTCTGCTGCTCAGGGCGGCGTCGCCGTGCCGCCGCTGGGCTTCAACAAGCGCGTGCTGGCCAACGGCATGGAGGTCTATACCGCCCGCGACGCCTCGACCTCGAACGTCACGGTCCAGGTCTGGTATCGCGTCGGCTCCAAGGACGATCCGGCGGGCCGTTCGGGCTTTGCTCACCTGTTCGAACACCTGCTGTTCAAGTCCACCAGGAACATGCCGTCGGAGACGTTCGACCGTCTGACCGAGGACGTCGGCGGCATGAACAACGCCTTCACCGCCGACGACGTCACCGCCTATTACGAGGTCGTCCCCGCCAACCACCTGCAGCGCATCCTCTTCGCCGAGGCCGACCGTATGGGCTCGCTGGTGGTCGATGAGCCGACCTTTGTCTCCGAGCGCGACGTGGTGAAGGAGGAATACCGCCAGCGCATTCTGGCCAGCCCCTATGGCCGCCTGTTCGGCCTGTTCACGCCCGAGACCATCTATCAGGACCACCCCTATCGCCGCCCCGGCATCGGCTCGATCGAGGAGCTGAACGCCTCGACCCTGGACGACGTCCTGCGCTTCCACGCCACCTATTACCGGCCCGACAACGCCATGCTGATCGTGGCCGGCAACTTCGATCAGGCCCAGTTGGACGCCTGGGTGAACGAGTATTTCGCCCCGCTGAAGCGCCCGGCGACGCCCATGCCGGTCAATGACGTCAGGGAGCCCGAGCCGACCGGCCCGCGCACAGCCACCTATTATGCGCCCAACGTGCCCCTGCCCGCCGTGGTCCTGGCCTGGAACACGGTGGCCTATCGCGACGCCGACCGCGCCGCCCTGACCGTGCTGGACGGAGTGCTGTCCACCGGCGAATCCAGCCGCCTCTATCGCTCGCTGGTCTATGACAAGCAGATCGCAGCCTCGATCGGCTCCAACCCCGATTTCGCCCAGCAGGCGGGCAACCTGACCGCCTACGCCATCATGGCCGACGGCCAGACGGCGGACGCCGGCAAGGCCGCGCTGGAGGTCGAGATCGCCCGCCTGCGCGACGCGCCGATCACCGCCGCCGAACTGAGCGAGGCCAAGAACGAGCTGGTCGCGAATGCGCTTCGTGGCCGCGAAAGCATCGACGACCGCGCCACGACCCTGGGCATGGCCCTGATCATGACCGGCGACGCTACCGCCGCCGACCGTGAGATCGCCGAGATTCAGGCCGTCACCGCCGCCGACGTGCAGCGCGTGGCCCGCCGCTATCTGACGCCTCAGCGCCAGATCACCATCAACTACCTGCCCGCCGACGACGAGCATCCCGCCAGCGTGCAGAAGATGAACGTGGACGCCCCTGTCACCGTGGCCGAACTGGCCCCCGCTGGTCCGGTGGCCGTCCTGCTGCCAGAAGCCCAGCGCGCCCGCCTGCCGCAACCGGGCGCAGAAGTCGCCCCCGCCACCCCCGCCGTGGCCGACTTCCGTCTCGACAACGGCATGCGAGTTCTGGTGGCCCGGACCGAGGGCCTGCCGCTGGTCTCGGCCCGCCTGAACCTCAATGCGGGTTCGGCCAACGACCCGGCGGGCAAGCCGGGCGTCGCCTCCATGACCGCCGGTCTGCTGACCCAGGGCACGACCACCAAGTCCGCGCCCGAGATCGCCACCGCCATCGAACAGCTGGGCGCCAATATCGGCGCGGGCGCGGGCGCCGACTTCACCAATGTCTACGCCAACGCCCCCAAGGACGTGTTCGGCCAGACCCTGACCCTGATGGCCGATCTGGTGCGCAATCCGACCTTCGCCGCCGAGGAGTTGGAACGTCAGCAGTCGCAGACCCTGGACGGCCTGCGCGTCGCCCTCAGCCAGCCCGGCTCCATCGCCGCCCAGTCGGTCGGCCGCGTCATCTACGGCGCCGCCCCCTATGGCGCGCCTGGAAGCGGCACCCTGACCAGCGTTCCCGCCCTGACGCGTGATGACGTGGCGGTCTTCCACTCCGACCGCTTCCGTCCGTCGCAGGCCACCCTGGTCTTCTCGGGCGACGTGACGCCGGCCGAGGCTCGCGCCCTGGCGGACGAGGCCTTCGGCGACTGGCGTGACGCCGGCCCGGCTCCAGCCGCCATTGACAAGGCGGGCCAGGCCCTGGCGCCCCGCGTCGTCGTCGTCGACCAGCCGGGCGCCGGCCAGGCCGCCGTCATCGCCGCCATCCGCGGCGTCAGCCGCACCGACGCCGATTACTTCCCGCTGACCCTGGGCAACACCCTGCTGGGCGGCGGCTTCTCGTCGCGTCTGAACCAGGAAATCCGCATCAAGCGCGGCCTGTCCTATGGCGCCCGCTCCTCGGTCGGCGCCCAGCAGGACGTCGGCGTCTTCACCGCCGCGACCCAGACCAAGAACGAAACGGCGACCGAGGTGGCCGACCTGATCCTGGCCGAGGTCGGCAAGCTGGGGACCGCCTCGGCCACCGAGGCCGAACTGGCCCCGCGCCGCGCCACCCTGATCGGCGGCTTCGGTCGTTCGCTGGAGACGGTGGACGGTCTGGGCGGTCTGGTGGCCAACCTGGCCCTCTATAACCTGCCGATGAGCGACCTGGCCGACTACGCCGGCAAGGTGCGCGCGGTCACGCCGCAACAGGTCGAGGCCGCCTTCGCCGAACACCTGCCGACCGATCAGGCCAGCCTGGTCATCGTCGGCGATGCGTCCAAGTTCATCGACGCCCTGAAGGCCAAATACCCGAACGTCGAGGTCATCCCGCTGACCGAGCTGAACCTGGACAGCGCTACGCTGCGCTAGGACTACAGACCTCCCCGTCGCCCGGCGGGGAGGTTCGCCCATTCTTCCGTCATTCTCCGGTCAAGCCGGAGGATGACGGAGTGAGAGGGGCGCTTCCTGCGATTCCGGATAGCGGTAGCCCCGCGTCCTGGATGCCGCACGATCAAGCCGTCAGGCAGACCACCTGGGCCACGCGCAGATCCCGGCGCAGGCGATCGGCGACCTGGCCGTAGTTGTCGGTGTTGACCGCCTCGCCCAGGGCCTTTTCATCGGCGCGCTGCTCGCCCCGGATGGCGGGGACGAAGGTGTCGGGCGCCGTGGTGTAGATCAGGCCCCGTCGCGGCGCCTCGGCGATGGTCACGCCCAGAACCCGGCCGCGTCGGTCCAGCACCGGCGCCCCCGACAGGCCCGACAGCGTACCCTTCAACCCCTTGGTGCGGCCCGCCTCGGCCCAGGCCAGGACCGGTTCGTCTCGCTCGCCGCGCCCTCTGATCTTCAACGTCTCACGGCCCAGCAGACGCGAGGCCACCTCGCCTGGATGCCCCTGAGGGAAGCCGGGATGGAAGGCGCGCTGACCCTTGCGCAGCGGCGCCGAGGCCGCGACGGGCAAGGCGGGCGGTCCGCCCTCGGTCAGCAACAGAGCCACATCGGCCCGAGCCGCCAACCGCACGTCGGCCGCCAGGGCGCGCCCGCCGCCGATCACCAGGGCCGGACGCGGACAGCCCTCGACCACATGGCGCGCCGTGACCCAGCGGCCGTCGCCGGCGATGGAAAAGGCGGTGCCGGACGAAGGCTGGAAGGGAATATCGGGAGCGATGACGGTGACGGACGGATCGAAGGGTGTGACCGGCCCCAGCAGGGGGCCGTGCGCCTCATCGTCCTCGGGCAGATGCGGGGCGTCGGCCTTTTCGCGGCGGCCCAGCGACACGATCAGCAGGGCGCCGATCACCGCCGCATAGATGGTCCAGTCGGGGAGGTGCGGGAAGCGCATGGCCTCAGCCGGTCAGGGCGGCGGCCAGGATCAGGGCCGTGGCCAGCTTGGCGCCCGCCAGAACCACCGCGGCGGCGACCTCGCCCTTTTCGATGCGTTGCGGCAGGCCAGTCAGCAGCAGGTCGACCACGCGGAAGGCCAGCAGTTGCAGCACCACCGTCGCCACGCCCCAGATGGCGATGTCTCGAATGGAGGTCGAGATCGACAGGGAGACGGCCAAGGGAATGGCCAGCCCCACCAGCACCCCGACAAAGGCCACGGCGGCAGCGGGATTGCCCTGACGGATCAGCGCCACCTCGCGCCACGGCGTCAGCAGGGCATAGACGGTCGCCCCCATGGCCAGCAGGCCGAAGGTCACGACCAGATGTAGGACCAGGATCGGAAATCCGGTGGCGAAGGCCTGAACCTCGGGGCTCGACAGGACGCTGGGCAGAGACGACGAGTCCATGATGTGCGAGCCCGCAGCCCCCTGCTGAAAACGGAACGAAAGCAAAACAAGCCATGCCCGATCCGCCGCCCCTTCCGCAAGGGCGCCGGAGCCACACCCGATCAGGAAAACAGCGTTACGCCGCTTGCCGCGACATCAGGCCGCGTCCGACGTCTCCGCGTCCGCCTCGCGCTCGGCCTTGATGCGCGCCGAGGCCCGCTGCTTTTCGCTCTCGGACTTCAGCTGGCCGCAGGCGGCGAGGATGTCGCGGCCGCGCGGGGTGCGGATGGGCGAGGCGTAGCCGGCCTTGTTCAGGATGGCGGCGAAGCGTTCGATGGTCTTCCAGTCCGAGCACTCGTAGTCGGTGCCGGGCCAGGGGTTGAACGGGATCAGGTTGACCTTGGAGGGGATGCCCTCGATCAGCTTGACCAGGGCGCGGGCCTCGTCGGGGCTGTCGTTGACGCCCTTCAGCATGACGTATTCGAAGGTCACGCGGCGGGTGTTGGCCAGACCCGGATAGGCGCGGATGCCGGCCATCAACTGTTCCAGCGGATACTTCTTGTTCAGCGGCACCAGGACGTCGCGCAGGGCGTCGTTGGTGGCGTGCAGGCTGATGGCCAGCATGGCCGCCGTACGATCGCCCAGGGCCTGAAGCTGCGGCACCACGCCCGAGGTCGAGACGGTGATCCGGCGGCGCGACAGGGCGATGCCCTCATTGTCCGAGATGATGTCGATGGCGTCAGCGACATTGTCCAGATTGTAGAGCGGCTCGCCCATGCCCATGAAGACGATGTTCGTCAGTTGACGGTCTTCCTTGGGCGACGGCCATTCCCCCAGGTCGTCACGCGCCACCTGAACCTGGGCCACGATCTCGGCGGCCGTCAGGTTGCGGACCAGCTTCTGCGTGCCGGTGTGGCAGAAGGTGCAGTTCAGGGTGCAGCCGACCTGTGAGGACACGCACAGGGCGCCGGCGCGGCCCACGTCGGGAATATAGACGGCCTCGATCTCGATGCCCGGAGCGGTGCGGATCAGGTATTTGCGCGTGCCGTCCCTGGACACCTGACGCTCGACGATCTCGGGGCGGGCCAGGGTGAAGGCCTCGGCCAGGGCCGCGCGGGTTTCCTTGCCGATGTCGCTCATCAGGGCGAAGTCGGTGACGCCGTAGTGGTGAATCCAGCGCCAGACCTGGGTGGCGCGCATTTTCGCCTTCTCGGGCGGGCAGATCTTCGCTTCGATCAGCGCATTGCGCAGGCCCTCGCGCGTCAGACCGGACAGGTTGACGGGGGCTTTAGCTGCGGCGGAAGCACGCGAAAGGTCGAGCGTGATGCTCAAGGCTGAATATCCTGCGGCGGGGGTGAAGGCGCGGCGTCTAGCACAGATGGGAGCCGTTGTCGCCTCCAGCCAGTCCGGCGGGGTTGAACCGCAGCCCCCCAGCCGCTAGAGGGGCCGGGTTGGGGAGTAGCTTCCGACGTCTTTCAGTCGGGATCGCGTCAACACACTTGCTCTGGCTTCAGGGCATGGCGCGATCAGCGGATTTCGTCCGCCTAGCGAGACCAGCACGATCCGGGGGCCGAGCCGGCCTGCGCCCGGACGTGCTGTCACGCGCCCGGCCCGAGTATGTTGTTCATGACCCCTGTCGCCATCGCCGTGCTGTCGCTCAGCATGTCCGCAGACGCCTTCGCGGCCGCCATCGGCCGGGGCGCCCAGCACCGCCCCACCCTGCCTCAGGCCCTGCGCGCGGGACTGGTGTTCGGGGTGATCGAGGCCGTCACCCCCCTGATCGGCTTCGCCCTGGGCGTCGCCGCCGCCGGATTCGTCGCCGCCATCGACCACTGGATCGCCTTCGGCCTGCTGGGCGCGGTCGGCGGCAAGATGATCTGGGAGGCGCTGAAACCCGACGAAGACGCCGAAGAAGATGAAACGCCGACGGGCAGAGCCGCCTCGCGCGGCCTGCTGGCCCTGATCGCCACCGCCGTCGGCACCTCGATCGATGCGGGCGCCGTCGGGGTCGGCCTAGCCCTGCTGGGAGCCAATATCTGGCTGATCGCCGCCTGCATCGGCTTCACCACCTTCACCCTGGCGACGCTCGGCCTGCTGATCGGCAAGGCGGCGGGGACGCGGCTGGGCAAGATCGTGGAACTGGTCGGCGGGGTCGCCCTGATCGCCCTGGGCCTCAAGATCCTGCTGGAGCATCTGGGCGTGATGACCTTCTAAAGCTGGGCCTTGCATCACGGGCGCGGCTGGCGGAACGTCCGCCCTCGACTAACCGTTAAGCCGCCAGTCGCAAGGAGACATCGTCATGCGCGCCGCCCTCGTCCTCGCCGCCTTCGTCGCCCCCCTCGCTCTCGGCGCCTGCGCCACTGGCCGGACGTCATCGACCTATCAGCAGGATCTCGACAAGCTTGAAGCGGAATGCACCACGCGCGGCGGCATCCTGTCGCCGAGCGGCGCCATGACAGGCCGACCGCAGACCGATTATGTCTGCAAGATCACCGGAGGCGCGACGCGCCTTCCTCAAAACTAGAAGCCCGCACAATACAGGACTTCGCATGCCATGTGCGGAAAGGTCCGTGGTGGTTGGAGGCGGGATCGAACCGCCGACCTGTGGGTTATGAATCCACCGCTCTAACCATCTGAGCTACCCAACCCCTTACGGGATCTCGCGAAAGGTCATGCGACCGGCCAGCGCGAGAGGCGTGCGTATATCGCCGCCTTCGGTCGGGTTCAAGTCGCTTCGACATGGAAATCGCGCGGGACGATCGGTCGCGGACGGTTTCGGCTCGCGCGCAGAGCGGCGAGGCTTCATTCTGGATGGCGACATACAGCTGTTCTGGAGAGCCTCATGCGTCCGATCTTCCTCGCCGCGTCCGCCTCGCTTCTCGTCCTCACCGCCGCCTGCGGGGCCAATGGGCAGGATGCGCCCGCAGCCCCTGGCGCCCCCGTCGAGACCCGCCCCGCCAATAACCCGGACCAGAAGCCAGCCTTCGGCGGCCAGACCCGCGCGCCGGGAGTCCAGACCGCGGGAACCCTGCGCAACGAAACCATCGCCTCGGGCCTGGTCCATCCCTGGGGCCTGACCTTGCTGCCCGACGGTCAGTGGCTGGTGACGGAGAAGCCCGGCCGGATGCGGGTGATCTCGGCCCAGGGCCAGGTCGGCGCCCCGATCGCCGGCCTGCCCGCCGTCTCGGCGCGCGGCCAGGGCGGCCTGCTGGACGTCATCCTCAGCCCCACCTTCGCCCAGGATCGACTGATCTACTGGTCCTACGCCCAGCCGCGTGAGGGCGGCAACGGCACGGCGGTCGCGCGCGGCCGCCTGTCCGCCGACCTGTCGAAGGTCGAAAACGTCCAGGTCATCTTCCAGGCCCAGCCCACCTATGACGGCGACAAGCATTTCGGCTCTTCCCTGGCCTTTGCGCCAGACGGCAAGCTGTTCATCACGCTCGGCGAACGTTCGGACAAGCCGATGCGGCCCCAGGCCCAGGACCTGGGCTCGCACATGGGCAAGACCATCCGCATCAATGCTGACGGCAGCGTGCCGTCCGACAATCCCTTCGTCGGCCAAGCGGGGGCCCGGCCGGAGATCTGGTCCCTGGGCCACCGCAACATGCAAGGCATCGCCGTCCAGCCGGGCACGGGCGCCATCTGGACCGTCGAGCACGGCACGCGCGGCGGCGACGAGATCAACCTGGATCAGGCGGGCAAGAACTACGGCTGGCCCGGCGTCGCCTATGGCATCGAATACAATGGTCAGGCCATTCCCGAGGCCGTGACGGCGCGCGAGGGCACGGAACAACCGGTCTATTACTGGGACCCGGTCATCGCGCCCGGCGGCATGACCTTCTACAGCGGCGCCATGTTCCCCGGCTGGCAGGGCAACCTTCTGGTCACCGGCCTGGGCGGCAAGCAGTTGGCGCGCCTGGTGCTGCAGAACAACCGCGTCGTCGGTGAGGAACGCCTGCTGACCGGGCTGAACGAGCGCATCCGCGACGTGGCCGTCGGCCCCGACGGCGCCGTCTGGGTCGTCACTGACGAGGAGGACGGCAAGCTGGTGCGATTGGCCAAGGAATAGGCGTCGCCTTCATAATTCCGCTCATCCCCGCCTCCGCGGGGATGAGCGGGTGGGAGGGGCCGTCCGCCAAGGGCCTCACGCGCCTTGTTACTTGACGTTGACGTAAACGTCGGGTTTCTACGCACCAAGTTTCAATTCCAGACCCGTCCCTCAAGCAGCGAGGCGCCGCGCGCCGAGCGATAGGGACCCTAGAAGCAAGAGAGACACTTCATGGCCGACGCCTACATCTACGACGCCGTGCGCACCCCGCGCGGCAAGGGCAAGAAGGACGGTTCGCTTCACGAGATCACCGCCCTGTCGCTGGCGACGCAGGTGCTGGAAGCGATCCGCGACCGCAACGGCCTGGACACCTCCAAGGTGGACGACGTCATCCTCGGCTGCGTCTCGCCGGTGGGCGAACAGGGCGCCGACATCGCCCGCACCGCCGTGCTGAACGCCGGCTGGTCCCAGGCCACGGCGGGCGTGCAGATCAACCGCTTCTGCGCCTCGGGTCTGGAAGCCGTGAACATGGCCGCCGCCAAGGTGAAATCCGGCGAGGCCGACTTCGCCGTCGGCGGCGGCGTCGAAGCCATGAGCCGCGTGCCGATGGGCTCGGACGGCGGCGCCTGGCCGGTCGACCCGTCCAGCGCCTTCGCCACCTATTTCGTGCCGCAAGGCGTTTCGGCCGACATGATCGCCTCCAAGTGGGGCTTCAGCCGCGCCGACGTGGACGCCTATTCGGTCGAGAGCCACAAGCGCGCCGCCCAGTCCTGGGCCGAGGGCCGCTTCAAGAAGTCGGTCGTGCCGGTTCTGGACCAGCTGGGTCTGGTCCGCCTGGACCATGACGAGACCATTCGTCCGAACACGGACATGCAGACGCTGGGCGCGCTGAACGCCTCCTTCGCCATGATGGGCGAGATGGCCTTCGACAGCGTGATCAACCAACGCTATCCCGAGGTCGAGCGCGTCAACCACGTCCACACCCCCGGCAACTCCTCGGGCATCGTCGATGGTTCGGCGGGCGTCCTGATCGGTTCGCTGGAAGCCGGCAAGGCCCTGGGCCTGAAGCCGCGCGCCAAGATCCGCGGCGCCGCCTCGATCGGCTCGGAGCCGTCGATCATGCTGACCGGCCCCGAGTTCGTGACCCACAAGCTGCTGGGTCGTCTGGGCATGAAGTCCACCGACATCGACCTCTATGAGCTGAACGAGGCCTTCGCCGCCGTCGTCCTGCGCTACATGCAGGCGCTCGACATTCCGCACGACAAGATCAACGTCTGCGGCGGCGCCATCGCCATGGGCCACCCGCTCGGCGCCACGGGCGCCATGATCACCGGCGTGGTGCTGGACGAGCTGGAACGCTCGGACAAGGAAACCGCCCTCATCACCCTGTGCATCGGCGGCGGCATGGGCACCGCCACCGTCATCGAACGCGTCTGATCGGGAGCGACTGACCATGGAAAACTTCAAGATCGACGTGGACGCCGACGGCGTCGCCCTGATCACCTTCGACGTCCCCGGACGCTCGATGAACACCCTGACCTCGTCCGTCATGGCCGAGATTCCGCAGCTGGTGGAACGCATCAAGACCGACGACGCCATCAAGGGCGCGGTCCTGACCTCGGGCAAGACGTCTGGCTTCTGCGCCGGCGCGGACCTCGGCGACATCGCCGGCGGCATGATCGGCGGCGCCAGCCTGCAGGACGCCTATGACGCCGGCTGGAAAATGAACGGCGCCCTGCGTGCGCTGGAAACCTGCGGCAAGCCGGTGGCCGCGGCCATCAACGGCCTGGCGCTCGGCGGCGGTCTGGAGCTGACGCTGGCCTGCCACTACCGCGTGGTCGAGAACGACAACAAGATCCAGCTGGGCCTGCCCGAGATCAAGGTCGGCCTCTTCCCCGGCGGCGGCGGCACCCAGCGCCTGACGCGCCTGATCGGCGTCCAGCCCGCCATGATGGCCATGACCGAGGGCAAGTCCTTCCGTCCCAACGACGCCAAGGGCGCGGGCATCGTCCACGAGATCGCTGAAAAGGGTCAGTCGGTCGAAGCCGCCAAGACCTGGATCAAGAACGGCGGCAAGGCCGTGCAGCCGTGGGACGACAAATCCTTCAAACTGCCCGGCGGCGGCCCTTACCACCCGGCCGGCATCCAGAACTTCCTGGTCGGCAACGCGATGATCCGCAAGCAGACCTACGGCAACTATCCCGCCGCGACCAACCTGATGAAGGCCGTCTATGAGGGCGTCCAGGTGCCGATGGACGCGGCCCTGCGCATCGAGACCCGCTACTTCATCAAGACCCTGATGACGCCGCAGGCCCAGGCCATGATCCGCAGCCTCTTCCTGTCCAAGCAGGAACTGGACAAGGGCGCCGTGCGTCCGGCGGGGGTGCCGAAGTCGGACGCCAAGAAGGTCACGGTGCTGGGCGCCGGCATGATGGGCGCAGGCGTGGCCTATGTGCAGGTCATGGCCGGCATCGAAACCGTCCTGATCGACCAGACCCAGGAAGCCGCCGACAAGGGCAAGGCCCACGTCGAGGAGCTGCTGAAGAAGCGCCTGTCGCGCGGCCAGATGACCCAGGAGAAGTTCGACTCCACCCTGGCCCTGGTCACCGCCACCACCGACTACGATCACATCAAGGGTTCGGACCTGGTCATCGAGGCCGTGTTCGAAAACCGCGAGATCAAGGCCGACGTGACCAAACGCGCCGAGGCGCAACTGGCTGAAGGCGCCGTCTTCGGCTCCAACACCTCGACCCTGCCGATCACCGGTCTGGCCGAGGCTTCGGTCCGTCCCGAGGACTTCATCGGCATCCACTTCTTCTCGCCCGTCGACAAGATGATGCTGGTCGAGATCATCCTCGGCGAGAAGACCGGCCCGGCCGCCATCGCCAAGGCCATCGACTACGTCCTGAAGATCAAGAAGACGCCGATCGTCGTCAACGACAGCCGCGGCTTCTACACCTCGCGCTGCTTCTCCACCTTCCTGATGGAAGGCATGGCCATGCTCGAAGAGGGCTATGCCCCGGCCCTGATCGACAACGTCGGCCGGATGACCGGCATGCCGCGCGGCCCGCTGGAGATGCACGACGACGTGGCCCTGGACCTCTCCTACAAGATCGCCAAGCAGACGGCGATCGACCTGGGCGACGCCTATGTCCCGGCCGAGGGCGCCGACATTGTCGCCAAGATGGTCGAGGGCGGCCGTTACGGCCGCAAGAACGGCAAGGGCTTCTACGACTATGACAGCAAGCCCAAGACCCTGTGGGCGGGCCTGTCGGAACTGGCCCCGGTCAAGTTCGACGACTCGACCCCGGAACTGGTCGACGAACTGAAGACGCGCCTGCTCTATCGTCAGGCCGTCGAGGTCGCGCGCTGCTGGGCCGAGGGCGTCATCGACGACCCGCGTGAAGCTGACCTGGGCGCCATCCTGGGCTGGGGCTTCGCGCCTTGGTCGGGCGGTCCGATCACCCTGATCGACCAGACCGGCCTGAAAGCCTTCGTCGAGACCGCCGACCGCCTGACCGCGACCTACGGCGACCGCTTCAAAGTGCCGGAACTGCTGCGCGAGATGGCCGCCAAGGGCGAGACCTTCTACGGCCGCTTCGCCCCGGAGAAGAAGGCGGCCTGATCCGGCTGACTTCGGACTGAAACGGAAAGGGCGGCTCCTCGGAGCCGCCCTTTTTCTTTGACGCCCCTTCCCTTGCCGTCATCCCGGAAAGCGCGCAGCGCTTATCCGGGACCCAGAGGGTGGAGGTGTGTGAAGCGTCGTCGCATGTGGAGCCGCCGCCTGGGTCCCGGCTCTCCGCTTCGCTGCGGCCGGGATGACAGCAGATAGAACTGCGCTCAGGCAGCGAGCCGCCGCGCGGCGAGCGATAGCGCCCTAAAAAGAAGCCCCCTACCTACTCCTGAACACTCGCGACGCGGCATAGCCCGTCAGGGCCGCCAGAATGACGCACAGCACGCCGTAGGACCACGGCCGGCGGTGGGCGAACTCATAGATGTCGCGCTCCAGCCCGACCTTCTCGACCGTCAGCGTCAGGTTGGACACCGAGACCGGCGCCCCCTCCTGAAACAGCCAGACCTCGGCGTAGTATTTGCCGGTCGGGGCCACGGTCGGCAGCTCGACTTCGGCGCGGAACAGGCCCTTGTCGACGAACTGCACCCCGTCGGGATCGGTGTTGTAGAGGGCCGCCGCCTCCTTCAGCCGGATCACGGCCCGGCGCCAGTCCAGGTAGTTCTCGCCCAGACGGCTGACCACCACGTCGCGCACGCCATAGCGAGTGACGGTGCGGCTTTCCTGCGGCGCGTCGATGCGGAGGTGATCGACGCCGACGCCGAGCCGACGCAACTGACCGAAGTCCGCGACATCCGACAGGGGCCGGGTCGAGGCGGTCATGTAGAAGCCGGGCGCGCCCTCGAACAGGACCGGGCGGCTGTTCAGCCAGACGCCCATGTTGCGGGTCTTCTTGACCAGACGCACCGGGGCGTCCGGGCCGCGCACCACCACCACCACGTCGGCGGGCGTGTCGGTCGGATTGAACACCGCGCCATAGAGGACAATGGAGGCGCCGCGGAAGCTGGAGTCGACCTTGACCTGGGCGTCGGTCAGGGCGGCGGCGACGCGCACCTCGCCCTCGGTGGCGACCGAGCGTTCGATCACGCCGGGCTGTACCGGAGCGACGATGGACGCGGGTTCGGGCGGCAAGGCCTGGAACATCAGTCCGACACTCCCGGCGCCAGCAGGAAGAGGTCGCTGGGCCGCACAAACAGCTCCAACCCCATCTGGATGCCGACCAGAAGGACGATCAGGCCAAGCGCCGCGCGCATCTCCTCGGCGCGGAAGCGGCCCGACAGCCGGGCCCCGAACTGGGCCCCGACCACCCCGCCCAGCAGCAGGATGGTCGACAGGACGATGTCCACCGTCTGGTTGCGCCCGGCCTGCAGGATGGTGGTGATGGCCGTGGTGATGATGATCTGAAACAGGCTGGTGCCGACCACGACATTGGCCCGCATCCGCAGCACATAGAGCATGGCCGGGACCAGGATGAAGCCGCCGCCGACCCCCATGATGGCCGACAGGACGCCCGCGAACACGCCCAGGCCAAACGGCGGAATGGCGCTGATGTAGAGGCCCGAGCGCGGGAAACGCATCCGGAACGGCAGGCCGTACAGCCACATGGGGCGGCGACGCTCCTTGCGCGGCGGGGTCTCGCCCCGCACCCGATGCAGGATCTGCGTCAGGCTCTCGTACAGCATCATGCTGCCGATGGCGCCGAGGAAGACCAGGTAGGAGACCGCCACCACCAGATCGGCCTGGCCCAGCAGGCGCAGGTAGCGGAACAGCTCAACCCCGGCGAGCGCGCCGAGCGCCCCGCCCACGGCCATGATGCCGCCGATGCGGTAGTCGACCGCCTTCATGCCGGAATAGCGAATCACGCCCGAGGTCGAAGAGGCGACGACGTGGCTGGCCTGGCTGGCGACGGCCACGGTCGGGGGGATGCCCATGAAGACCAGGACGGGGGCCATCAGGAAGCCGCCGCCGATGCCGAACAGGCCCGAGACAAAGCCGACCAGCGCGCCCAGCATCACCAGGAACGGCCAGTTCACCGAAACCTCGGCGATCGGCAGGTAAATATCCACGGCACGCGCCTTCGGCTGGAAGGGAACGCAGAACTGCGCCGGAAAGGCGACTACAACCCGGTCTTAGCGGCGGCTGCGGCGAACCGCCACCCCCGCCGGGCCTTCACCCGCCGTCCGTCAGGCCAACGGCGCGACTGTGAAGGCGTCCGCCGCCTCGCGGGCCACGCGGCGCGTCTCGGCCGAGGTCAGGGGCGTCAGCCGCTGCACCGCCGCCAGGGCCTGCTGGTCGCCGCGTCGGGCCGCGATCATGTACCACTTGAAGGCTTCAGTCGCGTTGGGGGCCACGCCCTCGTCGCCCTTCTCATAGAGACGCGCCACATTGTACTGGCTGTCAACGCGGCCGGCCTCGGCCGCCTTCTTGAGCCAGTTCAGGGCCTCGACGCGGTTCCGCGCGCCGCCTTCGCCGTCATACAACTGCATGGCGTAATAATGCATGGCGCGCGCTTCGCCGCCCTCGGCCGCGCGTCGCGCCCAGGCGCGCGCCTCGACCGGATCAGGCGTCAGGCCGGCGCCGCCCTCCTGATAGAGGCCCGCCAGACGCATCTGCGCCGGGCCGTAACCCAGGTTGGCCGCCCGCTTCAGGGTCTCCAGACCGCTGTCGTCGCCGTTGTCGATCAACTGCACGCCGCGCGCATAGAGGGCCGCACCTTCGCTCGCCGCCACGTCCGGCGACGGCACAGCCTCGGTCGGCGTCGCGTCGAGGGCCACAGCCGCGATCGGCGCATCGGGCGTTCCCGCGGCCGGGGCTGCGCCGCCGGTCAGGGTCGCCATGTCGGGCAGGATCAGGCCCGAACCTTCGGCCAGTTGCAGCGAGGCGTATCCCCCGCCCATGACCAGGGCGGCCACGGCCGAGGCGCCCAGGGCCTTGCGCATGGTCGAGCCTTCGCGGCTGGCCTGTCTATCCAGACGTTCCTGCAGCTTGGACTTGCCGCCGCGCTTCAATCCGAAGCCCTTGCGCGGGGCTTCCTCGGCGCCGGCCATGGCGGCGCGCGCGGCGTCCAAGGTGTCGCGGGTGGTGGCCCGACCGGCGGCTGCGCCCGCCTTCAGCGCAGCCGGGTCAATGAAGTCGATGTCGGCCGAGAAGCCGTCCTCGTCGTCGCCCGCCGGTCCGTCCACCAGCGGCGGCAAGCCGCCGACCGCGCCCTGATCCGGATCGGCCAGGACATCGCTGACGTCGGCGCCGCCGAAATCATCGGCCGCCGATGCGGCGAACATCTGCTCGGCGAAGTTCGGTTCGACCTCGTCGACCAGCTCCATCGACACCGCGCCGAAGCGAGCGCGCTCGGGGCTCGAGCCGAACAGGGCCGACGGCGGCGCCTCTGGCTCCTCGGCCGGAGCGAAGACGTTCAGTTCGGCGTCCAGAGGGTCGGAGAAGACCGGCTCGGGATCGCTGACCGTCGGGCTCGGGAATGGCGCGGCGTCCAGCACCCCGCCCAGAGTATCCTCGGACCACAGGTCGGCGACAGGATCGGCGAAGGCGGCGGCGCGCCAGTCCCCGCTCGGGCTCTCCGCCGGGCTCCAGGGCGTCGGCTCCGGGCTTTCCAGCGGCGTTTCGCGACGGGCCGCGCGGCTTCCGCGCTGTTCCATGCTGTCGCGAGCCTCGGCCAGAAGGCGCGCCGTGCGCTCCTCGCTCTGGCGCATCCGTTCGCCCAGTTCGCCCGAGGCGCGGTCGTGGCGTTGCTCGATCTTGTCGGTGTTTTCGGTCAGGCGACGGCCGATGTCGTCCAGGGCCTGGGCCGAGCGACGTTCCGACTGGGCGATGCGTTCGGACAGGCGATCCGAGATGCGGGTGATCTCGCCGCCCAGACGCTCCAGCGCCAGGGCGTGCTGATCGTCCGAGCGGGTGATGCGCTGATCCACCGCCTGGGCGTGGCGCTGCATCTCGCGATCCAGCTTCTCGTTCAGTTCGCGGCCTAGAGTCTGGCTCAAGGCCTGGCCAAGGGCTTCGACGTCTGGGCCGACAGCGCCGACCTCGACCTTCTCGACCCGCTGATTCAAATTCTGTGCGATGCGCAGAACCTCACGGCCCATGGCTTCCACGGCGTCGGCCGAGCGCTGCTCGGCGGCGCGAGTCTGATCGCCCACAGCGGCCAGGGCGCGCTCGATGCGGTCCACACGGCCTTCGGTTTCGGCCACGTCGAGACGCCGCATCATCTCGACACGGCTGCCTTCGACCTGCCGCGTCAGGGTCTCGGCCAGCTTCTCGAACCGGGCCGCCTCACGGCTGTGCTCGGGCTCGACCTGGCTCTCGGCGGCGCGTAGCCGCAGATCCAGGGCGGCGAACGATCGTTCCAGCCCCTTCAGCGCGTCAGAGGTGCGCTCCTGCGCCTCGTCCAGCCGGACGCCGACCTGAGCCAGAACATCCGTGCCCGGACCGGGACCCGCAGCCTTCTCGACCGCCTCCATCCGCTCGCGCAGTTCGCCGATGGTGTTCCGCTGACGCTCGTCCAGATCGAACAGGCGACTGGAGACGGCGCCCAGGGCGGCGTCCAGTCGGGCGAAGCCTTCTTCGCTCTTGGGGCCAGTCTCCTGCTCGAAGCGGCGCAGACGCTTGTGGCCCTCGCGCAGTTCGTCGGCGATGTCGTCGATTCGGCGCGCATAGCCCAGGCCGATCTCGTCCTGCTTCTCCATCCGCCGCACCAGACCGGCCACGGCCTGATCAACGCCCTGAATGGCGATGGTCGAGCGGCGCTCGGCGGCCTCCAGCCGACCGGCGATGATTTCCAGCGAGGCGCCGAGGCGCAGGTCGTCCTCGTCGGCGCCATAGACGTCGTCCAGCCGACGCGAACGGCTGCGACGGTCATAGGGATCGGGAATGGGCGTGCGGCGCGGCAGAGGCGTGACGCCCTCGTCCTCGTCCGGCTCGTCCATGATCATGGAATTCAGCCACTCGCCGAGCGTCATGCCTGAACGGCGCGCAAGGTCCTTGGCGATCTCGCGAGCCTTGGGGTCTATCCCCTTCACGCTCCACGGCGCTGCTGCGCTCACTGATTCG
Organism: Brevundimonas sp. MYb52; assembly: GCF_002979535.1. Taxonomy (GTDB): domain Bacteria; phylum Pseudomonadota; class Alphaproteobacteria; order Caulobacterales; family Caulobacteraceae; genus Brevundimonas. The sequence goes on along the minus strand of NZ_PCPB01000006.1, from coordinate 110,320 downwards.
CCTCCCGAGTCTTTGTGGGACGCTACCGCTCCAGATCAAGCGTGTAAACGTGTCGTTAACCGCAATATCTGGCGCCTGAGGCGACAGAATCACCGGCAGCGCTTGATCGCGATGTCGCGCTTTTCAGCCCGATATGGTTAACGCTGCGTTTAGATTCAGCTTCTCGCGAATTTTCGCCTTGCGAAGCGGCGCCTTAAACGCCACCTGCCCTCGCCATGAGCCCTTCGCTGACCCTGACTCTGCTGGCCGCCGCCATCGCCGTTGCCGTGTTTTCCGGCTGGCGCGGGGCGCGGCCGCCGGACCTGTCAAAGGGGCCGCGCATGATGCCGTGGCGGTTCATCATGCTGGTCGCCGGGGCGCTGACCTTCCTGCTGCTGATCCACCTGGCCTCGACCCTGAGCGGACGCACCGTCCCGCCCCCCTACTGAGGCGAGCGCGGAAAAAAAGCCCTCAAGCAGCCTCGCCCCGCGGGCGAGGCGTTAGGGCCCCTTCGCAGGCGAGGTTCACTCGCCTGCGAAACACCAAGCCAAGACCGCCTTCTGAGCGTGGATGCGGTTCTCGGCCTCGTCCCAGATCAGCGAGCGCGGGCCGTCGATGACTTCGTCCGTCACCTCTTCGCCGCGGTGGGCGGGCAGGCAGTGCAGGAAGACGGCGTCGGCGTTGGCCCGCTCCATCAGGGCCTCGTCGACCTGATAGGGCTCGAAGGCGGCCAGACGCGCCTCATAGTCCTGATCGCCCATCGACACCCAGGTGTCGGTGACCACCACGTCAGCGCCGACCACGGCCTCGCGCGGGTCGCTGGTCAGGAAGACGTGGGCGCCGCCCTTCTCCAGGTCACGCAGGTCGGGGTGGTATTCCGCCGGACAGGCGACGTTCAGACGGAAGCCGAACTTGGCCGCCGCGTGCATGAAGCTGTGGCAGACGTTGTTGCCGTCGCCGACCCAGGCGACGGTCTTGCCCGCGATCGGACCCAGGTGCTCCTCGATCGTCAGCAGGTCGGCCAGGATCTGGCACGGGTGGCTGCGGTCGGTCAGGCCGTTGACGACGGGCACGGTGGAGACGCGGGCGAAACGCTCGACGTCCTCATGATTGTTGGCGCGGATCATCACGGCGTCGACCATGCGCGACAGGACCTTGGCCGTGTCCTCGACCGGCTCGCCGCGCCCCAACTGCATATCGGATGCCGTGGCGATGATGGCCGAGCCGCCCAGCTGGCGGATAGCTGCGTCGAAGCTGAAACGGGTGCGCGTCGAGTTCTTCTCGAAGATCATGGCCAGGACGCGGTCCTTGCCCGGCGCATCGGCGTCGGAACGCCCCTGAGGCCAGCCCTTGCGCGCCTGCTTGCGGGCGTGGGCGTCGTCCAGAATGGCGCGCAGGTCGGCCGAGTCCAGCCGGTGAATGTCGAGGAAGTGACGGACCATGACAGAACCTCTCCCTCCCCGCTCTGGGGAGGGTGGTCCCGCAGGGGCCGGGTGGGGGCGACCTTGCGGAAACCGGAAATGAAGGGACGTCGTCCCCACCCGACTTCACCCCCGATGGGGGCTCAGTCACCCTCCCCATGAAGGGGAGGGAGAAAGCACTTACGCCGCCAGCTTGGTGCGGGCGAACTCGCAGGCCGTTTCGAACTTCTCGACGGCTTCGCGGGCCTCTTCGAGGGTGATGTTCAGCGGCGGCAGGATGCGGACCAGGTTGTCGCCGCCGCCGGCGACCAGCAACTTGGCCTCGTCGCGGGCCCAGCCCATGAAGTCGCGGTTGTTGGGGACCAGCTTGACGCCGACCAGCAGACCCTTGCCGCGCACCTCGACGATCACGTCGGGGAAGCGCTCGGCCAGGCCGTGAAGCTGCTGCTTCAGATAGCCGGCCACCTCGTTGACGTTGGCCAGGATGGCGTCCGACGACACCTCGTCGAAGGCGGCCTGACCGACGGCCATGGCCAGGGGGTTGCCGCCAAAGGTCGAGCCGTGGGCGCCGACCGTCATGCCCTTGGCCGCCTCGGCCGTCGACAGGCAGGCGCCGATGGGGAAGCCGCCGCCCAGGGCCTTGGCCACCGCCATGATGTCCGGCGTCATGCCGGCCCATTCGTGGGCCCACAGCTTGCCGGTCCGGCCCATGCCGCACTGGACCTCGTCGAAGATGATCAGGACGCCGTACTGGTCGGCCATCTCGCGCATCCAGCGCAGGTCTTCTTCGGGGGTCGAACGGCAGCCGCCCTCGCCCTGAACCGGCTCCAGGATGACAGCCGCCGTGGTCGGGTTCTCAAAGGCCGCCGCAAGGGCCTCCTTGTCGCCCCACTTCAGCTGATGGAAGCCTTCCATCTTGGGCCCGAAGCCCTCGGTGTAGCTGGGGTTGGCGGCGGCGTTGATGGCGCCATAGGTGCGGCCGTGGAAGGAGCCGTCGAAGCCGTAGATGTCGATGCGTTCCGGCTGGCCGTTGACCGAGTGGAACTTGCGCGCCGTCTTCAGGGCGCACTCGACCGCCTCGGTGCCCGAGTTGGTGAAGAAGACCACGTCGGCGAACGACTTCTCGCACAGGGCGTCAGCCAGGGCGTCCTGGCCCGGAATCTTGAAGATGTTGGAGACGTGCCACAGCTTCTCGGCCTGATCCTTGACAGCCTGCACCAGCTTGGGGTGGGCGTGGCCCAGGGCGTTGGTCGAGATGCCCGAGACGCAGTCCAGATACTCGGTCCCGTCAGTGGACCACAGGCGGACGCCCTGGCCGCGCTCCACTTCCAGCGGCGCGCGATTGTAGACACCCATCAGATGACCGGACACAGGCAGACTCCATAAAGCGAGACGGCCCCGGCGCATCAGCGACGGGACCGCTTCAAAAAGGGTGAGGGACTTGTCGGGCGCTATTTGCCCATAGTCAACACCGTGCCGACCGCTGTCAGCGCAGTTGCGCGTCCAGCTTCTGGATCAGGGCGGCGTAGGTGGCGCCGGCGGTGGCGATGGTTGCCCCCTCAACGGCCTCGATGGCGTCGTCCTTGGAGTGGATCACGCGGAAGACTTGCGGGACAAAGCCCTCGGCCAGACCGTTTTCCTTGCCGCCGTTGAAGGCCAACCACATCTGGTGGGCGCCGACCTCGTCCTGGAAGCCCAGCGACACCACCGGCGCGCCCGCCGCCGAGAAGGCGCGGTCGTCGGAGGGCGGATATTCGGGGAAGCCGACGCACTGCAGGGCGCGCTCGGCGCACAACTCCTGGGTGGCGCGGGTGACGAAGGCCGACTGCGGCCCGTTGTTCTGGCCGTACATCATGGTGTCGCCATAGGCGGCGACATCCGAGTTCACCACGGCGGCGACATTGGCGACGCCGTGGGCCTCGATCCACTTCTTGGCGCCGATCAGGCCCAGCTCTTCCTGGTCGAAGAAGATGACGCGGACGCGGTGGCTCAGGGGCTTGTCGCGCAGGATCTTGGCCGCCTCGATCAGGGCCACCACCGAACCAGCGTTGTCGATCACGCCTTGGGACATGGTCCCGTCGCGCAGTTTGACCGCGTCATAGTGGGCGGTCAGCAGGATTTCCTTGGCGCCCTCGCCAATGGTGACGACGACGTTGGAGCCCTGCATCGGACCCGCGCGGCCACCGCCTTCGAAGGTCTCGATAGTCGGATTGAAGCCGGCGGCGCGCAGTTGGCCCACAAGGACGTTCATCCGCTCGCTATTGGAGGGCTGCACATAGGCGCCGACCTGGGCCTTCAACGCCTCGGCGTCCTGCGCCAACGCGGGCGTGGACAGAAGCGCGGCGACGGCGACGGCGGACGCCAGAACGGATCGGAACAGCATGAGGAACCTCCCAGAGGCCCCTCTCCCCGGAGCCGATCCGCCCTGCCTAAAGGCTCAGCTCTTCAGGCGCCAGCCCGAACGGAACACCAGCCAGCAGGCCGCACCCATCAGCACCGTCAGCACAGCGCTCATGACCACGCCGATCATCAGATTGCCCTCGGCGTGGCCGATGAAGCCGGCCCGGAAGCCGTCGATCAGATAGAAGAAGGGGTTGAAGCGGCTGATGCTGGCGAAGGGCTCGGGCAGGCTGTCGATCAAGTAGAAGGTGCCGGACAGGAAGGTCATCGGCATGACCACGAAGTTCTGCACCGCCGACAGATGGTCGAACTTCTCGGACCACAGCCCCGCCAGCACGCCCGTCATCCCCATCAGCAGCGAAGCGATCAGGCCGAACCAGACGATCAGGGCGATATTGGCGACGCCCAGCTTGGCGAAGGGCAGGACGCACAGGGCCGTCACCAGACCGACCGCCACGCCGCGCGTCGCGGCCCCCAGGGTGAAGCCAATGGTCAGCTCCAGCGGGCTGAGCGGCGGCGTCAGGAAGTCGGTCGCCGTGCCCATGATCTTGGCCTGGATCAGGCTGGACGAGGCGTTGGCGAAGGCGTTCTGAAGAATGGCCATCATGATCAGGCCCGGGGCCACGAACTCGGCGAAGGGGGTGCCGTGCAGCGGCGGCCGCGCGCCCTTCAAGGCCACCACGAAGACCAGCATGTAGAGCAGGGTCGTCACCACCGGCGCCGCCACGGTCTGGGCGCCCACCTTCCAGAAACGGCGCACCTCACGCAGGTAGAGGGTGCGCAGGCCGACCCAGTTGATCCCGTCGTAGCGACGCGGTTGGGGCAAGCCGGAAGGGCGAGTGGCGGCGAGATCGGTCTTCATAGGCGCCCAGATGCGCCCGCTAAGCTGGTTTCGCAAGGCGCCCGACGTTTTGCGAGGCGCCGCAAAACTGATTCAAAACGGGACGTTAACCACACTACATCTGGTTTCTGTGGACAGCTGAATTGCCACATCTTGCGTGTTTTAAGGGCTGCTTTACGATTAGAAGTAGGTCGAGGCGGTGAAATCCGTTGGTGACCCAAGATATTGAATCCGATCCCCGGGAGGGTGGCCATGACCACAGCTAGCTGGACTGAAGACCGCGTCGGCGCGCTGAAGAAGCTCTGGCTGGAAGGCCAGTCGGCAAGCCAGATCGCCAAGACCCTCGGCGGCGGCGTGACCCGCAACGCCGTGATCGGCAAGGTGCACCGCCTGGGCCTGTCGGGCCGCGCTGCGCCGTCGCAACCGGCGCGCACCACCTTCCGCGCCGCCACCCGTCCGCGCCCCGCCGCTCCGGCCGCTCCGGTTCAGGCCCCGTCGGCCCCGCGCCGCATCGAGGCCGCCGCCCCGCGTCCGGTCATGACCGCCCAGCCCGTCGCCCCTGCCCCCATGCCGGAACTGCCCGGCACGGCCACGGTGATGACCCTGGGCGCCCACATGTGCAAATGGCCGATCGGCGACCCGTCGTCGCGCGAGTTCAGCTTCTGCGGCCGCCGCGCCACGGAAAACGTCTATTGCGGCGAACACGCCCGCGTCGCCTACCAACCGCAAGTCCGCCGCGGCGCCTCCAAGGACGGCGCCAGCGAACTGGCGCGCAGCCTGCGGCGTTATATTTAAGAGCGCTACCGCTCGCGACGCGGTCGCTCGCTGCTTGAGCGCGCGCGAAGCGCCAGGCCGCGTCGGGTCGAAATGGCGGAGCCTTTTGACCGCGGCCCAACAAGAAACTGATTTCGTCCGGCTTGCCGGATGAAATCAGGGGGCTGCGGTTCATCCGGGTTGACGCAGCCCTATCGCCCTCGCCGCAAGGCGGGGGTTTTTTGTTGGGCGCGACCTCGCACCAACCGCTGTCATTCCGGGGCCGCGCAGCGGAACCCGGAACCCAGACGCCTGATACGCACACCGTAGCTGCCGGTCTGACCGCCTGGGTCCCGGATCGGCCCTTCGGACCGTCCGGGATGACAGCTGAGAGGCGGCCTAGTTCAGCACCCGTCGCGTGTCCGGCACATCCAGGCTAAAGGCCGGAATGGCCGCCTCGAACATCCGGCCGTCCACGTCGGTCATGTAGTAGGCGCCGACCATCGAACCGGACGAGGCGCCCAGAGGACAGCCCGAGGCGTAGGAATAGCTGTCGCCGGCCTCGATCACCGGCTGCTCGCCGACCACGCCCTGTCCGCGCACTTCCTCGACATGACCGTAGGCGTCGGTGATGGTCCAGCGCCGCGCCACCAACTGCACTGGCGAGCCGGTCAGGTTGACGATCTCGATCTGATAGGCCCAGACCCAGCGCCCGCCGTCGGGGTCCGACTGGGCCGCCAGATAGGAGGGGCGGACGCGGACGACGACGCCTTCGGTTTCGGCGGTATAGGCAGGAGGGGCGTGCATAGGCTATATGCAGCCCGCCGACCTCGGGGTTCAACCCGTCTGGCGCTACGGATGTCGCATTCCGAAGCGAGACAGATGGAAAAAACCGTGTGAGACAGGACGGCATGAGCATCTTCGAGATTCCCGCCCAGCCCGGCATTCTGCCCTTCCAGGGCATCGAGACCCTGATCGCCACCGGCGCGATCAAGTCCGACACCCCCTTCGATCACGATCAGGTGCAGCCAGCCAGCCTGGACCTGCGCCTGTCGAACCAGGCCTGGCGCGTGCGCGCCTCCTTCCTGCCCGGTCAGCGCAAGGTCGAGGACCGCATCCAGGACGTGGAGATGCACGCCATCGACCTGTCGGGCGGCGTGGTGTTGGAAAAGGGCTGCGTCTATATCGCCCGGCTGCAGGAACGCCTCAGCCTGCCCAAGGGCTTGAACGCCCGCGCCAACCCGAAAAGCTCGACCGGCCGCGTGGACGTCTTCGTCCGCCTGCTGACCGACAAGGGCGGCAGCTTCGACGACGTGGACGAAGGCTATGACGGCCCCCTCTACCTCGAGATCGCGCCCCAGACCTTCTCCATCCTGGTCAAGCCCGGCACCCGCCTGAACCAGCTGCGTCTCAAGGCCGGCGATCCGCCCAAGCTGGAGACCCGCAGCGTCGGCGTCGACCTGCAGGCGGGCGAGAACGGCGTCGTCGGCTTCCGCGGCCGTCGCCACGCCGGGGTGGTCAACATGGATCACATCGACGGCCACGACCCGCGCGACTTCTGGGAGCCGCTGACCCTGCGTCGCGGCGAACTGCTGCTCGATCCGGGCGAGTTCTACATCCTGGCCTCGTCGGACGACGTGGAGATCCCGGTGGATCAGGCCGCCGAGATGACCCCCATCGACCCCTCGGTTGGCGAGTTCCGCGTCCACTACGCCGGCTTCTTCGACCCCGGCTTCGGCACGGACGAGGCCCACGGCGCGGGCTCCAAGGGCGTGCTGGAGGTTCGCACCCACGACACCCCCTTCCTGCTGGAACACGGCCAGATCGTCGCTCGCCTGGTCTATGAGCCGCTGACGGAACGCCCGACCCGCCTCTATGGCGAAGGCGGCAGCCACTATCAGAGCCAGGGGCTGAAACTGTCGAAACACTTCCGCCCCTGGGGCTAAGGCCCTCTCCCCTTGAGGGAGAAGGTGGGCGCCGCGGTCGAAGGACCGCGGCGTTTTTCTTTGTGCGACGCCATGCTGCTCACAACGACTTCTCGCTCAAGAGCAGGAGGACCGGCCCTCCGCCTTTCCGCTCAAGCAGGCCGCGACCGTGTCGCGGCCGTTAGCGGTCTTCTTCTGCAAGAAGCGCCTCCACCAGAGCCTTGGCCTCATCGCTGGCCCAGTCGGCTTCGCCGGTCAGGACGGCGCGGACTTTGCCCTGGCGGTCCAGCAGGATGGTCTGGGGCATGGCCCCCTTGCCGGGGAATTCGAACGGTAGCTGGAACCTGGGATCGGCGTAATAGACCAGCGGCGGATGCTCGGCGATGAAGGCGCGAGCCTCAGGCACGGCCTTGTCCACGTCCATGCTGATCGTCACCACGGCGACGTCGTCGCGGTCCTTGTAGTGCTCGGCCAGAGCGGCGAGCGTGGGCATCTCGATCTTGCAGGGCGCGCACCAGGTCGCCCACAGATTGACCACCGTCACCCTGCCCGTGAAATCGGCAAAGCGGACATCGCGGCCCTCGGCGTCCTTGAAGACATAGTCGGGCGCAGGGGCCGGAGCGGGCGTCAGCAGCTTGCCTAGCGAGCCCCTGGCGTAGACCGACAGGGCCGATGACGCGGACTCTTTGCCCCCGCCGTCCCGATTGGCGTATAGCAGCGCCGCGCCGCCGATTACGACGGCTAGCGCCAGCACTGTCGCCACGCCCGCCAAAGTCCGTTTAGAGCCGCTCATGTCCGACACGCCTTCCAACACCCCTCAAGGTCAGTCTCTATGGGGCGGACGCTTCAGCGCCAAGCCCGCCGACATCATGCAGGCCATCAACGTCTCCATCGGCGTCGATAAACGCCTGTGGGCCCAGGACCTGGCCGGATCGCGGGCGCATTGCCGCATGCTTGCCCAACAGGGCATCATCCAGCCCGCTGACGCCGAGGCCATCCTGGGCGGACTGGACGTCATCGAGGGCGAGATCCGGGACGGGTCCTTCCCCTTCCGCGACGCCTATGAAGACATCCACATGAACGTCGAGGCCCGCCTGTCGGAGCTGATCGGCGAGCCGTCGGGGCGTCTGCACACGGCGCGCAGCCGCAACGATCAGGTGGCGACCGATTTCCGCCTCTGGGTGCGCGACGCCTGCGACCGCACCGTCGAACAACTGAAGGCCCTGCAAGGCGTCCTGCTGGACCGGGCGGAACAGCACGCCGGCGACCTGATGCCCGGCTTCACCCATCTGCAGACAGCCCAGCCGGTGACCTTCGGCCATCACCTGATGGCCTATGTCGAGATGTTCGGTCGCGACGCCAGCCGCTTCGCCGACGCCCGCGCGCGCATGAACGAGAACCCGCTGGGCGCCGCGGCCCTGGCCGGTTCGCCCTTCCCCATCGACCGTCACATGACGGCCAAGGCCCTGGGCTTTGACCGGCCCATGGCCAACAGCCTCGACGCCGTGTCGGACCGCGACTTTGCGCTGGAAAGCCTGGCCGCCGCCTCGATCGCGGCGGGCCACCTGTCGCGTCTGGCCGAAGAGATTGTGGTCTGGATGACGCCGATGTTCGGCTTCGCCACCCTGCCCGACGACCTGACCACCGGCTCGTCGATCATGCCGCAAAAGCGCAACCCCGACGCCGCCGAGCTGGTGCGCGCCAAGACGGGCCGCATCAACGGCGCCCTGATCGCCCTGACCACGGTGATGAAGGGCCTGCCGCTGGCCTATTCGAAAGATATGCAAGAGGACAAGCCGCCGGTGTTCGAGGCCTTTGACGCCCTCGATCTGGCGCTGACGGCCATGACCGCCATGGTCGCCGCCATCATCCCCAACACCCCGCGCATGGCCGCCGCCGCCGGCGCCGGCTTCTCGACCGCCACCGACCTGGCCGACTGGCTGGTGCGCGAACTGAACCTACCCTTCCGCAAGGCGCACCATGTCACCGGCGCCGCGGTGAAGCGGGCCGAGGCGCTGGGCGTCGGTCTGGGCGATCTGCCGCTGGAAGAATTGCAGGCTCTGGATTCCGGCATCACCAAAGCCGTGTATGAAGTCCTGACGCCCGAAGCCTCCTGCGCCAGCCGCCAGAGCTTCGGCGGCACGGCGCCGGAACAGGTCCGCGCCCGCATCACCGACTGGAGAAACCGCCTGTGAAGAAGACCCTGATCCTGGCGGGCGCCGCCGCCCTTCTGCTGGCGGGCTGCGGCCGCATGGCCGATCTGGAAGCGCCCGGCGCCGTCCAGACCGAGCGCGCGCCGCGTGACAAGAACGCCGAGCACATGCCGGAACCGGCGACCATCAACACGGCCCCCCGGAACAACCCCATCGACAGCGGCGCCTCCGACCCGTTCGGCCGTCCGCCGTCGCGCTGATCGGCCTTCCCCTCCCCTCCTGACTGGACTCCCCGCCGGTGCATTATTTCGACCTTGAGGACGGCGTTCTGCACGCCGAGGGCGTCTCGCTGGAAAAGCTGGCGGCAGAGGTCGGGACCCCGACCTATGTCTATTCCTCGGCCACCCTGCGCCGTCATTACGGCCTGCTGCGCGACGCCTGTGACGCGCATAAGAATGCACTGGGCGAAGCCCTGATCGCCTTTGCGGTCAAGGCCAACTCCAACCTGTCGGTGCTGGCGACCCTGGCCCAGTTGGGCTGCGGCGCCGACACCGTGTCCGAGGGCGAGATCCGCCGCGCCCTGGCGGCGGGCGTTCCGGGCGAACGCATCATCTTCTCGGGCGTGGGCAAGACCGACGCCGAACTGGCCTTCGCCATCGACGTCGGGGTGCGCCAGATCAACGTCGAGTCCTCGGCCGAACTGGAACGGTTGATCGCGGTGGCCGCGTCCCTCAAGCAGGGCGCGACCGCGTCGCGTCCGATAGGGACACCAAGCATCGCCATTCGCGTCAATCCCAAGATCGGCGCGGGCGGCCACGCCAAGATCACCACCGGCGGCGCCGGCGACAAGTTCGGCGTGCCGGTCGAGGAGGCTATGGCCCTCTACGCCCGCGCCTCAGCCTCGCCCCATGTCACGCCCGTGGGCCTGGCCTGCCACATCGGCAGCCAGATCACCGACCTGACCCCGCTGGAAAACGCCTTCCGCGTCCTGCGCGAGATGACCGAGACCCTGCGGGCGCAGGGCCACAGCGTCACCCGCCTCGACCTCGGCGGCGGTCTGGGCGTGCCCTATTACGGCGATGCTGAAACCGCTTCGCCCGCCGACTATGTGGCCATGGCCGCGCGGGTGCTGGATGGCTTGGGTGTCGAGGCGGCGTTCGAGCCGGGTCGTCTGATGGCCGCCAATGCGGGCGTCCTGCTGAGCCGGGTCATCCAGGTCAATGAGCGCACCGATGGCCGTCGCTTCCTGGTGCTGGACGCGGCGATGAACGACCTGATGCGCCCCGCCCTCTATGACGCCTTCCACGACCTGAAGGCCGTGCGTCCGCGCGACGGCGACATGATCCCCTATGACGTGGTCGGCCCGGTCTGCGAGACCGGCGACACCTTCGCCCGCGACCGCGAACTGCCGCCGTTCGAGGCCGGCGATCTGGTCGTCTTCATGAGCGCCGGCGCTTACGGCGCGGTGATGAGCGGCGAATACAACACCCGCCCCCTGGCCGCCGAGGTTCTGGTCGACGGCGCGCGCAGCGCGGTCATCCGGCCGCGCCCGACCTACGAGCAGATGTTCGCGCGCGAACCGATGGCGGACTGGCTTTAGCCGAAGACTGCATCCATTCGATCCTGATCGAAGGACAGGAGCCAAGCCCTATGTCGGTCGTAGATCGGCTTTAGCGATTGGGGCGACATCCCGATGACGTCCATGCCGCGATCGTCATAGGGATGCAGCGCTATCCGCCTTTCAAAGTCGACGATGTAAACGGCAATCGAAGATGGCTGGGGCGCTATCGGCCCCCATGCGATTGACGCCCAGGCGAGAGCATCCAACGATTGAGCATCCGGGGAGAACTCGGCGGTACGCCAACATCGCCACAGACGCTCCGCTGCCGGCTCATCAGCGCTAAAGTCTTCCTCAAGCACCCGGCAGCATCGGCCGAAAGGCGCGGTGAAGCCGAGCTCCTTCAGGGGCCCTAACGGTCGGCTGGGTTTGGGCTTGTCGCGTCCCTGTTCCCAGAAAGAAACCACCGCCGTCAGTCGGTCAGATTGAGCGAAGAGATCTCGGGCTACCCCCCGAATTCTATCTGTCGCCGTGAAAAAGCTGGTCGCCACTCGTGACTGATCGCCAGCCAACTCAAAGCGTAGAGCATTGGGAAATTCGTAGAAGAGAGCGTCGGGAAATCCCGCGCAGCCGAAAGCCGATTCAATCCGGGCAAGTGGCGACTTCCCCGAAACAGCCATCAGTCCAGGGCGCAGATGTCGGGCAGGCCGCGCATCCCGCCCTTGTGGTCCAGGCCGTAGCCGACGAGGAAGCGGTTCGGGGCCTCCCAGCCGACGAAGTCGGGTTCCGGCGCACGGGGCTTGGGCCAGGGCTTGCGGGCGAAGACGCAGGTCAGGACCTCGGACGCGCCCGCTTCTTTCGTAATGCGCACCGCCTCGGCCAGCGACAGGCCGGTGTCGAAGACGTCGTCGAGGATCAGGACGCGCTTGCCCGCGATCGGGCGCTGATAGGGCGCGTAGACGTCGATCTTGCCGCGGCTGGTGGTCTCGTCGCCGTAGGAGGCCAGCCACAGGGCGTCAAAGCGGACGTTGCGGCCTTCGCGCGACAGGGCGCGGGTCAGATCGGCCCCGAACCACAGTCCGCCGGTCAGCAGGACGGCGGCCACGGTCTCATCGTCGATGACAGGGGCGATGCGCCGCGCCAGATCGGCGACGATCGCCTCGATCTCGGCTTGCGGCAGAAGAACAGTCGGGGCGGGCGTCGGGTCGTGATCAGCCATGCCCGGCGGATACCCCCTAGGCGGGGCTGCTGTCGAGGGGCGTTGCGTCCACGGGGGACAGATCATAGGCCGTGGCGCGACGCAGGCCCTCTTCCGGGGCCGGCGGCGGGGCGCGACGCGCCGGGCGGGCGGCGGCCTGCTCGATGCGGGGCGCAGGCGGCGGTGCAGCCCGGGCGGTCTTCTTCGGCTCCAGCACGAAATCGACGCCGACGCCGGAGGCCTTGCGTTCGGGATCGGGGATGACGACGGCGAAGCCCTGGACCTTGCCCGGCAGGACAGGCGCGGTCTCCAGGCGGACGATGCGGTGGGCCACCTCGGCGCCCGCGGCGTTCAGCAGGGCCACGCGCACCGGCGGGGCCACCACTTCGTTGTCGCGAATGTTCCTCAGGGCGCCCGAGACCACGACCTTGCCCGGATCATGGGGCGCGGTCTTGGCGCCCACGGCCTCGAACTCCAGCCCCGCCAGGTTCACCGGCGCGCCGACCAGCTTGTAGGCGGCGGCGGCCTGAGGCCAGGCCTGAACGATCTGCAGACGGAAGGCGAAGGCGGCGCCGATCAGGGCCAGCAGGATGACAGCCAGGGCCGCCCAGGCGGCGCCCTGGGCCGCGGCCTTCTTCATTCGGCGTTTCTGCTCGGCCTTGGCGCGGAAGGCGCGGGGCAGTTCCGGGGCCGGGGTTTCGGCCAGGGTTTCGGGCGCTTCCTCACGCTTGCCGAAGCCGCCCTCGACGACGGGGTCTTCGGAGGCGGCGGACAGTTCCAGCGGCTCATCCTCCAGCGTCGCGCGCCAGTCATGACCGCAGGATTTGCAGCGCACGCGACGGCCGTTCGAGCCGATCGCTTCATCGGGAACAAAATAGCTGGTGGCGCAGGCGGGGCAGGTCAGTATCATGTCGGCTGACTGCGAGGCTCGACGCCCCCTCCTGTCGAGGCGCCCGCAACGCCCCGGTCCAATACGAAACCTGAATGCCAAACTCGACCCGACGCGCCGCCGACCCTGATTCCGCGCCCGACACCGTCCGCCTGCGGGGCGTGGGTTTCGGTTATGCGGACAGGCCCGACGTCCTGCGCGACGTTAACCTTAGTCTGCCGCAGGGCTCTTTCCACTTCCTTACCGGACCGTCCGGCGCGGGCAAGTCTTCGCTTTTGCGTCTGCTGACCCTGGCCGAGCGACCGCAGACCGGGCGAATCAGTCTGTTCGGCCGCGAGGTCACCGACCTGCCGCGCGGCGGCGTGCCCGCCTTCCGCCGACGCATGGGCGTGGTGTTTCAGGATTTCCGCCTGCTGGATCACCTGACCGCCTTTGAAAACGCGGCCCTGCCCCTGACCCTGACAGGCGGCAAGACCGCCGATCACGCCGCCGACGTGGCCGAGATGCTGCGCTGGGTCGGTCTGGGCCAGCGGATGGACGCCCTGCCCCCGGCCCTGTCCGGCGGCGAGAAGCAAAGACTGGCCATCGCCCGCGCCGTCATCACCCGCCCGCGCCTGATCCTGGCCGACGAGCCGACCGGCAGCGTCGACCGGGCCATGGGCGAGAAGCTGATGCGGCTGTTCCAGTCGCTGAACAAGCTGGGGGCCACCATCCTGATCGCCAGCCACGACGAGGCCCTGGCCGAGCGCGTCGGCGCCACGGTTCTGCGGCTGGAGGACGGCCATCTGAGCCGAATGGAACCCGCAGGAGAGGCCGCATGATCCGCGCCCTGTTCCGACGCGGCCCCGCCCTGCTGTCGCGCGAGGCGGGCGGCGAGCGCTGGCTGATGGTGGTCGTCGCCGTCCTGTGCTTCCTCGCCTCCATCACCGCCGTCGGGGCCGTGGCCGCCGACCGGGCGGCCCACGGCTGGGCCCACCAACTGCGCGGCGAAGCCACGGTCCAGGTGCGCCCGCGCGTGGACGAGACCGGCCCCACCGCCGCCGCCCGCGCCGCCGAGACCCTGGCCGGGGTCAAGGGCGTGGCCGAGGCTGAGGCCATGGACAGGAAGGCCGCCGAGGCCCTTCTGCGGCCCTGGGTCGGCGAGGCGGCCCTGCCCGACCTGCCCCTGCCCTATCTGGTCACGGTCCGTCTGGACCCGAACAACCCGGCCAGCGCGCCCACCCTCAGCCGGGCCCTGGCCGAGGCCGGGCTGGACGCCACGGTGGACGACCACAGCCTATGGCGCGGCGAGGTCGAGCGTTCGGCGGGCGTCATCACGGCCCTGGCGGGGGCCGCCTTCCTGCTGATCGCGGCCGCCACCGCCGCCGTCATCGCCTACGCCACGCGCGCGGGCATGGCGGCCCAGGCCAACGTGATCGAGACCCTGAGCCTGAACGGCGCCTCGGACAGCTATGTCGCCGGCTTGTTCCAGCGGCGCTTCGGCGGTTTGGCGGCCCAGGCCGGCGCCCTGGGGGCCGGCGTCGCCGCCTTGCTGCTGGCCCTGGTGCGCCTGATCGGCGGCGAGGGCGGGCTGACCCCGGCCCTGCCCCTGGCCTTCAGCGATCTGGCCATCCTGATCGCCTGTCCGCTGCTGGCTTTCGGCGTCGCATTGCTGGCCGCCCGCTTCACGGCGCTGGCGAAGCTGGGCGGTCGTGGCTAGTTAAGCATCATGAAGTTCGTGACGCTGATCGCCGTGGTGGCGCTGATGTGGCTGGTGGGGTTGTTCGCCTTCGCCGAGCGCGTGCGCGGCCTGACGCCCGCGCCCGAGCCTGCGCGCGCCGACGCCATCGTCGCCCTGACCGGCCCCTCGGCCGAACGCGTCAACGCCGCCATCCGCCTGCTGGAGCAGGACAAGGGGCGCCGGGTGCTGATCTCGGGCGTTAACCGCGACGTGCGCCGCCAGGAGCTGCGGGCCCTGACGCCGGGTTCCAGCAAGCTGTTCAACTGCTGCGTCGACCTGGGCTTCGAGGCCGAGAACACCGTCGGCAACGCCCAGGAGATCGCCGCCTGGGCCAAGGCCAAGCACTATGACAGCCTGATCGTCGTCACCTCCGACTATCACATGCCGCGCAGCCTGCTGGAGATCCGCGGCGCGGCTCCCGGCGTCAAGCTGACGCCCTACGCCGTCTCGACGCCGTCGCTGGACAATTCCGGCTGGTGGCGCGCCGCCGTCACCGCCCGCCGGATGACGCTGGAATACATGAAATACCTGGCCGTGCTGGGCCGCGAGGGGATGCACCGCCTGCGGGGCCACCACCCGGAACGATCGGCGCCGCAGCCCCAGCTAGAGACTGCCTGAATGACCACCCTGCGCTCCCTGATCTTTGTCGCCTGGCTCTATCTGTCGATGGTGATCTTCGCCGTCGGCCTGTCGCCGGCCCTGCTGATGCCGCACCGTGTCGCCGTCGGCGTCATCAAGTTGTGGTCGAAATTCGTCCTGTTCGGCCTGCGCTGGATCGCTGGGGTCAAGGTCGAAGTGCGCGGGCTGGAGCACCGCCCGACCGGCCCGGCTCTGATCGCCGCCAAGCATCAGGGCATGCTGGACGTCATCGCCCCCTTCGCCTTCCTCGACGACGCCTGCTTCATCATGAAGAAGGAACTGATGGTCCTGCCCTTCTTCGGCTGGTTCGCTTGGAAGACTAGGATGATCGCCGTCGACCGTTCGGCCCATTCCAAGGCGCTGAAGGACATGGTGCGTCAGGCCCGCGCCCGTCACGCCGAGGGCCGCCAGATCCTGATCTTCCCAGAAGGCACGCGCGGCGAGATCGGCGCCGCCCCCGACTACAAGCCTGGCATCGCCGCCCTGTATCGCGACCTGGACAGCCCCTGCTGGCCAGTCGCCACCAACTCGGGGGTTCACTGGCCTGCCCATGGCTTCAAGCGCTATCCGGGCACCATCGTCTTCGAGTTCCTGCCGCCCATCCCGGCCGGCCTGAAACGGGCTGAGTTCATGGCGGAACTGGAAAACCGGATCGAAACCGCCTCCACCGCCTTGTTGCCGCCCAAAACCTAGGCTCTGCAGAACGGCCATATCATCAGCCGTTGACCTGCGATCCCTTCATGCCTTTACGCGCCGCCCGCCGTCTCGCCGCCCTGACTGCGGTCGCCTTCGTCGCTCTGCCTGCCGCCTCCGCCCTGGCCCAGGCCCAGCCCTATGAGGCAGTCGAGGCGACCAAGACGTGGAAGGTCGACATCGGCGGCGGCGTGGTGCGCGGTTTCAGCGCCACCGGCGCCAAGAGCGATCAGTTCAATTTCACCGCCTGGGGCTCGGCCTCCTATCGCGACGTGGTTTACGCCAACGGCCTGGACGGCCTGGGCTGGAACGCGATCAAGCGCGACGGCTTCCATGCCGGGGTGCAACTGCGCCCGCGTTTCGCCGCCGGCGATATCGAGGGCTCCACCCTGGACCGGCCCGACCTGGGCGCCGACGCAGCGATCTACGCCTACAAGCGCCTGCCGGGGAATGTGGTGGTCGGCGGCCGCATCCAGCACGACGCCACCGGCGACGACGCGGGCATGGAATACATGGCCTCGGTCGGTCACCAGCGCGTGACGCCCGTCGGCCTGCTGCAGGTCATGGCCTATGGCCGCGCCTTCGACGATGCGCGGGCCAAGCGGTATTTCGGCATCGCCCCGGACGCCGTTCCGGGCAGCGGCTTCACCGCCTATGAGCCGTCCGGCGGCGCGGCCGGGGCCGGGGCGGCCGCCCTGCTGGCCATCCCGATCGGCGACCGTTTCGGCATGGGCGCCTTCGTCAACTACGAACAGCGTCTGGGCGACATCAAGGACAGCCCCCTGCTGAAGGACGACCACGTCTGGCGCGCGGGCCTGATCGGGGTCGTCCGCTTCAACAGCGGCGACTGACGCCCCGCCAGATCAACTGGCGGCGAACTCGCTGAGGGCGTCGATCACGGCGCGGTTCTGGTCTTCGGTGCCGATGGTGATGCGCAGGCAGTCGGGCAGGCCATAACCGCCGACCGGACGAACGATGACGCCCTTTGAGTTCAGATAGTCGTTGGCGGCGGCGGCGTTGCGCTTGTCGTCCGCGAACCGCACCAGGACGAAGTTGCCCGCCGAGGGGAAGACCTCGAAACCGAAGCCGCGAATGGCCTGGGTCATGCGCGGACGCCAGTCCAGCACCAGATCGCGCGAGGCCTTCTGGTGCGCCTCGTCCGACAGGGCGGCGGTGGCGGCGTCGAGGCCCGGCACCGAGACGTTGAACGGCAGGCGGATGCGGTCCACCGCCTGCTCGATCGCCAGCGGGGCGTAGCCGAAGCCGATACGCAGGCCGCCCAGGCCGTGGATCTTGGAGAAGGTGCGGGTGACGACGACGTTGGACGCCTCGCGGGCCAGACCGAAGCTGGTCTCCCATTCCGGCTCGACCACGAACTCGGCATAGGCCTCGTCCACCACCAGGATGATGTGCGACGGCAAAGCCGCGTGCAGGCGGCGAATTTCCTCGCCCGAGTTCCAACTGCCGGTCGGGTTGGACGGGTTGGAGACGTAGACGATCTTCGTCCGCTCATCGACCTGTTCGAGGATGGCCTCGACCTCGGCCTTCATGTTGGGCTCGGCCGCCAGCTTGACCTCGGCGCCGCAGGCCTTGGCCGAGATGCGATAGGCGAGGAAGCCGTACTGGCCGGTGACGATGTTGTCGCCCGCGCTCAGATAGGTCTGGTTCAGCAGGGCGAAGACCTCGTCCGAGCCGTTGCCGAAGATCAGGCGCTCGGCCTCCAGACCGTGATGGGCGGCCACGGCCTCGCGCAGCTTGGTGGCGCGGCCATCGGGATAGACGTGGATGTTCTTCAGGGCGGCGGCATAGGCCTCGCGCGCCTTCTCGCCCGCGCCCAGGGCGTTCTCGTTCGAGGACAGCTTCATCGGCTCGGCGAAGCCGGCGATGGCGCCCTTGCCGCCTACATAGGGGGCGATGTCGAGGATGCCGGGCTTGGGGGCGGGCGCGGTTTTGGTCGCGTCGGTCATGGGCGTCATCCTCGAAGTCTGTGGTCAGTAAACGGGGGCGGCGCCGATGACGCCGCTCATCTGGCCGGGGGCGTCGATCAACCGCCCGTCCTCGGCCTGCACATAGCCTGTCAGGGTAAACAGCTTCAAGCCGCCGCCTGCCGTCAGGGGCGCGGCGATCAGGCCGGCCTCGCCCAGAGCCGTCACGATGCGGGCGTCGGACGCCGGACTGTCGGTGACCCAGAAGGTGCGGTCGTCGCCGGTCGGGCCGGGGGCCTCGGTCGAGACCAGCAGGGCGCGCGGCACGCCCGCCGCATCGTCCGGCAGGGCGGCGACGACCTTGAGCATGGGCAGGGCCAGCAGCTTGCCCCACCAGGGCCGGACGCCAAGGTCGATCAGGGCGCGCCCCCCTTGCCGGGCCGTCAGGAGCGCCTGATCCGGCTCGGCCGTCGGACGCCCGATCAGGCCCCAGCGGTCGGCGGCCAAGGCTTGCGACAGCGGCCCGCAGGTCGACAGCGCCGGGCCGGTCGCGGCCTCGATGCGGCCCAGCACGGCGCGCAGGACCGGACGCTCGGATACGGGAATGTCACGCAGCAGCTCGCGCAGGGCGATGGCGTCAGCGTCGGCCGAACCACGTGCTCCGGCGGCGATGCGGGCGCGCGCCGCCGCGATCAGGGCGCGGTCCAGGGCCAGACGTTCCGCGTCCTCGGGCGGCTCGACCAGCATCAGAACAACTGCGGCGCCGGGGCCAGGGCGAAGGGCCCCAGATAGGTGCGCCCGCCCTTGAAGTTCAGCACCAGATCGACGGCCTGCCCCTGATCCCCGGCCCCGCCCTGCGGCGTGGCGGCGGCGGCGCGGGCGGCGGCGGCGCGATCGACCGATCCGCCCTGGGTAGCCCCGGCCAGACCGACGATGGCGGCCAAAGGCTTCTCGGCGCGCAAGAAGACCTCGCCTTGCAGACGGCCCTTGTCGTCGGCCGACAGGGCTGGGCTGGACAGGAAGGTCTTGCTCTCGCCCGCGCCCAGCTCGCCCTTCATGTCGATGAAACGCCCGCCAGCGGCGGTCCAGGCCGACAGCAGGCCGTGCGCGTCCGCGCCCTTCAGGGCGCCGGCCTTCTCGATCACAGCCTCCACCTGGGCGTTCAGCTTGCCGGACTGTGTCAGGCCCTCGACCGGCCCATTGGGCCGGCCCTCGCCGTCGACCAGACGGAACAGGACGTCGACGTCGTCGGTCGGCGCGTTCGAGCCGGCCAAGTGCGGCCGCATGTAAAACTGAACCAGACCGGCCTTGGACAAGGGGAAGGGCTCGGCGTCCGGCAGGGCGGTGAAGACCGGCTTGGCCAGCTCGACCACGACATTGGGCCAGCGCTGGGTCAGGCCGTGGATGCTCATGCGAATGGACTCGGCGCGCACCGCCGTCTTGCCCTTGGCCCCGCGCGTCATGACCAGGCCGTTCGGCGCGGCGATGACCCACTTGGTCGGGTTATAGGCATTGGCCTCCGCCACGATCTCAGGCGCGGCGACCGCGTGGCCCGAGGGAGCGACGACATCGACGTGCTTCATCGCCACCCTGGCCCGCAGCGGCCAGCCGGTCGTGGAGAGCCCCGCGTGCTTCACGCTCCAGCCCGACTGCTCCAGCCGGGCGATGCGGCCTTCCAGCTTCTGTTCGATCTGCTGCGTCAGAAAGAACCACCAGCCGGTCCACAGGGCCAGGCCGACGAAGACGATGGCAAAGGGGATGATCAGCCCCTTGCGGCTGTGGCGGACAGGTTCAGCGTGAGCGTCGGTCATGGGCGCGGTTTAGCAGGCCGCGCGGCTGCTGACACGCCCTGTCAGCAGGAACAGGCCAGGCTGTCGCCCGTTCGAATCGCAACCTGACAGGAGACGAAGACCATGGAGACGCAGCAGCTTCATCGCGGCCGCCTGATCGACCACCTGCAACTGGTGACGCCCGATCTGGAGGCCAGCCGCCGCTTCTACGGCGCAGTGCTGGAGGCCCTGGGCGTGCCGATCGGCGGCGAGGCGGAACGCTTCTTCTGGGCCGACGAACTGTTCGTCTCGGCGGTAGACAGCATCGCTTCGGCGGGCCGACCGACCGGCCGCTGCCATCTGGCCTTTCAGGCGCGCGACCGCGCCATGGTCGAGGCCTTCCACAAGGCGGGGCTTTCGGCGGGCGGGACCGACAACGGCGCGCCGGGCGAGCGACCCTATCACCCCGGCTACTACGCCGCCTTCCTGCTGGACCCGGACGGCAACAACATCGAGGCGGTCTTCCACGGCGAGGCCGAGCGCTCGGCTGACAGCGTGGTCGTGACGTTCGAAGGCTAGGCCGTAAGATCAGCCAGCCTCGCCTCCGCCGCCCGCGCCGCCTCGTCCGGCGTCAGGCCTAGCAGCAGGCCGCGCTGGCCGCCATTGATCAGGATGCGGTCGAACAGGATGGCCGTCTCGTCCATCACGGTCGGCACGGCCTTCCTCTGACCAAAGGGACTGACGCCGCCGACCTTGTAGCCGGTCAAGCGTTCAGCGTCGGCGGGCTTCATCATCTGGGCCGACTTGCCCCCGAGGACCGCCGCCAGCTTCTTCATGCTGACCTCGCAGTCGGAGGGAACGATGACGCAGGCGGGCTTGGCGTCCACCAGGGTCATCAGCGTCTTGAACACCTGCTCCGGCGCCCAGCCCAGCGCCTCAGCCGCTTGCAATCCCACGCGCGGCGCGTCGGGGTCGTAGGCGTAGGGGAAGAGGTCGAAGGCGACGCCGGCCTGGGTCAGAGCGACGGTCGCGGGGGTGGTCTTGGACATGGATTGCCGATCGCAACGAAGGCTCGGGTGATAGCCGAGCTCATCATTTTCGTCATCCTCCGGCGAAGCGAAGCGGAGGCCGGGGGACCCAGCGGCGCCGAAGGCGATCTTTGTGACGGACGCGGCGCGTGGGGTTTTCGCCCTGCGGGCGCCGCTGAGTCCCCCGGTCAGCGCCGCTGCGCGGCTTGCCGGAGGATGACGAAAGGAAGGAGGAGCGGAGGGCTTCAGGCCTCAGGATTAAGGAAGCCCTTGGTCAGTTCCACCGCCTCGGCCAGACCCATGCGCTGCACCTCGGTTCCAGGCGGCAGACCCGCGAACAGCCGCGTCGGACAGGCGGCGTCCAGCATGAGGAAGACCCCCTTGTCGTCGGCGCGGCGGATCAGACGGCCGAACGCCTGCGCGATCCGGCCGCGCGCCAGGGCGTCGTCGTAGCCCTTGCCGCCAAAACGCTCGCGGCGCGCCTTGTGCAGCAGGTCGGGGCGCGGCCACGGCACGCGGTCGAAGGCGAGAACGCGCAGGGAGCGCCCCGGCACATCGACCCCGTCGCGCACGGCGTCGGTGCCGAGCAGGCAGGAGTCCTGTTCGGCGCGGAAAACGTCCACCAAGGCCCCGACTTCCAGCGGATCGACGTGCTGGGCGTAGAGGGGGACGCCCGCCTTGGCCAGGTCAGGGCCCAGCCGCTCATAGACGGCTTTCAGTCGGCGGATGGCGGTGAACAGGCCCACGCCTCCGCCGCCCGCCGCCAAGAAGAGCTCGCGCATGGCCGCCGCGATCTGGCGCGGGTCGTCCTTCATCAGGTCGTTGACGACGATGATGCGGCTGTTGGCGGCGTAGTCGAAGGGGCTGTCCACCTTCAGCGTCCGTGCCGGTTCGATCAGGCGCGCCGCGCCGGTGCGCATCCGGGCCAGTTGGAAGGGGTCCTCGGCGGCGGGATCGGACAGGGTGGCCGAGGTCACCAGAACGCCGTGCGCGGGCATGATGACGGCGGCTTCCAGCGGCACGGTCGGGTCGATCCAGTGGCGGCGCAGGGCCACGTCGTGGATGCGGCCGAACGCAGCCTCGGCGCTCAACCAATCGACGAAATCGGGATCGGGTTCATCACCGCCTTCTTCGAGCGCAGCCAGCATGGAGCGCCAGCCGGGCAGGGTCATGCGCGCCCGCCGATCCATGCCGCGCAGGGCGCCCTCGATGCGGGCGCGGGCGGCGCCGTCCAGCTCGGCGGCCTCCTCGTCGAGGATATCCTCGAGGTGGCGCGACAGGGCCAGAAGCGGCGCCTCGACGGCGGCGATGGCGCGGGCGGCGGCGCGGGCGGCCTGCAGCACCGGCTCGGTGGCGGGACGCAGGGCGCACTCCAGTCCGAACTCGGTCCCGCCGGTTTCCTGACTGCGGGCGCGCAGCTGTTCCAGCGCCGCGACCAGGAAGGCCTCGATCGGGCCGATGGGATTGATCTCGCCCGACGCCGGGGCGATGCGGCCCGAGACGCCCTCGCCCGGCAGGGCGGCGGCGGCGATCATGGCGTCCTTCAGGGCCTTGGCGGCGGCCTCGTTGTCGGCGCACAGGTCGCCCAGCCGTTGCTCCAGCCCGCGCCCGCGACGGCCGCGCCCCTCGGGGCCTCGGATCCAGCGGCGCAGCTCGGCGGCTTCCTGACCCGACAGGGCGGCGGAGAAGGCGCTGTCGGCCGCGTCGAACAGGTGGTGGCCCTCGTCGAAGACGATGCGCTTCAACGCCGCCGTCTCGCCATCCTGCTTCTGACCGCGCGCGGATCGGGCGCCGTCGAAGGCGGCCTGGGTCATGACCAGGGCGTGGTTGGCCACGACCAGATCGGCCCGGCGGCTGGCGCGGATGGTCTTCTCGACGAAGCAAAGACGGTAGTGCGGACAGGCG
This sequence comes from Brevundimonas sp. MYb52, assembly GCF_002979535.1. Classification (GTDB taxonomy): domain Bacteria; phylum Pseudomonadota; class Alphaproteobacteria; order Caulobacterales; family Caulobacteraceae; genus Brevundimonas. The sequence continues at coordinate 87,524 of NZ_PCPB01000006.1, read as the reverse complement.
GCGTGGACGCATTCGCCGCGCCGGTCGACCAGATTGGCCGGGCTGGCCTGATGGCTAGGGGCGGCGGCGTAGAGGCCGGGCAGCCAGCCGGGATAGTCGCCGCCGGTCATGTCACCGTCGCGGCTATGCGCGGCCCAGCGCGCGGCCAACCCCATGCCGATCAGGTCGCCATTGCCCAGCTGGGCCGCCTGCATCATGTCCTGCAGGTTCAGCAGGCAGAGGTAGTTTTCGCGGCCTTTTCGGACCACCGTCTTCTTGCGGCGCTCGGCCTCGTCAGGCCACAGGGCGCGGCTTTCGCGGTCGATCTGGCGTTGCAGGGCACGGGTATAGGTCGAGACCCAGGCCGCGCCGGAGTTGCGCTCGGCCCACAGGCTGGCGGGGGCCAGATAGCCCAGGGTCTTGCCGGTGCCGGTGCCGGCCTCGGCCAGCAGGACGCGCGGACGGCCCTCCTCGTTTCGCGGCGAAAAGGCGTAGGCGGCCTCGGCGGCGTAGTCGGACTGGGCCGGGCGGGTCTCGTCCAGACCCGAGGCCTGCAACAGCTTGTCCAGACGGATGCGGGCGCTTTCTGAGTCCACCGGGGCGGACCCGGCCTCGCCGCGCGGGGCCTCGTCCTCCCACTCGGCCAGGCGCGACCAGACATCCAGTCCCGTGCCGCGCTCTCGGCGATCCCGCAAAGGCCCGGCCTGAAGCGCGGCCAGCACGCGCGATCCCCAGGACCAGCCCGCCCGGTCCAGCGTCCCGGCCAGGGTGAAGGCGTCCTCGCGGCCCGGATAGGCGGGGTCAGTCAGTTCATTCAGCAAGTCGGCGGCGGCGTCGCGCAGGGCCTGGGCCTGAGCCTCGGCCCCCTTGGGCTCGGTGCGGCCCAGCGCCAGCGCCAGCCCCGACGGCGACGGGGCGCAGAACTTGGCCGGCCGCACGAAGGCGTAGAGCTCCAGCACGTCCAGCATCTCGCTGGAGCGCGGCGGCGGGCTGAGGCCCAGTCGGCGGGCGGTCAGGCTGGCGTGGGCGACCATGACGGCGCCGCCGGTCAAGACGCCCTCGGCGGCGCCGCGCCCGATCTTCTTCGCCCCCGACGCATCGCACACGGCCCCGGCGCCCGGCGGGGTGGCCAAGGCGGGCGGCAGCTCGGCCCAAGGTTGGGTCGCGGGCTTGACGGTGAAAGGGGCGGAGACGTCGATCACCCCCGATCCATAGCGCCCCGCGATGCGAAACGGAACGGGAACGCTCTCGCCAGAGACCAAAAACGCGATAGGCTAGCTTCTAAAGGGAGGACCGCCCATGCAGACCCGCCGCATCGCCACCGACGGCCTGACGCAACAGGTGCTGGAGGCCGGTGAAGGCCCGCTGGTCCTGCTGATCCACGGCTTTCCCGAACTGGGGATCAGTTGGCGAGCCCAGGTTCAGGCCCTGGCCGAGGCGGGCTATCGCGCCGTCGCCCCCGACATGCGCGGCTATGGCGGGACCAACAAACCCGCCGATCAGGAAGACCACACGATCCTGCATCTGGTCGGGGACATGGTCGATCTGGCGCGGGCGATGGGCGAGGAGCAGGCGGTCGTCATCGGCCACGACTGGGGCTCGGCGGTGGCCTGGCATTGCGCCCTGATGCGGCCCGACGTCTTCCGCGCCGTCGCTGGCCTGTCGGTGCCCTTCCAGCCGCGCCGTCCCAAAGGACCGCCGACGGCGGCCATGGCGGCGATCACGAAACGGGCGGGGCTGGGCGACCTCTACATCAACCGCTTCCAGTCGCCGGAGGCCCATGTCGAACTGGACGCCGACCCGGCCACGGCCCTGAGAAAGATGTTCTGGGCCTATGACGGCGCCACCGCCACGGCGGACCAGTCGACCGGCTTCATGCCGCAGGGCGTCAGTCTGCTGGACAGCATATCCGACCACGCGACCCTGCCGCCCTGGATGAGCGAAGCGCACTTCGATGAATACGTCGCCGCGTTTGCCGCATCAGGCTTCCGAGGGCCGCTGGACTGGTATCGCTGCCTCGACCGCAACTGGAGCCTGACCGCCTTCCTGCAAGGCCAGAAGATCGCTCAACCCGCCCTCTTCCTCGTCGGCGATCGCGACCCCGTGCGCCACTACGCCGGCCCGCATGAGGCAGGGCAAACGGACTGGCTCACCGACCTGCGCGGCCAAGTCGTCCTGCCAGGCGCCGGACATTGGCTGCAACAGGAAAGGCCGGACGAAGTGAGCGCGGCGCTGACGGGGTTCGTGCGGGGGCTGTGAGAACGCCTAGACCGTCTCTTCCGGCAACGGAATGAACTCCAGCGCGTCTTCAGACGGCAGGCTCATGCGGCCGGCCTTCCAGTCGGCCTTGGCCTGGTCCATGCGGGCCTGGGACGAGGAGACGAAGTTCCACCAGATCAGACGTTCGCCGACCGGCTCGCCGCCCAGGACCATGACGCTGGACGGGGCCAGGGCCGTGACGGTCGGCTCGGCATTGGCCGACAGGACCACCATCTGGCCTTCGTGGAAGGGGCGGCCGTCGACCTCGATCCGGCCCTTGGCCACGAACAGGGCGCGCTCGCTGTAGCCGCCCTTGGATTTCGGCGGCGGCGGGGCGGCGCGCACGCCCTCGGCCATGTCCCAATGGACGTAGAAGAGCGGCGACTGGACCGGGGTTGCGGCCTTGGCGCCGAAGGCCTCGCCCGCCACCAGACGCGCGAACAGGCCGTTGTTCTCATAGGTCGGCTGGGCGTCCTCGCCCAGGTGGGTGAAGGAGGGCGCCATCTCCTCCAGTTCGGTCGGCAGGGCGACCCAGGCCTGCATCCCGTGCATGGCCCCGCCCTGCGCCTTCTTCAGCGGGTCGGTGCGTTCGGAATGGACGATGCCGGACCCGGCGGTCATCCAGTTCACCTCGCCGGGACGGATGGCCTGGGTATAGCCCAGATTGTCCCGGTGCATGATCTCGCCCTCGAACAGATAGGTCAGGGTCGACAGGCCGATGTGCGGGTGCGGTCGCACATTGATGGCGTCGGCGCCCGGCGCGAACTCGGCCGGGCCCATCTGGTCCAGGAAGATGAAGGGGCCGACCATGGGCCTGGCGTGGAAGGGCAGGACGCGCCCGACCTCGAACCCGCCGAGGTCCTTCCGACGCGCGTCGATCACCAGTTCGATCATGCCTGCCCCCTCGCCTGGTCGTTTAGCCGACGTGCGGCGTGATGATGCCCAGCGGCAGGGTGGTGACGTTCTTGACGCCGCGCGTGACGATATGGCTGGCGCAGTCGGAGACGATGCCCAGCGTCAGCAGCTTGTCGCGCAGGAACTGATCGAAGGCGTGCATGTCCGAAGTGATGATGCGCAGGACATAGTCCTCGCGCCCGGTGATGGTGGCGCACTGCACCACTTCCGGCCATTCGGACACGGCCTTTTCAAAGATGTCGAGGTTCTCACGCGACGGCAGGCTCAGCTTGACGATGGCGTAGACCTCGAAGTCCAGACCCAGCAGACCGGCGTCCAGAAGCGTGACCCGCTTGCGTATCAGGCCAGAGTCCTCCAGTCTCTTGATCCGGCGCCAGCAGGGCGAGGCCGAAAGGCCGACGCGATCGGCGACCTCGGCGACCGACAATCCGGCGTCCTGTTGCAGGATGTCGAGGATGCGGGCGTCGATAGGATCAAGTTCATCGGCCAAAGGCGTTTCTCCAAAAGGGGATTTCACGCAATAAAATACCCCAAATCAGCATTTGGCAAGGGTATTTTTAGGAAGGCCAACAGAGACGCGCCATGCTATGCCCTCTCCATAGAGGAAACGCGGACGGATTAACCGGACGGGACGCATGATGAAGAACACCCCCACCCTGTCGCTGCGCGTGCCGGAGCCCTCGGGTCGTCCGGGCGATGCGCCCGATTTCAGCCACCTGCAGTTCGATCCCGCCGGCGCTGTCAGCCGCCCGGAAGTCTCGACCGCCCCCTATGAGATGCGCGATCTCGCCTTCCGCCTGGTCCGCGTTCTGGACGACGAGGGCAAGGCCGTCGGCCCCTGGGACCCCAAGCTGGACCCCGAGATCATGCGGCGCGGCCTCAAGGCCATGATCCTGACCCGCGCCTTCGACGAGCGGATGCACCGCGCCCACCGCCAGGGCAAGACCAGCTTCTACATGAAGTGCACCGGCGAGGAGGCCATCGCGGTCGCCCAGGGCATGATCCTGAGCCGCGAGGACATGGGCTTCCCCACCTATCGCCAGCAGGGCCTTCTGATCGCACGCGGCTATCCGCTCGCGTCGATGATGAACCAGATCTATTCCAACGCCGAAGACCCGATCAAGGGCCGCCAGCTGCCGATCATGTATTCGGCCAAGGACTATGGCTTCTTCACCATCTCGGGCAACCTGGGCACCCAGGTGCCGCAGGCCGTGGGTTGGGCCATGGCCAGCGCCTACAAGGGCGATGACAAGATCGCCATCAGTTGGATCGGCGACGGCGCCACGGCGGAAGGCGACTTCCACAACGCCCTGACCTTCGCCTCGGTTTACCGCGCGCCGGTCATCCTGAACGTGGTCAACAACCAGTGGGCCATCTCGTCCTTCATGGGCATCGCGGGCGGTCTGGACACGACTTTCGCCGCCAAGGCCATCGGCTATGGCCTGCCGGCCCTGCGCGTCGACGGCAACGACTTCCTGGCCGTCTGGGCCGCGACCCAGTGGGCCGAGGAACGCGCGCGCACCAACCAGGGCGCCACCGTGATCGAGCTGTTCACCTATCGCGGCGCTCCGCACTCGACCTCTGACGATCCCAGCCGCTATCGCCCGGGCGATGAGGCCGAGAAATGGCCGCTGGGCGACCCGATCGAGCGCCTGAAACAGCACCTGATCGTCCTCGGCGAATGGTCGGACGAGCAGCAGGTCGAAGCCGAAAAGGACGCCGTCGAGCAGGTCCGCGCCGCCGGCAAGGAATCCGAGGCCATCGGCACGCTCGGCCAGTCGCGCCCCAGCGTGAAGACCATGTTTGAAGAGGTCTATGCGACCGAGGACTGGCGCTTGGTCGAACAGCGCCGCGAGGTCGGAGTCTGACCATGACCACTGTTCCCATGAACATGATCCAGGCCCTGAACTCGGCCATCGACGTCAAGATGGCCGAGGACCCGAACGTCCTGTCGTTCGGCGAGGACGCGGGCTATTTCGGCGGCGTCTTCCGCGTCACCGACCAGCTTCAGCAAAAGCACGGCCTGACCCGCAGCTTCGACGCCCCGATTTCGGAATGCGGCATCGTCGCCGCCGCCATCGGCATGGGCGCCTATGGCCTGCGCCCGGTCGTCGAGATCCAGTTCGCCGACTACATCTATCCGGCCTACGACCAGATCGTCTCGGAAGCGGCCAAGATGCGCTACCGCTCGGGCGGTCAGTTCACCTCGCCGATCACCATCCGCAGCCCCTACGGCGGCGGCATCTTCGGCGGCCAGACGCACAGCCAGTCGCCCGAAGCCCTGTTCACCCACATCGCGGGTCTGAAGGTCGTCATTCCGTCCAACCCCTATGACGCCAAGGGCCTGCTGACCGCCGCCATCGAGGATGACGATCCGGTCGTCTTCTTCGAGCCCAAGCGCCTCTACAACGGTCCCTTCGACGGCTGGCACGAGAAGCCGGTTTCGCCGTGGAAGACCCAGGAACTGGCCCAGGTCCCGACCGAGAAATACGCCCTGCCCATCGGCAAGGCCCGCGTCATGCGCGAAGGTTCGGACGTCACCATCCTGGCCTATGGCACCATGGTCTGGGTGGCCCTGGCCGGCGCCGAACACGCCGGCGTCGACGCCGAGGTCATCGACCTGCGCACCCTGGTGCCGCTGGACATCGAGACCATCGAAGCCAGCGTCAAAAAGACCGGCCGCTGCGTCATCGTGCACGAGGCGCCGAAAACCTCGGGCTTCGGCGGCGAGCTGTCGGCCCTGGTGCAGGAACGCTGCTTCTATCATCTGGAAGCCCCCATCGCGCGTGTCACGGGCTGGGACACCCCCTACCCGCACGCCTTCGAGTGGGAATACTTCCCCGGCCCGCAACGCGTGGCCGACGCCCTGAAAGCCGTCATGTCGGGAGGCCGTTGATATGGGTCGTTTCGTCTTCAAGCTGCCCGACGTGGGCGAAGGCACCGCCGAGGCCGAACTGGTCGCCTGGCACGTCGCGGTCGGCGACATGGTCGAGGAAGACCAGATCGTCGCCGACATCATGACCGACAAGGCCACGGTGGAAATCACCGCCCCGGTCAGCGGCAAGGTTCTTGCCATTCACGGCGAGCCCGGCCAGATGGTGCCCGTGCGCGGCCCCCTGGTCGAGTTCGAGGTCGAGGGCGCGGGTAATGCGTCCGACGCCGAGCCGACGCCAACGCCTGTCGCTAAATCCGAGCCCGCCCCGGTAGCCGTCGAAGCGCCGAAGGCTGAAGCCGCCCCGGTTTCCCCTGCGCCGGTCGGCGCCGCCGCCGGAGCGAACTACGTGTTCAAGCTGCCCGACGTGGGCGAAGGCACCGCCGAGGCCGAACTGGTCGGCTGGCACGTCAAGGTCGGCGACGCGGTCGAGGAGGATCAAATCCTCGCCGACATCATGACCGACAAGGCCACGGTCGAGATCACCAGCCCGATCAACGGCGTGGTCGTCGCCCTGCACGGCGATGCGGGCCAGCAGGTCCCCGTCGGCGGCCCCTTGGTCAGCTTCAAGGTCGAGGGCAAGGGCAATGTCGCCGCCACTCCGGCTGCCGCCCCTGCGCCCGCCGCCAAGGCCGAGAAGGCCGCGCCTGCGCCGGTCGCCAAGCCCGCTGCGGCCCCTGCCCCCAAGGCCGACGCCAAGCCCGTCCCCGCCATGACCGGCCGCCAGCCGGGCGAGCGCGCCCTGGCCTCGCCCGCCGTGCGCAACCGCGCCCGCGATCTGGGCATCGACCTGGCCTTCGTGCCCGGCTCCGGCCCTGCCGGTCGTATCCAGCATGAAGACCTGGACGCCTTCGTCGCGCGCGGGGGCAGCCTGCCCGCCGCGACCGGCGGCACCGCGTCCTCGACCTACGCCCGCGCCGAGGGGACCACCGAGACCAAGATCATCGGCCTGCGCCGCAAGATCGCGGAGAAGATGGCCGAGAGCGTGCGTCGCATCCCGCACATCACCTATGTCGAGGAAATCGACATGACGGCGGTGGAGGAGCTGCGCGCCCACCTGAACGCCACGAAGTCGAAGGACCAGCCCAAGCTGAACGTCCTGCCCTTCATCGCCCGCGCCATCGTCGTGGCCCTGCGCGACCAGCCGATTATCAACAGCCACTATGACGACGAGGCCGGGGTGCTGACCCAGCACGCCCCGGTCCATCTGGGCATCGCCGCCCAGACGCCGAACGGCCTGATGGTCCCGGTCGTCCGCCACGCCGAGGCGCTGGACCCCTACGCCACCGCCCTGGAAATCGCCCGCGTCTCGGGTGCCGCCAAGGACGGCTCGGCCAAGCGCGAGGAACTCAGCGGCTCGACCATCACCATCACCTCCCTGGGGACGTTGGGCGGCGTGGTTCACACGCCCATCATCAACCACCCCGAGGTCGCCATCGTCGGCCCGAACAAGATCGCCGAACGCGTGGTGGTCAAGGACGGTCAGATGGTCGTGCGCAAGATGATGAACCTGTCCTCCAGCTTCGATCACCGCATCGTCGACGGCCATGACGCCGCGGTCTTCGTCCAGCGCATCAAGGGCCTGCTGGAGCACCCGGCGACGCTCTGGATGAACTGAGAACCAGCCTCTTCCTTCCGCTCACCCCGGCGGACGCCGGGGCCCAGTTCTTGAACCGGGCAAGCGGTCCGTTAATCGGCCTGCGCTTTTGGGCCAAAGCACTGGATCCCCGCCTCCGCGGGGATGAGCGGAAGTAGGAGGAAGCTGATGAAGACTGGTGCTCTGATCATCGCCGTCACGCTCGCCTCCTTCAGCGCCGCGCCTGCGTTCGCCTGCACGATCGATTTTGACCTCGCGGACGTGCCACGCACTGACCTTAGCGAGGACGAAATGCGCGCCTTCATAGAGCGCAAGATTTACCATGAGGACCTCGCTCATCAACGGGCGAGCTGGAGGAATGCCGACTACGTGTTCCTTGCTCAAATTCGTTCTCTCCAGCTAGTCGGCGAGAACCGCGCTATCAGCCATCTCAAGCCTATCGTCTCGCTCAAGGGCAACGTCGGTTCAAGTAGCCTCAAGGATCAGTACGCGCCCGATTTTGGCAGCTCATGTGGCAGAACCCTCTATCCGGGCTTTGGTGAGACAGCCATTATCTACGGACGAAGGCTGCCGTGGTGGCGACGCCTGCTGAACTGGGGCCAGCCCGAGGTGATCGAGGCGCTTCCCCTTCGCATGGTCCTAGATCGACAAATTCCGACTGAACTCAGGGCAGCAGCTACGCGCCTTCGTAAGACAGAAACCAAATGACCCAGACCCTGAAAACCAAAGTCCTGATCATCGGCGCCGGCACCGGCGGCTATGTCGCGGGCATCCGTTGCGGCCAACTCGGGCTGGACACTGTTCTGGTGGACGGAGGCGACGGCCTGGGCGGGACCTGCCTGAACGTCGGCTGCATTCCGTCCAAGGCCATCATCCACGCCGCGGGCAAGTATGAGACGGTCCTGAAAGCCGCCGGCGACGGCACGCTGGGCATCACCGCGTCGGCCCCGGCCATCGACCTGTCCAAGACGGTCGCGTGGAAGGACGGCATCGTCAGGAAGCTGAACGCCGGCGTGGCCGCCCTGCTGAAGAAGGCCAAGGTCAAGGTCATCAAGGGCTGGGCCGAGTTCACCGACGCCAAGACCTGCCGCGTCGAGACCGCCGACGGCCCCATCATCATCACCGCCGAACACGTCATCCTGGCCACCGGATCGGAACCGGTCGAACTGCCCTTCCTGCCGTTCGGCGGCGACGTCATCTCCTCGACCGAAGCCCTGAGCCTGCCGGAAGTGCCGAAAAAACTGGTCGTCGTCGGCGGCGGCTATATCGGCCTGGAACTGGGCATCGCCTTCCGCAAGCTGGGCGCCGAGGTGGCCATCGTCGAGATGGCCGACCGCCTGCTGCCGCTCTACGACAAGGCCCTGACCGACCCGGTGCAGAAGTGGCTCGAGAAGCACGGCGTCGAGCTCTTCCTCGGCGCCCGCGCCGGCGGTTTCGGAGACGGCAAGCTGAACGTCACCGACAAGGACGGCAATCCGATGCAACTGGACGCCGACAAGGTGCTGGTCACGGTCGGTCGTCGTCCGCGCACCAAGGGCTGGGGTCTGGAGACCATGGGCGTGGCCATGGACGGGCCCTTCGTGAAGATCGACAAGCGCTGCGCCACCAGCATGAAGAACGTCTGGGCTGTCGGCGACCTGACCGGCGAACCCATGCTGGCGCACAAGGGCTCGGCCCAGGGCGAGGTCGTGGCCGAGATCATCGCCGGCCATGACCGCGTCTTCGATCCGGTCACCATCGCCGCCGTCTGCTTCACCGAGCCGGAGATCGTCTCGGCGGGCCTCGGCGTCGACGACGTCAAGGGCCGCGACGACGTGATCCAGTCCGTCTTCCCCTTCGCCGCCATCGGCCGCGCCCTGGCCATCGAGGCCGGCGAAGACGGCGGCTTCGTCCGCGTCATCGCCTCGAAGACCGACCACCGCATCCTGGGCATCCAGGCCGTCGGCCAGCACGTCTCGGAGATGTCCAACAGCTTCGCCCAGATGCTGGAAATGGGCGCCGTGCTGGAAGACGTGGCGGGCACCATCCACGTCCACCCGACGCTGGGCGAAGCCTTCCACGAGGCGTCCTTGCGCGCGCTGGGCCACGCCATCCATATCTAAACAAAGAGCGCTAACGCTCGCGACGCGGTCGCTCGCTGCTTGAGCACAAACTTCCTTCTCCCCTTGTGGGAGAAGGTGGGCGCCGGAGGCGCTCGGATGAGGGGTGGCGCGGCGCCGCTTGCCCGAGGCCGCCGAAAGTCCGACCCTCCCGGAAACGGGAGGCTTCGATGAGCGCCGAGACCCACTACCTGGCCGTCTTCACTAGCGACAAGACCGGCCCCAAATGGCGGGCCTGGCGCGCCATGAGCGAGACCCAGCAGGCCGAGACGGCCCGCCTCGGCGTCGCCGCCGTCGCCGCCTGGGAAGAGGCGCACCGCGACGCCATCGTCTTTCAGGGCGGCCCGCTGGGCCCGACCAAGCGCATCGACGACGACAGCGCCATGACGGACGCGGTCAACCTTCTGACCGTCTTCATGGTCGTCCGCGCCGACAGCCATGAGGCCGCCGCCCGCCTGTTCGACAACCACCCGCACATGAGCATCTTCGTCTGCGACGGGGTGGAGGTGATGCCGGTGTTGGGGGACTGAGGCTCAGTCACCCGGAGGTCACGCTAGCCCTAGTTGCCCAGCGCCACCTTTTCCGAGGTTCCAATATTAATTCTCGAAGCGGCATATTCATTCAAGGCATTATTTTCAGACTTCACAATAGCAAGACCAGCAACCAACGATTCAATACCACGCTGCAATCTCCTTTTGGATGAATTTAGCTCCTTTGTAAGCCTAGGCAAACTGGCTATCATCTCTCCAAAATTTTTTGTTTGAGACATTGTTTCAGTAATAGTTGGATCAAGAGATTTTGTCATTTCATAAACTATAGCAATTTCACTATCAAATTGCTCCCCGCTCATGTCTGACATTTGAATATCAATCAACTCTCTGATCGCATCTAGAGCACGCCGAAATTCAACATGAACTTGATCGCCGCTCCGTTCAAAATTATCGGCGCATATATTTATAGCAGCAGCTACATCATTTATTATTTTCTTCTTAGCCGACTGATCATCCATAGTCGTAGCAATCGAAATTTCGTCGGTGGCTTTTGACGTAGCAGACGTCAGCACCTTCATTGCCTCAGATATAGAAATAGAAGCATTCGTCGCCGACTCTATTCGGTCCGAAATTATCTGCGAATAATCCAATATTCCCAACTCTTCGGCATCATCTACTGTGGAATTATCATCAACTACCTTAGTACTAATCACATCGAATTGAGAAGAAACTTTAGATGCAGATAAATTCTCAGACTGCATGCTTACGTGACCGGAAAGCAAAACACCAAGACACCTAAAGACAACATCCCTAAGATCGTCATCATTATCAAAAGTTCTGTACAAAATTCCCCTAGGCCCAAGACTTGACCTAAGAGATTGAACCTTTTTCGCCTGATCAAGATCAGAATTTATACTTAAAGATACATTCTTAAATAAAATTGACACCGAATTTCCGCCAAAAACAGAATCTTCAGCCTTACTAATCGCTCTCTCTATCTCCTCTACGGTTCCAGATTCATAATTGATCGTTGGCGTCCCTAATGTTGCACCGACAAGAGCAATAAAAGCATCGTGATTTTCAGACTGAAGATTTACGCGCGCCTGAGGCTCCACATCTAAGCCCGGCGTTGCGTTCTCCCTCCAGTCAAACAGGTCAAATCGTGCACCAAGCGGTGCAGAAACTAGATTGACGTCTGCAACCGCTTGCTTGACAGTTTCGACATGGCTCTCGACATCGGAAGGTCGAGACAGGAATATGGTGTAATTGACGGTTCTCATTGCTCTTTAATGCACCCGCGCCTTCCCGATCTCCAGCCCGTCAGCCCCCGCTGACACGGCCACCACCGACCCGTCCTCGATCTCGCCGGCGAGGAGTTTCTTGGCCATGGGGTCGACCAGTTCCTTCTGGATGACGCGTTTTAGGGGGCGGGCGCCGTAGACGGGGTCGTAGCCCTTGTCGGCGAGCCAGGTCAGGGCGCTGTCGTCCAGAGCGAGCGTCAGGCGACGGTCGGCCATCAGCTTTTCGAGGCGCGCCAGCTGGATGCGGACGATGCCGCCCATCTGTTCGCGGCCGAGGCGGTGGAACAGGATGATCTCATCGATGCGGTTCAGGAACTCGGGCCGGAAGTGGGCGCGGACCTGTTCCATGACCAGGGGGCGAACGGCCTCGACGTCCTCGCCCTCGGGCTGGTCGGCCAGATACTGGCTGCCCAGGTTGGAGGTCATGATGATCAGGGTGTTCTTGAAGTCGATGGTGCGGCCCTGGCCGTCGGTCAGGCGGCCGTCGTCCAGCACCTGCAACAGCACGTTGAAGACGTCGGGGTGGGCCTTTTCGACCTCGTCAAACAGGATGACCTGATAGGGACGCCGACGCACGGCCTCGGTCAGGGCGCCGCCCTCGTCATAGCCGACATAGCCCGGAGGGGCGCCGATCAGGCGGCTGACCGAGTGCTTCTCCATGTACTCGCTCATGTCGATGCGGGTGATGGCGTTGTCGTCATCGAACAGATAGCCGGCCAGGGCCTTGGTCAGCTCGGTCTTGCCCACGCCCGTCGGGCCGAGGAAGAGGAAGCTGCCCAGCGGCTTGTTGGGGTCGTTCAGACCGGCGCGGGCGCGGCGGACGGCGTCGGACACGGCTTCCAGCGCCTCGTCCTGACCCACCACGCGGCGGCCCAGTTCGTCCTCCATCTTGAGCAGTTTTTCGCGCTCGCCCTCCAGCATCTTGTCGACGGGGACGCCGGTCCAGCGGCTGACGACGGCGGCGATCTGCTCGGCGTCGACGACCTCGGGCGTCAGGGGGCCTTCGGCGGGTTTCTCGGCGGCTTCGGCCTCGGCCAGCTGGCGTTCCAGTTGAGGGATCTGGCCATAGGCGATCTCGGAGGCGCGGCCGAGGTCGCCAGCGCGCTGGGCGGCGGCCAGTTCGGCGCGCAGACGGTCCAGGGTCTCACGCAGTTGCGCGCCCTGGCCCACCTTGTCCTTCTCCGACTTCCAGCGGGCGGTCATGTCGTCCGACTGACCTTCGAGGTCAGCGATCTCGTCCTCCAGCTTCTCCAGACGCTGCTGGGAGGCGCTGTCGCTTTCCTTCTTCAGGGCCTCGCGCTCGATCTTGAGCTGGACCAGGCGGCGGTCGATTTCGTCCAGAGCCTCGGGCTTGGAATCGACGGCCATGCGCACGCGCGAGGCGGCCTCGTCGATCAGGTCGATGGCCTTGTCGGGCAGGAAGCGGTCGGTGATGTAGCGGTTCGACAAGGTCGCGGCGGCGACGATGGCGCTGTCGCTGATCCGCACCCCGTGGTGGACCTCATACTTCTCTTTCAGCCCACGGAGGATCGACACCGTGTCCTCGACGGTGGGCTCAGAAACGAAAACCGGCTGGAAGCGACGGGCCAGGGCCGCGTCCTTCTCGACGTGCTTGCGATACTCATCCAGCGTGGTGGCGCCGACGCAGTGCAGCTCTCCGCGCGCCAGCGCAGGCTTCAGCAGGTTGGAGGCGTCCATGGCCCCGTCGCCCTTGCCGGCGCCGACCAGGGTGTGCATCTCGTCGATGAACAGCACGATGCCGCCCTCGGCCGCAGCCACCTCGTTCAGCACGGCCTTCAGCCGTTCCTCGAACTCGCCGCGGTATTTGGCGCCGGCGATCAGCGCGCCCATGTCGAGCGACAGGACCTTCTTGTCCTTCAGGCTTTCCGGCACGTCGCCGTTGACGATGCGCAGAGCCAGGCCCTCGACGATGGCGGTCTTGCCGACGCCGGGTTCGCCGATCAGGACGGGGTTGTTCTTGGTGCGCCGGGCCAGGACCTGGATGGTGCGGCGGATCTCCTCGTCGCGGCCGATGACGGGGTCCACCTTGCCGTCGCGGGCGGCCTCGGTCAGGTCGCGGGCATAGCGCTTCAGGGCGTCATAGCCGTCTTCGGCCGAGGCGCTGTCGGCGGTCTTGCCCTTGCGCATCTCGGTCACGGCTTCGTCCAGCTTCTTGGCCGTGACGCCGGCGGACTTCAGCGCCTCGGCGGCGGCCCCGCCCTCCTTGGCGATGGCGGCCAGCAGGCGTTCGGTGGTGACGAAGGCGTCGCCGGCCTTTTTCGAGGCGTCCTCGGCGGCGTTGAAGACGCGGGCGGTGTCGCCGTCCAGATAGAGCTGGCCCGAGCCGCCCTCGACCTGGGGCCGCTTCTTCAGCAGGCCTTCGGTCACCAGTTCAACGGCGGACGGATCGCCGCCGGCCTGATCGATCAGCTTGCGGGCCAGACCGTCGCGTTCCTCGAGCAGCACCTTCAGCAGGTGCTCGGGCGCGAACTGCTGGTGGCGGCGGGCCAGGGCCAGCGACTGGGCGGATTGGACGGCCTGTTTGGCGCGGTCGGAATAGAGGTCGAGATTCATCGTGTGCAGTCCCCTCGGAAGGCGGAAAACCATCAACGCGCCCTTCTGCGAAGCGACGCCTTGAGTTGTGTCAAACCGAGGTGGGTGTGGCCGATCGGCCACGCAAGGGCTCAGGCGAAAACGCCCGCCGCCGGACGGGCGACGGGCGTTGACGCATCACGAGCCGAAAGCCTCAGCCCCCGGTCGGGCCAGTCGAGAAGTCGAACTGATCAGGCTGGCGACGCGGGCCGCCGCCGAACGACCAGGTCAGCCCCAGATAGAAGGCGCGCAGGTTGATGTCCTGATCGATCCGCTCGCGGAACAGGGGTGTGTCATAGGTGGTGGCGCCCCCGAAGGAGTTGAGAATGTCGCGCGCCGTGAACTGCAGCGACAGGGTGTCGTTCAGCTTGCGGCGATAGCCCAGGTTGACCATGCCGCCGCTCTCGCGGGTTCCTTGCGCCAACAACTGGTCGCCCTGCCAGAAGCCCATGACCTGGACGAAATCCTTGGGCGTGGCCTGCCAGTTCAGGCTGACGCGACCGGTCAGCATCTCGCCCTCGCGGTCGCGCCCGCCCGGAATGCCCGCCGCGTCGATTTCCTGGCGGAAGGCGTTGACGCTGGCGTTGTAGCGCAAGGTGGGATGCAGGCGGCCGCTGGCGGTCAGTTCGACGCCCAGGTCCCGCCGCGCGCCCAGGTTCTCGGGCCGGGTCAGCAGCACGCCGCCGCCCACGTCGGTCGCCACATCGGTGAAGGCCTTGGTGGTGTCGCGGTAATAGGCCGTGGCCTGATAGAAGCTCTGGCCGCGCCGCATCTGCCACATGGCCTCGAAGCTGTCCGTCTCCTGCGGCTCCAGGTCAGGGTTGCCCGAGCGCAGGTTCAGCGGGTCGCTGTAGGTGACGAAGGGGTTCAGCTGGGTCGGCTGGGGCCGCTGGATGCGGCGCGAATAGCTGGCGCGCAGGGTCTGCGTGTCCGTCAGCTTGTATTGGAGGTGGCCGGTCGGGTAGGCGCGGAAATAGTCCTGAGAGGCGCGGACGGCGTTGGTGACATCCTCGACCTCAACCTCGGCCTGTTCCAGGCGCAGGCCGAACTGGGCCGACAGCTTGTCGCCGAAGGGGCGCTCATAGGTGGCGTAGAGGGCGTGGACCGTCTGCTCGGCGGTAAAGCGGTTGCTCTGACCCGGCACAGGGGTCAGGGCGGCCTCGGACGGCCCGCGCCGCAGCACATTGCCCTGATCCGGTCTGGTCAGAGTCAGCTCATAGCCGGCGCGCAGCTTGGAGCCGTCATCCATCGGACGAGTGTAGGCGCTGGTGAAACCGATCATCTCCTGCTCGTTCAGCCAGCGCGTGGCCTCATAGAGCGCGGGCGAAACCGGCGTCTGGAAGACATTGGCGACCAAGGAGGTGTTTTCGTTGTCGTTGCGATCATAGCGCAACTCGTTCGACCACTCGTGTCCTGAGGTGTCGAACTGGTGCAGCACGCGGCTGGTGACGCCCCAGCCCTTCATGGAAAAGCCGTTCGTTCCATCACGGGTATAGGCCCTTGTCAGGACGCCGTCGGCGTCACGGGTCTCGAACAGGCCGAGAGCCGTGCCCTCCATATCGAACTGATTGGCGCGCAGTTCGCCGGTCAACATGGTCTTGTCGGTCAGGCGATACTCCGCCGCAACACGGCCGAAGGCGCCCTTCTGGACAGAGTCGTTTTCCTGATGCGTGGTGGTGGTTGCGGTCACGCCGCCGGTCGTCGGGTCCAGTTGTTCGCGCAGCCGGTCGAATGCGAAGGTTTGATCGTCGTAGCGATAGCTGACGTCGCCGGTCAGGGTCAGCTTGCCGCGCTGGCGCGAACCGCTGACGCCGGCGTTCCAACGACCGTTGTCGCCGATGTTGACCCGGACTGAACCCGTCGTGACGGTCGCATCCGGAGCCGAGGCGGCCGCGCCCCGAGCGGCAGCCGGGATCGGCTTGGTGATCAGGTTGATGACCCCGCCCGAGCCCTCGGGGCTGTAGGCGGCCGAGGGGTTGGTCATGACCTCGATCCGCCCATAGCGGTCGGCCGGCAACTGCAGCACCGCATCGGCGCGATTGGGCCCCGAGAGGATGGCCGAGGGGCGGCCATCGACCAGGATGGTGACATTGCCGTCGCCGCGCAGGGAGACATTGCCCTGGGGGTCGACATCGACCGAAGGCACGTTGCGCAAGGCCTCGGCGAGACTGCCGGTCGTGGCCTGAAGATCGTCGGCCAGGCTGTAGCTGATGGAATCGATCGAGGTGCGGACGTCGTTGGCGCGGGCGGTGACGACGACATCACCCACGGTGGCGGGTTCGTCCTTGTCTTCCTGCGGTGTGGGTTGAGCCGTCGGCGCCGGGGCCTGTTGGGCGGTCGCTGGAGGCGGGGTCGGCGGCGTCTGAGCCAGCGCGCCCGTCGCCGGCAAGGCCAGGACGGCGCCGAAAAGCGGCGCGAGCTTATATTTCGACATGGTCCTGCCCCGACACGGACGTCCCTCAACGTCCTTCAAGACAGCGCGACTATCAGCCGCTCCTCATGTAACCGAGTTACATATTTTTTATCCGAATGGCGGGTCTGTGGCCGAATTTGGAACCGCAAGCGTAGCCTTGCGTTGGGGCCCCATGCTGACGACCAAGATGAACCCCCGTGTCTTCTGGGGGGCCAGCGCCATTGCCGGCGGGCTGTTGCTGCTCGCGCTTCTGGCGCCCTCCACTTCCGGCCTGATCTTCGGCGCCGCCCAAGCCTGGGTGATCGACACCTTCGGCTGGTTCTACGTGGCCGCTGTAGCGGGCTTCCTGCTGTTCGTGACCGTTCTGGCGGTCGGCCCGACCGGGCGGCTGAAGCTGGGGCCGGACGACGCCGAGCCGGACTTCCCCTACGTCTCGTGGCTGGCCATGCTGTTCGCGGCGGGCATGGGCATCGGCCTGATGTATTTCGCCGTGGCCGAGCCGGTGCAACACTATATCGCGCCGCCCGAAGCCGAGCCCGGAACCCTGACCGCCGCGCGCGAGGCCATGGTCATCACCTATACCCACTGGGGCGTCCATGCCTGGGCCATCTACGCCGTGGTGGGGCTGAGCCTGGCCTATTTCGCGCACCGCAAGGGCCTGCCCCTGACCATGCGCTCCAGCCTCTATCCCTTGCTGGGCAAGCGGGTGAACGGCTGGCTGGGCGATGCGGTCGACATCTTCGCCATCTGCGGCACCCTGTTCGGCATCGCCACCTCCCTGGGCTTGGGCGTGGCCCAGATGAACTCGGGCCTGCACTATGTCTTTGGCCTGCCCAGCAGCGTCATCATGCAGGTCAGTCTGATCGCCGTGGTCATGGGAGCGGCGACGATCTCGGTCCTGACCGGTGTGGACAAGGGGGTGCGACGGCTGTCCGAGCTGAACCTGGTTCTGGCCGTCTGCCTGATGCTGTTCGTGCTGGCGGTCGGGCCGACGCTGTTCCTGCTACGGGCCTATGTGCAGAATTTCGGTCTCTACCTGGACCACTTCTTCGTGCGCACCTTCACCCTCTATGCCTATGAGCCGAGGGCCTGGATGGCGGACTGGACCCTGTTCTACTGGGCCTGGTGGATCGCCTGGTCGCCGTTTGTGGGCATGTTCATCGCCCGCATCTCGCGCGGGCGGACGGTGCGCGAGTTCCTGATCGGCGTGCTGCTGGTCCCCTCGGCCTTCACCTTCCTGTGGATGACGGTCTTCGGCAATTCGGCCATGAGCCTGGACCTCGGCGTGGCGGCGGGGGCCATTTCCGAAGCCGTGCAGACCGACCTGTCGACGGCCCTCTTCCACTTCTTCGAATACCTGCCGGGGACGGCCATCACCTCGACCCTGGCCATCGCCCTGGTGGCGGTCTTCTTCGTCACCTCGGCGGATTCGGGCTCTCTGGTGATCGACACCCTGGCCTCGGGCGGGGCCGAGGAAACGCCGCGCTGGCAGCGGATCTACTGGTGCGTGCTGCAAGGTCTGGCGGCGGCCCTGCTGCTGCTCGCGGGCGGCCTGGGGGCCTTGCAGGCGGCGACCCTGGTGGCGGCCCTTCCCTTCGCCGTCATCATGATCCTGGCCTGTTTCGGTCTGGCGCGACAGATGAACGCCGACCTCAAGGGCGAGGCGGTCGAGACCGAGGCTCCGCCGATCGGCGAGCGGCTGAAACGCATCTTCTCGCCCGCCAGCCGCAAGGACATCGCCCGTCAGATCGAGCGGCAGGGCGCCCCGGCCCTGGTCGAGGTGCGCGACGCCCTGTCCAACGAAGGGGTGGACCACAGCCGCGTCGAGGCGGACGAAAACGGGGTCTGGCTGGTGGTCGAGCACGCCAACGGCCGCGACTTCCTCTATCGCATCGGCGCCCGGTCGCGCCCCCTGCCGGCCCTGACCGCGCTGGAGGCGCCCGAGGGCCGCCGCGCCCTGGAATGGCGGATGACGGCCCAGACCGGCGACGGCACCCGCCCCCGCGACCTGACCGGCTTCACGCGGACGCAGATCGTCGCCGACGTGCTGGAGCATCTGCAGAGGTGGCGGTTGGCGGCCTAGGCTCTTGGCCCGGCGGACCGGCGGCGCTAGCGTCGCCGTTCTGTTTGCCGGAGCCTGCCTATGTCGATCCGTCTGTCGCGCCGCGCGGCGCTGTTTTCCTCTGCCGTCGCCGCCTCCAGCGCCGCCCTGCCCGCCCTAGCCCTGGCCCAGACCCGCCCCGACACACGCTCGGACGAGGAGATCGCCGCCGCCGCCGACGCCTGGGTCCAGCGCTGCATGGCCGCCTGGCCGGAGCAGCCCGCCGTCTCCCTGGCCCTGGTGCGCGACGGCAAGACGGTGTTGGCCAAGGGCTATGGCGTGCGTCGTCAGGGCAAGGCCGAGCCTGCGGACGCCCACACCCTGTTCGCCATCGCCTCCAACTCCAAGAACGTCACCGCCGCCTGCCTGGCCATCCTGGTCGATGAGGGCAAGGTGAAGTGGGACGAGCCGATCAAGACCTATCTGCCCGCCTTCACCCTGTCGGACCCGATGGTGGGCGAGCGCATCACCGTCCGCGACACCCTCAGCCACCGCGCCGGTTTCGGCCTGGGCGCCGGCGACCTGCTGTTCTGGCCCAACAGCGACCGGACCCGCGCCGAGGTCCTGGCCCAGGCCGCCTTCGTGCCGATCGAGGACGGCTTCCGCGAGGACTACCACTACTGCAACCTGATGTTCGTGGTGGCCGGCGCGGTGATCGAGAAGGTCTCGGGCCTGTCGTGGGAGGACTTCGTCCAGACCCGCATCTTTGACCGCGTGGGCATGAGCGAGAGCGTGCCGCTGGCGCGTCTGGCCGACCCGAAGAAGAGCGCCCTACCCCACGCCCGCGTCGGGCCGCCGCTGCGCCTTCAGGGGCCGATGACGCAGATTGCGGCCTCCATCGCCGAGGTGTGGAACTGGGATTCGGCGGCGGCGGCGGGCGGCATCTGCGCCAGCGCCACGGACTGGGCCAAGTGGATCGCCGTGCGCCTGAACGACGGCAAACTGGCCGACGGCTCGCGCCTGTTCTCCGAAGCCGCCGCGAAGGAGATGTACAAGCCCAACATCATCGTCTCGTCCTCAAACGGACCGACGGCGGAACTGCCCAACCGGGCCGTGGCCTCGACCTACGCCATGGGGTTGCAGGTGCAGGACTATCGCGGCGAGCGGCTGGCCACCCACGGCGGCGGCTCGCCCGGCGGCATTTCCTCGACCGTCCTGATCCCCGGCCGCAAGATCGGCTTCTCGGTCTTCACCAACGCCGAGGAGAGCTTCCTCTTGCGCGCCCTGCGCTCGGGCCTTTCCGACATCGCCATGAACCAGGTCGATGTCGACTGGATCGCCGACTCCCAGAAACGCGAGGCTGAGGGCACAGAGAAGTCGCTCAAGGCCGCCGTCGAGATCGACGCCAAGCAGGCGGCGGGCGCCGCGCCCTCCATGCCGCTGGACGCCTATGTCGGCACCTGGCGCGACCCCTGGTACGGCGACATCACCATTGAGCAAAAGACCGAGGGGCGCGGCCGCAACCGCAAGACCGGCCTGTGGCTGGCCTTCACCCACACCCCGGCGCTGAAGGGCTGGCTGGAGCCCTATGACGGCGAGACCTTCCGCACCCGCTTCCCCGACAAGCGCGAGGAGGACGCCTTCATCACCTTCAACATCATGACCGCCAAGCCGGCGACGGCGACGCTGAAAGGCGTCTCGCCCGACATCGACTTCTCCTACGACTATCAGGACCTCAAACTGACCAGGATCACCTGACCATACTGACCGGCCTCGCCCTGATCACCGCCCTGTCCTTCGCCGGGCCCGACATGACCACGCCGCCGTCATGCCAACTGCCGATGGGCCAGATCAACTATCGCACCTGCGCCAACGCCGCTCCGGCGGGCTCGCCCGCGCGCAGTTGGGCGCTGATCAATCTGGGCAGCCAGGCCTTCGTCGAAGGCGACATGGCGCAGGCCGCGCGCCTGTATGACGAGGCGCGTCCGGGCGACCGCCAGGAGGTCTATTCCGACCCCGTCTTCCATGCGTTCCGTGGCGCCGCCTACGACCATGTCGGGCGCTCGAAAGAGGCCCTGACCGACGCCCGGACCAGTTGGGACATTCTGAGCGGCGCCCGCATCGTCGATCCTCAGAACCCGCCGCCGACTGAGGGCGAATACCGCAGCTTCGTCCTCTACTTCATCCTGCCGATTCTCAAGGCTGGCGGCGATCCGGCTTTTGTTCCGGCCTTCGAGGCCTATCAGCGCATCTCGGTCGACGGGACCGACGCCCTGATCCAGCGCGCCGCCTTGCTGGAACAGTTGGGCGACTTCCCCGGCGCCCTGGCCGCCAGCGAAAAGGTCATGAAGCTGCGCCCCGACGATCCGGGGCTGCAGAACAATCACTGCTACACCCTGGTCCGCGCCGAGCGGGCCGCGGAGGGGCTGGCCTATTGCGAGGCGGCCTTGGCCAGCCTGCCCGAAATCCCCCAGATCCGTCACAGTTACGCCTCGGCCCTCGCGGCGCTGGGCCGCTGCGACGACGCCGAGCGCCAGATGGCCGAGGCCCGACGCCTGGACCCCGCCAGGCCCCTCTATCAGACGCCGCTGACCTGCAAGACGGCGAGCTGAATCAGCGCGCCGCCGGACGTTGACCCGCCTCTAGGATGGGCATTCCGGCCTCGGTGGGAATGTAGATGGTCTGACGACCTTCCTTGCCCGCCGTCTCCTGCAGCATGTTGATATAGGACCAGCGCAGATAGGCTTCGGGGCCGCCGAGCGCCTCGGCCATGATGCGGTTGGCCTCATTGGCGCCCTTGGCGCGCTCGATCTCGGCGGCGGCGGTCAGCTTGGCCGAGTCCAGGGCCGCCTGAGCCTCCAGCACGCGGATGCGGCGGTTCTGCACCGCCTCCTCATAGGCGGCCTTGCCCGCCATCTGCTTGGAATAGACGTTGTAGGTCGGAAAGCCGACCAGGACGACGGCGATCAGCACGCCGACAGCGATGATCGAACCGATAGTGAAACCAATACCGCGCATGTGCGCCTCCCCTGAATTCTGAACAGGCTTCAGGGTGGACGCCCCCTGCGACCCCGGTCAAGGGGCCACGGTCCGGCTCAGCGTGCGGCCGGGACCAGTTCAATCAGGTCGAGGTTGGACTCGTTCGCGGGCCAGGGAATAGCCAGACGCCAGCGCCGTTCGCCGATGCGCTCAACCACGCCGACCATGTCGCGATCCGGCCGCCGACCATAGGCGCGGGCGGCGGGCTCGGAGGCCAGGGCCATCGAGCCAAGCAAGAGCATGTGGCGGTCGTTCTCGGGATACAACAGGCCGCTCGGCCGCTGGGACCCGGTCAGCTTGGAGAATTTCAGGCCGCCCGAGGTCTGCTCGATGCGGCAGGCGAACCAGCCATAGACCACATAACCCAGTCCCTCTTCGCCGCCCTGCGACCCCAGCTTGATGGTGCGGCAGCGGTAGGCGCCGACCGGCGGCGCCACCGAAGGCCGGGCGGCGTTCGGTTCGATAAGATCGCCGAGCGAGGACAGGTCGCCCGATCCGGGCTGGCGCCTCGCCTGCTGCAAGGCCAGGGTCCAGGCGGCGTCGCGGCGCTGATAGCGATCGCGATCGGAAGCGGTGATGACCCCGCGCCAATCGCTGAGGACAGCGCCGCTGGGCGCATCCGGCACGGACGGCGGCGGCGGCGGAGGGGGCGGCGGCGGCGTGGTCGCGCAGCTTGCCAGAAGGGCCGTCGCCAGCAGGCTCGGGATCAGGGCGCGAGGTCCCTTCGCCTTGGATCGCGCAATACCGGCCGACGAGCGTGACATGGGCTCTCCCTCACACAGGGTTGAAAAGCCCCTCGCCCCCTAGGAAGCCCTCTCGGCGCGCCGCGTCAACCCCGGCAGGCGGCGACAGCGTTCGCCCGACCGCGTCAGGCGGCGTTCGCGCCAGCATCCCCGCACGCGCCTGGGGCCTCGACATCCGGCGTCAGCGCCCGCGACAAGGCCTGGGCCAGGGCCGGGATCTGCAGGGGCTTGGTCAGGTATTCGAGGAAGCCCGCCTCTCGCCCGCGCCGGATATCGGCGAAGGCGGCGCTGGCCGACAGGGCCAGGACGGGAAGGTCGCGCGTCAGCGGATCTTCGGCCAGCCGCGCCTTGACCTCGAACCCGTCCATGCCCGGCAGGTTGATGTCCAGGATGACGACGTCGGGTCGCAGGTCGCGGGCCAGGGCCAGACCCTCCGGCCCCGTTTCGGCGACATGCAGCCGCATCCCGCCCAGGGCGGTGATCACATGGCGCATCAGGGCGATGTTGGACGGATTGTCCTCGACATAGAGCAGGGTCGCCTCAGGCAGGGTCATCGTCGGCGCGAACGAAGCCGTCACTGTCCGGGGCGCCTCTGTCGCGACCGGCAGGCGGACAGTGAAGACCGCCCCTTCACCCTCGCGACTGTCGCCGCCCAACTGTCCGCCCATGGCCTCGATCAGACGCCGCGCCACGGCCAGGCCCAGGCCCGCGCCCGGCACCTCCGAGGCTTCGCGCCCCAGACGATTGAAGGGCTGGAACAGGCCGTCCATACGCGCGGCGGGCAGGCCGGGCCCGGTGTCATGGACGCTGAGGCTGACCCCCTCGGCCGATTGACGCGCCTCGATCAACACCACGCCGCCGGGGCGATTGTATTTGACGGCGTTGGCGACCAGGGCGGTCAGCACCTGACGCAGGCGCTCGCGATCCGCCAGGGCCGCCAGACCCGCCACGGGCGGCGGCTCGCGCAATTCGATCCCCGCCGCCTCAGCCATGGGGCGCAGGGTCTCGCAGACCTGTCGCGCGACCAGCAGGGGATCGACGCGCTCCACATTCAAGGCCAGCCGCCCACCCTCGATGTCGGCCAGGTTCAGCACCTCGTCGACCAGGGTCAGCAGCCGGGCGCCGGCGGCGCGGATCTGCTCCAGAGCCTGATGCTGGCGATGGGTCAGGGGCTCGTGCGCCTCGTTCATCCGCATCAGGTCGGAAAAGCCGATGACGGCGTTGAGCGGAGTGCGCAGTTCGTGGCTCATGCTGGCCAGAAACTCGGTCTTGGCCCTATGCGCCGCCTCGACCTGGGCTGCCTGACCCTCGGCGACGGCCAGGGCGGTCTGAAGCTCACGCGCGCGCTGCTCGGTCCGCGCCTCCAGCGTGGCGTTCAACCGCCGCAAGGTCGCCGCCTCGCGCCTGGCCCTGATCGCGAGCCTTATCCCCGCCCAGCAGCCGGACAAGGCCAGAGCGACCACCACCAGAACGAGTTCCATTGCACGTCCTCCCGATAGATCGAGAATGACGCCCATAGATTGCGGTTATGTAAATATACGCGCTAAAGTTGCGCGCCGACGATCAGCCCTCGTCGGCGGCGGGTTCGACCTTGCGACGCGGCGCGCGGCGTTTGGGCGCCGGAGCCTCGTCCGAGATCTCGGCCTCATCCGAAGCGGGGGCTGCAGGACGCGTCAGGAAGCCGGGCAGGCCCATGCCGTCGCTGACTTCGCCGTCGGCGGGCGCTTCGGCCGGGGCGCGTTCAGTACGCGGACGGCGCGGAGCGCGGGCCGGGCGGGCCTCGACCTCTGCGGCGGCAGGCGCAGGTTCGTCAGCGACAGGTTCGACGGCGGCGTCAGGAGCGTATTCAGCCTCAGCCAGGGCGCGGGCTTCGTCCTCGGGCGTGGCCTCGCCGGCCTCGAAGCGACGGTTGCGTTCCTCGCGGCGACGCTCCCAGCGCTCGCGGCGGGTTTCGCGGCGACCGCCTTCGCGGTCACCCTCGGCGCGCGGCTCACGGTCGCCCTCGGCGCGCGGCTCACGCGGTTCGCGCGGTTCACGATCACGGTCGCGATTGTTGTCGCGATCCCGGTTGTAGTCGCGGTCCCGATCACGGTTGTTGTCGCGATTGGCGTCGCGTTCAGCGCGCTCGGCCTGACGACGGGCCTCGTCCTCGGCCTTCTGCTGCTCGGCGGCGGCGGCGGCGATAATGGCGGCGGCCTGAGCGCCCGACTCGTCCTCGAAGTCGATGTCGAAGCCTTGGCCGGCCAGTTCGCGCTGGGCGATCTCGCTGACCGGACGTTGCGGCTGCAGGGCGCGCAGGACGCGGAAATAGTGTTCGGCGTGCTGGGTGTAGTTCTCGGCCAGGACGCGGTCGCCAGCGGCCGAGGCGTCGCGCGCCAGCTGCATGTAGCGCTCATAGACGGTCTGGGCATTGCCCCGGACCTTGATGTTCTCGGGGCCCTGCGAATCCCACGACCGGTTCGGATTGGTGGCGTTGGCGTTGTTGCCGCCGCCGCTGCCGGGCTTCCGGTTGCGTCCGCGCTGACGCTTCATGCCCTTGAAATCTCTCATCGGAGCTTACCGTGCTGGTGCGGGCCGCCGTCGTTCAAGGACGGGCAGGACCCAGTTCGTCGTTCCGTTCGGTCGGGGCCAATCCCCGTATCGATGTGCTCGGAAAACCGTTCGTCGCCCTGTGGTCCGCCGGACCAAGCCGGTCCGACCGTCACTGGCCCAGACGCGCTTGAACGAGCAAACCTGCCCGAAAAGGATGCGTTTGAGTGGGAGACGAAAAAGGACTTAGCGCGCGCTGAAGCGGTTTCCAAGGCTTTTATTGCGCCTGCCCTTCGACCCCGATCAGGCCTCGGGGATAGGATCGACGCGCGGGTCAGGGCCGTTGGTGACGACGCGGTCACGCTCGCCCAGGTCCTTGACCACCTTGACGCCCGTAAAGCCCGCCGCCTCGAACAGCGCCTTGACCGCCTCGCCCTGATCCCAGCCGATCTCGACCGCAAAGACGCCCTCGGGGCGCAGGATGCGGGCGATTTCCGGGGCCAGATCGCGATAGGGCTGCAGGCCGTCGGGGCCGCCGTCCAGCGCCAGATGCGGGTCATGCTCGCGCACCTCCGGGTCCAGCCCCGCGATGTCGCTGGTCGGGATATAGGGCGGGTTGGACACCACCAGGTCGAAGCTGTCGTCGGCGAAACCCGTGGCCCACTCGGTGCGGATAAAGGTGCAGCGGTCGTTCAGATCCAGATTGGCGGCGTTCTCGCGCGCCACGGCGATGGCTTCGGTCGAGATGTCGGTCCCGACGCCGCGCGCGCCGGGGCGCTCAACCAGGGTGGCCAGAAGAATAGCGCCCGAGCCGGTGCCGAGGTCGATAAAGTCGAAGGCGCGTTGCGGCGCAAAGGCGCGGACGATGACGTCCAGCAGGGTTTCGGTGTCCGGGCGGGGGCTGAGCACGTCGGGGGTGACGTTCAGCATGATCTTCCAGAAGCCCTTCTTGCCCAGGATGCGCGACACCGGCTCGCGCTTCAGGCGACGCGCCACCATGGCCTCCAGGGCGGCGAACTTGTCGGCGTCGATGACGCGGTAGGGATCGGTCAGAATGTCGACGCGGCCTGCGCCGGTCGCCGCCTCCAGCAACAGGCGGGCGTCGATCGACGGGCTGTCGATGCCGGCGGCTTTGAACTGGGCTTGCGCGCCCTTCCAGGCGGTGAGCAGGGTCGGGGCGGCGGGGGCGTTTTCGGACATGATCGCTGATTGGCCCCTGCGGCGGGCGATTTCAAGACGGAACGCAGTCGGAGCGTGGCCGTTGAGGGGCGGATGGGGATGCAGAACCTTCTGAAACGCGCGCCGCGTCGGCGCGGAAACGGCGGCGCGCTCTGGCGCTATCTGGGCGCGGCGGCGGGCGGACTGGCTGCGGGCGCCACGGCGGCGCACCTGCTCTATACCCAGGGCCACAAGTACGGCGTCGAGTTGCGGCCCAAGCGGCCCGAGCCCCTGCCCCCGCGCGATCCCACGCCCGAGGACTATGACGCCGAGGAGCCCGGCCGCGGACGGCTGGCGCAGCACCCGACCCATATCCCGCGCAAGGGCTGGATCGACATCGCCTGGCGCACGGGCATGGGCTATTTCGGCGACCGGGTCGGCTTCGTCGCCGGGGGCGTGACCTTCTTCATGCTGCTGGCCCTGTTCCCGACGCTCGGCGCCTTCGTCACCATCTATGGCCTGTTCGCCGATCCGGCCGACGCCTGGAACCAGCTCAGCTTCCTTTATGAAGTGCTGCCCTCGAACGTGGCCCAGTTCCTTGGCGCCGAGATGACGCGACTAGCGGGCGGCTCGACTGGGCAACTGACCTTCACCCTGGTCTGGACCCTGGCCCTGTCGCTGATGGCGGCCAATGGCGGGGTGAAGACCCTCTTCTATGGGCTGAACCTCGCCTATCACGAGGTCGAGCGACGCAACATCCTGACCTACAACCTGCTCTGTATGGGGGTCACCGTCTCGGGCCTGCTGGCGGTGTTGCTCAGCTCGGCCCTGGTGGTCGGCGTGCCTGTGGTTCTGTCGGTCTTCGGCCTGGAGGAGGAATGGGCCCATCTGGCGCCGCTACGCTGGCCCCTGCTCTATCTCGGCTATGTCGCGGCCCTGGCCCTGATCTATCGAA
The DNA here is from genome assembly GCF_002979535.1 of Brevundimonas sp. MYb52. Taxonomy (GTDB): domain Bacteria; phylum Pseudomonadota; class Alphaproteobacteria; order Caulobacterales; family Caulobacteraceae; genus Brevundimonas. The sequence continues at coordinate 60,481 of NZ_PCPB01000006.1, read as the reverse complement.
TCGGGCCGTGCCGGGCGCGGGCGCGCTGGCGCTGGCTGACACCAGGCGCCCTGTTCGCGGCGGCGCTGAGCCTGCTGGTGTCCTTCCTGTTCAGCTGGTTCCTGAGCAACTTCGTCCGCACCGACTCCTACGGCCCCCTGGCGGCGGCCATGGGCTTCCTGCTGTGGACCTGGTTCTCGGTGCAGGTGATCCTGATGGGGGCGCGGCTGAACGCCGAGATCGAGCATCAGACCGCCATAGACACCACCACCGGTGCGCCCCTGCCGATCGGCGAGCGCGGCGCGATCATGGCGGATTCGGTCGGCCCGCGTCGGGGCAATCCGGCGGCCCTGGCCTTTACGCTGAAATACGCCGAGGCCCTGGGCGACCGGGTGCTGAAGCGGCGCGTCAAACGCAGATAATGCTGCAGCTCTCCCTCCCCTTCATGGGGAGGGAGGTCGCGCAGCGACCGGGTGGGGAGGGCGAGGTGATCCTGGCCTCGGCGCTTGATTGGCCTTGCCGCCCCCACCCGTATTCGCCCTTCGGGCTCAGCCACCCTCCCCATAAAGGGGAGGGAGAATTCGTTGTCAGCCGAACTCGGCTTCCAGATCAGCCAGGCGAGCCGCCTGATCCTCGGCGATCAGGGCGTTCAGCAGGGGGTCGATGTCGCCTTCCATGATCTGGGGCAGGCTGTGCAGGGTCAGGTTGATGCGGTGATCGCTGACCCGGCCTTGCGGATAGTTGTAGGTGCGGATGCGTTCCGACCGGTCCCCGGAGCCGACCTGCGACTTGCGCGTATCGGATCGGGCCAGGTCCTTGGCCTGACGCTGCATGTCATAGAGGCGCACGCGCAGGTTCTTCATCGCCTTGTCGCGGTTGACGTGCTGGGACTTCTCCGACGACGTCACCATGATGCCGGTGGGCAGGTGGGTGATGCGCACCGCGGAATCGGTCGTATTGACGTGCTGGCCGCCCGAGCCCGACGAACGATAGGTGTCGATGCGGATATCCTTGTCGTGGATTTCGATCTCCACGTCCTCGACCTCGGGCAGGACCGCGACCGTCGCCGCCGAGGTGTGGATGCGCCCTTGCGACTCGGTCGCCGGCACCCGCTGGACCCGGTGCACGCCGCTCTCGAACTTCAGTCGGCCGAACACGCCTTCGCCCGTGACGGTGGCGATGACTTCCTTGTAGCCGCCCGCGTCGCCCTCGGTCAGGCTGTCGATCTCGACCCGCCAGCCGCGCGTGGAGGCGTAGCGCGAATACATGCGGAACAGGTCGCCAGCGAAGATGGCCGCCTCGTCCCCACCGGTCCCGGCGCGCACTTCCAGCACGGCCGAGGCGTTTTCATCGGCGTCACGCGGGGCCAGCAGCAGGGCGACCTCGCGCTCCAGCTCCGGCAGGCGTGCGTTCAGGGCCTCCAGTTCGTCGGCGGCCATGGCGGCCATTTCAGGGTCCGAAGCCATGGCCTGCAGGTCCTCGGCCTCGGCACGGGCGCGGGCCAGGGTCTGCACGGCGTCGGCCACCGGCTTCAGCTCGGCATGCTCTTTCGACAGACGCACGATCTCGGCGCCGTCCGACGCCGCGCCCATGCGGGCCTCCACCTGATGGAAGCGGTCGAGCACCTGATCGAGCCGAGCCTGGGGCAGTCGCAATGGAGCGTCCTTCGAAGGAAAAATCGAGCGCGGAGCCTTACCCGCCGGACCGCTCCCTGTCGATGAAAAGGCCCGAACACGCGCAGATGGAGCGATTGTGAACAGTCGTCACAAGCCCGTCAGGGCGGTTTCTTCGCACCTGCAAACACCCTAGCTCCACCTGGGCTGAAACTGACAGGAGACAGGCATGTTCGATGGAAACGCGGATTCCAGCGTCGGGGCGGACGCCAATGTGGCGCGGCTCTGCGCCCTCTACGACGGCTTGCTGGAGCGCCCGGACGCCACCGTGTCCGCTGAAGCCGAAACCGAGCTGAAGGCTCTGGCCAAGATCTTCGACCTGGACGCAGAACGCCCCGCCGCCGAACTCTGGCCCTATCTGCGCGCCGTCCTGGTGCGTCAGGCGCCGGCTGAAACTCCCGCCGCCGCGCCCCAGGTCGAACCCCTGACCGTGCTTCTGGTCGAGGACGACGCCGAAGCCGCCGCCGCCCTGACCGAGGCGCTGGACGCCGCCGGACACCGGATCGTCGGCCCCTTCCACAGCGCCGAAGCCGCCGAGGCCGCCACGGCCCTGCACCCCATCGACGCGGCCCTGCTGGACATCAACCTGTCCGGCGAGGCCACCGGCGTCGATCTGGCCCGCAGCCTCAAGGCGCGCTGGGGCACCCCGGTCATCTTCCTGTCGGGCGACGTTAGCGCAGCCGCCGCCAACGCCGAACTGGCCGCCGCCATGGTCATCAAGCCCTATACGGGCCGCGACGTGCTGGACGCCTTGGCGCGACTGGAGCCCGCCGCCTGATCCGCCATTGCCAAGTCAGTCGAGCGGTGCGCCTGATGCGGGCCAAGGCTGAGGGCTGAATGGATACTTTTTTCCTGTTCCTGCTGGTGGGCGTTCTGGCCCAGGCGGTCGATGGCGCCCTGGGCATGGCCTATGGCGTCATCTCGTCCTCTGTGCTGCTGGCCTTCGGCGTGCCGCCGGCCACGGCCTCGGCCAGCGTCCACGCAGCCGAGGTCTTCACCACCGCCGCCTCGGCGGGCAGTCACGCCTGGCACCGGAATGTCGAGTGGCGGCTGTTTCTGCCGCTGGCCATCGCCGGGGTGATCGGCGGGGTGCTGGGCGCCTATGTCCTGACCGGGATCGACGGCGCAATGATCAAGCCCTTCATCATCGCCTATCTGGCCCTGATCGGCGCCTGGATTCTGTGGCGTGCGGGGCATGACGTGCCGCATCGCCATCTGCCCGCCTGGATCACCGCCCCGCTGGGCGTGGTCGGCGGCTTCCTCGACGCCGTGGGCGGCGGCGGTTGGGGGCCGACCGTGTCTTCGACCATGGTCGGCGCCGGTCACGATCCGCGCAAGGCCATCGGCACGGTCAACACCGCCGAATTCTTCCTGACCGTCGCCATCTCGGCCACCTTCGTCTGGGCCCTGGTGACGGGTCACTGGGAAGAGGCCGGGGCGCTGGAAAACCATGCCGCCGCCGTCGCCGGACTGGTGGTCGGCGGCCTGATCGCCGCGCCCTTCGCGGGGTTGATCGTCAAAAAGGTGCCGCGCAAGGGGCTGGCCTATGCGGTCGGCTTCCTGCTGCTTTTCCTCGCCGCCTTCCAGGGCGCCCAGTTGGCGGGACTGATCGGCCGATAGCCAAAGGGCGGGACCGGCCTGCGCCCGTCCCGCCCCCTGCCTGCCGTCTCGACCGATCAGCGCGCGACGTGAGCGCGGAAGCGTTCGATGAAGGCCTTGATGTTTTCACGGACGGCGTACTCGTTGGCGAGACGCAGACGTTCCGTCGCCATCAGGGACTCGCCCATCTTGGCGGTGCCGGTCGCCGCCACCGTTTCGTCGAACACCAGACGCCCCGAGGCGTCGGTCACCGAGTAGCGCACGCGGCTGGTCACCGACAGGTCGAGGCCGGCCAGGGGCTGCTTCAGTTCCAGCATGGCCGCCGTCAACGACAGGGGCGCGCTGTCCGTCGCTCCCAGGTAGCCGGTCGCCTTGAGCGAGCTTTCCAACGCCTGGCGGAAGTCGCCGCTGGCGACCTCGGACCACAGCAGGGGGTTGGTCTCCGTGCCGCCCGAGACGTTGACGATCTTCACCGCTTGATAGCCCACGTCCCCGGCCTTGGCCGCACTCACGCTGGAGGGCAGGACGGTCATGGCCTCGGGACGGGCCGCCGAGGCGCAGGCGCCCAGCGACAACAGGCCCAGGGACATCACGGCGACGACGGCGCGGCGGATCACGACGGCGCGGCTCACGGCTGGGCCTGCGGGGCAGGAGCGGCGACTGCGGCGGCCTGGGCCGTCGCTGCACCTTCGGTTTCCAGCGTCACAATCAGCGGGTTCGGCGTCAGGTCGTTCAGGGCGCCCGAGGTGGCGTCCACGCCAGCGCCGATCAGACCGCCGACCAGGATATTGCCGGCCATAGCCGCCCCGCCGCCGCCCGACATGCGGCTTTCGATCGAATGGGTCTGCGCCGCATAGCCCTCGCGCGCGATGGTCACGGTAAAGGCATCCTTGCGCGGCATGCGGAAGGTGCAGGGCGTGGCCTCGCACGAGAACCCGTTCGAGGTCGAGGCGCGCGCGCCGGGCGGGCTGCTCTCGATGACGAATTCCTGGGTGGTGCCGCGCGTGATGGTGGCGCAGGCTGGCAGGCTGACGCTCAAGCCCGCAAGCGTCAGGGCTTGCACGGCCAGCCGTGCATGGCGTTTGGAAATCATGACGATCCCTAAGAGGATACGGTCCAGCCCCCCCGGCTGACCTTCCGCCTGTCTGGCATCACGTCGTTCGACCGTCAATCACGAACGCGTGACATCCCCAACCGCCTGCAGCAGCGGTCAGACCGGCGCAGTCGCCTGGAAACTGGGCCTCTTTTCCAGCGCGGTCTGAAGCGCGACCAGGTTGGGGCGGCCGGTCTTCCAGTCGTAGTCGGGGTGACGGAAGCTGATCCAGCTGACGGCGATCCCGGCGCTCAGCACGGCCATGTTGAAATCCTCGGCGTCGGGCGCAGCCGCTTCCAGCGCATCAAGCGCGCGCCCCATGTTGAAGGTCCACCGCTCCATCCACGTCGGCGAGCGCTCCTGCTCGGGGCGGCGCTTCTCCAGCACCAGCTTGACGCCCATTTCCAGCGTGGCGTTGGCCAGGGTCTCCAGACGCTTGATACGCAGCCACTCAGCCTCCTCGGCGGGCAGCAGGCGCGGGCCGAAGCCGATGGCGTCGAGATACTGGCAGATGACCGGGCTGTCGGTCAGGGGCAGGCCATCCTCGGCGATCAGGGTCGGCACCTGCACCACGGGATTGGTGGCCAGCAGTTCCGGCGCATTGGCGTAGGGATCGACCGCGATTTCCTCGATCCGCTCGGACAACCCCTTCTCGCGGGCGACGATACGGACCTTGCGGGCGAAGGGCGACGGGGTGGTGATGTAAAGCTTCATGATCTCAGCGACGCTCAATGGTGACGCCCTCGGGCGCGGTCAGGGCATCCAGCCGGGCTTGCGCCGCCGCATCGCCCAGAGCGTGCGCGCGCATGAAATCAACCGTCGTGGCGGCCATCAGCTCAAAGTCGGCAGGGTCGGCGTTGCCGATGAAGCCGTGATCGCCGCCCGCGAAGGTCATCAGCATCTTGTCGCCCCTCGGGCTGGCGTCGAAAGCCGCCCGGTGGTCGCGGGGGTCGGTGACGAAGCCCTGCACCAGATCGGCGTCGCCCGTGACGATCAGCACCGGGGCGGCGACCGTGGCGTAGGTTGAGGGGCTGACCAAACCCGGCACCACGCCGGGCGTCGAGATGGCGATTACCGCCTTGACCGCCGGATCGCCCAGCGGCCCGGCGACGCTGACCGCGCCCGCCGACATCAGAGAATCGAAGGACCCGAAGGAATGGCCGGCGGCGATCATCGGCTTGGCCAGATAGGTCGCCTGCGCATAGCCGCGCACCACCGCCATATCGACGATCCGGCTCATGACGAAGCTGCGTTGGTCGCCCTCGGCGTGGCGGGGATGCTGCAACGAGTCCGTATGCATCGGCGCGATGACGGTGAAGCCGCGATCGGTCCAGTATTTGATGATGCGATGATAACGGGCCGGGTCGCTGTTCCAGCCGTGACTGAAGACGATCACCGCCTGCTCGTCCGCCGCCGCCCAGACGCTGAGGTCGATGGCGCGGCCGTCAGGGGCTTGCAGGGCGACATGGGTCGCCGGCGTTGCGGCCGTCGCGGTCACGGCGGCCTGCGCCAGAACCGGGCTCGCGGCAACGCTCCCGAGCGACAAAGCCAAGACAGACGTCAGCGCGATGCGACGGATCATGATGTTCCCCAACCCAGTATCCGGCCTGACTAGCGCAGCCGTTCGAAGCGGAACAGGGCTATTCCGCCGCCTTGCGCGCCGCGTCCAGTTCGGCGGCCTTGGCCTCGACCAGTTCGACGATGTGGTCGATCATGCCCTCATTGGCCTGCTTCCCAGCGATCTTGCCGTTCAGATAGACCATGCCCGCGCCCTTGCCGCCGCCGGTGAAGCCGACGTCGGTATAGAGGGCCTCGCCCGGTCCGTTGACGACGCAGCCGATGATCGACAGCGACATGGCCGTCGAGACGTGGGCCAGCTTCTCTTCCAGGATCGCCACCGTCTCGATGACGTTGAAACCCTGCCGCGCGCAGGACGGACAGGCGATGATGTTCACCCCCCGGTGACGCAGGCCCAGGGATTTCAGGATGTCGAAACCGACCTTGATCTCTTCGACCGGGTCGGCGGCCAGGGAGACGCGGATGGTGTCGCCGATGCCGGCCCACAGCATGTTGCCCATGCCTATGGCCGACTTGATCGTGCCGGTGCGCAGGGGTCCGGCCTCGGTCACGCCCAAATGCAGCGGGCAATCGATGGCCTCGGCCAACTGCTGATAGGCGGCGACCGTCAGGAAGGGGTCGGACGCCTTCACCGAGATCTTGAACTCGTGGAAGTCCAGGTCCTGCAGGATGCGGGCGTGGTTCAGCGCGCTTTCCACCATCGCATCGGGACAGGGCTCGCCGTATTTTTCCAGCAACTCCTTCTCCAGCGAGCCGGCGTTGACGCCGATGCGCATGGAGCAACCGTGGTCGCGCGCGGCCTGAACGACCTCCTTCACCCGGTCCATCGAGCCGATGTTGCCGGGGTTGATGCGCAGGCAGGCGGCGCCCGCCTGAGCGGCCTCGATGCCGCGTTTGTAGTGGAAGTGGATGTCGGCCACGAGCGGCACGCGGGCCTCGCGCGCGATGGTCTTGAAGGCGGCCGTCGACTCCACGTCCGGGCAGGAGACGCGGACGATGTCGGCCCCGGCCTCCTCCAGCTGACGGATCTGCGTCAGCGTCGCCGCCGCGTCAGTCGTCGGGGTGTTGGTCATCGACTGGACGCTGATCGGGGCGTCGCCGCCGACCGGGACCGAGCCGACCATGATCTGGCGGCTTTTGCGGCGCTCGATGTGGCGCCAGGGACGGATGTGGCCGAGTTCGGAATGGTCGCTCATGTCGCGCGGAACATAGGCGAGGAACGACGGCAAAACCACGACATCAGTCGCAGCCCGCGACGATTCATCCCGCAGGCGGGGCCGCCGGAGCGGCGACAGGGGGTGGGGCGGCGGCCAGTGCAGCCGCCGCCTGGGCGGCGCGCGCGCGAGCCTGGGCTTCGGCCGCAGCGGCGGCGCGGGCTTCCGACTGGCGAGCCTCGGCCTGGGCGCGGTTGTTCAAGGTTCCGAGCGGCGACTGGGGCGCAGGCAGGGCGCCGCTATGCTCGCCGTTCAGATAGACGTCGAAGGCCGTCGGGTCCGACACGTCCACCGTGGCCGAGACGCTCGGCGGCGCACGCCAGGCCTCGCCTACCCCCAGCTGACGCGCAAACAGGATACGACCGTCGCCCTGGCGCACGACCAGGGTGGCCGGCTTGCGGGCCTGAAGGGTGACCACGGAGGTGGTGGCCGATGCGCCATAGACGGCGCCGCGCGGGTTAAAGGCGGCTTGAACCGGGGGCGCAGGCGGCGGCGCAGCATTGGGATCGTCGGGATCGACGCCGGTCAGCTGGGCTTCCAGGCCAGGCGTGATGTAGAGCGCCGGGGTGGTCTGGTCCGGCGGGGCCGCACGCGGCGCGCCCAGATAGAGGGCGCGCTCGACCTCGGAGTCAGCCTCCTTGGCCCAGTTCTTGGGCACGCCGACCAGATCGGACGGATGCGGCGGCTCGATGCGGACCACGCGCTGAAACACATTCCAGCCGATCACGGCCACGATCAACACGCCGAGCGCCGCCAGAATCTTGGGCGAGGTGCGGCGCATCTGCTGCAGGGCGGCGCCGGTCGGGGCCTGAAGCGGCACGGCGGCTTCGGGGAACTCGCGCTTGAAACGCTCAACGGCGGTCAGTTCGTCTAGACCCAGGGCGCCGGCGTAGGCCCGGACATAGCCCATGGAGAAGATGCGCGACGGCAGGACCGAAAACTCGTTCTGCTCCAGCGCCGTCAGGTAGCGCGGATGCACCCGCGTCATGGTCGACAGCTGGGCCATGGAGCGGCCCGAAGCGAGACGGGCGGCGCGCAGGGCCTCGCCCAGCGTCTCGGCGTCCTCGAGGGACGGCGCGTTCTGCCGATCCTGATCCATGCGGGGTTCCGTCCGTGCGGACGCGACGGCGCCCTCCCCTTCGCTTAGACGAGGCGCTTGATGCGGGCAACGCGGGAAAGCAGCCCCGCTTCAGTCTATGGCTCAGACGATGACGTTCAGCTTGCGCGCCAGGGACTCGATCTCGCCGCGCACAGACCCGGCCGAGGAACCGAGCAGGACGGCCATGCCGCGCCGCGCCGCAGGCAGGTCGACCGACAGGATCATCCGTTTGACCGGCCCCACCCCCCCGGCCGGGGCGGACAGTCGCGTATAACCCAGGGTGATCAGGGCGAAGGCTTCCAGCGGACGCCCGGCCAGTTCACCGCAGACCGAGACCGGCGTGGCGCTGTCGGCGCACTTCTGCTGGATCTCGGCCAGGGCCCTCAGGGCCGGCGGCGACAGGGGATCATACCGGTCCGACACCAGAGGATTGGTCCGGTCGGCGGCGAACATGTACTGCAGCAGGTCGTTGGTGCCGATCGAGACGAAGTCGGTCAACGGCAACAGGGCGTCCAGGTGCCACAACAGGCTGGGGCATTCGATCATGGCCCCGACGCGCAGTAGGGACGGCAGGGGCCGTCCGCGCCGCCGCGCCCAGTCGCACTCGACATCGACCAGTTCACGCGCGGCGCGGAACTCGTCCACCGTGGCGATCATGGGGAACATGACGCGCAGCTCGCGCCCGGCGGCGGCGGCCAGCAGCGCCCGCACCTGCATCCGCAGCAGAGCCGGGCGATCCAGACCCAGACGGATTGCGCGCCGCCCCAGAGCGGGGTTCTCCTCCCGCTCGTTGTCGAGATAGGGCAGGACCTTGTCGCCGCCGATGTCCAGGGTGCGGAAGGTGACCGGGCGGTCCCCAGCGGCGTCCAGCACCAGCTTGTAGAGGGCCGTCTGGGCGTCCAGACGCGGCAGTTCGTCCGAAACCATGAACTGGAACTCGGTGCGGAACAGGCCGATGCCCTCGGCCCCGGTCGCGTCCAGATTTTCCAGATCCACCGCCAGACCAGCATTGGTCAGGACGGTGATGCGCGTGCCATCCCTGGTGACGGCAGGGGTGTCGCGCAGCAGGTCGAATTCAGCGCGGCGCTGCTCGCGCACGGCCATGCGGGTCTGAACCGCCGCCAGCATGTCGGGACGGGGGCGCAGATAGGCCTCGCCCGTCTCGCCGTCGACGATGACCTGGTCGCCCTCGGACAGACGGTCGCGCAGGCCTTGCAGACGGCCCACGCAGGGGATCTGCAGGGCGCGGGCGACGATGGCGGCGTGGCTGGCGGCCGAGCCTTCTTCCAGCAGCAGGCCGCGCAGCTTGTGGCGCGGATACTCCAGCAGGTCGGCGGGGCCGAGATTTCGGGCCACCAGGATGGCGTCGTCGGGCAGGTCGCGCTGGCCGGGATTGTCGCCGGCCAGCACCCGCAGCAGACGGTTGGCCAGGTCCTCGAAGTCGTGCAGCCGCTCGCGGATATAGGGGTCGCGAGCCTTGGCGAAGCGGGCGCGGTGTTCGTTGCGGACCCGATCCACGGCCGCCTCGGCGGTCAGGCCCGAACGCACCGCCTCTTCCAGAGACCGGTTCCAGCCCCGGTCGTCGGCGAACATCCGATAGGTCTCCAGAACCTCGAATGAGGTCCCGCCCAGCTTGCTCTGCCCGCCTTCCAGCATGGCGTCGATGCCGGCTTTCAGCGTCGACAGGGCCTCGGCCAGACGCCGCTCCTCGGCGGCCGGGTCGTCGGACAGCAGTTGCTCGGGGGCCAGGGGCGCCTCGTGCTGGACGACGACGCCATAGGCCAGGCCTTCGGCGAACTTCTGGCCCTTCAGCCGCTCGGGTCGGTGGGGCGCCACCTCGACGTCGCGCAGTTCGTCCTGGGCCAGAAGCTCGCCCGAGGCGACCGTCTCGGCCAGGACCATGGCGATGGTCTGGATGTCCTCGACCTCTTCCTCGTCATAGCGACGGGCGGCGCGGTTCTGGACGACCAGAACCCCGATGGCCCGACCGCCGCGCAGAAGCGGCGCGCCGAGGAAGGCGTGGAAGGGGTCTTCGCCGGTTTCCGGGCGATAGGAGAAGCTGGGGTGGGACGGCGCGTCCGACAGGCTGATCGGCTGGGCCAGCCGGGCCACCTCGCCGACCAGACCCTCGCCTGGCCGCAGCCGGGTATTGTGGACGGCCTCGGGGTTCAGGCCCTGGGTGGCGAACAGTTCCAGCTCGCCTGAGGCGCGGCGCAAATAGATGGAGCAGACTTCGGCGACCATGGACTGGGCGATGGTGCGCACCACCATGTCGAGCCGGTCCTGCGCCGGGCCGCCGCCGGCCATGGCTTCGCGGATCTGGCGCAGGAGGTTGCGAGGCCCCCTCGTCGTCAATCCGCCCTTCACCATGTCGCCTCCCGCCTGGCCGCCCGTCGATCAGCCCACTGACCAGATAGGACGGCGTTGCTGTTTTCCTATAGGGCGTCCAGCCCGTAGGCCGAATGCAGCGCGCGCACGGCCAGTTCGGAATAGGCGTCCTCGATCAGGACGCTGATCTTGATTTCGGACGTCGAGATGGCCTGGAACTTGACGCCCTTGTCGGCCAAGGCCCTAAACATAGTCTGGGCCACGCCCGCATGGCTGCGCATGCCGACGCCGATGACCGAGATCTTGGCCACGTCGGCGTCGATGCGCAGTTCCTCAAAGCCCAGCTCGGCCTTGGCGGCGGTCATCATCTCGGCGGCGCGCTGGGCGTCGCGACGGCCCGTGGTGAAGGTCAGGTTGACCGCGCCCTCGGTGCGGGCCTGGCTCTGCACGATCATGTCCACATTGACGTTGGCCTCGGCCAGACGCGTGAAGACGTCGGCGGGGGCGTCGGTGCGGTCCGCCAGACCCAGCAGCGTGATCCGGGCTTCGTCCCGGCTCATGGTCACGCCGGAAACGATGCGCTTTTCCACGATCTCATCCTCGTCACAAATCAGGGTGCCGGCGTTTTCCGGCAGATTTCCATTCTCATCCGGCTCGATGAAGCTGGACAGGACCCGAACCGGGACCTGCTTGGCCATGGCCAGTTCGACCGAGCGGGTCTGCAGCACCTTGGCACCCAGGGAGGCCATTTCCAGCATCTCCTCGTAGGAGACCTTTTCCAGGCGCCGCGCGCGGCTCTCGATGCGGGGGTCGGTCGTATAGACGCCGTCCACGTCGGTGTAGATGTCGCAAGGGGCGCCCAGCGCCGCCGCCACCGCCACCGCCGAGGTGTCGGAGCCGCCGCGCCCCAGGGTGGTGATGCGGCCGTCGCGGGTCACGCCCTGGAATCCGGGGACGACGGCGATCTGGCCGCTGTCGACAGCAGCGCCCAGGACATCGCCCGGCACGTCCTCGATGCGGGCGCGGCCGTGGGCGTCGTCGGTGATGATCGGGATCTGCCAGCCCATCCAACTGCGCGCGTTCAAGCCCATGTTGCGCAGGGTCAGGGCCAGAAGACCCGAGGTCACCTGCTCGCCCGAGGCGACCACCACGTCGTATTCGTCGTCGGACAGGGGCAATCCAGCGGCGGCCTGACCCGCGCCGTCGGTCCAGGCCACCAGCTCATTAGTCTTGCCGGCCATGGCGGAAACCACCACGGCGATCTGTTTGCCCTTGGCGGCCTCGGCGGCGATAATTCGCGCCGCACGACGAATACGTTCGAGGTCCCCCATGGAGGTCCCCCCGAACTTCATCACCAGTCGTGTCGTTTCGGGCCGCGTCATCGTGGCGTTTCGTCCCCTGCTTGCATGGGCGGCCAAGGCGGTTCATGCCTGCGGCCATGTCCGCTTCTAACGACAGCCTTGAGCCGCGCAAACCCCAAAGCGAAGAGGGTTTTTCACCCTTTGCAACCGATCGTGCCGAGGGGCCGAGCATTGATCCCGCCGATGTGGCGCGCTTTTCGGCCCAGGCGGCCGAATGGTGGGACCCGAAAGGGCCGTTCGCGCCCCTGCATCGGTTCAATCCGGCGCGGCTGAAATTCGTCCGCGACCGCGCCGCCGAACACTATGGCCGCGATGTTCGAGCGCGGTCGCCCTTCGTCGGTCTCAGCCTGATCGACATCGGCTGCGGCGGCGGCCTGATCGCCGAGCCGATGCGGCGCATGGGGTTTGAGGTCACGGCCCTGGACGCCTCGTCCGAGAATATCGGCACGGCCCGCGCCCACGCCGAACAGGTCGGGCTCGACATTACCTACCGCGCCGCCACCGTCGAGCAGATGGTCGAGGCGAACGCCGGCCCCTTCGACGTGGTCCTGACCATGGAGGTGATCGAGCACGTGGCCGATCCCGAGGCCTTCGTCCGCGCCTGCTCCAAACTGATCAAGCCCGGCGGCCTGATGATCGTCGCCACCCTGAACCGCACCTTGAAGGGCCTGCTGCTGGGCAAGTTCGCCGCCGAATACGTGCTGCGCTGGGTTCCCGCCGGCACTCACGACTGGCGCCAGTTTCTCAAGCCCGAGGAACTACGCGCCATGCTCGACGGCGAGCCCCTGAGCGTCACCGGCCCCTATGGCCTGGCCTATGACCCGCTCAACGACCGCTGGAGCGAGGGCGACGACGTGGGCATCAACTACATGATGATGGCGACGCGGCACGCATGACGACGCTCCGGCGCATCGTCGTCACCGGCGGGCCGGGCTCGGGCAAGACCAGCCTGATCGAGGCGCTGGCGGCGGCGGGCCATGCGACCTCGCCCGAAGCCGGCCGCGCCGTCATCCGTCGCCAGCAAGCCATCGACGGTCAGGCCCTGCCGTGGCGCGACCGCGCCCTGTTCGCCGAACTGATGCTGGATCGCGAACTGGAGGCCCACGCCCGGTTCGAGGGCGCGGCAGGGCCAGCCTTCTTCGACCGGGGAACGCCTGACGTGGTCGGCTACCTGACCCTGTGCGGCCAGCCGATCCCGGCCCATGTCGAGCGGGCGGCGCGCGACGTCCGCTACGACCGGCGCGTCTTCATCGCTCCCGTCTGGCCAGAGATTTTCGCTCAGGACGCCGAACGCAAACAGGATCTGGACGAGGCGCAGCGCACCTTCGACGCCATGACCGAGGTCTATCCACGCTTCGGTTATGAGCTGATCGAACTGCCGAAGGCGCCCGTCGCCGAGCGCCTCAGCTTTGTAATGAAGACGATCAGAGCGTTCTGATCATATAGCGGGCGTCGTCGCCGTAGCTGGCCAGTTTCTCGGCCATGCCGGGCGGGGTCTGGACGACAAAGCCATTGCGTTCCCAGAAGGCGGTCGCCTCGTTCACGGCGACCAGGGCGACCTCCTTCCAGCCCGCCGCCCTGGCCTGTTCAGCCAGTCGCTCGACGATGGGACGGGTGTAGCCGCCGCCGCGCGTATCGGGGTGGACGGCCAGATCGTGCAGATAGATGACCTCGGCGTCGGTCGGGACGGCGCCGATCAGGCTGTCCAGCGGCGGGGCGCTGTTGCGCTTCCACGGATAGGCCATCAGGTAGCCCATGACGATTCCGGCTTCGTCAGACAGGACGAAGCAGCCCTCGGGCGCCAGTTCCTGCCGCTCGGCGAAGCATTCGCGCGCTTCGAAATGATCGGGGAAGGACAGGCGGGCGACGCCGACGACGCCGTCGATGTCCTCGGGCGTCATCGGCCGCCAAGTCAGCTGGGGCAGCGCGCGTTCAGCTGCGCCTTGTTGAATGTCCATTCCGCACTCCGGGTCTCATCGTCATCCGCCCCTTCGATGCGGGCGGCCAGCACATCCCCCGTGCGTGAATAGATGATGCGGTGCGGAAAGTCGTTGGCGGGGTTGGCGAAAACCACCCGCTGCGGCCCACTTTCGATCAGGCGAAACGAGGTGGGCGCGGCCCCGCCCGGCTGGGCGACATAGGCCAGACCGCCCTCGGGCCCAGCATCAGGCATGGGTCCGATACGCGCGAACTCGAAGCCGCTGCGGCCATTGCGCACGGTCACGGTATGACCAACCAGAAGGCCCGCGCGCAGATCGCTCCAGGTCTCGGACGCCTCGCGCCCGCCAGAGCAGTCCAGCCAGTAGCCGGCCAGCCACGACAGGTCGGGGGCGGTCGAGGCCGACGTCGCCTGCAACAGAGCGGCGGCCATCAGGGCGGTCAGAACAGACATGATATCGCTCTCAGCAAGAATGAACCTTCAAACACTCCGTCACCCTCGGGCTTGTCCCGAGGGCCCATCGTTACGGCCAGCGCCAGCCCCTGAACATCGGGGACGACAGCCAACCTCACGACAGCGCCTGAACTCGCCATAGGCCCTCGGGACAAGCCCGAGGGTGACGGCGCCTTTCATTGAGAGCCTAGCCCGGCTTCAGCCGTCCCGCTTGTAGGATTGCGACGCCAGCTGGCGGGCCAGCTCCATCTGCTCGCGCGCCCATTCGGTGGCGGTGCAGCCGAGGAAGCGGCGGAAGTCGCGGGCCATCTGCGGCTGGTCGAAATAGCCCGCCGCCAGACCGGCCTCCAGCCAGGAGGCGGCGTCGGCGTCCTGACCTGTCGCATGGTCGAAGACGCGGCGGAACCGGAAGACCGAGCGCAGGGTGCGCGGGGCCACGCCGACCCGGTCGCGGAAGCGGCGCTGCAGGGCGCGACGGTCGGCGGACGACAGGGACGGCGCCTCCTCCTCGCGCTCACTGGCTGTGACCTCGGCGCGGACAGCGGGGTCGAGACGCCAGCCCTTGGCTTGGCGCTCGGCCTCCAGCCAGTCGATCAGGGCCGCCGCCTGTCCCGCCGGATCGCCAGCGGGCGCCGCAAAGCCCGAGAGTCGCGCCACCAAACCCAGCCGCCGGTCAGTGGCGTCGACCAGCGGCTGACCGAGGAAGTCGCGCGCCCCGTCCGGCTCGAAGCGGGCTGCGACGATTTCGACGGAGCCGACCGGACGAATGGCCATGGGCCGGGTCATCTGGCCGGCGAAGATGACCGGCGGCTGGGGCCGAAAGACGCCGTCGTCGCCCGCCTCCTCATAGGGGGCGGCCAGGTCGATCACCAGTTCGGGGCAACCGTCGGGGGCGATCCGCTGCACCGCGCCCGACGGCTCGGGCGCGGCATAGGTCCACAGGGTGCGGATGAAAGGGCGCAAGGACGGCGGCGGCGCGAACTCTTCGTATCTCTCCCCCTGCCCCATCCTTCAGTTGGCCTTCTTGGGATCGGGCGGCAGGCTGGGCAGGGCGGCGCAGGGCACGCCGTCGTCCTTCAGCTTCTTGACGTCAGCCGGGGTGGCCTCGCCATAGATTTCGCGCTTCTCGGAGCGGCCTTCATGGATATCGCGGGCCTCGCGGGCGAAGGCGTCGCCGACGTAGTCGAAATTCTGCTCGACGTGATCGCGCACCTCGCGCGCCGCCTGCATCATCATTTCACGCATCTGCTTGGCCGTATCGGGCGCAGGCGCGGTCTTCTTCGTGCCCGCGACGGACGGGGCCAGGACCTGCTTGCGTATGGCCGTCGAGCCGCAGAAGGGGCATTCGACCAGACCGCGCGCGGCCTGATCGTCATAGTCGTTTGATGAGGCGAACCAGGCCTCGAAGCCATGGTCATGGTCGCAGGACAGGGCGTAGCGGATCATGACGGCCAGTCGAAATCGCGGTCGTGGCGCAGAGCCGGGATGGAGGCGCGGGCGCGATCCACGGCGCTCAGGTCCAGCCTGGCGTGAAGAACGCCCGGCTCGTCATGATCGGCGCGGGCGATCACCTCGCCCCAGGGACCGATGATCAGGGAACGGCCCCATGTTTGGCGGCCGTCTTCGTGGGTTCCGCCCTGGGCCGGGGCCAGGACGAAGGCGCCGGTCTCGATGGCGCGGGCGCGCAGCAGGGTCTCCCAGTGGGCCTCGCCGGTCGGGCGTGTGAAGGCGGCGGGGACCGCGATCATCGACGCCCCGCTCTTGGCCAGGGCGCGATAGAGGTGGGGGAAGCGCACATCGTAACAGATGCTCAGGCCCAAGCGGCCCCAGGGCGTGGCGGCCACGCTTGCGGCGTCGCCGGGACGCACCGAGGCGCTCTCGCGATAGGTCTCGCCATTGGCCAGATCGACGTCGAAGACATGCAGCTTGTCGTAGCGCGCCGTGATCGCCCCGGTCGGGTCGATCAGCAACGAACGGTTGGCGGCGCGCGCGTCGCCCGGAACGTCCGAGCGCACGATGGCCGACCCGATCAGCAGCCAGACGCCCAGTTCGCTCGCCAGGGCGCGCAGGCCGAGAACGGCGGCGTCCGCGTCTTGGGTCGAAAGCGCGGCGTCGCGCAGACCCCTGCGCTGTTCGAGGAAGTTGGTCCCCTCGGGCGTCAGGACCAATTGCGCCCCGCCCGCCGCCGCCTCGCGGATCAGCGGCTCGACATGGGCCAACCCCGCGGACGCCGTCGCCGGCGTCCGCGTCTGGATCAGCGCGACTTCAAGCCGCTCGTCCATCAGGCCGCCAGCAGGGGGTCCAGGCCGCCCTTGCGGTCCAGGGCGTGGATGTCGTCCGAACCGCCGACGTGCTGACCGTTGATGAAGATCTGCGGGAAGGTGGCCTTGCCGCCCGAACGCGCGACCATCTCGGCCTTCTTTTCCGGGTCGTTCGAGGCGACGATCTCGGTGAACTCGGCGCCCTTGCGGGTCAGCAGGCTCATGGCGGCGACGCAATAGGGGCAACCGGGCTTGGTGTAGATGACGACTTCGGCCAACTCAGGAACTCCTTGAACTGCAGGCTAGCCCCCTACTTAGGCGGTTCGCGCGCGGTTCGCACCCTCGCGATCACGGCCAGGTCTACGGCGCGGGCGCCGGCCTCCATCAGAACGCGCGCGCAGGCCTCGGCCGTGGCCCCGGTGGTCAGGACATCGTCGATCAACAGGATGCGCCGTCCCTTGATCCGACGCCGCCCCGCCTCAGTGACGGCGAAGGCCGATTTGACGTTCAGCCGTCGCCCGCGCGCCGACTTGCCGCCCTGGCTGTCGGTCCGCGCGCTGCGGATCAGGGCGTCGGGCAGGTAGTCCAGTCCGGCGGTGCGAGCGAGAGGCCGGGCGATCTCGGCGGCCTGATTGAAGCGCCGCGCCAACAGGCGGGAACGGTGCAGCGGCACCGGGACCACCGCATCGGCCTCGGCCACCACGTCGGCGGCGGAGCGGGCGATCCAGCGCGCGAACAGGGGGGCGAACTGCTGCTGGTCGCCGTGCTTGAACTTGAGGATCAGGCCGCGCGAGGCCTCGTCATAGACGCAGGCCGCGCGGGCGCGGGCGAAGGCGTAGGGCTGGACCTGACAGGCCAGGCAGCGGTCGGAGGCGAAGTCGCCGCCGTCATATTCAAAGGCCGCGCCGCAGCCGTCGCAAACGGGGGCTTCCAGAAACACCACCCGGCTCCAGGCGTCAGGCGACAGGCCGGCCGAGGCCGTGGCCTCGCGGCTGTCGTGGGCCATGGGCGGCAGCAGAATATCCAGCAGACCGCGCCCCGCATCACGCGCGCCAGATGCTATAGGCGCCGTCACGCCTTTTAATCGACCTCGCCAGCCCCCATCCTGATCCGACATGAGCGCCCCCTCCTCCGGTCCCCCGATCATCTTCGACGCCGCCCGCCGCGCCGCCCGCCTGAACCGCGCCGCCCGACGCTTCCCCGAGGCCGACTTCCTGCACGTGCGGGCCGCCGAGAACGCGGTGAACAGTCTGGAAGTGATCCTGCGCGAGTTTCAGACGCCCGTCGACCTGTCGCCCCATCCCGGCGTGTTTGCTCAGGCGGTGGCCGACAGCTCGGCGCGTGACCGGGTGGGCGAGGTCCGCGCCGTGGGGTCGGTTTCCGAACGCGCCGCGCCGGGGGCCGGGCCTCTGGGGCTGGAGGACCAGTCGGCGGACCTGATCGTCAACCTGCTGGGCCTGCACTGGGCCAATGACCTGCCGGGCGCCCTGGCCCAGATCCGCCGCGCCCTGAGGCCCGACGGCCTGTTCGTGGCCAGCCTGTTCGGAGCGGCGACGCTGAAGGAGCTGCGCGGGGTGCTGACCGAGGCCGAGTTGGAGGTCAACGGCGGGGCCCAGGCCCGCGTCTCGCCCTTCGCCGATGGTTTCGACGGGGCAGGCCTGCTGCAAAGGGCGGGGTTCGCCCTGCCGGTGTCAGACGTGGACCGGGTGACGGTGCGCTATGCTGATCCCTTCGCCCTGATGCGCGACCTGCGGGCCATGGGCGAAACCAATGTCCTGGCCGGGCCGATCAAGCCGCTGAGCCGCGCAGTCCTGGCCCGCGCGGCCCAGCTCTACGCCGAACGTCACGCCGAGGCGGACGGGCGTATTCCGGCGACCTTCGAGATGGTGCACCTCGCCGGCTGGGCCCCGCACGAAAGCCAGCAGAAGCCGGCGCGACGCGGTTCGGCCAAGAGCCGACTGGCCGATGCGCTCGGCGTCAGGGAACAGACCGGCGAATAGTCAGAGCAGGTCGCGCAGCCAGGCGACCAGGGGCTCGTCGGCGGGCGGCATGGGATAGTCGCCCAGCTTGTTCGGCTTCACCCAGGCCAGCCCGGCGTGTTCATTCGCCGTGACCACGCCCGACCAGCGACGGCACAGATAGAGCGGCATCAGCAGATGGAAGCTCTCATAGGCGTGGCTGGCGAAGACGAAGGGGGCCAGGCAGGCCTCGTTCACGTCGATGCCCAGCTCTTCCTTTAGCTCGCGGATCAGGGCCTGTTCGGGCCGCTCGCCCGGCTCGACCTTACCGCCCGGAAACTCCCACATCCCCGCCAGTTGCTTGCCCTCGGGCCGCTTGGCGATCAGGACGCGGCCGTCAGGATCGATCAGGGCGACGGCGACGACAAGGACGGTGGGGACAGCGGCGGCCTCGCTCACGAGCGATAGTCTCCGTTGATCTCGATGTAGCGCTTGGTCAGATCGCACGTCCAGACAGTGGCCGAGGCCCGGCCCGAGCCGACATGGACGGTGATGTCGATCTCGGCGTTCTTCATATAGGCGCTCATCTTCGCCTCGTCGTAGGTCGGCGACGGGGCGCCGTCGACGGCGGCGACGTGGGGGCCGAAGTGGATGGCCAGACGGTCTCGGTCCACGGCCTCCTCGGTCTTGCCCACGGCCATGACGATGCGGCCCCAGTTGGCGTCCTCGCCGGCGATGGCGGTTTTCACCAGGGGGCTGTCGGCGATCGACTTGGCCAGTTTGCGGGCCGAGGCGGGGCTGGCGGCGCCATCGACGGTGATGCGCACGAACTTGGTCGCGCCCTCGCCGTCTTTCACCAGCTGATGGGCCAGATCGAGCATGACCTTGTCCAGGGCCGCCGAGAAATCCTTGAGGCGACGGTCGCCGACCCGGCCGATGCGCGGCGCGCCCGAGGCGCCGGTGGCGAACAGCAGGGCTGTGTCGTTGGTCGAGGTGTCGCCATCCACCGTCACGCTGTTGAAGGTGGTGCGCACGTGCAGGTTCAGCAGGGCCTTCAGCACCGGGGGGGCGATGTTGGCGTCGGTGACGATGAAGGCCAGCATGGTGGCCATGTCCGGCGCGATCATGCCCGAACCCTTGGCGATCCCGGCGATCTTGACCTTGACGCCCTCGATCTCGCACTCCGCGTAGGAGCCCTTGGGGAAGGTGTCCGTGGTCATGATGCCGAGGCCGGCCTGGGCCCAGGCATCGGCCTTCAACCCCGCCTTGATGTCGGGCAGACGGGCGGTGATCTTGGTCTCGTCCAGCACCACCCCGATAACCCCGGTCGAGGCCAGCATGACGTCGCGCTGACGGCAGTCGAAGCGCTTGGCGACTTCCGACGCCGTGCGGCGGGCCGCGTCGGCGCCGGCCTTGCCCGTAAAGGCGTTGGCGCATCCGGCGTTGACGACCAGGGCCTTGACCCCCTCGCCGCCCTTGTCGGAGTCCAGGTGGCGCTTGCACCAGTCGACCGGCGCCGAGCCCACCTTGTGCCGGGTGAAGACGCCGGCGCAGGACGCACCCTCGGGGAAGTGGAAGACCACCAGGTCGTCGCGCTCATGCTTGTAGAAGCCGGCGCGGGCGGTGGCGATCTCGACCCCGCCGATCGGCGGAATGGTCGGGAAGGGCACGGCCAGGGGCGAGATCATCAGGCCGGGCTTGCCGGGCGAAGCGGGCGTCTTGGCCGCCGTCGGCTGGGTGGCGCGCTTCAAGGCCGAAGCCAGGGGATCCAACGCCTTCTCAATGGCGGATTCAATCATCTGGCCGGTCGAACCGGATTTGGCGGGCGGACGATTCATGAGGCGACGGTTCCGGCGGGAGGGGCGGCGGCGGGAGAGGCGGGCGCGGGCTTGGCGCCCGGTTGCGCCGCCGGTTTGGCGGGATTCAGGAAGACTTCGACCGGCGCCTTGCCGCGCAGTTGCTCGAGCAATTGGCGCACGCCCTCATAGGTCAGATAGCGGACGATCAGGGGGCGAGCCTGGTCCAGGGTCGGCGGCGTCTCCAGGCGGCGGTCCTCGACGCGCAGCACGGCCCAGCCGCCCGGCGTCTGAACCGGCCCGACCAGGGCGCCGGGGGCCTGACCGCGCACGGCGGCGGCATAGGCGTCGGGCAGGACGTCCAGGGTGGAGTAGCCCAGGTCGCCGCCGGAATAACGGGTAGCGTCGTCGACCGAGCGCTGGGCGGCCACAGCCTCGAAGGCGGCCCCCTGCCCCAGCACCCCGACCACGGCGTCGGCCTGTTCTTTCGTATGCGAGAGGATCAGACGGACGCGCACCTCCTCGGTGGTCTGCGCCCGGCGCTGCTGCTCCTGATAGAGACGTTCGACCGCCTGATCGGACACCGCGCCGCTGACCACGGATTCCACCAGCATGTCGCCGAGGATGCGTTCATGCACCGCTTCCAGCCGACGCTGGGCGGCGGCGCTCTTGTCCAGACCGCGACGGCGAGCCTCGGCGGCCAGAAGCTTCTGATCCACCACCTCGTCCAGCACGCGGCGGAACAACTCGGACTGAACGTCCAGCGGCTCGCCCTCGCCGATCAGCCCCTGGGCCACGGCTTCGCGACGCACGTCGGAGGCCCAGACGGAGGCGTCCAGAACGCGGGCCACGACCAGATCATTCTTTTCGGGCGGGGCCTCTGCATCGCCGCGTCCGCAGGCGGCGGTCAGAACCAGCGCCGCCGTGGTCGAGGCCAGCAGGGCGACAGCGGTTCGAAAAGTGGGGCGCGAAAGACGCATCAGGCGCTCCGGCCAAAGGCGAAAAAGGGGCGAAAAACAGTAACCGGAAGGCCTGTCGCAGCAAGCCCTTGAAAGCCCCTCGCGTTGACAGGGGTTAGGGCGGTGCTTAAGTCCCGGCTGCGCCCAAGTCGAGGGGTTTTCGATCGTCTGCGCGGCCCCTGCGCACGCCTCGTATTTCGAGGGTCGTCGGGACCAGTGTCGATCCGGGCCTTCAGACTACGACGCTTCCTGTTTCAGAGCCTTCAGCCGCTCGACCGCCTTTACCGGATCGCCCATGCTCGGCTTCGCCAAGAAAATCCTCGGCTCCTCCAACGACCGCAAGGTCAAGGCCTTCCAGGCCCAGGCGCAAAAGATCAACGCCCTGGAAGCCAGGTTCGAGGCCTTCTCCGACGACGAACTGCGCATGATGACGCAGACCTTCAAGGACCGCATCGAGGCCGGCGACAGCCTGGACAAGATCCAGAACGAAGCCTTCGCCGTGGTGCGCGAAGCCTCCAAGCGGGTCATGGGTCAGCGTCAGTACGACGTGCAGCTGGCCGGCGGCATGATCCTGCATGAAGGCGGCATCGCCGAAATGCGGACCGGTGAAGGCAAGACCCTGGTGGCCGTGGCCCCGGTCTATCTGAACGCCCTGGCGGGCAAGGGCGTCCACGTCATCACCGTCAACGACTACCTGGCGCGCCGCGACGCCGAGACGATGGGCAAGGTCTATCGCTTCCTGGGTCTGGAAGTCGGCGTCATCGTCAACGGTCTGTCGCAGGGCCAGCGCCAGGCGGCCTACAACGCCGACATCACCTACGGCACCAACAACGAATTCGGTTTCGACTATCTGCGCGACAACCTGGTCTATGACCGCCGCGAGATGGTGCAGCGCAGCCACCACTTCGCCATCGTCGATGAAGTCGACTCCATCCTGATCGACGAAGCCCGCACGCCGCTGATCATCTCGGGCCCGACCGAGGATCGTTCGGACCTCTACAAGATCGTCGACACGATCGTGAAAGAGCTGATCAAGGACAAGGCCACCTATGATCTGGACGAGAAGCAGCGCCAGGCCCTGCTGACCGAGCTGGGCTCGGAACGCATCGAGGAAATGCTGGAGACCGGCGGCCACTTCGCCGAAGACACCAACGACCTCTACGACCCGGCCAACGTCAGCCTGGTCCACCACGTCAACCAGGCCCTGCGCGCCAACACCCTCTATACGCGCGACAAGGACTACATCATCAAGGCGGGCGAGATCGTCCTGATCGACGAATACACCGGCCGCATGATGACCGGCCGTCGCCTGTCCGAAGGTCTTCACCAGGCCATCGAGGCCAAGGAAGACGTCAAGATCATGCCCGAGAACCAGACCCTGGCCTCGGTGACCATCCAGAACTACTTCCGCCTCTACGAGAAGCTGTCCGGCATGACCGGCACGGCCGCCACCGAGGCCCAGGAATTCCTCGACATCTACAAGATGGACGTCCTGGAAGTGCCGACCAACCGTCCGATCCAGCGCAAGGATTATGACGACGAGGTCTATCGCACCTTCAAGGAAAAGAACGCGGCCATCGCCGCCCAGATCGCCGAGTGCCACGTCAAGGGTCAGCCGATCCTGGTCGGCACCGTCTCGATCGAGAACTCCGAGGAACTGTCCGAAGTCCTCAAGAACTACGACTACAAGGTCGAGACCGGCCGCACCCTCAAGGCCGAATACGCCGGCCGCGAGAAGGAAGCGAACAAGGTCGGCGATGACGCCTATGACGTCACCTACGTCTCGGGCCGCGGCATTCCGCACAATGTCCTGAACGCGCGCCAGCACGAGCAGGAAGCCTATATCGTCGCTGACGCCGGTCTGCCGGGCGCGGTGACCATCGCCACCAACATGGCCGGTCGCGGCACCGACATTCAGCTGGGCGGCAACCTGGAAATGCGTCTTCAGCGCTGGACCCAGGAGCAGCGCAACATGGCCGTCGAGGTCACGCCCGAAGCGCTGGAAGCCATCGAAGCCGAGTACAAGGCCGAGATAGCCGTCAACCGTGAGAAGGCCCTGCTAGCCGGCGGCCTGTTCGTGCTCGGCACCGAGCGCCACGAAAGCCGCCGCATCGACAACCAACTACGCGGCCGCACCGGCCGTCAGGGCGACCCCGGCACCTCGAAATTCTACCTGTCGTGCGAAGACGACCTGCTGCGCATCTTCGCCGGCGACCGTCTGGACGGCATCATGAAGTCCTTTGGCGTGGCCGAGGGCGAGGCCATCAGCCACCCCTGGCTGAACCGCGCTGTCGAAACCGCCCAGAAGCGCGTCGAAGCCCGCAACTACGACATGCGCAAGAACGTGCTGAAGTACGACGACGTCGTGAACGATCAGCGCAAGGCCGTGTTCGAACAGCGTCAGGAGTTCATGGACTCCACGGACCTGTCGGAACTGGTCACCGACTTCCGTCTCGATGTCGTCTCCGACCTGGTCGAGCGCTACATGCCGCCTAAGGCCTATGCCGAGCAGTGGGACATGGACGGCCTGGACGAGAAGGTCCGCTCGACCCTGGGCCTGGAGCTGCCGCTCAAGGACTGGGCCGCCGAGGAAGGCGTCTCGAACGAAGAGATCGAGGAGCGCATCAACGCCGCCGCCGACTCCCGCGCCGCCGAGCGTCTGGAGCAGATCGGCGCCGACCAGACCCGCGGTCTGGAAAAGCAGTTCATGCTGCAGATGATCGACATGCAGTGGCGCGAGCACCTGGTCCACCTGGACCACCTGCGCGGCGTCATCGGCCTGCGCGGTTACGGCCAGCGCGACCCGCTGAACGAATACAAGACCGAAGCCTTCAACCTGTTCGAGACGCTGCTGCACGACCTGCGCCACAACGTCACCCGCTGGCTGATGACGGTCGAGTTCCGCTTCGAGGTGCCGCCGGCGATGGAGATGCCCGAGTTCCAGGAAATCCACCTGAACCCCGGCACCGGCGAGAACGAAATGGCCAACCCCTCGGCCCAGAACCCGGAAGGCATGCTGACCGGCGACGACCGTTCGAAACTGCCGGTCGAGGCCCTGCCCGTCGGCTGGGAACGCACCAGCCGCAACGCCGACTGCCCCTGCCATTCGGGCCGCAAGTTCAAGCACTGCCACGGTAGTTTGATCTAGGAATAACGAGGCGGGTTCGCGAAAGCGGCCCGCCTTTTTCTTTGGCACCTCCTTGCCAACAGCCGTCATCCCGGACGACCTGAAAGGTCGATCCGGGACCCAGACGCCTGAACGACCCGCCACCAGCGCAGTCGCAACCGCCTGGGTCCCGGGTTCCGCTACGCGGCCCCGGGATGACGGAGGAACTACAGGTGACGCCGCCCACTCCGCCCGCTAGCTTCGCCCCATGAGCTACAAGCCCCTCTTCTCGCGCGCCCTGGGTCTGGATCCCGAGCGGCTGCATTTCGCCGCCCATAGCCATCATCTGTGGCCCGACGCCAGTTTCGACGCCCAGGTCCAGGCCTGGGCCGAGGCCAACCGCTTCGCCGATCGCAAGTGGGATCTGGTGTTCGGTGAGGTCATTCCCGAAGCCCAGAAGCATGTGGCGAAGGAGTTGAACCTGCCCTCGCCCGACAGCCTGATCTTTGCGCCCAGCACCCACGACATCCTGCTGCGCATCGTCTCAGGCATCGAGAAGAAGCCGGTCCGCATCCTGTCCAGCGATGGCGAGTTCCATTCCTTCCGTCGCCAGTCCGAACGCTGGGAAGAGGCCGGCGAGGCCGTGGTCACGCGCGTGCCGCTGCAGCCCTTCAATACCTTCGCCCAGCGCTTCGTGGCGGCGGCGCAGGCCGGCGGTCATGACCTGATTCTGGTCAGCCAGGTCTTCTTCCGCACCGGCCAACTGTTCGACGCCATCCCCGCGCTGGCCGAGCTAGCCGACCCCGCTGGCCCCTGGGTGATGATCGACGGCTATCACGGCTTCATGGCCACGCCGACCGACCTGTCGGCGGTGGCGGACAGGGTCTTCTATCTGGCGGGCGGCTACAAATATGCCATGGCCGGCGAAGGCGCGTGCTTCCTGCATTCCCCGCCCGGCTTCTGCCCGCGCCCGGTCATCACCGGCTGGTTCGCCGAGTTCGGCCATCTGGAGGGCCCGCCCGGCGGGGTCCAGTACCGCACCGACGGCGGCCGCTTCTGGGGCGCCACCTTCGACGTCAGCGCCCTTTATCGCCTCAACGCCGTGCGCCGGATGCTGGACGAGCAGGGCCTGACCACCGCCGAGATCGCCGCCCATGCGCGCAGCCTTCAGGCGCGGTTCCAGGCGGCGGTTCAGGGCGGCGAGGCCGGCGCCCTGTCGCAGGCCGAGATCCTCAATCCGGTCGAGGGCGAGGCCCCGCGCGCCCGCTTCCTCGCCCTGCGTTCGGACGAGGCGTCGCGCTGGAAGGCCGATCTGCAACACATGAACGTGGTCACCGACGTGCGGGACGACGTCATCCGCTTCGGCTTCAGCCTGTATCAGTCCGAAGACGACGTGGAGCGGCTGATCCACGCCTGCGCCCGCCTGACCTGATGCGTCAGAAGAAGAGGCTGTCGTCCTGACGCTGGGCCTCGGGCGGGCGTCGGGGCGTAGAAGGTCGGGGCGTAGCGGGCCGAGTTGGGCCAGGCCGGGCCGCCGCAGGACGTGGTGCGGGGATCGGCGCCGCTGCCGGCTCTGAAGCTGGGGCCGCCGCCCTCTCCTCTTCGTCGTCGAAGATGGAGCGCCAGACCGAGGTCGCCGCCCGCGGCGGCGTTTCAGGTTCGGAAGCGGCTGGAACGGGCGCGGCGCCAGGCGCCACCTGGGGATAGGGCACAGGCGAGGCGGCCGCCTCGCTCGTCGGCTTGGGCGGCTCCGGCGGCGGCGATGAAGACGTGGGCGCTGTCGGCGACGCAGGGCTCGCCATCCGCTGGTCGACGGCGTTCCACAGAATGGCCACGCCCAACGCCAGCAGGATCAGACCGATCACAGCGCCGATCAGCGACCCGATCAGGATGCGCGACAGACTGGACGGGGCGGCGGACGACGACATGCCCCTCAGGCCTAGCACCGAACGGCGCGACGGCAACCCCGCTTCGGATCAGAAGACGGTCCGCATGGCGTCAGACCGCCAGGTCAAACAGGGCGTCACGCACGATCTCGGGATGGGTCATCGGAAACAGGTGCCCGCCGCCGGCGACGGCGCTCACCCGCCGCGGCGCGGCGTCCGGCGCCGTGACCGGCGCGGCGCACAGGCTGCCGTTCTCCGCCTTCAGGACATGGACCCCGCCCCGATAGCGCCGCAGAGCGCGCCAGGGATCATGCGCCTGGGCCGCATAGTTGGAGGCTTCCCAGGCCGGATCACAGGTCAGGGCGAACCCCTGATCGGTCTCGGTCAGTCCATCGACCAGATAGTCGGCCAGCATCATGTCGGGCCAACCCTTGAAGGCCCCGCGTCCGCGATAGGCCGTGAGCGCCTGCTCTCGGCTGTCGAACAGGGCGCGGCGTTTCAAAGTGCCCTGGACGATGGGGAAGCGCTGGGCCAGCATCCCGACCAGGGGCAGGTTCATGGCCAGGACCATCTCGCGTCGCCAGATCACCGGGTCGAGCAAGAGCAGGCGCGACACCCGGTCGGGCCGCTCGGCCGCCGCCAGCAGGCCGCTGGTGCCGCCGATGGAGTGACCCGCCAAGGCCACGGGCGGGCCGTCCACGGCGTCCAGAAGCCCGATCAGATCGTCGCGGTGATCCTTCCAGCTGCGCCGCCCCTGCGGCTGGGCCGGAAGCCCCGTCCGGCCGTGCCCGCGCAGATCCGGCGCCCAGATGCGCAGGGCCCCCGAGAGGGGCTGCAGCAGGGAACGATAGGTATAGGCGTTGAAACCGTTGGCGTGGACGAAGATCAGATCGACCGGTCGCGCCGGATCGCCGAAGTCGAGGACGGCCATCTCGCCCCCGCCCCAGCGGTTGTCGATGGGAACCGTCAGACGCCGCGGCGCTGAAAGGGCCAGGGCGTCCATCCGCGTCAGGCCGCCACGCGGCAGGCCGGGCAGCGGCCGTGACCCTCGATGGTGGTGCGCTCGATGGCGTAGCCGGCCGAGGACGCGGCCTCTGCGAAGGCGTCGCCCCCCGCCACCGCCACTTCTTCGGTCGCCCCGCAGCAGTCGCAGATCAGGAAGGCGGCGGCGTGGGCCGGGGCGTCCCCGGCGGCGGCGGTGCAGGCGACATAGGCGCTGATCGAGGCGATGCGATGCACCACGCCACGCCGCTCCAGAAACTCCAGGGCGCGATAGACGGTCGGCGGCTTGGCGGCCTGACCGTCCAGACCATAGCGGGCGATCAGGTCATAGGCCTTGACCGGCTCGCCCGCCGCCAGCAGCAATTCCAGAACACGGCGGCGCGGCGCCGTCATGCGCTCGCCCTCTGCGGCGCAGCGGGCCTCGACCGAGACAATGGCCTGCTCGACCTCGGCGGGACCGGGTCGGCTGTCGGAATGATCGTGATCGCAAGCGGCGCCCATGCCCCACAGCTAAGGGGTCCGTCGCCGCATCGCAACCGGCGCCGGCGTCGCAGAGCCTATCGCATCCGCCGTTCGTCGAACCATCGCGTTTGCGGCGCGCCCGGCCATGGGCTAGAAGGCCCGACCATTCTGTTCAGAGCCGATCCGATCATCATGACCGACACCACGACCCAAGCGTCCGGCCCCCTGTCCGGCACCGTCCTGTTCTACACCCAGCCGGAGCCGATTTCGTTCGAGGCCCACAGCAAGCTGGGCGTGACGCCGTCCGACCAGCCCTACGCCTTCGTGGCGCAGACCAACGTCGTGCCGTTGACCGTGACCGAGTTCGCGCCCGCCGCCCTGTCCTATCCGATCATCTTCGTCGGCGAGCAGAAGCAGCCCGTCGTGGCCATGGGCCTGCGTCAGAACGACAACATGTTCATTGAGAACGGCCAGTTCCGACCCGACGCCTACATCCCGGCCTATGTGCGCCGCTACCCGTTCGTCTTCGCCAACGACGACAGCCAGCAGCGCATGATCCTGTGCATCGACCGGGCCGCCCCCTTCGTCAGCGAAAACGCGGAAGTTCCGCTGTTCGACGGCGACCAGCCCAGCGCCTATGTCAATAATGCGATGGAGTTCTGCAACAACTTCGAGCAAGAGCGCATTCGCACCGAATCCTTCGTCAAGCTGCTGACCGATCTGGACCTGTTCGAAGTGCGTGAAGCCACCTTCACCCCGCGCAATCCTGACGGTTCGGCCGGCGCGGTCCAGAAGCTGGCCGAGTATTTCGCCATTTCGGAAGACAAGCTGAAGGCCCTGCCGGCCGACAAGCTGGTCGAACTGCGCGACAACGGCGCCCTGGGCCAGATCTACGCCCACCTGGTGTCGCTGCTGGGCTGGGACCGCCTGATCTCGGTCGCGTTGCAACGCGCCAACGACATGCCGGTCGCCGCCAACGCCTGATTCTGTGGCCCTGCCGCGCTCACGCGCGACTTGAGGCCCGTTGGAAAATGAAAACGCCTCGTCGGGAAACCAGCGAGGCGTTTTTCTTGTCTAGCGTCGCGCCACCAAGGCGCGGGTCAGGCAGGAGAAGACCAGCCGCCCCGCCTCGTCCAGCAAGTCCTGCTGGGCGATGACGATGCCCTTTTCATCCCCGACCGGGTCCTTGCCCATGACCGTCAGCCGGCCGCGCAGCAGTTCGCCCGCCGGCGGATTGCGCAAGAAGCGCAGACCATCGACGGCCAGGGTCTTGGCCCCCGCCCAATGCCCCGCCTTCTCGGCTGACAGGCGGCTCCACAGGGCATAGACCAGGGCGTCGGGCGCGCCATAGGCCACGTCCCAGCCGGGTGCGAACCGCTCGGCGAAGAGGTCCAGCGCGCCCGCATCCACCGCACAGGCGCCCAGGGGGATGACCTGACCGACCTCGAGATCCTCGAAATGGACATGCAGGGGTTCGGTCATGCCGTCAGGCTCCTCAGGCGGCGGGTTCTTCCGAAACCCGAACCAGCAGCTTGCCGTCATGGTCGCCGGTGAACAAGCGGTTCAGCGAGGTCACCGCGCCTTCCAGGCCGTCATCGACGTGGACCTTCCACTTCACCCTTCCGTCAGCCAGCCAGGGCCCCATCTCCTCGACCATCTCTTTGGCGCGGTGGGCGTAATCCAGCACCAGGAAGCCCTGGACGTTCAGGCGATGAGTGATGATCCGGCTGAAGTTCGGCGACGGCGGCATGCGCGTGGCGTTGTAGCTGGAGATCAGGCCGCAGACGGCCATGCGGGCATGGATGTTCAAACGGTTCCACACGGCGATCATGATGTCGCCGCCGACGTTCTCGAAATTAAGGTCGATCCCATTGGGAGCCAAACGGTCCAGGGCATCCCCCACGTCCTCGTTCTTGTAGTCGACGGCGGCGTCGAAGCCGAGGTCCTCGGTCAGCCAGCGGCATTTGTCGGACCCGCCGGCGATGCCGATGACGCGGGCGCCGCGCTGCTTGGCCACCTGGCCGGCGATGGAGCCGACGGCGCCCGCCGCCGCAGAGATCACCAGGGTCTCGCCCGCCTTGGCCTTCAGCACGTCGGTGACGCCGAAATAGGCCGTCAGTCCGGTCATCCCCAGCACCGACAGATTGGCCGTCAGCGGCATTCCTGGCGCGCGATGAACCGGACGCAGGCCCTGCTCATGCACGACGGCGTAGTCGGCCCAGCCGCCCGACAAGGGGGTGACGATGTCGCCCGCCTTGAAGCGCTCCGACTTCGATTGCTCGACCACGCCCAAGGTCAGCCCGCGCATGACCTCGCCCAGACCGACCGGCGGCAGATAGCCCTGGCTGTCGTTCATCCAGGTGCGGTTGGTCGGGTCCAGCGACAGGTAGATGTTGCGGACCAAGACCTCGGCGTCCTTCAGGTCCGGCACAGGCGTTTCGATCAGTTCCAGGTCGCCGTCCTGGATCAGACCCTGCGGCCGCTGACGAAGAACCCACTGACGATTGCGAAGGCTCATGGCGCGTCTCCAATGCGTTTTCTTTGAAGACCCATAGTGGCCTATGCGCCGCTCCTGTCGAGAGGCTTCCAAAGAAAAGCGGATCGCTCCACGTCAGCTTGCGTCGGAGATCCCGCCATGATCGGCAGGCCTCGTCGCCTTCCTACCCCCCGTGAGCTGACATGGCGAACCCGGCCCAGACCATTAGCGCCAGCCCGGCCAAGAGGGCTGCGGCGCCGACACCGATCGTCACCTTCAGAACCAAAGACTTCATCCGCCTTCTCCTATCAGGGTGATCCATTCACCCCCGTCAGCGGCGTAGAGGCCATGCGACCCAACGACGCGGCGAATGGGGCGGCGAACGGGGCGCGAACCGGCGGCGCCGAAAAGAAAAGCGGACCGTTTCGGGTCCGCTTTGAGGTGGCATCATCGAGAATGAGGTGCGGAGGCGGCGGACCGGCGAACCGGTCAAGTCGGGGGGGCTTTGTCGCCTCCGCTCCTCGATAACGACGGCGCCTAAAACCGGTTCCACGGGCGCCCGAATACGGATGGCCCACGGCGCAACCGGAACGCCGTCGCCGTAAGCGGCGTTTCAACAGAGCGATTGACCTGAACCGAAGAGGCCCCGTCTCGGAGAGCGTGATGACCCATCAGGACCCCCACTCCCATTCTGCCGACGCCGTGGAGCATCATACGCCGATCGAGGCCCAGTATGTCCGCCAGGGCCGGGGCGGGGTGCGGATTCTATGGTTGTTGATCGTGTCCGGCGGCGCGGCGGCGGTTCTGCTGCTGGGCATGTGGCTGCTCAGCAACGGAGGCTTCCAGACGGTCAATCCCGACGCGCGCGCTGCTCGTGACAACGTCGCCCCCTTTGACGCGCCCGCACCGGCCGCTGCGGCGCCCGCGACCTGAAGCCGACATGAAAAGGCCCCGACAGCGAACCGTCGGGGCCAGACCATCAAGCAGGCCTGAAAAAATCAGGCGGCCTGTTTTTGGCGCGAAGGGTGGAAGAAGAGGGCTTGGCTGATCGCCGCCTTCACCGTTTCCGGTTGGAAGGGCTTGGTGATCAGGAAGGTCGGCTCGGGCCGCTCGCCGGTCAGCAGACGCTCGGGGAAGGCGGTGATGAAGATGACCGGCACGTCGAAGCGTTTGAGGATGTCCTTGACCGCGTCGATGCCCGAGGAGCCGTCCGCCAACTGAATGTCGGCCAGAACCAGACCCGGACGATGACGCGTGACCGCATCGACCGCCTCGTCATGGGTGGTCGCCGTGCCGGTGACACGGTGGCCCAGTTCCTTGACCAGGCTTTCAATGTCAGCCGAGATGATGGCCTCGTCCTCGATGATCAGAACGTCGGTGGCCAGTTCGGCGTCGATGTCGGACTGGGCTTCGGCGATCAGACGCTCGACCGTGCGCGGATCGACGCCGAGAATCTGGGCGGCTTCCGAGGGCGTGAACCCCTCCAGGGCCGTCAGCAGGAAGGCCTGTCGCGAGCGCGGCGCGATCCGCATCAGGCGGCGCGCGGCGTCGTCGCCGACGCCGTCCATGCCGCTGCCGTCCTCAAGCTGGGCGCCGGTCGAGGACCAGATGGCGTGGAAGACGTGATAGAGAGCAACGCGCGGCGTCATGTCCGTCGGCAATTGGCGCTCGCCGGCCGCCAGCGCCTCCAGGGCTACCCGCACATAGTTGTCGCCGGTGATCTGATCGCCCGTCAGGGCCCGCGCATAGCGGCGGACATAGGGCAGATGCGGCGCAAGCCTGGCCAATAGACTCATACAAATTCCCCGACATCGGCGTCTCCGATCTGAAGACGCGCCAGTTTGGCATAACGTGTCGATCACACAACGGTTCCACGTCGGCCGCCCAAGCTTGAGCATAAAATCGCAGAGGTCTAGGAACTCTTGGAGAGAAGCGGCGTTTTCCGCTTTCATGAACCCTACCTCTAGGCTTGGGCGGCGGCCGGAACTCCATGATGAATGCTAAGGAAACCACCCCGCGTCCCGACGCGCCGGCGTCTCGGGACCACGGGCTGGAAGAAGTCCGCCTGCGGCAGCAGGCGATCGGCGTGAAGCTGCGCCACATGTTCGACCAGGTGGTGAACGAACCCGTTCCCGACGAATTCCTGGACATCCTGCGGCGGGCCGACGAGCGGTCGTCGACCAAGGAGGGCCAGTGAGCATCTCCAGCGCGCCGCCCAAACCGCCCTCGGCCGACGACGCCGGCTTCAAGAAGGAGCTGGTGACGCTGATCCCTCACCTGCGCGCCTTCGCCCGCACCCTGACCGGCGACCCGACAGCCGCCGACGACCTGGCCCAGGAAGCCATGATGAAGGCCTGGGATGCGCGGGCCAGCTATCAGATGGGCACCAATATGAAGGCCTGGACCTTCATGATCCTGCGTAACCAGTTCTACTCCGAAAAGCGCCGCTCCTGGCGCCAGACCCAACTGGACCAGGAGGCCGCCGAACGGACCCTGGTGGCGGTCGACGACCCCGAGGCGCCGGTCGCTCTGGACGAGCTGCGACAAGCCCTGAAAACCCTGCCCGAGGAACAGCGCGAAGCCCTGATCCTGGTCGGCGCCGGCGGCTTCGCCTACGAAGAGGCTGCTGAAATCTGCCAGTGCGCCGTGGGCACGGTGAAGAGCCGCGTCTCGCGCGCTCGCAAGGCCCTGCAGGCGACGCTGGAGCGTGGCGGCTATGGGCGCGACGGCAAGGCCGCCGGCGACGCCATGCGCTCGATTCTGGCGGACGCCGACAGGCTGAGCGGCGCCAGGCAGGACTGACGCATGGTGCGGTTCGGCCGCGCCTGGGGGCTGAAGCTCAGCCGCCCCAGCGTTCAGGGTATTCGCTTCCGCATGGGGCTGGCCATGGCTGTGGCCCTGCTGCCCATCCTCATGCTCAGCGCGGCCCAGACCCAAGCCGAGTTCCAGCGTCAGGCCGAAGACCGCCGCATCGATCTGCAACTGGCGGCCGAGCGCAGCGCCGCCGACGCCAAGGCGCGGATCGACAGCACGGTGGTCCTGCTGCAGGCCCTGGCGCCCGAGGCCTCGGGTTTCTACTGCGAGCCGCGCCTGACCGCCCTGGTGTCGCGGCTCGACAGCCTGTCCGCCCTGCACCGCTACAGCGCCACCGGCGAACCCGTCTGCGCTTCTCGATCTGGCGAGCGGCCGGAATCCGCCTCGTCCCTGACGGCGGACGTCCGCAGTCAGGACTGGTATCAGCGGCTCCGAAACGGCGAGGATGTGGTCATGGCCCGCGCGCCCGGCGCAGCCGGCTCGTTGATCATCGCCGTCCGTTCCGAACGCCCCCTCGGCGCCTTCCAGGGGGCCATCGCGGCGGTAGTCCCCCTGACCGCCCTGCAACCCGACATCCAGGACCCAGCCCTGCCGCCGGGCGCACAGTCCGCCGTGACCGACGCCCAGGGCCGGGTCCTGATCTCCACCGACGCCGCCGCCTTCGCCACCGACCGCGTCGCCCGCACGGCCTGGATCGCCGAGGCGCGACAGGGCGAGGCCGCCCTGTTCGAAGCTCGGGACGCCCGGGGCCGCCGACACGTGTACGCCGGCACCGGCCTGGCCGGACGCGACCTGTTCGTCCTCTTGTCGGCGCCGACCTCAGGCCTGCTGTCCTGGGCGCGGCTGAATCCCATCGGCTCCTTCCTTATGCCCCTGGCCGCCTGGCTGGTCGCCTTCCTGGCCGTCATGCTGCTGTCCGAGCGCGTCGTCATCCGCTGGCTGGTCTATCTGGAACGGGTGGCGGCCATCTATGCGCGCGGTCGCTTCTCGGTCCGTCCCGTCCAGGCCGAGCATGCGCCGGCCGAAATCCGCTCCCTCGCCCGCACCCTGGGCGCCTTGGGCGACAGCATCACGACCCGCGACAAGGCCCTGCTCGACTCGCTGGACGAGAAGGACGCGCTGATGCGCGAAATCCACCACCGGGTGAAGAACAACCTGCAGATCATCTCCTCCCTGCTGTCGATGCAGCAGAGGGCGGTGGCCGACCCGGCGGCGCGCTCGGCCCTGGGCGACACGCGCCAGCGGATCACGGCCCTGGCCCTGATCTATCGCACCCTCTACCAGAGCGAGGACATCCGCGAGGCGGACTCGCGCACCTTCCTGACCGAACTGGTCGGGCAACTGATCGCCGGCGAGGCCATGCGCGGCCCCTTGGTGACCAGTTCGGTCGAAGCCGACGCCATCATCATCGACCCCGACCGTCTGGCGCCGGTCGCCCTGTGGCTGGTCGAGGCCGTATCCAACGCCCAGAAGCACGCCTTCGCCGGGCGCGGCGGGGATCTTCAGGTCCGCTTCCGCGTCATGGGCCCCACCAGCGTTCTGGAGGTTCAGGACGACGGCCCCGGCATGGCGGACCGCGACACCACCGGCGTAGGCAGGACCCTGATGAACGCCTTCGCCAAGCAACTTCGCGGGCAGGCGGAAATGGTCGAGGCGCCCGGCGGCGGCTCCATCGCCCGCCTGACCTTCGCGACGCCCGAAGCCTTGAAACCCGCCGCGGCATTAGCTTGACAGGAACCCGGACCGCGGCCCCGCGTTGGTGTTGAGAGGGCCGGTCATTGCACCCCCCGCCCGCTTTCACAGGAGCCGACCATGCGCAAACTGTTCGTACTTGCCGCCGCCGCCGCCCTTCTGACCACCGCCGCCTGCAACACCATCGCGGGCGTCGGCAAGGACACCCAGGCCGCTGGCTCGGCCGTCGAGGGCGCCGCCCGCGACGCCAAGAACTAGTCCCACCTCAGGGCTGTTCGTCCCCGTCGCCCGACCAGGCGGCGGGGATTTTCATGCTGTTCCTTCTCAGGCGAAGGCCAGGTCCCATGGCGCCGCTCCGTCGTCTGCGACAGACGACGGGCGGCTGGGACGACGGCGCAGGGCGGCCCGTCGGGCGCGCGCTGCGGGGCGTCGCCCGAGGCTGGCCGTCATCCTCGCGATCCCGGCCTGGCCCAGGCGCGAGATGCGGGCCTTGACCAGGGGCCAGCGCGCCTGACCGGCGATCAGGCTGACGGCGGCGACCACCTCGACATAGGCCAGAACGTCCCCGGCCATCAGCAGGGCCAGCTCCACCGGCAGGACCTGGATCATCAGGATCGCCCCGGCCACAATGACCAGCGAGCGAATCCGACTGCCGCTGAAGGCCTCGCCCAGCTTTTCCATGACGAAGGCGCGACTGGGCCGGTGCGTCGCACAGGCCAGGCCGAGGACCGCCAGGAACAGCGGCGGCAGTGGAAAGCCCCCGGCCAGCAACCCCGGCGCGGCGGCCAGCCCCGCAGCCAGCGCCAGTCCGAACCAGAGCATCCCGGCGCGATCCTTCGTCATCATTCCCTCCAAGCTTGAGCATTGAGGTGGGCGCCGCGCGATCAGGGCGCAAGTTCAAATTTCAGCGTTACGGCCTAGCCGTTCCCCAAGGTCAGGTTTAGCCTTCGTCTTGCCCCGCGCGACGGGGCGCGAACTCAGGGACGAAACCCATGCGCGTCGGCGTGCCCCGCGAGATCAAGACCAATGAACACCGGGTCGGCCTGACCCCCACCGCCGCGCGCGAATACGTCGCCCACGGCCATGAGGTCCGCATCGAGACCGGCGCCGGCCTGGGCGCGGGTTTCAGCGACGCCGACTACAGAAAGGCGGGCGCGACCATCGTCGCCGACGCCGAAACCGTCTTCGCCGACAGCGAGATGATCGTGAAGGTCAAGGAGCCGCAAGCTGTCGAGTGGGCGCGGCTGCGGCCGGACCACATCCTCTTCACCTATCTGCACCTGGCCCCCGATCCCGAACAGACCAAGGGTCTGCTGGCCTCCAAATGCGCCGCCATCGCCTATGAGACGGTGACGGACAGAAACGGCGGCCTGCCGCTGCTGGCCCCCATGTCCGAGGTGGCCGGGCGCATCGCCGTCTTTTCCGCCGCCGAGACCCTGTTGAAGCACAACGGCGGCATGGGCCTGCTGTTCTGCGGCGTGCCCGGCGTGGCGCCCGCGCGGGTCCTGGTGCTGGGCGGCGGGGTCGTGGGGCTGAACGCCGCGCGCATGGCCATGGGCCTGGGCGCCGAGGTGGTGGTGCTGGAGCGCTCCATCCCCCGGATGCGCGAGATCGACGAACTGACCGGGGGTCGGGTCATCACCCGCTATTCCTCGATCGGGGCCATCGAGGAGGAACTGGTCAAGGCCGACGTGGTGATCGGCGCGGTCCTGGTCCCCGGCGCCGAGGCCCCCACCCTGGTCCGTCGCGACCAACTGAAGTCGATGAAGCCGGGCAGCGTCCTGATCGACGTGGCCATCGACCAGGGCGGCTGTTTCGAGACCTCGAAACCGACCACCCATGAAGACCCCACCTATGTCGTCGACGGGGTGGTCCACTACTGCGTCGCCAACATGCCGGGCGCCGCCCCGCGCACCAGTTCCGAGGCCCTGAACAACGCCACCCTGCCCTTCGGCCTGGCCTTGGCGGACAAGGGACTAGAGGCCCTGAAGAAGGACCCGCATCTGGCGCGCGGCCTGAACGTGCTGAAGGGTGAGATCACCTATCCCGCCGTGGCCGAGGCCCTGGGCCTGCCGTGGAGCGATCCCTTCGGCGTCTGGGCGCGAGGCTAGACCGTCAGGGCGACCCCGGCGTCGGGCATGGCGCGCATCGCCGCCTGAACCTCGCGGTCCAGGCCGGCCACGGCGCGCTCGGCCTCGTCGCCCTCCGGCGTGTCCTTGGCCGCCCGTTGCGCCATGGCTTTGATCCGGGCGGCCAGCCGCTTGACCTCGTCCATCGTGTCGCGGTCGGCTTGGCGCTCGCCGCTGAGGCGGGCCTGGTCGTTGATACGGGCCTGGGACGCATCGATGGCCTGCTGATAGGGGTTGGACGGTTTCGCCCCTGCCCCCTGATCCTCGGTCGGGACCGGTTGTTCAACAGACATCGCCTCGACCTGGGCCTCGCTGGGGGCCGCCTCCGCTCCGGCTTCTCCACGGCCTGTCGCCGGCGCGCTGGCCCCGCCCAGACCCGCAGTTGAGCCCCCCGCCGCCGCATAGGCCTTGACCGCCGCGCCCAGTTCCCGCGCCAGCGCCGCCGCCATACGGGCTGCGCCCCTGGGATCGCCGATCATGGCCATCTGCAGCATCTGCAATCGGGCCTTGATCTGTTCGATCTTTTTCTTGGCCGCCGCCTTCTTCTCTTCCGAAGCGTTGCTGGTACGCTGTTTCAGGCTCTCGACCGCCGCGCGGGCGTCGTTCAGCTTGGCGTCGGCCAAGGCCTGTTGACGCTGTTCGCGCGCCGTTGTCGGTTCGGGTTTGGCCGCTTGGACTGCGGGAAACAGGGAGCCGATGTTCATGGCTGAACATGCTCGGCTGCGTCGCCTAACGCGTCGTAAACGTCGCTGAACAGCGTGACGCTCGCCCTTTCGCTCGAGTTTTGGCATAAGCCCGCGATGAAGTTCCTCGACCAGGCCAAGATCTACATTCGTTCGGGCGCGGGCGGCGCCGGCGCCGTCTCGTTCCGACGCGAGAAATTCATCCCCAACGGCGGCCCCGACGGCGGCGACGGCGGCAAGGGCGGCGACGTCTGGGTCGAGGCGGTCGACGGGCTCAACACCCTGATCGACTATCGCTACCAGCAGCACTTCAAAGCCCAGACCGGCCACCACGGCCAGGGCCGCCAGATGCACGGCGGCAAGGGCGACGACGTGATCCTGCGCGTTCCGGTCGGCACCCAGGTTCTGGACGAGGACAAGGAAACCGTCCTGCTCGACATGGACAAGCCGGGCCAGCGCGTGAAGCTGCTGTCCGGCGGTAATGGCGGCTGGGGCAACACCCGCTTCAAGGGCCCGACCAATCAGGCCCCGACCTTCGCCAACCCCGGTCAGGAGTTTCAGGAGCGCTGGGTCTGGCTGCGGCTGAAGCTGATCGCCGACATCGGCCTGGCCGGCCTGCCCAACGCCGGCAAGTCGACCTTCCTGGCGGCGGTCTCGGCGGCCAAGCCCAAGGTGGCGGACTATCCCTTCACCACCCTGACGCCCAACCTCGGCGTGGTGGACCTGAGCCCGTCGGAACGCTTCGTCATCGCCGACATCCCCGGCCTGATCGAGGGCGCCCATGAAGGCGCCGGCCTCGGCACCCGCTTCCTGGGTCACGTCGAGCGTTCGGCCAGTCTGATCCACCTGATCGACGGCACCCAGGACGACGTGGCCGAGGCCTACCGCATCATCCGCGGCGAGTTGGACGCCTATGGCGAAGGTCTGGCCGACAAGGTCGAGTTGCTGGCCCTGAACAAGATCGACGCCCTGTCGCCCGAAGAACGCGAAGAGAAGATCGAAGCGCTGAAGGCCGCGTCGGGCAAGACCCCCTTCCTGGTCTCCGGCGTGTCCGGCGAAGGCGTGACCGAACTGCTGCGCGCCGCCTGGGCCGAGGTCCGCCAGACCCGCGGCGAGATCGTCGCCGAGGGCGACGACATCGTCCCCGAGACGCCGGGCGGCTGGCAGCCGTAATCCATCACATGGCCGGATGACATCTCTCGGATGACGGGGGGCCTCGTGCCCCCTATGTTCGCGCCATGACCGACGCGCCCGCCGACACCACCGCCCGCCCCCTGACCCAGGACGGACCGCCGCCCCGGCTGTGGCTGATCGACGCCTCGGCCTATATCTTCCGCGCCTATCACGCCCTGCCGCCTCTGACGCGCAAGTCGGACGGCCTGCCCGTCGGCGCGGTTCAGGGCTACTGCAACATGTTGTGGAAGCTGATCCGCGACATGAAGGGCGAGGACGGCCCGACCCATCTGGTCGCCGTCTTCGACCACTCGGAAAAGACCTTCCGCAACACCCTCTACGACCAATACAAGGCCCACCGTCCGCCGGCGCCCGAGGACCTGGTGCCGCAGTTCCCCCTGGTGCGCGAGGCGACCGCCGCCTTCGGCGTGCACGGCATCGAACTGCCCGGCTATGAGGCCGACGACCTGATCGCCACCTATGCCTGCAAGGTCCGCGACCTGGGCGGCGAAGCGGTCATCGTCTCGTCCGACAAGGACCTGATGCAACTGATCGGCGACGGCGTCGTCATGTACGACCCGATGAAGGACCGCCGCCTGGACGAAGAGGCCGTGTTCGAGAAGTTCGGCGTCACCCCCGACAAGGTGGTCGAGGTTCAGGCCCTGATCGGCGACAGCGTCGACAACGTCCCCGGCGCGCCCGGCATCGGCCCCAAGACGGCGGCCCAGCTGATCCACGAATACGGCGACCTCGACACGCTTCTGGCTCGCGCGGGCGAGATCAAGCAGCCCAAGCGGCGCGAGACCCTGATCAACTTCGCCGACCAGATCCGCCTGTCGCGCGAACTGGTGACCCTGACCTGCGACGCCCCGGCGCCCGAGGCGGTCGACGACTTCCTGATCCGCGATCCCGACCCGGCGGTTCTGGCCGAGTTCCTTGAGCGGATGGAGTTCCGTTCCCTGCTGCGCCGCGTCGGCGACGGCAAGGCGCCGCAAAAGGAAGGCTCGACCTTCGCGCGCCAGCCCTCGGCCCCGGTCGCCACGCCGCGCTATGGCCAGACCGAGGTCGCGACGCCCGACGCCGTCCACGACTTCGATCGTGACAGGTATGAGTGCGTGCAGACGCTGGACGATCTGGACCGCTGGATCGCCCGCGCCCGCGCCGCCGGGGTCATCGGCTTCGACACCGAGACCGACGCCCTGTCGGCCACCCACGCCGGCCTGTGCGGCGTCTCCATCGCGGTCGGGCCGAACGAGGCCTGCTACATCCCCCTGACCCATGAGCATGAACCGAGCGGAGACGCTGGCCTCAGCGGCGGCTTCGACTTCGGCCTGGAACCAGCCCAAGGCGAGACGCGCGAGCCGCTGACCCAGATTCACAAGCCGACGGCGCTGGAACGCCTGAAGACCCTGCTGGAAGACCCCGCCGTCCTGAAGGTGGGCCAGAACATCAAATACGACCTCGCCGTCATGGCCCGGCGCGGCATCCGCGTGTCCCCGATCGAGGACACCATGCTGATCAGCTACGTCCTCGAAGGCGGGCTGCACGGTCACGGCATGGACGAGCTGGCGCGCCTGCACCTCGGCCACGAGCCCATCCCGTTCAAGAGCGTGGCCGGCACGGGCAAGAGCCAGAAAAGCTTCAAGCACGTCGAGCTGCAACCGGCGACCTGCTACGCCGCCGAGGACGCGGACGTGACCCTGCGGCTCTACAGGCTGCTGAAGCCGCGCCTGGCCTCTGAGCGCCTGACCACCGTCTATGAGACGCTGGAACGGGGGATGCCCGCGGTTCTGGCCGACATGGAGCTGGCCGGGGTGCGGGTCGATCCCGACCGTCTGCGCTCGCTTTCATCGACCTTCGGCCAGCGCATGGCCGAGCTGGAGGAGCAGGCGCACAAGCTGGCGGGCCGCCCGTTCAACGTCGGCAGCCCGCGCCAGATCGGCGAGATTCTGTTCGGCGAGATGAACCTGCCCGGCGGCAAGAAGACCGCGTCGGGCCAATGGGGCACCGAGGCCAGCGTGCTGGAAGACCTGGCGCTGACGCATGACCTGCCGCGCGCTATCTTGGACTGGCGTCAACTGTCCAAGCTGAAAGGCACCTATACCGACGCCCTGGTGGCCGCGTCCGATCCGACCACGCACCGGGTGCACACCTCCTATCAGTTGGCGGCGGCGACGACGGGGCGTCTGGCCTCCTCCGATCCCAACCTGCAGAACATCCCGATCCGCACCGAGACCGGCCGCCTGATCCGTCAGGCCTTCATCGCCTCGCCCGGCCATGTGCTGATCAGCGCCGACTACAGCCAGATCGAGCTGCGCCTTCTGGCCCACATCGGCGACATTCCCGAGCTGAAGAAGGCCTTCAAGGCCGGCCTCGACATTCACGCCGCCACGGCGTCCGAAATGTTCGGCGTCCCGGTCGAGGGCATGCCGTCGGAAACCCGCCGCCGCGCCAAGGCCATCAATTTCGGCATCGTCTACGGCATCTCGGCCTTTGGTCTGGCCAATCAGCTGGGCATCGATCAGGGCGAGGCCGCAGCCTATATCAAGACCTATTTCGAGCGCTTCCCCGGCATCCGCGCCTACATGGATCAGACCAAGACCTTCGTGAAGGAGCACGGCTTCGTCACCACCGTCTTCGGTCGCCGCATCCACATCCCGGCCATCCATTCCAAGTCGGGGGCCGAGCGTCAGTTCGGCGAGCGCGCCGCCATCAACGCCCCGATCCAGGGCGCCGCCGCCGACATCATCCGCCGCGCCATGATCCGCATGCCGCACGCCCTGGCCGAGGCGGGCCTGAAGACCCGCATGCTGCTGCAGGTCCACGATGAACTGATCTTCGAAGCCCCCGAGGCCGAGGCCGAGCGCGCCCTGGCCCTGGTGCGTCAGATCATGGAGGGCGCCGCCGACCCCGCCGTCGCCCTGACCGTGCCCCTGGTGGTCGAAGCCAAGGCCGCCGCCAACTGGGACGACGCCCACTGACCGGCCGTTGAGGTTTTCTATCCGATCGCTGCAAACTTCTAAATGAAACGCGCGGCGATCGCGGCTGTTCGGGGTGAAAATTTCGCCTAAACCTTGCCTCATTGGAACATCACTCCAAGAACAAGGTTCAGTTGTGAAAAAGAGTCTGCTGCGACTGTCGGTCGCCGCCATCGCCCTGACGGCGGCCGTCCCCGCCTTCGCCCAATCCGCCCCGGCGCCGGTTCAGGCCGAGACGCCCGAACCCGAGGCCGCCTCCACGGTTGACGAGGTCGTCGTCACCGGCTCGCGCATCCGCCGCGTCGATCTGGAGGGCGTCGCCCCGGTCTCGGTCATCACCGGCGAGGCCATCGACACGCGCGGCTTCCGCAGCGTCTTCGACGCCCTCAGCCAGGCGACCCAGAACACCGGCTCGGTCCAGGGCGAGGACTTCGGCGCCACCTTCACCCCGGCGGCCAACGTCATCTCCCTGCGCGGCCTCGGCCCCAACCACACCCTGGTCCTGCTGAACGGTCGGCGGGTGGCGGAATATCCCTCGGCCTACAACGGCTCGGTCAATGCGGTGAACCTGGCCAACCTGCCCAACGCCGTGGTCGACCGGATCGAGGTCCTGACCGGGGGCGCCGGCGCCATCTACGGCTCGGACGCCATCGCCGGGGTGGTCAACATCAAGCTGAAGCAGAAGACCGACGGCTTCGACGCCTCGCTGCGCTATGGCGGGACCGAACAGGGCGGCGGCGAGAACTGGCGCGCCCAGTTGTCGGGCGGCCGCAGTTGGGACCGTCTGGATGTGGTCGGCAGCCTGGAATACAGCCAGCGCGACGCCATCTTCTGGGGCGACCGCGAGATCAGCGAGTCCTACACCCGCTACGCCGAGCCGGGCACGGTCCCGCCGGCCATGTTCTCGAACCGCAACCCGATCACCCGCGCCTATTATGATCCGCCCGCCGGCCTGTGCGAGGGCCTGGGCGCCTTACAGGGCGGCACGGTCGAGCGCGTGGTCGCGGCCAGCGGCGGTTCCTATTGCGGCAGCGACGCCTATTACAGCACCCGCACGATCCAGACGCAGAAGGAGTCGGGCAACGCCTATCTGGGCCTGACCTATCACCTGAACGACGACACGGAGGTCTTCGGCGAGTTCCAGTACGGCAAGACCCAGGTCGACAACGTCGTGCGCTCGTTGAGCTGGAACAAGACCTTCTGGAACGACACGGCCGGGCGGCTGGAGACCTGGAACCGGGTGCTGACGCCGGAAGAGACGGGCGGCGCCTTTGGCGTCGGCAACCGCTACGACGAGGAGAACTGGAACGCGGTCCTGGGCGTGCGCGGCCAAATCGGCGACTGGCGCTACGAGGCGGCCTTCAACCGCTCGGAATACATCAGTGACCAGAGCCGTGTGCGGCTGCTGACCGGGATCGACGACCTGTTCCTGGGCGCACAGCAAGGCGCGCGCGACGTGGCGGGCACCACCCAGCCGGTCTATGCGCCCGCCGCCAACCGCCTCTACACGCCCCTGACGCCGGGCGAGTTCGGCACGGTCGCCGACCGCTTCACCGACCACAATACGTCCTGGCTACAGGACTTCACCGTCTCGGTGGACGGCGACCTCTGGCGCCTGCCCGCCGGGCCTCTGCAAGCCGCCGCCGTGGTCGAGATCGGCGAGCAGGGCTACAAGAACCAGCCCGACGCGCGCCTGAACACCGGGATCGCCTGGAACACCAGCGGCTCGCAGCCCTCGGGCGGCGAGCGCAAGCGTCAAGCGGCAGGTCTGGAACTGCGCGTGCCGATCCTGGAGCAACTGACCGCCACCGTCGCCGGCCGCTACGACCGCTACGAATACCGTGGCGAGTCGGTCGACAGCCCGACCTACAGCCTGGGCCTGCAGTACCGGCCGATCCCCAGCCTGATGCTGCGTTCCAGCTATTCGACCAGCTTCCGCGCCCCGGACATGAACTACATCTTCGCCACTGAGACGCGCGGCTACTACCCCGGCGTGACGGACTATTATCAGTGCCGGCTGGACGAGCAGGACTATTCCAGCTGCGACATCCAGTACAACATGGACTTCACGCGCGGCGGCAACGCCGAGCTGCAGCCGGAGAAGGGCAAGTCCTTCACCGCCGGCTTCGTCTGGACGCCGACCAAGGCCTTCGACATCCAGTTCGACTATTATGATCTGGAGATCAGCCAGCAGGTGACGTCGCTGAGCGAGGACATCATC
The DNA here is from genome assembly GCF_002979535.1 of Brevundimonas sp. MYb52. GTDB lineage: Bacteria > Pseudomonadota > Alphaproteobacteria > Caulobacterales > Caulobacteraceae > Brevundimonas. The sequence continues at coordinate 16,569 of NZ_PCPB01000006.1, read as the reverse complement.
CTGCGCACCGAGGCCGACTGCCGCATCGGCCGCACGCCCAGCGGCGGGACGGTCGATCCCAACTCGGCCCTGTGCCTGGACTATGTCGGACGGGTGGCGCGCAATCCGGCCAGCGCCGCCATCAACCCGAACCAGGTCACGCGCATCACGGTCAACCCGATCAATGCGGCCAGCGAGACGACCCGCGGCTTCGACGCCACCGTCAACGCCCGTCATACGTTCGAGCGTTACGGCCTGCTCAGCGGCAGCCTGACCTACACCAAGGTTCTGGAGCACGAGTACCAGCAGTTCGAGGGCGATCCGACCTTCGACTATCTGCGCGACCTGTCGCGTCAGTCGGACTGGCGCGACCGCATGTCGGGCAGCGTCACCTGGGACGTGGGGCCGTGGACGACCACCCTTTATGGCGTCCGCTACGGGACTATTCCGACCAATGACTACGCCTCGGAGCGCGACCCCTACGCCGTGTTCAACGCCAGCGTGCGCTACCGCGTGAACGACAAGGCCTCGGTCTCGGTGATCATGAACAACATCGCCGACCGTTATCCCGAAGACCGCACCGGCGGATGGCCGAACTATTCGATCGGCTGGTACGACATCTACGGCCGTCAAACCTGGGTCCAGTTGGACTACAGCTTCTGACACCTGGAGGGGGCGGCGACGTCCCCTCCCCTTTTACCGGCCACCAGTCTAGGCTGACCAGCCTTGCTGCAGGAGCCAAGCATGAGCCTCGACCCCGAAATCCACGACAACGCCGAAGCCACCCGATACGAGCTGACGGTCGACGGCCAGACCGCTGTGGTCATCTACAACAAGGTGGCGGGCGGTCTGCTGATCACCGAGACCATCGTGCCGATCCCGCTGGAGGGCCGCGGCATCGCCAGCCGCATGGCCAAGCACGTCCTGACCGATCTGAAGGAACGCGGCCTGGTCATCCTGCCGACCTGCCCTTTCTTCGCCGGCTATCTGAAGAAGCATCCCGAATACGCCGAGGTGGTGCATCCCAGCTATCGCATCGCGCTTGGCCTTTAAGAGGGGCCTATAAGAGGCCCCCGAGGTCGCTTCATGGGCGCGCGCCTGCTAGGGCCAGCCCATGAAGTCTTCAGATCTCGACGTCCTGATCGTCGGCGCCGGCGCAGCCGGCATGATGTGCGCCATCGAGGCGGGCAAGCGCGGTCGCCGCGTGCGCGTCATCGACCACGCCCGCGCGCCCGGCGAGAAGATCCGCATCTCGGGCGGCGGGCGCTGCAACTTCACCAATACGAGAACCAGCGGGGCTGAGTTCCTCAGCGAGAACCCGCGCTTCGCCCTGTCGGCGCTGAAGCGCTTCACCCAGCACGACTTCCTGAAAATGGTCGAACGCCACGGCATCGCCTGGCACGAGAAGACCCTGGGCCAGCTGTTCTGCGACGACAGCGCCAAACAGATCATCCGCATGCTGACGGATGAGATGAAGGCGGCGGGCGTGACCCTGTCCTTAGGCCTCGGCGTCAAGGCCATCACCCGCGACGGCCAGCGTTTCACCGTCGATCTGGATGACGGCACGCGCGTTTCAGCGGCGTCTCTAGTGGTGGCCACCGGTGGCAAGTCCATCCCCAAGATGGGCGCGACGGGATGGGGCTATGACGTCGCCCGCCAGTTCGACCTGAGAGTGACCGAGACGCGCCCGGCCCTGGTGCCTCTGACCTTCGAGCCCGGCCTGCTGGAACAGCTCAAGCCGCTGGCGGGCGTGGCCGTGGACGCGATCGTCAAAACCGCCCCGAACTCGGCCTCAAGTAGCCCGAAGGGCGATAGGCCCCAGTTCAAAGAAGCCATGCTGTTCACACACCGGGGCCTGTCCGGCCCGGCGATCCTGCAGATCAGCTCCTACTGGCGCGAGGGCGAGGCCATCACGGTCAACATGGCCCCCAGCGAGGACATCGCCGCTCGACTGCTGGCGGCCAAGACCGAGAACGGCAAGCAGGCGGTGCATACGGCGCTGGGCCACATCATTCCGCGCCGTCTGGCCGAGGTCGTCTGCGCCCGCGAGGGCCTGGCCGGCAAGCTGGCCGAGGTCGGCGACAAGAAGCTGCGAGCCATGGCCGAGACGGTCAACGCCTGGACCGTCAAGCCGGTCGGGTCCGAAGGCTATCGCACGGCCGAGGTGACCCTGGGCGGGGTCGACACCGCCGCCCTGGACCAGCAGACGATGGAGGCCAAGTCGGTCCCCGGCCTCTTCTTCATCGGCGAGGTCGTCGACGTCACCGGCTGGCTGGGCGGCTATAATTTCCAGTGGGCCTGGTCGTCGGGCTGGGCGGCGGGCCAGAGCTGCTAGGTCTGGGCCGCCGCCCCCTGCGGCGTCTGGGCAGGTTGTCGGGCGCGCGCGCCATCCCTAACTCTATCCTCAGCGGGACGGGCCCCTCTGGCGGCGCTTCGGCGACGTGATGTCGGACCGCATCATTCGACGATTGAGGACCCTATGCCCCTATTGATGTGCCCCAACGACAACGCCGCCATGCAGACCCTGGACCGCAACGGCGTCCAGTTCGACATGTGCCCGACCTGTCGCGGCGTCTGGCTGGATCGCGGCGAGCTGGAAAAACTGATGGCCAGCGCCGCCGAGGAAGGCCGCGCCACCGCCCCGCAGGCCGCACCGCAGCCGATCTATCAGCAGCCGATTCAGCAGCAGCAACCGTGGGGCGGCCAGCCGCAGGGCTATCGCGAACCGCCGCGCTACAAGGACGATCGTCACCGCGACGACGACTATCACTACCGCAAGAAGAAGAAGCGGATGGACATCTTCGACATCTTCGACTGAGGGCTCAGGCCGCCAGACCGACCGCCTTCATCAGGGGGCGAAGGGCGCTGACCGCCTCCGGGGCCGCGCCCAGGGCGGTCCGCACCTCCGGCGCCCGCAACAGCTTGACCGCCTCCGCCCTGGCGCGATCCGCAACCGGGCCGCTCGGACCGACTTCGGCCGCCGCCAGACGCAGCAGGGCCGTCAGCCGTTGCGGCGGAGGTGCGGGCGCGCGCGCGATCTGGGCCGTCAGCTTGGCGTCGGCCTCGACCGCCCCGCCGACGACGCCGAGCGCCGTCACGATGGCGTCCCGGTCGCGCTCTGACAGCGCCGCATTCCCCACCGCCCGCTGCAGGCCGGCCAGGATCAGCAGCTTCTGGCCCGGCGCCTGGCCCGAAGCCCGCATCTCGGTCTCGAACCGCAACGAGGTGACGCAGGCGTCCAGCCAGCGCGCCGCCGAACGCTTGTTGGCCCCGCCGGTGACGTTTTCGCACAGCCGCGCCAGACGCTCGACCTCGCTCAGCACGTTCGGGCAGCCGCGCACATAGGCGGCGACGAAGTCGGCGGTGACCAGGCTCTTGGAGCGCTCGCTGAAGGCGGTCTGCACCTCTTCCAGCGTCAGCAGCCGGCCCGCCGTCGCGGTCAGCGTCATGGCCAGGGCGCGCAAAATGTCGATCTCGCCCTCGGCGTCGCCAGGGCGCAGCCGTCGCTGGCTCATCAGTTCACGCACCACCATGCGCGCCAACGAGGCGGCCAGCAGAGGGAACTCGCCCGCCGCCAACCGTTCGCCCAGACGCACCGGGCCGCCTTCGACCGGCGGGATCAGAACCGCCAGCTTCTCGTCATGGGCGATCAGGGCCGCGATTTCGCGCGGCGCCACCATCCGCACCACAGCCGCCAGGCTGGCGCCCTGATCCAGCGCCGGTCCGACGATCTGGGCCAGACTGGCGCGCGACCCCAGCAGTTCGCACAGGACCTGCTCAACCGGCACCATGACCAGGGCGCGCGGCGGTCCGTCCGCCGGCGCACGCTCGCAAAGGTCCATCAGTCGATCCAGACGCGCCCGCGCGCTGGGCAGGCCCTTCAGCGCCCCGGCGACCACGCCGCCCATGATGAAGGCGCGATCCGCCGCCCCGCTCAGCCGATGCGCCACATCGGCGATCGAGCGCGCGTCCAGGCTGGGAAAGAGATGACGTCGCCCCGCCTGCAACAGGCGCTCGATCGCCTGCTCCGCCAGGCGTTGATAGTGGCGCACAAGGTCGTGGACCGGCTGACTCGTGCTCTGGCTCTCGGGCACGGCGATCTTCTGAATGGCGTGCTGCAGTTCGACGCCCGAAGCCTCGAGCCGCTCGGCCAGGTCAGGGCGATGCAGCAGTTCAAAGGCCGTGGCGCCCTGCCGGTTCAGCCAGTCCTCCAACACCCGCCCCAGCAGATCACGAGCATGAGGGGCGTAGAGATCCTGAACGCCTCGACAACTGGGGCCGCGATTGTCCTCGCGCACCGGCGCCTTGCGTTTCAGTTCGGGCGCGCCGCGCGTCAGGACGACGACGCTGGCGAACTCCATGGTGTCCGGGTCCAGGGTTTCCTTGGTGACGCGCACGGCGCAGGCCTGGCCGTCGCGCAGCAGATCCTCGGCGGTCTCGATCGCTGCCTTGCGGTCCTCGGTCGCCATCGACAGCGACCAGGACGCCGGCGGCGTCTTGCGAACATAGATTTCGTAGTGAACCGGACCGGCCATGGCGACTTTCGTGCGTATCTGACCGCTATCCTGGCCCTTCAGCCTTTAAGGCGAGGTTTCGCCATTTCCCGGCCAAGGTTGAAAGACAGGCTCTGGCGAACCATCTGCTGTGGCCGTAATGTCACCGCGAGAGAATAGAACGGTTACGCTTGTCGCGCGTTGAGCAATCGACTCGCGACGGTTGATCGAACGACCGCCGCCGCCCGCACTAAGGAGAAGCCCTTGGCCAACATCACCCTGGTCGACGACGACGAGAACATCGTCGCCTCCGTGTCCCTGGCCCTGGAAAGCCATGGCCACAAGGTCACGGCCTATCACGACGGCGCCTCGGGCCTGGAGGCGCTGGAGACCACGCCCCCGGATCTGGCGATCCTGGACGTGAAGATGCCGCGCATGGACGGCATGGAGGTGCTGCGCCGCCTGCGCCAGACCTCGCAGATTCCGGTCATCATGCTGACGTCCAAGGACGAGGAGATCGACGAGATCCTCGGCTTCAACCTCGGCGCCGACGACTATATCCACAAGCCCTTCAGCCAGCGCCTGCTGATCGAACGGGTCAAGGCCCTGCTGCGCCGCACCGGCGCCGATGGCGGCGAGGTCGAGACGGCCGCCGAAGCCGCCGGCAAGGCCATCAAGCGCGGCAAGTTGTCGATGGACCCGGCCCGTCACGAGAGCACCTGGGAAGGCCGCCCGGTCAAGCTGACCGTCACCGAGTTCCTGCTGCTTCAGGCCCTGGCCCAGCGCCCCGGTTTCGTGAAGAGCCGCGACAGCCTGATGGACGCCGCCTACGACGATCAGGTCTATGTCGATGACCGCACCATCGACAGCCACGTCAAACGGATGCGAAAGAAGTTCCGGGTGGTCGATCCCGAATTCGACGCGATCGAGACCCTGTATGGCGTCGGTTACCGCTACCGCGAAAGCTGAGACCGAGGACGCTCGGCCGAGGCGCCGTTTCCGCTTCGGCGGATCGCGCCTCGGCGGCTTCATTCTCGCGCTCAACCTGCTTAGCCTGCTGATCCTGTTCGGCGGGGCCTTGGCCCTGAACGAATGGCAGCGCGGCCTGATCGAGGCGCGTCAGGAATCCCTGTCGGTCCAGGCCAAGCTTCTGGCCAATGTGCTGGGCGAACTGGGCATCACGCGGGGCGAGCCCTATCCGATGCTGGACCCCGGCGCCGCAGGTCTGTGGCTGCGCGACAACTTCATTCCCGAGGGCCAGCGCGCGCGCCTCTATGATCAGGACGGCCTGATCGTTTCCGACAGCTTCGCCGTCACCGACGCCATTCCGGGTCAGGCCTTGGCGCCCGCCAACCCCGCCGGCACCGCCCTGGCGCCCGAGGCGCTTTCTCCGCGCGAAACCGCTCGGGTCAAGCGCGCCAACGCCGAACTGTCAGCCGAGGTCGAGCGCGCCCTGCAAGGCGCGCCCCAGGCCGACATCCGCCGCAACGAGAACGGCGACCGCGTGGTTTCCGTCTCCCTGCCCGTGCGCCATGTCCAGCAGGTCCTGGGCGTCCTGACCCTCGAAGCCGGCGACGTGGACGAGACCCTGGCCGCCCAGCGCCGCGCCCTGACCCCCTTCGCCCTGGTGGCCCTGGCGGTGAACCTGCTGTCGGCCCTGGTGCTGCACATGTTCGTGGCGCGCCCCGTCATGCGCCTGTCGGCGGCGGCGGATCAGGTGCGCCTGCAACGCGCCCGCGCCATCTCCCTGCCCGACCTTGAGGACCGCAAGGACGAGATCGGCGACCTGGCCCGCGCCCTGGAGTCGATGACCGACACCCTGTCGACGCGGATGGACGCCATCGAGCGCTTCGCCGCTGACGTCAGCCACGAGATCAAGAACCCCCTGACCTCGATCCGCTCGGCCCTGGAAACCCTGCCCCTGGTCAAGACCGACGAGCAGAGGGCGCGCCTGACCAATCTGCTGCAACAGGACGTGCGCCGCCTGGACCGCCTGATCACCGACATTTCCAACGCCTCGCGCCTGGACGCCGAGCTGTCGCGCGACCGCCCGCGCCTGATCGACCTCAACGAACTGCTGGGCGACATCATCGCCGTCTATGAGGGCGGTCAGAAGCCGGGCGAGGCCGGCGTCCGCTTCGCCTCGACCGCCGAGGCCGCCAAGGTCCTGGGCCGCGACATCCCCCTGGGCCAGGTCTTCCGCAACCTGATCGACAACGCCCGCTCCTTCAGCCCCGCCGATGGCGAGGTCCGGGTGCGTCTGGAACGCGACGACAGCCGCCCCGACTGGCCCCTGCGCATCCGGGTCGAGGACGATGGCCCCGGCATTCCGCCCGAAAACCTCGAGACCGTGTTCGAGCGCTTCTACACCTCGCGGCCCAAGGGCACGGCCTTCGGCGCCAACTCGGGCCTGGGCCTGTCCATCGTGCGCCAGATCATCGACGCCCACGGCGGTCGCGTTCATGCCGAGAACCGCACAGACGAGACCGGCGCCGTGGTCGGCGCCCGCTTTGAAGTCCTGCTGCCCCTGGCCGGACGTCGCCCATGAGCGCGCCGATGCAACCGATCCACGCCACCGCCGTCGCCTGTCGCACGGCCGCCGGTTGGCGCGGCGTCCTGATCCAGGGTCCCTCCGGCGTCGGCAAGAGCGACCTGGCCCTGCGTCTGATCGGTAAAGGCTGGCGACTGATCGCCGACGACTGGACCCACCTGTGGGCCTCGGACGGCGCCCTCTACGCCGCAACGCCGGCTGCGATCGCCGGCCGGATCGAGGTGCGCGGCCTGGGCATCGTCGCGGTCCCGATCCAGCCTCTCGCGCGGATCGTCCTGGCCGTCGCCTGCACGCACGAGGCCATTGAGCGCCTTCCCGAAGCCGACACCTGGGCCTGGCAGGACGTGGCGATTCCGCGACTGCGGCTGGACCCCCGCCCCGCCTCCGCCGGGCAGGTCGTCGCAACCGCGCTCGCGGCTCTTTGAACCGGCGCGCGATTAGCCTATGAAGGCCGGCTTGCAGATCAGTTTGGACGCCCCAAGGGCGTTCGCTGAGAGCAGAAGCGCGGGGCGTATTGTCTTGGTGAAGCCTTCATGATCGGGCTGGTGATCGTCACCCACGGGGGCCTGGCCTCTGAATTCCTGGCGGCGATGGAGCACGTGGTCGGCCCTCAGCGGGGCGTGGCCGCGATCTGCATCGGCCCCGAAGACGACATGGAGCGGCGCCGCCGCGACATCGTCGATGCTGCGGCCGCCGTGAACGACGGCGACGGCGTCATCCTGTTGACCGACATGTTCGGCGGCACGCCGTCCAACCTGGCCATCTCGGTCATGGAGCAGACCCACGCCGAGGTCATCGCCGGCCTGAACCTGCCCATGCTGATCAAGCTGGCCAGCGTGCGCACCCGCGAGAGCCTCGAGACCTGCGTCGCCCATGCTCAAGACGCCGGGCGCAAATACATCTCGGTCGCCTCCTGGGTTCTGGCGGGCGAGAAATGACTGATACTCCCGTTCAGGGGCCGATCCAGGTCACCGTCGGCATCTGCAACCAGCGCGGCCTGCACGCTCGCGCCTCGGCCAAGTTCGTCAAGCTGGCTTCCAGCTTCGAGTCCGAGATCCGCGTCACCCGCGACGGCGTCACGGTGGACGCCCGCTCGATCATGGGCCTGCTGATGCTGGGCGCCGGCATCGGCTGCGGCGTGGATATTGAAGCCGAGGGTCCGGACGCCGCCGAAGCCATCGAAGCTCTCAGCGACCTGGTCGCCCGCAAGTTCGACGAAGACCAGTAAGGCCGCCGCCCGGCTGGGGTCAGTCCTGGCCTTCCAGGTCGTTCTTCAAGCGGTCGATCAGCGACAGGGCCTGGCCCGCATATTCGCTGATCCAGCGATCATGGATGTGCTTGATCGGCAGGGCGTTGAGGTGGTTCCAGCGCTCACGTCCCTCTCGCCGCGCCACCACCAGGCCGGCGCCTTCCAGCACCTTCAGATGCTGCATGACGCTGCAACGATCCATGTCGGCAAAGCGGTCGCACAGCCCCCCGGTCGTGACGGGCCCATCGCGCAGACAATCGAGCAGCTGACGGCGTCGGGCATGAGCCAGCGCCTTGAAAACACGATCATCTTGCGCTTCATTTGACATGTTAGTTTTTTATAACATATCGTCTCCCTCTGCAAGCAAGGGAGGATCTGACATGTCTCTGGGTTTCACGGTCTCCGGCCGCATCGCCAAGCCGCCGCGCGACGTGTTCGACGCGGTCGTCAATCCGACAACGCTGAGCCGCTACTTCACGACCCTGGGCGGCGCCAGCGCGCCCCTGACGGCCGGCGCTGTCGTCACCTGGTGGGGCCTCGTTCCGGTCGAGGTCGACGAGGTCGTGCCCGAACAGCGCATCGTGCTGCGCTGGGACGCCGAGACGGCCGACGGACAGCCCGCCTACAAGACGAAAATCGTCATGGGGTTCGAGGCGCTGGAGGACGGCTCGACCTTCGTCACCGTCGCCGAATCCGGCTGGATCGAAGACGCCGCGGGCCAAAAGGCCGCCTTCGCCAACTGCGAGGGCTGGAGCGCCATGCTGTCGGCCATGAAGGCCTGGCTGGAACACGGGATCAACCTGCGCGAGGGCTTCTACCCCTCCGAGATGCGCGGCGTCCTTCCCACCAGCACCGCGCGGAGGTGACGGGGCGGCGCGGCGGCATTCTGAGCAGAACGCCGCCAACCCGTCGCCCGCTGGAGCCGCCGACCGGCCGGTTTGTCAGGCGTAGCCCAGCAACTGCCGCAGCCCCGGCGCGTGGAAATCCACCAGTCGCTTCTGCTGCTCAGGCAGGGTCGCCGGGAAGTTCACCCCGGCCGGAAGCTTGAGGTTTTCACGCGCCGTGCGGCTCAATTTGCGATCCGAGCCGATACGGACCCGCGCCTTCCAGTCGGCTGGCATGTCGATGCCGCAGGCGTCCAGCAAGGCGCGGAAATACAGCTCGGACGACGGCGCGTCCAAATCCGCCAGCGCCGCCAGGATGTCCTCATATCGAACCAGATACGCGCCCGTCCCCAACCATGCGGCGGCATTGTGCGTATAGACATCGGCCAGGGCCGGCGTCTTTCCATGCAGTCCGAAGATCATGAAGTTGAGCAGCATGTCGCCGTTGAACACGCCCGATTTCAGGTGCTCCAGATTTTCCTGGTGGAAGGCGTCCGACACGAAAAATCGTGCGCGCGCCAGCACCCAGTCGTAGGGGTCGCGCACCAACAGGACATGACGGGCCGTGCGAATGTTGGCGACAGCCTGGTCGCTGAACAGGAGATGGGCGGCGCTTAGCCTGGGCGCATGAGGATTGAAGGCCTCCAGGTGCAGATGCATGTTGGGAATCTGCACGAAGTCCTGATCATAGTGTTGCTCGGCCGGCACGAACATTCTGACGATGTTGCGCAGCAGATGGGTCCCGCCCTTCGGCACGCTGTTGAGCAGGACCGGTTGACTGAGGGGCGCCTGCGGAAAACGCGCCACCTGCGCGTCCAGCGTGTCCGTGATCCCTGTAATGATGGCCATGCTTCTCCCCCGCCAGCACGTCATTGGTAGCGCAGCGCTCGTCGCTTCGCCCAGCCCGAAATGGACAAGAGGGCGGCGAGAAACCCGCCGCCCTCTCAACCTAGCCGCTCGATTTGATCAGAACGACTTGCTGACCCGCACGAAGACGCGACGGCCGTAGTAGGCCTCGGTGTATTGCGACGCTAGGATCGAGTTCCCGGTAGTCGAGTATTCGCCGATGATCGTCGAGGCCGCCGGCGGCTTTTCGTCAAACAGATTGGCGACGCCGCCGATCAGCTTCCAGTCATCGAACTCATAGCTCAGCGAGGCGCTGTGGAAGCCGGTGAACTCGGCGTCCGCCTTCACCTCGACCCGACGGCCGTCGATGGTGGTGAAGGGCGAACCATTCCCCTCCAGATACTCGCCCAGGCTGGACTGGTTGCCGATCCAGTCGAAGCCCCAGAAGGCCGTCCAAGGACCACGCGAGAAGCTGGCGTTGATATTGCCGACCAGCTCAGGATAGCCCACCTCGCCCAGAGGATCGACGGAGCTGTCGGCGAAGACAGCCGTGAAGTTTTCCAGGGTCCAGGTCGTCTGGCTATCAATCGTCAGTTCACCCCAAGGCGTCTCCGTCACGAAGCGGGCCGTGAAATCCAGACCGCGGTTGGTCTGTTCCGCGATGTTGATGAAGCTGTCGCGCACCTGGGTGATGCCCAGGGTCGGGTCCCGGTCGAACTGATTGCAGATCGGATCGGTCGGGAAGTTGTCCGACAGATAGCAGGCCGTCAGGATGCCGCCGGCGCCCAGGTTGGTGACCTGGTTGTTGATGTTGATGTCGAAATAGTCGACCGCCAGGCTGATCCCGGTATTGGGCGGCGTGATGATCACCCCCACGACCGTGGCTTTCGAGGTTTCCGGCGTCAGCACGCCCAGACCGCCGCCCGTCACAACCTCGGCCGAGGAATTGCCCCCGGTGAAGTCGCCAGCCACGCCGCCGCCCGGCCCTGCCGCATTGGTGCAGTTGTCATACAGCTTCTGCGTGACCGTGCCGTCGGCCAGACGATTGTCCAGGTTCAGGCAGGGGTCGATATTGCGTTGGCCCGCGAAACTGGTCTGATCGGCGAGATAGAGTTCAAACAGGGCCGGCGCTCGGAACGAGGTGCCGTGGGTGGCGCGGAACCGCACCGCGTCGTTCACCGCCCAGTTCAGCCCAACCTTGTAAGTCGAGGCGTCGCCAGAGGTCTTGGTGTCGGTGTAGCGGCCCGAGAGGGACAGATCGAGATCCTGGATGAAGGGGTAGTCCTTCAACAGGGGCACGGCCAGTTCAACATAGGCTTCGCGCGTGTCCTCCGATCCCTCGGTGATGCCGGCGCCCGACAGGCCCCAACTGTTGTCCGCCAGCGTCACGTCGCCGGGCGTGTCGTTGATCTCGTCACGACGAATATGGAAACCCAGAGCCAGACCCAGCGGCCCCGCAGGCAGTTCAAACAGATTGCCGCCGATCGCGCCTTCTACATAGGTCTGTTCGTACAGGGTGTTGCCCGTTTCCGTATCGAACAGGAAGGCGCGTTCTTCCGCCGTCAGATCGCCGCGCAGGACGCGAGGATCGGCGAAATTCATGTCGATGCACTGACGGCCGCTGACAGGCAGGTTGGTGCCCACGCAGCTTTCCGTCTTGAAGTTGGTCGACGCCACGGCGTCGTCCAGGATCACATCCGACGTATAGTCGCCGTCGGAACGGCTGTACTGGGCGAAGATGTCCCACTTCCACGTGTTGGAGAAGAGGTTCAGATCACCCCGCAACCCGGCCACGCCGCGGATGTAGTCGACACGTTGCGACTGGTCGAAGTGGTCCGTGACGGGCGTCGCGCTCAGGTAGTAGTCGCCGGTGAAACCGTTGACCGGGTCCCCGCCGCCTCCCATGCCGGTCGACGTATAGGTATAGTTCCAGAACTGGCGATAGCTGTCGGTTCGGCTTTCGCGACGGTTCAGCAGGAACTCGCCATAGACCTCCATGCCGCGCCCGATCTCATAGGCGCCGTCGATGAAGGCCGTATAGCGCTCCACCTCGGGCACGATCGACTCTTCGCGCGCGAAGGGATGGCTGGCGTTGACCACGGCGCGTGATGCCGCGTCATAGTTGACCAGATAGAAGCCGTCCGGCGCGCCCGGATACTGGGCGTCGATCGCGGGATTGGCCGGGCGCACCGGAATATGCTGACCCAGGTCGCCGTCATAGTCGTACTGGAAGCGACCGCTCCGACCCGTGAAGCCCGGCCCATAGACATAGACCTGTCCCCAGAGGGTGTCGTTACACGTCGGCTTGCCCGTGCGGGGATCAATGCGATCGGCGCGATTGCGAGTGCCCGGCTCGAACACATACTGGTTCTTGCAGATCAGGAAGTCGCGATCGCCGGCGCGCAGCGCCTCCTGGCGGTAATAGTCGCCAGAGATGTTGATATAGCCGCGATCGAACTTCTTACCGAAGGCGCCTGAGACATTGTATTGCTCGCCCCCGCCATCCAGCGGCGCCGTGGCGAACACGCCCATTTCGCCGCCGTCTCGGCCGCGGCTGGTGATCAGGTTGACCACGCCCGCGACCGCATCCGACCCATAGATCGACGAAGCGCCGTCCTTGAGCACGTCGACGCGATCGATCGCTGACTGGGGAATGACGTTGAGATCAAAAGCGGACACGCCCCCGCGCGTGCCCGCCGGGCCGGCGCGACGTCCGTTAAGCAGCACCAGGGTTCGATTGGCGCCGAGCCCTCTCAGGGAAATCGTTGAGGCGCCGGGGCCGCCATCCGTGACAAAGGCGCTGGAGATGGTGCTGTTCACCTGGGGCGAACCGGCGGCGACAGTCGACGACTGCAGCATCTGGGCCGTATCGCTCAACCCGCGCGCCTGCGCCCGCTCGCTGGTGATCACCTGGACGGGCGAGGCGCTGGTGAACTCGTTCTTGGGGATCCGCGAGCCGGTGACGATGACTTCCTCGACCTGCGTCGCGCCCTCGTCTTGAGTAGCCGGCTCGGCCGTTTGAGCCAGAGCGGGAGATGCCGCTAGAAGCGCTGCCATTGCGCCCCCAACAAGAGAAGATGAGTCACGAAGGCGATTTCGAATAGTCATCTTGATTACGGCGTCCTTATTCAGAGCGCTGCGTCAGAAGCCTTAGAGAAGGCGTCCGCAGCAGACCATCACGGCCAATTTCATCAAGCTTCTCCCAAAGCGCCCAAATTGCACCACCCAAACCGCAAAAACGCCATGATTGAACGAACCCCGTTGCACTATCGCAACAGCCATCGCCCATCCACGTTTGCGCCCACGCCAAGCGTGGCGGCCGGGCCCGATTGGCCCTTCAGGACGGCGACAGCGGACGCTCACCCTGAACGCAGGGCAAACAAGGTCCTGACAAACCCGCCCGCCTTGCCCCGACGAGCCCGGTCGATCCCAAGGCGGAACGCCAAGGCCCGTTTGAAGTTTGAGTAGGGTTCGGCGCCCTTGGATCGCGACCTGAAGAAGACGTTCGAGGTCAGGCGACCGCGCGCTGAGAATGAGAACTCGGGGACATCACGATGCCTCACGCCCGCCCGACAGCCCCCGCTCCCACGCGCGACCAAAGGGCGCCGTCATGAAGACCGTCCTTGTCACCGGCGCCGCCTCCGGCTTTGGCCGCGGCGTCGCCCTCGGATTGGCCCGGCGCGGCCACAAGGTGATCGCCGGGTGTCAGATCTGGCCCCAGGTCTGGGAACTGCGTCAGGCCGCCGTCGCCGAAGATCTGGACCTGCAGGTCGTCAAGCTGGACGTGCTGAACGAGATGGATCGCGCCAAAGCCTTTGAGCAGAACATCGACGTCCTGTTCAACAACGCCGGGATTATGGAATCCGGGCCGATGGTGGAGATCCCCCTGTCGGTCGTCCGTTCGGTGTTCGAAACCAACGTCTTCGCCGCCCTGGAACTGGCGCAGGGCTTCGCCCGTCAGATGGTCCGTCGCGGCGCCGGGCGGATCGTGTGGACCTCATCGGTCGCCGGCCTGGTGAAGGTGCCGTTCGACGGCGCCTACGCCGCCTCCAAACATGCGGTCGAGGGCCTCTGCTCGGCCCTGCGCGAAGAGTTGAAGCCCTATGGGGTTCAGGTCGCAACGATCAATCCTGGCGCCTTTCGCACCGGGTTCAACGACACCGGCATGGAGGCGATGGATCAATGGTGGAGCCAGGGCGAGCGTGTCGTCGAACACTGGCCGGTGCGCGAACTGACCCATCAGCATGATCCGGCCGAGATGATCGCCGCCATGATCGAGGTGATTGAGGCGGACCACCCGCCCTACCGCACCGTCCGGCCTCAGGCGGCCCTGGACATGGCCCGTCGCGAGCAGGCCGAGGAATGGGAACTGACCGTGTGACCGTCGCACGCCCAGACTGGAGAACCCAGGCCCGACACGACTTCATCGTCGTCGGCTCCGGCGCCGGCGGCGGCCCCCTGGCCGCCAATCTGGTCGAGGCGGGCTTCAGCGTCCTGCTGCTGGAAGCCGGAGACGATCACGCCTGCCCCTACTACGACGTGCCGATCATGCAGGCCCACGCCAGCGAAGACGCCGCCATGCGCTGGGATTTCTTCGTGCGGCACTACGCCGACGAGACCCGTCAGCGGCGCGATCCCAAATATCTCCCCCAACAGCAGGGCGTGTTCTACCCGCGCGGCGCGACCCTGGGCGGGTCGACGGCTGTCAGCGCCCTGGTCACCCTTTATCCGCACAACGCGGACTGGGATTATCTGGCGAAACTGACCGGCGATCCGGACTGGTCGGCCGAAGCCATGCGCGCGCGGTTTCAACGCCTTGAGGCCTGGCGCGGACCCGATCCCGACCCCGCCAACCCCGCCCGCCCCGGCGACGCCTCGCGTCACGGCTTCGACGGTTGGCTGAAGATCACCCGCGCCCGGCCCGATCTGGCCGGACGCGAGCCCTGGTTCCTCGACATCATCAACGCCATCGAGGCCGAAAGCCGTGCGACCTACGCGACGCCAGAGGCCGCCATCCTTCCCAATGACCCCAGCGACTGGCGCTTCGGCAGCACGGGCGGCGAAGGCATGAGCTTCATCCCCGTCGCAGTCGATAACGGTCGCCGCAATGGCGCCCGCGAGCGGATACTGGCGGCCCGACAGGCCCATCCCGAGCGTCTGGATATCCGACACCACGCCCTGGCGGCGCACATATTGTTCGATGGCGACCGCGCCGTCGGCGTGGCCGGCCTGGGCGGCGCGCACCTGTATGAAGCCGACCCGCAGGCGGCCCAGGCGCACGGCCCCGGCGCGCCCTTCGAGATCTATGCCCGACGGGAGGTGATCGTCGCCGGCGGAGCCTTCAACACGCCGCAACTGCTGAAGTTGTCCGGCATTGGTCCTCGCGAGGAGTTGGAGCGCCTGGGCCTGCCCGTCCGTCTGGATCGCCCCGGCGTGGGCGCCAATCTTCAGGACCGCTACGAGGTCGGGGTGGTTCACCGCACCCTCCACGACTATCCGGTCTTCGCCGACGCAGCCCTGGACGTGCCCGGTCGCGACGGGGCCGCAGACCGACTGTTCCAGGAGTGGTTGGTCGACCGGGACGGTCCCTACAGCACCAACGGCTCCCTGGCCGCCTTCATCGCCCGCTCCAGCGTAGCCGAGGGCGAGCCGGACCTGATCGTCTTCGCCTACTTCGAGGAAGGGTCAGACGATCAAACGCGCGACCTGAAGGGCGTTGTCGACGGCGTCCGCATCGCGCGCCGGATCGCCTCACGCCTGACCGGCATGATCGCCGAGGAACTGATCCCCGGCCCCCAGGCCGAGGATCAGGCCGCGCTGGAGCAGTTCGTCCGGGACCAGGCCTGGGGCCATCACGCCTCCTGCACCTGCGCTATCGGCGCCGACGACGATCCCATGGCGGTGCTGGACAAGGACTTCCGGGTCCGCGGGGTCCAGGGGCTGAGGGTGGTCGACGCCAGTGTCTTTCCTCGCATCCCCGGCCTGTTCATCGCCAGCGCGGTCTACATGGTCAGCGAACGCGCCAGCGACGTCATCATCGCCGACCACAGAACTCAATGCGAACTGAAACCTTGAAGGCCAGGAGTCGATCATGCGCGAAGGGATAGATCCCGCCGCTCCGCCCAGCGGAACCGGTTGCCAGGAGTGTCTGGAGACGGGGGGATGGTGGGTGCACCTGCGTCGCTGCGCCCAGTGCGGCCATGTGGGCTGTTGCGACAGTTCGCCCAGCCAGCACGCCACCGGTCATTTCCACGAAACCGGCCATCCTGTCATGCGCAGCTTTGAACCCGGCGAGGCCTGGTTCTTCGACTACTCCACCGGCAGGAGCTTTGCTGGCCCTGACCTGGCGCCGCCGCAGTCTCGGCCAGTGGATCAAGCGGTTCCGGGTCCTACCGAGCGGCTGCCGCGGGACTGGATGGACCAGGTCCGCTGACGTCTGGGCGGGGTCCGTCGCCAGAACACCACGCGCTGATGTCGTACCAGCGCAGCGCCAGACGACAGAAAGCCCCGCGGCGTTTGGCAGCGGGGCTTTGATGTTTTGGGTGCGGGAGCAGGATTTGAACCTGC
>NZ_PCPB01000005.1 GCF_002979535.1 Brevundimonas sp. MYb52 | reverse complement strand
CGGTCGCCCCCGCGCCAGTTCCTCCTGCGCCGATCTCTCCTGCGCCAATCTCTCCTGCGGCTGTCGCCCTCGCCCCCGCTGCCGAGGCCCCGCCCGCCGACGCGCCCGTCGCGGACCCCATGGCCCCGCGCCGCGACGCGCCCATCTTCCGTCTGCAACGCCCCGCGCCAGCCGCCGCCCCGGCCGTGCAGGCCGCCGAGGCCGAAGGCCAGCCGGCGCTCGCGCCGACGCCCGCGCCCGTCGCCGAAGCGCCCGGCCAGAGCGGCGCCCGCTATTATTCGGTGCACCGTCAGGCCGGTCGCCAGCCCGACGCCACGCCCCTGCCCGCGCCGGCATATCTGGACGCCCTGCCCGTGGATCTGACCTCGGTGCCCGCCTCGACCGATCTGGCCGAGCCGCCCGCCGCGCCCAACCTGATCCGCAACGCCAACGGCCGCCTTCAGGCCCTGCCCGACAACCAGGACCCCATCCTGCCATGAGCGACGGCTCCGCCCCTCTTTCGGCCGACGACGCCGCCTCGCGCCTGCCCGACCTGATCGCCCTGGCTCAGGAGCCGTCCAGCGAGAAGCGCCGCGCCCTGCTGCGCGAACTGACCGACCACTTCTTCGGCGCGCCCGAGCGCAGCGAGGCCGAAACGGCCCTCTACGGTTCGGTGCTCAGCGACCTGACCGACGCCATGGAGGTCGCCGTTCGCGCCGAACTGGCCCAAAAATTCGCCGAGGCCGTCGATGCGCCCATCCAGTTGATCCGCCGACTGGCCAATGACGAGGCCGAGGACGTGGCCGAGCCCGTCCTGCGCGCCTCGCCCATGCTGACCGAGGCCGACCTGATCCAGGTCATCCGCTCGCGCGGCCAGGGCCACATGCGCGCCGTCAGCCAGCGCGCCGAGGTGTCCGAGGCTGTGTCCGATGCTATCGTCGAGCGCGGCGACGACGAGACCCTGGGCGTCCTGCTCGGCAATGACGGCGCCCAGATGTCGCGCGCCGCCTGCGAAGCCGCCGTCGAGCGCGCGCGCGTCAACCCGGCCCTGCACGCGCCCACCGTCGAGCGCGCCAGCCTGCCGCCCGACCTGCTGAACGAGATGTATTTCGAGGTCGAAGCCCGCCTGCGGCAGCGCATTCTGGAACAGAACGCCCGCATGGACCCGGCCCTGCTGGAAAGCGCCCTGGCCGCCGGCCGCACCCGCGTCGCCACCGACGACGGCGCCCTGCCGCCCGACTACACGGAGAGCCTGGCCTACGTCGAGGAACTGCGCGCGGCCAACCAGTTGACGCCCCAGGTCCTGGCCCGTTTCCTGCGCTCGGGCAGCCGGACCTCCTTCCTGATCGCCCTGTCACAGCTGGCCGACATCGACTTCCACACCGCCCGTCAGATCATCGAACGGCGCGAACTGGACGCCCTGGCCGTGGTCTGTAAGGCGGCTGACCTGGATCGCGCCCTGTTCCTGACCTACGCCGTGGTCCTGCTGAACACCGACGGCGACGCCATGGGCAAGGCCCGCGCCTATGCCGGCATGTATAACGACCTGACGCACGAAGCCGCCCAGCGCACCCTGCGCTTCTGGCGCATGCGCAAGGCCATGCACGCGGCTTGACTGAGTTTTGAGAGTCGCCCCTCGGGCCCCCTCCCCCCTCGAGGGGGAGGGCTTTTGAACACCCTGAGCGCCTCCCAAACGCGCTCAAGCAGCCCGAAGGGCGATGGCGCCTCTGGAATGCAAAAACGCCCGCCTTCCTTTCGGAAGACGGGCGCTGCTCCAACCTTGAAAAGGTCGGGCTTACTTCTTGGCGCGGGCGGCGCGGGCAGGTTTGCGGCCGCCCTGGCCCAGGCCCATCTGCTTGGCCAGGTCCGAACGGGCCTTGGCGTAGTTGGGGGCGACCATCGGATAGTCCTTGGGCAGGCCCCACTTGGCCCGGTATTCCTCGGGGCTCATATTGTATTTGGTGCGCAGGTGGCGCTTCAGCGACTTGAACTTGCGGCCGTCTTCCAGGCAGATCAGGAAGTCAGGCGTAATCGACTTGCGAACCGGAACCGCCGGTTCCTTGGGCTCGGGCTCAACTTCAACCGGGGCCGAGGACACGCCCGAGAGAGCGGCGTGGATCTGAGCGATCAGGCCAGGAACGGCGTCCGCCGATACGGTGTTGTTGCTGACGTAAGCCGACACGATGTCCGCCGTCATTTCGAGCAGTTCGGGTTTTTCTTCCATGGGGGGATCGCCTGTTTCAGGAGCCAAACGCGTTCGACTGATCAATCCCGACCCGTCGGAGCTTGGTTTCATACGTATGTTTGAGAACAATAGCAATGCAAGCATAGAACATCGCCCGACGGGCGAACTGTTCTAACTACATCAACTGAATTCAGTCGTCCCGCCTCAACGACCGAAGTTATCCGCCAGGGCCAGCATGGCGGCCCGTTCGGGCGCGGAGTATTCGTCGATCAGGTCCTCGTCGCCCTCGCGGATGGCCTGAAGCAGGGTCGGGGTCAGGGCCGAGGACAGCGACCAGTTCCAGTAACGCAGCACGGTCTGCGCCCGGTCGACCGCCAACATCTCATAGGTGATCTGCACCCGCTCCCAGTCGGGGTGGACCTCGCCGTCGGCCGTGACCTCGGGCCGCCGCAGTCCCTGCCACAGCAGTTGAAGGTCCAGCCGCGACAGACCCGTCGCCTTGCACAGGATGGCCAGAGGCTCGCCGCCCACATCGCCCATGATCTTGGCTGAGGTCAGCGGCTTGACGCCCGACAGATAGCCGATCTCGCCGACCAGTTCGCGCGTCATGCCCCTGGCGGCGGCGGCGACGGCCGCCTCCAGCCCGCTATAGGGGCTCTTGTCGATGGCCGCTCGGTTGCGCTGGCGCCGCTCGATGAACTGCAGGGCCTTGCGCGTCACCGGATCGGACCACCCCTCGGCGGCGACCAGGGCGAACAGGTCCTCGACGCTGTCCTGCAAGACTTCGCGCGACACGGCGAAGCGCTGCAGGATGACGCGGCGCTCCTCGGCCCCGCACCACCAGAACATGACATAGGCGCCCGACGGCCTTAGCTCGGGCCGCTTCAGCAAGGGCGCGCACAGACCGCGGCTCTGACGGCTGATCGCCACCACGCCTTCGATCGCCGCCTGGGCCAGACGGGCCGAGGCGTTCCTCAGCACCGCCTCGACGACGGCCTCCTCGCCAAGGCTCAGCAGGGCTTCGGTCACGACCTCCGACAGCCCCCGGCGCTCGGCGATCAGCAGTCGATGCTCGAGCCCCGCATCGCGGGCGCAGCCGATCAGGTCGACGTCGGTCAGGGCGGCGCACTGCTCGATCAGGGGCGCCGCCACCGACGGCTCGTCGCGCAGCAGCAACCGCGCCAGACTGTCGGGCAACTCGGCCAGCGGGGCCAGGCGCACCGCCACCCGGCGCCGTTCCTCGACCGAGGCCTGGCGCAACAGGTCCACCAGCAGATCGCCCGTCACCGCTCGCTCAAAGGCGTTGATCCGGCTGGCGGGCAGGCAGACGACATCGGCCAGCCGCCGCAGCAGCATCTGGCGAGCCTTCGACGGCCCTGGCGGAGCGTCAGCGTCGATTTTGACAGCCGGACTGGTCATGGCTGCTACGCTAGCGCGAGCCGGTTAACCGTGCGTGAGGGGCGAAACGCCAGGGGATCTCCCTCCCCCTACAAGCCCTCGAACAGGGCCGTGGACAGGTAGCGTTCGGCGAAGTCGGGCAGGACGACGACGATGGTCTTGCCGGCGTTCTCATCCAGGGCCGCCTGGCGGAAGGCGGCGACCAGGGCCGCGCCCGAACTGATGCCGACCGGCACGCCGTCGGTGCGGGCCACGCGCCGCGCCATGTCAAAGGCGTCCTCGTTCGACACCTGCTCCACGCCGTCGATGACGCCCGTGTCGATGACCGGCGGGATGAAGCCGGCGCCGATGCCCTGGATCTTGTGCGGACCGGGCGCGCCGCCCGACAGGACCGGCGAGGCGGTCGGCTCGACCGCGACCATCTTCACCGAGGGCTTCTTGGCCTTCAGCGCATGGCCGACGCCGGTGATGGTGCCGCCGGTGCCGACGCCCGAGATGACGATGTCCACCGCGCCGGCCGTATCGGCCCAGATTTCCTCGGCGGTCGTGACCTCGTGGATGGCGGGGTTGGCGGGGTTTTCGAACTGCGACGGGCTGACGGCGCCGGGCGTGCGGGCGATCAGGTCCTGGGCCATGCCGATGGCGCCCTTCATCCCCTGCTCGGCGGGGGTCAGCACCAGTTCAGCGCCCAGCAGGGCCAGCATCTTGCGACGCTCGATCGACATGCTTTCGGGCATGACCAGGATCAGCTTGTAACCCTTGGAGGCGGCGACGAAGGCCAGGGCGATGCCGGTGTTGCCGGATGTCGGCTCGACCAGGGTGGCGCCCGGCTTGATCTTGCCCGCCTGCTCCAGCGCCTCGATCATGGCCACGCCGATGCGGTCCTTGACCGAGTTGATCGGGTTGAAGAACTCCAGCTTGGCCAGCACGGTCGCCTTGGGGGCCAGTTCCTTGGTCAGATTGGGCAGCCGCACCAGCGGCGTGTCGCCGATGGTGTCGACGATGCTGTCATAGACCCGGCCGCGCCCGGCCTTGGTGTGGCGGCTGGCGTCGTAGGCGGTGTCGGACATGGGGAGCGCTCCGTAGCGGCGAGTTCAGCTTAAGTGACAGCCCTTATACGCGTCAGGCAAGATCATGCCGCACAGGAATTCTGCGGGCCGCTTAAGCCCAGCTATCAGGGTCGCCGCGCCAGCGCCCGTCGCGCCGGGTCAAAGGGCAGGACTTCGCGGATCGAGATAAGGGTCTTGAAGGCCCGCACCCGCGCGTCGTCGTTCAGCACCTGGCGCGTGAAGACCTCATAGGCCTCCATCGTCGGCACGCGGACATAGAGGATGAAGTCGGTCTCGCCGGTCACATACCAGGCGGCCTGGACCTCGGGTCGGGCCGTCAGCTTGGCCAGCAGAGCGTCCAGGACCGCCGTCCCTTCGCGCTCCATCTCGACCAGGACATGCATGGTCAGGGCGCGCTCCAGCCGCGCCTCGTCGATCACCGCCACGTCAGCGACGATGACTTTTTCATCGCGCAGCCGGCGCAGGCGTCGCGACACTGCCGATTCGGACAGGCCGACCTTGTCCGCCAACACCCTTGCGGGCTGTAGATTGTCGCGCCGGACCAGATCGAGCAGGCGACGGTCGAAATCGTCGAGCGTGACGGTTTCTTGCATGTAACATCTTTCTAACGCAGGTTTATTGCATTCTAGCAGCAGAAATCAGCGAGAAACACAGACGGCTTTTCACTAGGTTCCCGGCCGATGTCCTCCCCGACCCTTGACCTGAATTCGCCGCGCCTTTCGGCCGCCCTGCCCTACCTCGCCCTGGTCGGCGGGATGGTGTCGCTGGCGGTCGGCACCTCCTTCGCCAAGAGCCTGTTCCCGCTCGTCGGGGCCGAGGGCACCGCCGCCCTGCGCGTCGGCCTGTCGGCCCTGGTCCTGATCGCGATCTGGCGGCCCTGGCGGTTCCGTCTGACCCGCGCCGACGCCGGGCGGGTGCTGCTCTACGGCCTGGTCCTGGGCCTGATGAACCTCAGCTTCTACATGGCGCTGCGGACCATTCCCCTGGGTCTGGCCATCGCCATCGAGTTCAGCGGCCCGCTGACCCTGGCCCTGATCCATTCGCGCAAGCCGGTGCATTTCGCCCTGGTCGGCCTGGCCGTCGCCGGCCTGGCCATGCTGCTGCCGATCTGGAGCGGGGTTGAGGGGCTGGACCCGGTCGGCGTGGGCTACGCCGCCTTCGCGGGCCTGTGCTGGGCCCTCTACATCGTCTTCGGCAAGCGCCTGTCGCATATGCATGCGGGCCAGTCGGTGGCCCTGGGCATGAGCACCGCCGCCCTGGTCATCCTGCCGTTTGGCGTCTCGACGGCAGGCGCGGCCCTGCTGGCGCCCTCGGTCCTGCTGCTCGGCCTCGGCGTCGCCCTGGTGTCCAGCGCCCTGCCCTATTCGCTGGAGATGATCGCCCTGCGCCATATCCCCAAGCGCACCTTCGGCGTCCTGCTCAGCGTCGAACCGGCCATCGGCGCCATGGCGGGCATGATCCTGCTGCACGAACAACTCAGCCCGCTGCAATGGCTGGCCATCGGTTGCATCATCGCCGCCTCGATCGGCGCAGTGCTGACGGCGCCGAGAGGTCAGGGACAGCCCCTGACCGAACCCGGCGCCCCGGCCTGACGATCAGATGAAGGCCCTGATCGCCTGCCTGCGCGCGCCGGTGCTGAACATCGCCGCCGGGGGCCTGTTCGGCCTGATCCTGGCCGTGGTGATGCGGCTGGTGATCCGCCGCATCTTCTGAGGGATCAGAACTCGGTCCACTCCTCCGACAGGCCGCCGTTGGCCACGGCCCGCAGGCGGGTCCTCTGGGCTTCCAGTGCGGGCGGGGGCCCGGACTGCGGCCCAGGCTGGGACCTCGGCGGAGCCGTCATCTGGCGCACCACGCCGCTTTCCTCGCCGGTGCGGAAGCGGCCGACCATCCGGGCCAGACCTTCCGCCTCGGTCTTCAGATTGGCCGCCGCCGCCGTGGTCTGTTCGACCATGGCCGCATTCTGCTGCGTGACCTGATCCATCTGGTTCACGGCCTGATTGACCTGGCTGAGACCCGAGGACTGCTCCTGGGCCGAGGCGGCGATCTCGGCCACCAGGGCGTCCATCTCGCCCACCTTGCCGGCGATGGCGTCCAGCGACGCGCCCGCCTCGCCCACCAGCTTGACCCCCTGCGCCACCTCGGCGGCGGAGGCCGAGATCAGGGTCTTGATCTCCTTGGCCGCTTCGGCCGAACGCTGGGCCAGGGCCCGGACCTCGGAGGCCACGACGGCGAAACCGCGCCCGCTCTCGCCCGCCCGCGCCGCCTCGACCCCGGCGTTCAGGGCCAGCAGATTGGTCTGGAAGGCGATCTCGTCGATCACGCCGATGATGTCGCTGATCTTGTTCGAGCTCTGACGGATGCCGTCCATGGCGTTAATGGCCTCGCGCACCACCTCGCCCGAGCGATCGGTCTGACCCCGCGCCTCACCGGCGACGCTCGAGGCCTGACGCGCACCCTCGGCGCTGCGCTGCACCGTGGCCGTGATCTCGTCCAGGGCGGCGGCGGTTTCCTCCAGGCTGGCGGCCTGCTGCTCGGTGCGGCGTGACAGATCGTCCGAGGCGCTGGAGATCTCGTCCGAGCCGCCGCGCAGACCGGACACCGCGTTCAGCACCTGGCCCAGGGTCTGGCGCAGGCTGTCGACCGCGCTGTTGAAATCATCCTTCACCCGGCCGTGGGCGCCGCTCATGTCCTGTTCGATGCGGGCCGTCAGGTCCCCGTCGGACAGACGCGCCAGATTGGCCGCCAGGACCTCGACCAGGGTGTTCTGCGCCGCCTCGGCGGACAGACGCTCAGACTCGCGGCGCGCGGCCGCCTGCTCGGCCTCGGTGATGTCCACCGCCAGCTTGATGACCTTGGCCGGGCGGCCGTCCGCCCCCATGACCGGATTATAGGAGGCCTGAAGCCAGACCTCGCGCCCGCCCTTGGCCAGACGCCGGAACTTGGTCGCCACGAAGCGCCCCGCGTTCAGATCGCGCCAGAAGTCGGCATAGGCCGAGGTGGCCGCCTCGGACGGGTCCATGAAGGTGCGGTGATGCTGGCCCCGGATCTCCTCCAGGGCATAGCCCATCGTCTTCAGCAGGTTGTCGTTGGCGTCCAGGATATGCCCGTCGAGATCAAACTCGATCACCGCCTGGGATCGGCCGATCGCGGCCATCTTGCTGTCGAGGTCATGGAGCTTCTGCTCCGCATCACGGTTTTGACGACCCTTGCCGAACATCCAGTCCGCTCCTTAGGCGTTATGACTCGATTGATGACCGCACATTTTACATTCAACTATAGGTTCAGAAACCTACATTTTTCTTGGATAGGATGTAAGGGCGATCCCGTAGGCGGACTTCACCGCTCGTTAACCACGATGAGGCATTCGTTAACGGATAGAGGCGCTGCGTTCGGATCACCTGACGCAGCCCGAAGGGGCTCTCTTTCTTGCGCAATCTCGTCGCCGCCGTCGAAGCGATCGACCCGCTGGTCGTCACCGGCAAGGTGGCGGGCGTCAGCGGCCTGCTGATTGAATCGCGCGGCGGCCTGTCGCGTCTGGCCGTCGGCGCCCGCGCCGAGATCCAGCGACGCGGACAAGCCCCCCTGCCCGCCGAGGTCGTCGGTTTCCGCGACGCCAAGGCCCTGCTGATGCCCTTCGGCCCGGTCGAGGGCGTGGCCCCCGGCGCCGACATCCGCATCATCGATACCGCCGCCAGCGTGCGCCCGACGACCGCCTGGCTGGGCCGGATCATCGACGCCTTCGGCCTGCCCATCGACGGGCTTGGCCCGCTGCCGCAAGGCGCCGTCCCCTATCCCCTGCGCGCCTCGCCGCCCCCGGCCCATTCGCGCGGACGCGTGGGAGAGCGGCTGGATCTCGGCGTGCGCTCTATGGACGTCTTCACCACCACCTGCCGGGGCCAGCGCCTGGGCATCTTCGCCGGTTCGGGCGTGGGCAAGTCGGTGCTGCTGTCCATGCTGGCCAAGCAGGCCACCTGCGACGTCGTGGTCGTCGGCCTGATCGGCGAGCGGGGCCGTGAGGTCCGCGAGTTCATCGAGGAGACCCTGGGCGAAGAGGGCCTGAAGCGCGCCATCGTCGTGGTCGCCACCTCGGACGAGCCGGCGCTGAAACGGCGCCAGTCGGCCTATATGACGCTCGCCATCTCGGAATACCTGCGCGATCAGGGGCTGGAGGTCCTGTGCCTGATGGACTCGGTCACCCGCTTCGCCATGGCCCAGCGCGAGATCGGTCTGGCCGCGGGCGAGCCGCCGACGACCAAGGGCTATACGCCGACTGTCTTCACCGAACTGCCCAAGCTGCTGGAACGCGCCGGTCCCGGCCCGATCCGCCCCGACGGCACCGAGGCCGGGCCGATCACCGCCCTGTTCACCGTCCTGGTGGACGGCGGCGACCATGACGAGCCCATCGCCGACGCCGTGCGCGGTATCCTGGACGGCCACATCGTCATGGACCGCAAGATCGCCGAGCGCGGCCGCTTCCCCGCCATCGACGTGCTGAAATCGGTCAGCCGGACCCTGCCCGGCTGTCAGACCCCGCCCGAGCGCGAACTGAACCGCCGCGCCCGTCAGTGCCTGTCGGCCTACGCCAACATGGAAGAGCTGATCAAGATCGGCGCCTATCGCACCGGCGCCGACCCCGTGGTCGACCGCGCCATCGCCCTGAACCCCGCGCTCGAGGACTTCCTCGGCCAGGACAAGGACGACCACACCAGTTTGAGCGAAAGCTTTGACCGCCTGGAAACCATTCTGAACCAAGGAATGGTGTAACCGTGATCTGGAAGACCTCCGAATGACCGCTTGGGCCCAATCCTTGATCCGCATCTCCAACTACGAGGTCGAGACGCTGCAGAAGCGTCTGGCCGAGGTCGCCGCCCGCAAGGCCGAGGCCGAGATGCGCGTCGCCGTCCTGGACGCCGAGGTCGAGATCGAGCGCCAGAACGCCCGCCTGGACCCGACCTCCGGCATGATGCTGCAGGCCTATCTGAAGGGCTGGGCGCTGAAGCGCGCTGACGCCGAAGGCGTGGTCGCCGCCGTCTCCGCCGAAGAAGAAGGCGCCCGCGACGCCCTGACCAGCGCCTTCGAGGAGTTGAAGAAGTTCGAGCACGTCGCCGAGGCCACCCGCCTCAGCAAGCTGCTGGCCGCCGCCAAGCGCGAAACCGCCGCCTTCGACGAAATGGGCCTGAGGCGCCGTGCGGGGGGCTAGGCGCAACGCCTCTCCCTCCCCTTCATGGGGAGGGTGGTCGCGCAGCGACCGGGTGGGGGCGACTTCGCAAGCCTGCCACGCCCTTCTGATTAGCCAAGCCCTCCCCACCCGTCTGACGCTGCGCGTCAGCCACCCTCCCCATGAAGGGGAGGGAGAAGCCTGATGCTTTCCCGCCGCGCCGTCCTCGCCACCCCCCTGGCCCTGGCCGCCTGCGGCTCGGCCCCGCCGCCGCCTGCGCCGCCGCCCCTCGCCCCGCTGAAGTCCACCGCCCCCTTCCCCGTCGGCCTCAGCGCCATGACGGGCCAGCTCAATGATCCGCAATGGGTCGAACTGGTGCGCACCCACTTCAATCAGCTGACCCCCGAGTGGGAGATGAAGATGGAGCGGATTTTGACGCCGACGGGCGGCTATGACTTTTCGGCTGCCGACCGCATCGTCGCCTTCGCGCGCGACAACGCCCTGCGACTGCACGGCACCACCCTGATCTGGTACGCGCAGGACCATCCCTATTTCCAGGACCTGGATCGGGCCCGGTTCGCGACCGAATACGACCGCTGGATCGCCACCGTCGCCGGGCGCTATCGCGGGCAGGCGGTCGGCTGGGACGTGGTCAACGAGCCGGTGACCAATGACGGCGCGGGCCTGCGCGACTGCCTGTGGAGCCAGCGCCTGGGTCAGGACGGCTACATGATCCGCGCCTTCGAACAGGCCAAGGCCGCCGACCCGGACGCGGTCCTGTTCATCAACGACTATAATCTTGAGAACACGCCGAAGAAGGGCGCGACCTTCCTGCGCACCGTCGAGCGCCTGCTGAAGGCCGGCGCGCCGATCGGCGGACTGGGCACCCAGTCGCACCTCGACATCGAGATCCCCGCCGGTCAGACCGCCGCCTTCATGCGCGAGCTCGCCGCCTTCGGCCTGCCGGTCCACGTGTCCGAACTGGACGCCTCCTTGCGCGTGGACCGCCGCCTCGACACCCGGTCGCAGGCGCTGAAGCTGGAGCAGCAGAAGGCCCGTGTGGTCGAACTGGCCGAAGCCTTCATGGCCCTGCCCCCGGCCCAGCGCTACGCCTTCACCGTCTGGGGCCTGCGCGACACCGACAGCTGGCTGCGACGCGAGCCTGAGGACGACGGACGCGACCAGCCCCTGCTGTTCGACGCCCTGGGCCGGGCCAAACCGCTGGCTGCGGCGCTGGAAACCGCGTTCCGGGGCTGACTTCAATCCTCCCCTGCGCAGCGGGGGAGGGGGACCATGCGCAAGCATGGTGGAGGGGGCGAGTTCGAGGCGCCGCGATAGATTTCGAAGACTAGCGTTTTCAGATCGCTCAGGCCTGAGCTTGTAGCCGCCCCCTCCACCGCTACGCGGTCCCCCTCCCCCGTCGCTGCGCGACAAGGGAGGATCAAGCGGTTTACCGGAACGCAAGCCTCACCGTGATCTAACGGCGTCATGAAACTGATCCACGCCCTTCAGGACAACGCCGACCCCAACTCGCTGGTGTCGCGCTTTCGCCGCGCCCGCGCCAAGCGCGTCACGGCGCTGATCGAGGCCATCCACGCCGAGAAGGGCGCGGTGCGGATCATCGATCTGGGCGGCGAGCCGGAATACTGGAACCTGTTTCCACGCGACTTCCTCGACGCGATGAAGGTCCACATCACCCTGGTCAATCCCGGCGGCTTCGACGCGGTGGACGAGACCCTGTTCGACAATGTCGACGGCGACGCCTGCTCCCTGCCCCAATACGCGGACAACAGCTTCGACCTGGTTCACTCCAACTCGGTGGTCGAGCACGTCGGCGACTGGGTGCGGATGGAGGCCTTCGCCGCCGAGGCGCGGCGCCTGGCCCCGCGCTACTATGTCCAGACGCCCTATTTCTGGTTCCCGATTGAGCCCCACTTCTCGGCGCCCTTCTTCCACTGGCGCAGCGAACAGAGCCGCGCGCGCGCCCTGATGCGCAAGGCCCACGGCTTCTCGCAGAAGGCCGCCGACATCGGCGCCGCCATGCGCGACGTCCAGCACGCCCGCCTGCTGGACAAGACCCAGTTCCGCTTCCTCTTCCCCGACGCCGCCCACCACGACGAGGTGGTCCTGGGCCTGACCAAGTCGGTCATCGCGGTCAGGGGCTGATCCCTGCTCCACCTCCCCATTTCATGGGGAGGTGGATCGGGCGCGCACGAGACGGAGGGGGCGACGCCGCCTTGTCCGGGTTGGCGCTTCAGACGGCTGGCTGCGGCGACGCCCCCTCCACCGCTACGCGGTCCCCCTCCCCATGAAATGGGGAGGAAAGAAAGCCGCGCTCAAGCAGGCCGAAGGCCGTTAGCGCACCCAGAATGCAAAAACGCCCGCCGGTTTCCCGGCGGGCGTTTTGATCTCGAACCCTGAGTGGAGGCTCAGGGCGTCTTTCAGGCAGCGACGTTGATCGCGCCTTCCGACGGGTCGCGCAGGACGTAGCCCCGGCCCCAGACGGTTTCGATGTAGTGCTTGCCGCCGGCGGCCGTCGCCAGCTTCTTGCGCAGCTTGCAGATGAAGACGTCGATGATCTTCAACTCGGGCTCGTCCATGCCGCCGTAGAGGTGGTTCAGGAACATTTCCTTGGTCAGGGTCGTGCCCTTGCGGAGCGAGAGCAGCTCCAGCATCTGATATTCCTTGCCGGTCAGGTGCACGCGGTGACCATCGACCTCGACCGTCTTGGCGTCCAGGTTCACGGCGATCTCGCCGGTGTGGATGATGGCCTGGGCGTGACCCTTGGAGCGACGGACCACGGCGTGGGTGCGCGCGATCAGCTCGTCCTTGTGGAAGGGCTTGGTCAGATAGTCGTCGGCGCCGCCGCCGAAGGTCTTGACCTTGGTTTCAATCTCGTGCGTGCCCGACAGGATCATGACCGGCGTATTGATCTTGCCGACGCGCAGCTGACGCAGAACCTCGAGGCCGCTCATGTCGGGCAGGTTCAGGTCCAGAAGAATGAGGTCGTAGTCATAGATCTTGCCCAGATCGATGCCTTCTTCACCCAGGTCGGTCGTATAGACGTTAAAGCCTTCCGACTTGAGCATCAGTTCGATGCTCTGGGCCGTGGCGTGATCGTCTTCAATCAGCAGGACGCGCATTCATGCCCCTCCAGGCAAAGCTTGGGTGCGACCGCCAAGGGAGACGGCCGGGTAACCTTGTTCCAACGTTAACGGGTCAAAACCTTAAGAAGGGTTAACGGGTCCCGATATGAAACGCTTAGGCTGATTTGCGAATCGCCGTCGAGAGTCCCGAGTCAAGGATTCGTTAATTTATTAACCATGCAGCGCGCGATGCCCCCTTGACGCGCGAAACATTCCCCGGTCGCGCACTCAGTCGTCCACAGCCGATCCCGCGCCCGACAAGGCGAAGCGTCCGATTCTGACGTTCATTAGGACAAGATTCCTAACACACCCCTCAATAGGACAGATGATGGGGACAACAGAAAATGTTCGGGAACTGCTGCGACAATGGAATCCTATCGGGCCGAGCCCTATCGCGTGCCGGTGACGGAGGGCGACCGCATCCGCGCCGACGCGGCCCTGCATCTGGCGGCCTACGCGTTTGGGGTGCCGGCGACCGAGATGCTGCGGCGTGAGCGGACGCGGCCCCGCGCCTGTCGCGCCCGCTGGTCGGCCATGTATCTGGCCCATGTCTCGTTCGGCTGGCCGCTGGAGCGGGTCGGCCACGCCTTCGGCCTGAACCGGGCCACCGCCTCGACCGCCTGTCGCTGGGCCGAGGATGCGCGCGACGACGACCGCTATGACCGGGTGATGGACGGGCTGGAGACCAACCTGCGCGCGGTGGCGGAACTGCCCGCCGTCGACCTGGCCCTGGCCATGGGAGCCGCCCGATGAGCCGGGCGCTGGAACGGGCGCGGTCGCTGCTGGACCGCCCTGGCGCCTGGCTGGATCAGTCGGGCGCCGCCTATCCCTTGCGCCTCGGCGGCGACCGGCGCGGGCGGGTGGTGCTGACCCTGGACGAGGCGGCGTTTCGCGCCCTGGTGGAGCGGCCCGGCCTGAGGCGGCGCGACGGCGGCGGCTGGCTGCCTCGGCCCACGCCCGCCGCCAATACCTCGCTCACCCCCTCCCCGCCGGCCGGTCGTCCCGGTCTGATCGAGGGCGAGCGCCCAGTCATGGAGGCCGACGGTCGCCTGACCTGCCGCCGCGCCAATCTGGGCGAGAGCCCCGTCGCCTGGCTGGCCCGGCGCAAGGACGCCTCGGGCCGCCCCTGGCTCAGCGCAGCCGAGGTGGCTGCGGGCGAGCGTCTGCGGACAGAGGCCGAAATCGCCCTGTCCGGCCCGTCGCTGACCATGCGTTGGGACGCCCTGCCCCGCGCCGGCGGCGGCAGTTCCGCCCGCGTCGAACCCACCGACCGCGCCCTCTCGGCCTCGGCCCGCGTCGAGGCCGCCTTGGGCGCCTGCGGTCCGCGCCTTCGCGCGCTCGTCGAGCAGGTCTGCATCCACGGAACCTCGCTCCAGTTGGCGGAACAGCACCTGTTCCTGCGCCGCCGACAAGGCAAGACGCTGCTCAAACAGGGGCTGCAGGCGCTGGCCGAACATTACAGGATCGGGTGACGGCAGAGCCCGTCCTGAAGCTCCACTGTATGCATCGCCATGCATCGACCGGAGCGGTGATGGCGGCCCTCAACCGACGCCAGACGACCTGACACCGGGAGCATCCCGCGCTTCAGTCCACAAAAATCGTCGTTATCCACAATTGTCAACAATTGTTAAGGACGGCGCCTTGGCCGTGTGGCTCGGTGATTCGCATGGAACCCTTGGGGGAAGCAGATCGCGCGTTGGACGCCTTGTGGCGGGGGCTTTACGGCCAGCCCCTTCCGCTTCGCGGCGCGGCGAAGCTGGCCCTCGAGATCATCATTGAAACCGAGAGGCCCCAATGGCTGCCAGAATCCGCCGACGTCGTTCCGCTTGGAGCCTCTCGCCCTTCGAGGCCCTGCTCCTGATCCTGGCCCTGGCCGCCCTCCTGGGAGCCTTCCTGTCGATCGCCTGATCGCCTGAGGCCCAGATGAAAAGGCCCGCCCCGGCGACCGGGGCGGGCGAAGTCAGAGGGATCACACGATCCGCGAACGCGCCATGCAGGTCAGACGCGTTCAGCCGAGTCGATCGAAGCCTTTCCGGGAACTTCGATCATCCCCCAGAAGCCATAAATCAACATAACTGTCAATATGACGCTGCAGCATCCCTGATGCGGCCAACCATGCTGTTCAGGCCGTTGGCGCGTTGGCGCGTCAGGGCCGAGGGCAGGCCCAGGCGGTCCAGGGCGGCGCGGGCGTCAAAGGCCAGGATCTCAGCGGGCGCGCGTCCGGAGTAGAGCTTCAGCAGCAGGGCGATATTGCCCTTGGACAGGGCGCTGTCCGAATCCGCGTCAAAGAACAGCCGCCCGTCGGCGCGGCGGGTCGACAGCCAGACCTGGGCGGCGCAGCCCGGCACCTTGTTGGCCTCGATCCGGGCGTCCTCCGGCAGGGGCGCCAGACCCTTGCCCAGGTCGATGACGTATTCGATCCGTCCCTCCCAGTCGCCCAGCAGGTCGAATTCCTCGACCAGTTCGGCCAGGGTCTCGTCAAGGGTCAGGGCGGGAATGACGTCGTTCGAGCTCATGCGGGCGACATAGGCCCCGGCGGCGTTAACGACAACCGCCGCATTCATCCCCAACTGTCTGGTCAGGATGGCGCTTTCCCAGTCGCGCAGGAGGCGAGCAGCCTAGGGCGCAGCCTTGTCACAGCCTAAACTGCACTGTTTGATTCACTGACGCGAAGTCCCGGTTTGTCCCGCCCCGCCGCCCCGCCCGACGCCGTCGAAACGCTCGCCGCAACACGCGGCGGCGCGGCCCTGGCCGTCTGGCACGCCGGTTGGGCCGCCGCGGTCGGGCTGACCGCGCTGGGCGGCGCCTGGTTCGGACAAGAAGCCCAGGCCCTGGATACGCCGGCGGCCCTCGCCATGGCGACGCCCGGCCTGCTGGGGCTGGTGCTGCTGGGGCGCGACGGCCCCATGGTGCGCGCCGCCCTGCTGGCCGCCTGGTCGCTGGCGGCGATCGCGGCGGCGGGACTGTCGGGCGGACTGACCGGGCCGCTGGGCGCCTTCGTCTTCATGCCGGTCGCCGCCGCCATAGCGCTCGGGACAGCTCAGGGGTCAGGGCGACTGCCCCCCTTCGGCGCCCTGGGATCTGCGCTGGCGGCGCTGGCGGGCCTGATCGCCGCCGCCGTCCACGGCGCGCCGGAGGCCTCGCCCGGCATGGCCGCCGTCACCGCCCTGCTGACCGCCGGCGCGACGGCCATGGCCTTTCGGCTCAGCGCCGTCGAACAGGCCCGACGCCTGAGCGCCGCCGACGGCGACCTGGCGCAGATCGAGACGGTCCTGGCGGGTCAGCCCGGCCTGACCCTGGTTCTGGACGCCTCCGGCGCAGCCCTGGCGGCCTATGGCGCGGCGCCGGCGGCCCTGCCGGTCGAACCCCTGTTCGAGGACGGCCTGATCGCCGCCGTCCACGCCCCGGATCGCCCCGCCGTCCTGGCGGCCCTGGCCAAGGCCCGCACCGGGGCCGAGGCCCAGGCGCGCTTCGCCCCGCGCCTGGCGCTGGACCGCCGCATCCTGCTGGTGCTGCGCCGGCTGGGCCCCTCGATGGGAACGGACGAGCCCCCGCGCCTGATCGCCCTGGCCCTGGACGCCACCCTGGCCCACGCCCGCGAAGAGGGCCTGGAGGCCGCCCGCGTCGAAGCCGAGGCCCAGAACGCCGGCAAGTCCCGCTTCCTGGCCCATATGAGCCATGAACTCCGCACCCCGCTGAACGCTGTCCTCGGCTTCTCGGACATCATGCGCCAGCGCCTTTTCGGCCCGGTGCCTGACCGCTACGCCGACTACGCCCAGTCGATCCACGAGGCGGGCGGCCACCTGCTGGACCTGATCAACGACGTCCTGGACGTCAGCCGCATCGAGGCCGCCCGCTATGACCTGAGCATAGAGCGCTTCGACGTGCGCGAAGTGGTGTCGGCGGCCCTGGCCCTGGTGCGGGTTCAGGCCGACGAGAAGGGGGTGGATCTGGCCGCCGTCCTGCCGCCGGACGCCCTGACCGTCGCCGCCGACCGGCGGGCGCTGAAGCAGATCACGCTGAACCTGCTGTCCAACGCCGTGAAATTCACCCCGGCGGGCGGGTCCGTCACCGTGCGCGCCGAGGCCCTGGGGAGCGAGCTGGAACTGACCGTGGCCGACACCGGCGTCGGCGTCGCGCCCGAGGATCTGGCCCGTCTGGGCCGCCCCTTCGAACAGGCCGGCGGCGCCGAACAGCGGGCGCAGGGCACCGGCCTGGGCCTGTCGCTGGTCCGGTCCCTGGCCGAACTGCACGGGGGGGCCATGAGCCTGGACAGCAGCCTGGGCGAAGGCACGGCCGTCACCGTCCGCCTGCCCGTCGTCGTCGCCGCACGCGAACCGGTCGAGGGCCAGGCCCAGGTCATCCCCCTGAACCGCACCGCCTGAGGGGACGTCGAGCCAGAGCGGCCGGAAGCGGGCGCGCGGAACGGCTGCTGGGGGTGGGAAGCAGCTATCGACCTGCTAGTGTCGTCGCCACCTTGGGGAGCCTAAATGAAAAGACGGATCGGCACCGTATGCGCGGCCTCAGCAGTCACCGCTTCGCTGCTATTGATAGTGGCAACAGCCGGACTAGCCCTGCCCGTTCGGGGGCAGAGGATGGACGGCCCCTTGGGGGCCGATTGCATACTGATGGCGCAGGCGTTGCGCAGCACCCCTCCCCCTTATCGCGTGATAGGTTCAGATCGTACGTGCCACTGGCGGGACCTAGGCTTCCCGCGCGCCCTGGCGTACGAACAACTCCCCCCTGGAATAGAGGTCGCGAGCAGCATAGTAGAAGCCCCGCGATATAGCCTTGGTGGTTACAAGGCTGAGGTTGGCGTTGGGGTGTCTCTGGCGGCGCTTGCCGGGTCGGGGCAGGACTGCACTTATTACCGCTTCTGGGGCACATGGCATCGGGCAGGCTGCGTGGAGTCTTGGGTGGCTTAATGTCGCCTAAGGGTCGATAACAGCCATCGTCACGCTCGCCACAAGCCGTCACCCCGACGGCCCGCAAGGGCGATTCTGGGCCCAGGCGTTCAACGCAATGGCGCCGACGGAGAGGCCGCAAACGCCTGGGTTCCGGGTTCGGCGTTTTATTCGACCTTTAAGCGCTCGCGTTCGACGCCTGAAGCCGCCCCGGTTCGTCCAGCGCGTCGCGGACCGTCGGGAGGCGATTGCGGCTGATGGGCAGGGGGGCGCCCTCGTCCATCAGCAGGCGGCCGCGGCCGCCGTCGCGCTCGAAGCCCTGGACGTGGGCCAGGTTGGCGATCACCGAGCGGTGGACCCGCAGGAAGCTGGCGGGCAGTTCCTTTTCCAGGCGATCCAGTCGGGCGGCGTGCAGCAGTCGCCGTCCGTTCGTCAGGCGCAGCTCGACATAGTCGTCGGCCCCGACGATGGCGACAATGTCGTCCAGCGGCGCCCGCTGGACCCCGCGTGACGAGGCGACCGTCAGGCAGTTGGGACGGGCGGCGGCGCGGGTCAATGCGACCTCGCGCGCCTGATCGGCCCGGCCCAGCCGCACGACTTCCGCCATCAGCAGGGGCAGGACGAAGCCCACGGCGAACAGGAAATAGGACAGGTCCGTCAGCCAGTCGGGGAAGAGCAGACCGATCGCGATGAAGACGCCGAGATAGGCCAGCATCGGACGCGCCCCCGGCAACCGCCGACGCACGGCCACGACCGCGACCGTTGCCGACAGGCCCAGCCCGATCATCAGCGCCAGCACGGTCTTCATGTCGAATCCGGGCGCGAACCAGGTCGCGGCCACGGCGACCGCGGCCAGGGCGACCACCGGACGTCGCGCCTGCGGCCAGAAGCGCGACACGACATAGACGACGAGCAGAACCGCGAACGCGGCGCTCAGCCCCCAGATGCCGACCAGCCGCAGAGCGTGAACCGGATAGGCATAGGGCAGCAAGGCGCGCAGGCTCTCCAGCATGGCCTGAAGACCGGCCACCCCGGCCAGGGCCGCCAGCGCCAGGCTCGAACCGGTGCGGCGCAGGCTGTAGATGACGCCGAAGCCGAAGGCGGCGGCGAACAGGGCGCCGGCGGCCAGGAAGGCGATGGCCACCGGAACCGTCCGCGACGGCCAGGGATAGGGGGCGACCATGATGGCGCCGACCGGATTGTCGAGGCGCATCAGACCGTGGAAGGACGACAGACGGACCACCACCAGGTTGTCGCCAGGCCGCCACATCCGTTCAGGGATCGGCAGGGCCGCCTCATACCGGCCCGGCGTCTCTGCAGCCTTGGTGTCGCCCGGCCGCCCGTTGGCGCCCAGCTTCTGACCATTGAGCCAGGCCTCCGACGAGGCGGCGCCGACGACATAGAGGGCGACGGCATCGTCGCCGGTCGGGCGCTGCACGACGGCGCGCAGCCACAGCTCCCGCCCTTGCGGATCAATGGCGCCGTCGAGCGGACGACAGTCGCTGAGGACGGGTTCGCCGACGCCGGGCGCGCCGCTGCACATCTCCCACGCCTCCTGCGCCCGCAGCGCCGTCGGCAAGGCGGTCAAGAGAATCACAATGAGAAGAATGCGCCACATGGCGGCGACCCTATCGCCATTCGCCGCAAAGCGCTGCCGTTCACCGATGCCGGCCGACCGTTGACCGATGCGCGCCCCGCCGCCCCGGAAAGCCTGCTTCAACCGTGGACATGACCCACACATCCCTGAACCGCCGCTCCATCCTCGCCGCCGCCGGCCTCGCCCTTCCCGGTCTGGCGCTCCTGTCCCGAACCGCCCAGGCCCAGGACGCCCAGCCCCCGGCTGGTCCCTTCCGCTACAAGTCCGGCGACGGCCAGGAGGTCGACGCCGAGCGCGGCTACTTCGAGGTCCCCGAGGATCGCCGCATCCCCGGCTCGCGCCGCATCCGCATCGGCTATGTGCGCTTCGCCTCGACCGCGAAAAATCCGGGACCGCCCATCATCTATCTGGCGGGCGGACCGGGCGGGTCCGGCGTGCGCACCGCAATGGGCCCGCGCTTCCCCATCTTCATGGCCCTGAGAGCTGTGGCTGACGTCATCGCCCTGGATCAACGCGGCGTCGGCCTGTCGGCCAGCATTCCCGACCGCGACACGACCACCCCCTACCCCGCCATGACCCATGCCGGCGTCACCGCCTGGTATCGCGAGGAGATGCAGAAGGCCTGGATCGACTGGAGCCGCGCCGGCATCGCCATGACCGGCTACAACACCGAACAGAACGCCGACGACATCGAGGACCTGCGCCGCCATCTGGGCGTGGACAAGGTCAACCTGTGGGGCATCAGCTACGGCACCCACCTGGCCCTGTCGGTGCTGAAACGGCATCCAAACTCGATCGGTCGCGTCGCCCTGGCCAGCCTGGAAGGTCAGGACCAGACCATCAAGCGCCCGGCCCACATCGACATGTTCCTGGACCGCGTCGATCATCTGATGGGACAGGACCCGGCGGTCCGCGCGGCCATCCCCGACATGCCGGCCCTGATGCGCCGCGTGCATGAGCGGCTGGAGGCCGATCCGGCGACCGTGACCTTCGCCGGCGAGAATGGCCCTATCGACGTCAAGGTCGGCGGCTTCGGAGTTCAGTTGCTGGCTTCGGCCCTGGTCGCCAACCCGCCGCAACTGTCCATGCTGCCGAAAATCTATCTGGCCCTCGACGCTGGCCAGACCGACAGCCTGGCCTCGATCATCCCGCCGCCCCACCGCTATTTCGGCATCTCCGGCATGCCCGAGGCGATGGATATGGCCTCCGGCATTTCGCCCTCGCGCCTGGCCCTGATTGAAAAAGAGGCGAAGACGGCGGTTCTGGGCGACGCCTTCAACCTGCCCATGCCGCACCTGATCGGCGCCATCCCCGGCGTCGATCTGGGCGATGACTTCCGCCAACCCATCCGCATCGAAACCCCGGCGCTTCTGGTCGCCGGCTCGCTGGACGGCCGCACCCCCCTGGAGGAACAGGCCGAGGTCATCGCCCAGTTCCAGAACAAGACCCGAGTGGTGGTCGAGAACGCCGGCCACAATGTCTTTGAGGCCCACCCGGAGGTCACGCCCCTGCTGGTCAGGTTCTTCCGCGAGGAAGCGGTCAGCGATGCCGAACTGACCCTGCCCCCGCCGACCTTCCCGGTGGCCTGAGACGGTTCAGCCGCCGCCGGTCTCAGCCCTCTTCGCTGAACGGCGGCGGCAGGCGGCCGGCCTTGAAGATGATGGTCGGGTGTTCGTCGTAGTCGCCCATTTCGGTGTCGGCCGAGACCGAGAAGGCCACGACCCCGACCCGCAGCGGAGCCAGACGCTCGGCCTTGCGGCGCGCCTCCTCGGCGTCCTTGCACCCGACCTGGGGCTCGGCGCGAAGGGATGCGCCCTTGCCCTGAACATAGGCCTGAATGATGTAGACGGTTTCGCTTGCCATCCGTCGTCAAGGGGCCTGTTCGGCGCCGGGGTCAACCGTCTTTGACGCCTGACCCCTAGATCGCGCCCATCGTCAGGAAAGCGCGGCCCGCGGCGAAGTCGCCGGCCTCGAAGCGGGCCTCGGCGATGCTGTCGTCGCGGAACAGGAACTCGATGACGAAGGTCTCGCGGGGGTCGAGCTGGCCCAGGGCCTCGGCGGCGCCCGCCGGGAAGATCCAGGCCTCGCCCTGACGTGCGCCCTCGGTCAGCAGGCTCGGCGCAGCAGCGTGGGACCACCCCGCGAAGAAGACGCGGCGTCCCGTTTCCGGCGGCATCCCCCCGCCGGTCAGCCAGACGCGCGGGGTCTTGTCACGGTCGCGCATGACGATTCGCGCCGCATAGGGCCGGGGCCGTCCGACGAAGGAGACGACGGCGGTCGGCACGGTCGTCTTCGGCCCCGTTCCCGCCAGGCCGAAACGCACGGGCGAACTGCCGGTCGCGCTGTCCTGCACCAGACGCCAGCCAGCCGCCTGGCTTTCATAGCGGTCGCCGCGCCAGGCGGAACGGTCGCCGGGGAAGTTCATCCGGGCCGCGCGCATCCAGCCGGCGAAGCCCGCCTGCACCCGCGCCTTCACCCGATTCAGATCGCCGTCGTCGCAGGCCGTGCGCGCCGCCTTGGTCCGGGCGCGGGCGGCCGCGGCGGTCAGGTCGGCGGCGGGCGCTCCGGCGCGCAAGGCCGCGCCCCGCGCCTGCAGCGCCGCCGCGTCCAGGGCGGCGATCAAGGCGGGCTCGAACAGATCGCATTTGCGATGCGCCGCCAGCATGAAGGTGCGGTCATAGAAGGCGTCCGTCACCGCCGCGCGCGCCGCCCCGACCGGCACGGCCAGGGTCACGGCGGCGACGGCTGCGGCCAGCATTCCGCTGGCGGTTCGGGGGGAAAGGCCTATCCTCATGCCTCGACCTTAGGGGCCGCATGGTTCCGGTCCCGTGTCCAAGCAGGGTTAGCGAATTGCTTCTATCCACCGACGTCTGGGCCGGCGCCCTGATCCGCCGCGCCGAACTGGAAGGCGCCTACGCCACCGTGGTCAAGAAGGGCGACGCGCGCGGCGGGGCCGTGATCGTCAAGGCCTACAACACCTCTGAGCGCACGGCGCGGCTGTTCACCGAGGCCACGGGCCAGGACGGCGAGCCTCTGTGGATTCAGCCCGTGGTCAGCGACATGGAGAGCGAACTGGACGCCTATATAGAGCGCCAGCGCCGCTACGACCCCGACCTCTGGGTGGTCGAGATCGAGGACAAACAGGGCCGGCACTTCCTGACCGAGAAGGTGCAGGAGGAGTAAGGCGCCGCCTTCTCCCTCCCCTTTATGGGGAGGGTGGTCGCGCAGCGACCGGGTAGGGAGGGCGTGGTTGATTATCCACTGCGCTTGATTTGTCTGACCGCCCCCACCCGTCTGACGCTGCGCGTCAGCCACCCTCCCCATGAAGGGGAGGGAGAAAGAAGTGGGCCTCAAGCAGCGCGCAGCGCGGTAGGCCCAAAAGCAATGCCCTCAAGTAGCGCGCAGCGCGGTAGCCCCCCTCATGATCCCTAACCGTCCGTTCACCGCGTTCGTGAACGGGACCGCAAGCCAGTCGCCCGTAAAACCGTCTCATCGGGCCAGAAGGGCCTGGGTAGCGGTGGACGGCCCATGCTGTTTCTCTTGAACGACGTCGTCTTCGATCTGGACGAGGCCTGCCCGGCCCCGAGCCACGACGTGCGGCGCTTCGAGAAGCTGGACTTCGACTATGTGCTGGAGATGGGCTGCGATCTGTTCGCCGAAGACCCCATGCTGCACCGGAACGATCCGGCCCGCGCCCGCCGTCTGGCCTGGCTGATCGCGCACAAGACCGAGGGCGTGAACGCCGCCCTGTTCGCCGCCCCCGACGCCGGATGCGCCCCCGAACTGGTCGAGCCGCGCTTCTGCGCCCTGCCCGAGATGGTCATGCGTCAGCTTCAGTCGCGCGCCGCCCACGGCCGCCTGAGCGCCGTCGCCGCCGACAAGGCCGTCTGGGGACGCCTGGCGGCCTGACGCTGCAATCCCTTTCGCAAAACAACAACGTTCGTTATTCCTGAGACCTGTCTCCGCAGGGGAATCGACGTGCGCCATTTCAATCACTTGCTGCGACGGCTCCACCGGACCGTCGCTGTCGCGCTCCTGTCGGCCACGACGGCGGCCATGGCGGGCATCACCCCCGCTCACGCGGACTGGCTCAAGGCCGAGAGCGAACGCTTCATCGTCTATAGCGACGGCAATGAGAGCAAGCTGCGCGAGTTCACGCAGGAACTGGAGGGGTTCGACCGCCTGCTGCGGCTGCGTATGGGCCTGGCCATTGAGGAAGCGCCGCCTCGCAAGCTGCCCATCTATCTGGTGGGCTCACGCAGGGGTCTGGTCCAGGTCAGCCCCGATCTGGCCGAGAACATCGCCGGCTTCTACATGGCGACCGACGAGGACATTTTCGGCATCGCTCTGCGCGATCAGACCGTCAACACGCTGAAGCACGAGTACGCGCACCACTTCATGATGCAGAACTTCTCCTATCCCTATCCGGGATGGTTCGTGGAAGGCTTCGCGGAATATTACGCCACGGTGGAGATCGAGAAGTCCCGCATCCTGGTCGGCAAATACAATGAGAACCGCGCCTACTGGCTACAGGCGGCGTCATGGATGCCCATGACGGAACTCTTGTCCAAACGGCCGCTGCAGACCGCACGCAACCGGGACAGCTACTATCCCCTGGCCTGGCTCCTGACCCACTGGTTCCTGGGCGATACCG
Organism: Brevundimonas sp. MYb52; assembly: GCF_002979535.1. Classification (GTDB taxonomy): domain Bacteria; phylum Pseudomonadota; class Alphaproteobacteria; order Caulobacterales; family Caulobacteraceae; genus Brevundimonas. The sequence goes on along the minus strand of NZ_PCPB01000005.1, from coordinate 156,300 downwards.
ACCGGCAGAAACTGCTGAGCGCCTATCTGCGTGATGTCGGCGAGGGCGGAGACCCTGTCGAGGCGATGCAGCGCGCCACCGGACTGAGCCCCGCCGAGCTGAGCCGCACCCTCCGCCGCTACATGAACGGCCGCATTCCCTATCAGGCCATAAGCCTGAGCTTTCCTCAGGTCCCGGTCACGGTGACCCGGCTGCCGCGCTCGGCCAACGACCTGTTGCTGCTGAACCAGCGGCTCAAGGTCGGCGTCCCTGACGATCAGCGCCCCGCCACAGCCGAGGAGGTGCGCCGCGTCGCCGCCCGTCACCCCGACGATCCTCTGGCCCTGCTGGCCCTGGGCCACGCCGAGCTGCATTTCGGCGACCCCGCCGCCGCCGAAGCGCCTCTGCAACGTCTGCTGGCGCTGGAACCGGCCAATGTCGAAGCGCTGCAATACCTTGTCCGCGCCCGGATGGAGACCGCCACGGACGCCGAGAGCCCCGAGGAGGCCGATCGCCTGGAGAACGAGGCCCGCGCCCTGCTCCACCGCGCCTATCGCGCCGACGACGCCAACTACGCCACCCTTCAGTTGATCGCCGAAAACCGGATGCGTGGCGAGGGCTACCCCAACGACAATGACGTGGTCGTGCTGGAACAGGCCTTCACCCTGGCGCCCCAATTGGGTTCAGCGCGCATCAATCTGGCCCAGGTGCTGATGTTCAAGGACCGCAACGCCGAAGCCATCGCCCTGCTGGAGCCCCTGGTCAACGACCCGCACCGTCCATCACCCGGCGCACGGGAAATGCTGCTGCGCGCCAAGGGCATGAGCGAGGCCGAGGCCGAGGCCGAAGAGGCCGAAATCCTGCGCCAGGGCGAAGCAGAGAGCGAAGAGACTCCCGCCGGGGACTAATCCTCGCCGGATCGTGCGCGGCTAGAAGAGTCCGAACAGGATATGCACGCAGGTCGCCATCAGGGTGATGAGGCCGAAGCCCGCCAGAAGGCAGAAGGCCGGATGGATGTTGCGCTCATTGCGGGCGGACGGGACCTTGCCCGGATGCACCACAGCCATGTCGTTTCCTTTCCCTTGCGGCGCCGATCTCATGGACCAGCGTCTCACGAAAACGAGCATGCCCCTAAAAGCCCCGCTTCGCGAAGGGTCTTTCACACAATCGTGACAATCCCTGTTTCCTCCGCCGTCCACAGGCCAGACCCGCTCGACGCAGGGCCGCCCTTTCGTGACGGATCGTTGTTCGTTAAGTTTCGGCCAGTTGGGGGAAGTGCAGATGCCTATTCATAAGCGACAGACTGGGCGCTCCAGCCGCTTGCTGGCGGCGATCGGCGCTGCGGTTGCGGTCAATCTGGCGAGCGCCGTCGCGGCCCATGCCGAATGGCTGAGAGCCGAAACCGACCACTTCATCGTCTATGGCGATACGTCAGAGGCCAGTCTGCGCCGCTACGCCCGCAAGGTGGAACGCTTCGACGCTCTGCTGCGCACCTATTATCCGATCGAGACGGACTACGAGATTCCCAAGCTCGAAATCTTCATGGCCAACGGCCGGCGAGACATGAACCGCATCTCGCCCGGCATCGATGATGGCGTTGCAGGATATTATACGCCCAACAGCGAACGCATCCACGCCGTGGTGGATACGCGCAGCCCGATGGGCGACGTCGTGGTGTTCCACGAATACGCCCACCACTTCATGTTCCAGATGCGCGCCAACGCCTATCCGTCCTGGTTCGTGGAAGGCTTCGCCGAGTATTATTCGACCGCCGACGTCGTGAACGACCGCATCCAGTTCGGCTTCCACAACCCTGGCCGAATGAACTCTCTGACCCCAGGCGCCAACACCTGGGCCGATATGGCGCATGTGCTGAAGTGGCGGGTGACGGCGTCCGGCCGCTACCCCGCCCATCTCTATTACGCCCAAGCCTGGGCGATGACCCACTATTTCATGAGCACGCCCGAACGCATACGGATGCTGGGCGACTACCTGACCGCGGTGATCAGCGGCGTGGACTCCGTGGTCGCGATGCAGAATGCGACGGGACGCACACCCGATGAGCTTCAGAACGACGTCCGACGTTATCTGACCGGCCGGATCAACGTCCTGTCGCCGCAGATCGAACTGCCTGAGCCGGAGGTGACGATCACGCGACTGCCCAAAAGCGTCGCGGAGGCCGTCTGGCTGGACATCCGTCTGGACAATGAGCCTGTCGTCGAAACGCCCAGCGACGACGACGGCCGCACGAAAAAGTCCGAAAGCCAAAAGGCTCGTGAGGCGCGTGAAGAAGCCGAACAGCGGGCCGAGTTGATCCGTTCCGCCCTGGCCATGGCGGAAACGCACAAGGCCGATCGCACGGGCCTTCTGCTCGCCGCGCGGGCGCATCGCCTCGAAAAGCGACCGGACCTGGCCCTGGCCACGCTGGAACCGTCCCTCGACAACGCCCAGACGGACGCCGACATCCTGCGCGTCGCGGCCATGGCCTTGCTGGATCAGGCCCGCGCCGAAACGGATCCCGAAGCCGCTCAGGGCCTGCGTCGTCGCGCCAGCGGTTATCTGGCCCGGGCCATGGACGCCGATCCCACCGATTTCCGCATCTATCTGGGCCTGAACGACACCCGTCGCGGCGGCCCACGCTATCCCACCGATAATGATGTCTCGACTCTGGAAGTCGCTACCGCCCTGGCCCCGCAATCGTTCGAGGCGCGCCTGCGCCTGGCCGACGCCTATATGGCGCGCGACATGAACGCCCAGGCCATCCTGGTGCTGATGCCTGTCTCGAACAGTCCGCACCGCAGCGCCTACACCCGTCGCGCCCGCGAGGTGATCGCCAGAGCCCGCGCGGAAATGGGACTGGTCGTCGAGGATCAGGCCGAGGCACCAGAGGACAGCGATCAATCCGAAACTCCGGCGTCTGACGCCACGGAGTGACTTTTGACCTCGCGCGCGCTACGTGCGCGGCATGTCGAAACTGACCCTGCCTGAAGAGGCCGGCCGCCGCCGGACCTTCGCCATCATCGCGCACCCTGACGCCGGCAAGACGACGCTGACCGAGCATATCCTGCTGGCTGGCGGGGCCATCCGCGCGGCGGGCGCCGTGCGGGCGCGCGGCGAGAACCGGCGGACCCAGTCCGACTGGATGAAGATCGAGAAGGAACGGGGCATTTCGGTCTCGGCCTCGGTCATGACGTTCGAGCACACCACGGCCGATGGCGTGGCCAAGATGTTCAACCTTCTGGATACGCCGGGCCACGAAGACTTCTCGGAAGACACCTATCGCACCCTGACCGCCGCCGACTGCGCCATCATGGTGCTGGACGCCGCCAAGGGCATCGAGCCGCAGACGCTGAAGCTGTTCGAGGTCTGCCGCCTGCGCGACATTCCGATCATCACCTTCATCAACAAGCTGGACCGCGAAGCCCAGGACCCGATGGCCCTGCTGGACGAAATCGCCAGCCGCCTGCAACTGGACCCCGCCCCCATCTGGTGGCCGGCCGAGAGCGGCAACCGCCTGCGCGGCATGGTCGAGATGGGGACCGGCAAGTTCCAGCCCTACGCCAAGAAGCCGGCCGGCTCCAAAGAAGACGTGCCCCACCCCGAGGCCCTGCCCCTGGCCGACGCCGCCCAATACTTCGAGGCCGGCGAGCACGAGGCCCTGATCGAGACCCAGGAACTGATCGAGGCCGGCTATCCGGCCTTCAACCGCCAGTCCTTCCTGGAAGGCCACATGACGCCCGTGCTGTGGGGCTCGGCCCTGCGCCACTTCGGCATCGACGAACTGCTGGCCGCCATCGGCGAATGGGCCCCGCCGCCCAAGGTCATGCCGGCCCGCAAGGAAGCCCCGCCTGAGACGCGCAACGCCCCTGCGCCCGTCGAGATCGCCGTCGAGCCCGGCCAGACGGAAGTCACCGGCTTCGTCTTCAAGGTCCAGGCCAATATGGACCCCAACCACCGCGACCGCATCGCCATGTTCCGCATGGCCTCGGGCAGCTTCAAGCGCGGCATGAAGCTGAAGGTGCAGAACACCGGCAAGCAGTTGTCGGTGAACGCCCCCATCATGTTCTTCGCCTCGGACCGTGAACTGGCCGACGACGCCTATGCCGGCGACGTCATCGGCATCCCCAACCACGGCGTGCTGCGCGTCGGCGACAGCCTGTCGGAAAGCGGCATGATCCGTTTTGCGGGTCTGCCCAACTTCGCCCCGGAAATCCTGCAGCGCGTCCGCGTCAAGGACCCGCTGAAGGCCAAGCATCTGAAGAAGGCGCTGGAGGGCCTGGCCGAGGAAGGCGTGACCCAGCTGTTCCGCCCGGAACTGGGTTCGGACTTCATCGTCGGCGCCGTGGGCCAACTGCAGTTCGAGGTCATGGCCGACCGCCTGGGCGAGGAATACAATCTCGACGTCGTCTTCGAGCCCAGCCCTTACGCCGAGGCCCGCTGGGTGGCTGGCGACAAGGCCGATCTGGAAGACTTCGCCGGCAAGTACCGCCCGCAGATGGCCGTCGACATCGACCAGGCCCCGGTCTTCCTGGCCAAGTCGAGCTGGGAAACCGGCTACGTTTCCGAACGCTTCCCCAAGATCGCCTTCACCAAGACCAAGGAACGCGGCTGACCCTCCGTGGCAGCCTGGCCTCAGGCTGGACCGCGCCGCCCAAACGAGGCTTAGTGACCGCTCTCGGCGGGAGGTTCGTCATGTCGTCAGCTGTCCATCGTCTCCTGCTTGCCCTGGCGTTGATCACCCTGACGCCGGCGTCGGCGTTCGCGGAGTGGAAGCGCGCGGAGAGTCCGCACTTCGTCGTCTACAGCGACGGGTCGGAGCGGTCGCTGCGCGACTACACCCTGAAGCTGGAGCGTTTCGACGCGCTTCTGACATCGCGCTTCGGCCCCGGCCCGTTGAACGAGGTCCGCAAGCTGCCGGTCTATCTGGTGGCCGACGCGCGCGCCCTGCGCGTGGCCGTGCCTGGCCTTCCCGCCGGCATCGCCGGCTACTATTCCACCAGCGAGAACGATGTCTTCGCTGTTCTGGTGCGAGGCGAAAGCGACGACCTCCTGCTCCATGAATACAGCCACCACGTCATGGCCCGAAGCGGCGACGACCGATACCCGGGATGGCTGCGCGAGGGTTTTGCCGAATATTTCGCCACGGCGACGGTGACCGCGGGCGGCCAGGCGTCGTTCGGCCTGCCGGACCCCGGTCGCCTGCGCGCCCTGAACCAGGGCAGTTGGCTGCCGATGGACGTCGTGCTGCGGGCCGACGGTTCCTTGGGGATCAATACCGAGGCGGGCCGCGGCATGTTCTACGCCCAGTCCTGGGCCCTGACGCACTGGCTTCTGGCCGATGCAGGCCGGGTTCGGGCCCTGTCCGCCTATGTCAGGGCGGTCAACAGCGGTCGCGATCCTGTCGAGGCCTGGCAGGCGAATTACAACATTACGCCCGATCAGCTGACAGCCCAGCTTCGTGCCTATCTTCGCGGGCGCATGTCCTACGCCAAGCTCGACGTCCCGCCCGTCAACCCCGCCATCACCGTCACCCCCCTGTCGCCCGCCGCCGATGTGGTGCTGCTTCCCATGATCAACGCCCGGTCATGGAATCCCGCAGAAATCGACGGGCCAGCGCTGCTGAGCACCTTTCGGACGGCCGCCGCTCGCTTCCCGGATGATCCCCTGGCCCTGGTCGCGCTCGGCCGCGCGGAAAAGCGCTGGGGAGACCCCGTGGCCGCCGAGACGGCGCTGACCCGCGCACTCGAACGCCAGGACGACAATGTCGAGGGCCTTATCCTGATGGCGGACCTGGCCATGGAGCGCGGGCTAGACGCGGCGGACGAGGCCGAGCGGACACGGCAGGAGGCTCTGGCCCGAGACCTCCTTCGCCGCGCCCTGGCGGCTGACCCCACCGACGGCCGGATCGACAGCGCACAGGCCAGATTCCGCCGGGCCGGGTTCCAATAAGTCCCGGTCGCGACGTCCCCTCCTAACCCGTCTCAGGTCTTGCTGATCGACACCCCGCCGTCGACCAGCATGGCCGTCCCGGTCATGAAGCTGGAGGCGTCGGACGCCAGGAAGAGGGCGGCGCGGGCGATCTCGTCCGGGCTCGCCATGCGTTTCAGGGCGTGCATGTTCTCGACGAAGGCGATGATCTCGGGCGTGTGAGCGAACTCGCGCCCCGCCTCGGTGTCCGTGCCGCCGGGCAGCAGGCAGTTGCTGCGCAGGCCCTGCGCGCCGAACTCGGCGGCGATGACCCGCGACAGGCCGATCAGACCCGCCTTGGCCGCGCCATAGGCCGCCATGCCGGGCATGCCGATGGCGTGGCCCACGAAGGTCGAGGTGAAGATCAGCGAGCCGCCGCCGCGCGCCAGCATGGCCGGGACCTGATGCTTGGCCCCCAGAAAGGCGGCGGTCAGATTGACGTCCAGCGTATCGCGCCAGCGCTCCAGTGAAATCTCCGGCGTCGGCTCATTGGCGCCGATGGCCCCGGCGTTGTTCAGGGCCACGTCCAGCCCGCCGAAGCGCTCGACCGCCGTGCGCACCAGACGCTCGGCCAGGGCCTCGTCGCGGATGTCGCCCGGAACGGCGACGGCGCGGCCGCCTTCCGCCTCGATGGCGGCGACCAGGGCTGAAAGCTCGACCTCGCGCCGGGCGGTGACGACCACCGCCGCGCCTTCGCGCGCGAACAGGCGGGCGGCGGCGGCCCCTATGCCGGAACTGGCCCCGGTGATGATGGCGACCTTGTCGGTGAGTGCAGGCATGACGACCTCGTGCGTGGTGAAGGCCGCCTTCCTGTCATGCCCGCCCGGCGCGGTCTGGCGGTCTTCGGACGCCGCGTTCAGGTCGAGGGCGCGGGCTTGGCCTGGGCCTTCGGGGCGATCTCGAAGCGGGCCATGAACCACTGGACCAGAGGCCCGTTGGCCAGGGCGTAGAGGACGGTGCCGACCCCGGCGACGCCGCCCAGCAGCCAGCCCATGGCCAGGACCGCGACCTCGATCGCCGTGCGCGCCCAGCCGATGCGCCAGCCGGTGATGCGCACCAGACCCGTGGTCAGGCCGTCGCGCGGGCCGGGGCCCAGCCCGGCGCCGATATAGGCCGCCGTCGCCGCCCCGTTCAGCACGATGGCCGCCGTCAGGAAGGCGATCCGCAGCGCCAGCCCCTCGATCGGCGGCAGGGCCCACAGGGCGACGTCCGCCGCCGTGCCGATGAGCAGGACATTGCAGATGGTGCCCACGCCCGGCTTCTGGCGCAGGGGTATCCAGACCAGCAGGACCAGAAGCCCGACCAGGTTGACCACCATGCCGAGGCTGATCCCCGTCCGTTCGGACAGGCCCTGATGCAGGACGCTCCACGGATTGAGGCCGAGGTCGGCCCGGACCATCAGGGCCAGTGACGCCCCGTAAAGCAGAAGACCGATTTGAAGCTGGATGAAGCGACGCATGAACATGGAGCCATACAGGCGATAATTGGCCTTGTTTTATAGAGCCGCTTTCACGACGATGGCCTTATGCGCGACCTCCTCGTCAACCCCGCCTCCCTGTCGCGTCAGCTGAACAACTGGCGCGGGCCGGATGGCGAGCCCGCCTATCGCCGCCTGTCCGAGGCGCTGAAGCTGCTGATCCTGGACGGGCGGCTGTCGTTGAACGCGCGCCTGCCGGGGGAGCGGCGGCTGGCCGAGACCCTGGGCGTCAGCCGCATCACCGTCAGCGCGGCGCTGGACCGGCTGCGGGCCGAGGGCTTTGTCGTCAGCCGGACGGGATCGGGCAGCGTCACCGCCCTGCCCGCCAGCGCCGCCTCGCGACCCGTGCGGCTGGACGGACCGATGCAGGGCGACGACACGCCCGGCGTCATCGACATGGCCACCGCCTCCATGCCCGCCGACGAACAGGTCCACGCCGCCTACGCCCGCGCCCTGGAGGCCCTGCCCGCCCACCTGCCGGGTCGAGGCTATGAGCCGGTGGGGATCGAGGCCCTGCGCCGCGTCGTCGCCGACCGCTATGGCGCCGAGGGCATGGCGACCGCCCCCGATCAGATCGTGGTCACGGCGGGGGCGCTGGGGGCCCTGGCCATCCTGCTGCGGGCCGTGACGCGGCCCGGCGACCGGGTGGTGGTCGAACATCCCGGCTATCCCCATGCGCTGGACGCCCTGGTGCAGACGGGGCTGGACCTGTCGCCGGTGGCCATGACGCCGCAGGGCTGGGACATGGACGGCATGCTGGCGGCCATCGCCCGCGTCAGGCCGCGGCTGATCTATCTGATCGGGGCGCACCAGAACCCGACCGGCCATGTCCTGTCGGCGGAGGACGAGGCGGCCATCGCGGCGGCGGCGGCCCGCGTCGGCGCCTTGCTGGTGCTGGACGACACCCTGCGCGAGCTGTGGTTCGACTGCCCGCCGCCGCCGCCCGTCGATCATGGCCCGCACGTCGTGCGGCTGGGCTCGACCAGCAAGCCCTACTGGGGCGGGCTGCGGGTCGGCTGGCTGCGCGCCCACGCCGACGTCATCGACATGGTGATCCGCCGCCGCCCGTCGCTGGACCTCGGCGTGCCGGTCATGGAGCAACTGGCCGCCGCCGTCCTGTTGAGCGGCGATCCCGCCCCGCTGGACGCGCGGCGCCGGGCCATAGCGCGGCAGGAGGCCCATCTGCGCGCGCGACTGGCCGAGGCCCTGCCGGACTGGAAGACGCGGCGACCCGAGGGCGGTCTGTCGCTCTGGGTCGAGCTGCCCCGCGCCGACAGCACCCGTCTGGCCCTGGCCGCGCCGGATCATGGCGTGCGCATCGCGCCGGGCGTGCGCTTCGGCATCAATGGCGCCTATGAGCGCTTCCTGCGCCTGCCCTTCAGCCGTCACGAGGCCGATCTGGACCGCGCCGTGGCGGGGCTGGCCGCTGCGTGGACTACGCTGGACCGCCGCGCGCCGCGCAAGGTGACGGTGCGCGCCGATGTCGAGCCGGTGATCTAACCTTCCCCGTCACCCTCGGGCTTGTCCCGAGGGCCCATGGCGACCCTTGCGTTCCGGGCCGAGTGAACGGGAACGGGCCGTCCTTCAGCGCTGGCGCTTGGTCTGACGACATGCCCTCGGGACAAGCCCGAGGGTGACGGTACTATTGTTCACGCCGCTCCAGCCCGAAGGTCATGGCGAACATCAGGGCGCAGACCAGGCTGGAGGCCAGCAAGGCCAACCCCGCCGAGCGGTCCAGCACCATGCCGTAGCTGAGCGGCGCCGCCGCCTGAAGAAAGCGCGCCGGGGTCAGGATCAGGGCCTGACGCGTGGCGTAGTTCTCCTTGCCGAACAGGTGCAGCGGCAGGACGCCGGAGGCCACGGACAGCAGGCCGTTGCCCGCCCCCTGACCGACCGCCACGGCCCCGGCCAGCCCCTTTCCGCCGAAAAAGGCGACCGCCGCGCCGAGCGGGTGCAGCAGGGTGGCGAAGCGAAGGACCAGCACCGGCGAACCCTTGCCGGATGTCAGGAAAGACAGCAGCCGCACGGCGACCGCCGCCCCTGCCATCATCGTCGCCGCGCCCGCCGCCTGGGCCGGCTCCAGCCCCAAGCGCCCCAGCAGGCGCGGCAGGTGGGCGCTCATGGCCGTGGCGATCCACCAGGCCCCGGCGAACAGGACCGCCAGCCGGATCATGCGCCCGTCCCAACGCACCCGCCCGACCTCGGCCGGGCGGCGCGCCCCCGCGACCTCGCGGGGCAGAAGGGTCAGATACAGGGGCAGGCAGACCAGCAGATGCAGCCCCGCCCAGCCGAAACAGGCCCCGCGCCAGCCGACCACCTCGATCATGGCCAGGGTCATGAGCCAGCCCAGGGCCCCGCCGAAGGCGCCGATTAGGGACACCGCCGTGATCGGCCTTTTCGCCTCCTCGCCGTGGATGGCGACCAGCACGGCGAAGGCCGGGCCATAGAAGCCCACGCCCATGCCGATGCCCAGCGTCAGGATGGACGCCACCATGCTGACCGGCCCCTGCGACAGGCCCAGCCCGGCCAGACCAGCGGCGAAGACGACCGAGGCGGCGCTCAGCACCTCGCGCCCGCCGCGCCGATCGACCCAGCGCCCGCCGAACGGGCTGAGCGCCGCCGAGATCAGGAAGGCGCCCGACAACCCTGCGAAGACTAGCGACGGCGTGGTCCCGGTCCCCGCCGCCAGAGGCTCGGCCAGGACCCCCAGCAGATAATAGCTCGATGCAAAGGCGACGATCAGGCCGAAGCCGAGGACGGGGACGATCAGGCGGTGGGCGGGTGACGACATAGGCCGCTGCTGTCGCCGCATTGCCGCTCGGACGAAAGCGACCTATCGGTTAGACTATGTTCCAAAACCTCACACCTGGCGCCGCCCTGCCCTCGCTGAACGCGCTGCGGGCGTTCGAGGCCATGGCGCGGACCGGCAGCGCCACCCTGGCCGGGGCCGAGTTGAACGTGACCCACAGCGCCGTCAGCCGTCAGGTCAAGGCGCTGGAGGCCCAGATGGGGGTGCGGCTGTTCGAGGGCCCGCGCCACGCCCTGAAGCTGACCCCGGCGGGGCGCGACCTCCTGCCCGGCCTGACCGCCGCCTTTGACGGCATCGCCGCCGCCGTGGCGGGCGCACGCGGCGAGGGTCAGGACCTGCACGTCGCCGTCAACGCCAGCCTGTCGGTCAAGTGGCTGATCCCGCGCCTGGCCGACTTCGGACGGCTTCATCCCGAGGTGCGGGTGCATCTGGTCGAACTGCCGCCCCATGCGGTCAGTCATCGCGGCGCCGATGTGGTGCTGCGCCTGCTTGACGCGGAACGGATCAAGACCCTGAAGGCCGAGCGGATCATCCCCAACGCCGTCGGCCCGGTCATCGCCCCCTCTCTGATGGGGCCGCTGACGGGCGACGACGCCCGTGCGGCGTTGCTGGACGCGCCGCGCCTTGTGGCCCGCACCCACCTCAGCGGCTGGAAGGACTGGGCCGAGCTCAGCGGCCATCGTTCGACCGCCACATCCGAACGCCCGGTCGCCCACCTGCATTTCGCGCTGGACGCGGCCCTGTCGGGGTGGGGCGCGGCGGTCCTGCCCTGGGCCCTGGCGTCAGAGGCGGTCGCGGACGGGCGGCTGCTGGCGCCCTTTGGCTTCAACGCCGACGACGGGGCGGTCGCGGCCATTCCTGGCGCAGGCGAGCCGTCACGAGCGCGGCGCGCCCTCGTCCGCTGGCTGGTCGATCAGGGACGCGTCATGCCCCCGGCCCCAAGCCCGCCCTGACTGCAACCTGAAGCTTTACTGAACGCGTCTTTCATCCGACACACGACCGTGGTTCTCTAGGGAGATGCGGCGCCGGGCTCCTTTCCTCCTCGGGGCGTCGTGGAGTTCTTGATGTTCATCGCTGTCGTCACCACCGCGCTTGCGGTTCTGGGTCCGCCCCAGACGACCCGGCTCGTCTCCTATGACGAGGCGGTGCGGTGCGCCGGACTGACCCAGGCAGCGTCGGAACTGGAGGGCGGCGAGAGCCGCTATGGCCGCACCCTCTACGACGCCGCCCTCTATTGGTCGCTGGCGGCCATGCAGGCGGCGACCGCAGCGGGACGCGATCCGACCGTGGCCGAAAACGACCAGACCCGAGCCCGCCTCGATTCGGTGAAACGCCTGTCCGCGGGCGAGGCGGACGCCCGCGCCGTGCTGCAACGCTGCCGCCAGAAGACCCCGCGCCTGGGCTAGGCGCAGGCCTCCGGCTTTCCACAGATATAGTTAAGCCGAACCCTTCGGGCGGCGCTGCGTTTGCTTGTCCGCAAGGAGGATCGCCCCTGCGATCCCGAAGCGGGACGATGAAGGCCAGCGATGTTCGAATTCGGCAGAGATCTGCGACGGCTGTTCGAGAAGGCGCGCGATAGCGACGATCTCGGCTGGCTGGAACTGGTCGGGGTCGGCCTGGTCGAGGTCGAGGCCCGCCAGCAGAGCGTCGACGTCGGCCGCGTCTCCTGCCCCCGCCCTCATGACGCCGCGCTGCGCGCCTCAGCCCTGTGGCGCGAACACGCCCGTCGCAGCGGCGCCGCGACCAGCCTGGACAAGGCGGAAACCGCCGCCCGCGACGCCGCTCGCCACGCCCACAATGACGATGAAACCATCCGCGCCACGCTGGAACTGGCCCAGACCGGGATGCTGGCCTTTGACCTGTGCGGCGAGCCCGCGCGGCTGGACGCCATCCTGACCCTGCTGGCCGCCCTGCCCCCCGCGCGACGCGGCGACACCGCTGCGGCGGTCGCCGCCCTGCACGCCCGCCTGCGCGCGCGTCAGGCCTCGATTGCGGGCGAGACCTCCGCCCTTCAAGAGGCCGCCGCCCTGCTGGACGCCGCCTTGCACGGTCTGAGAGGTCAGCAGCGATCGGTCGAAGACGACCTGCGGCTGGACCGCGCCGCCCTGATGCTGGAAGCCGGCCTGGCCGCGCGCGACCCCCGGATGCTCGACCAGGCCGGCGCCGACCTGCGCGCCCTGGTCGAGGCCGCCGCGCCGGAACAGCGCCCCCTCAGCCGCGCCCGCGCCCTGGCCCTGTGCGCGGCCGGGATGGCGGCCCTGGCGGCCATCGCCGACGATGTTCTGGCGCGTGATCAGGCCCACGCCCTGTTTGACGCCGCCGCCGACCAGTTCACCCCCGACCACAGCCCGCTGGACTGGGCCGCCATCCAGGTGCTGCGGGCCGAGCGCGAGACCCTGCCCCTGCTGGTGCTGGTCCAGGCCGAGGCCCTGACCGAGGGCGGCGGACTGGTCCTGGGCGCACTGGCCCATGAACGTCGTGTGGCTCAGGAGACGACGCGGGCGGGCTCGGTCGGCGACCTGACCGCCCTGCTGGAGATCGAGGCCGGCTTGCGCCGCCGTCTGGTTCGCCCCTCCGTGAGCTCGACGCCGCTGGACTGGGCCGCGGATCAGATCGGCATGGCCCGCATCGCCCTGGCGCGCGCCCGCTGGACGGGGCAAGCGCCCCATGATCTGGGCCTGATGCTGGTCGAGGCCGCCGCCACCGCGCGCGAATACGGCGCCCCCGCCCTGGCCCAACGCGCCGAGCGTCTGGCCCGCGCGCCCGAGGCGGTGTGAGCCCTTACGCCGCAGCGGCCTTGACCCGGCCCCATTGGGCGCCTAGCTGACGGGCTTCTCTGAAAGGCCCCTTACCGTGACCGATCAAATGACTGCTGACGCCGCCGCCGACCCCGTCCACGCCTTCATCGCCCAGACCGTGGCCGAGCATGACGTGGTCCTGTTCATGAAGGGCACGCCGGACGCGCCGCGCTGCGGCTTCTCCTCGCTGGCGGTGCAGATCCTCGACCACGTGGGCGCAGCCTTTGTCGGCGTCGACGTGCTTCAGGACGAGAGCCTGCGCGACGGCATCAAGAGCTTCACCGACTGGCCCACCATTCCCCAGCTCTATGTGAAGGGCGAGTTCGTCGGTGGTTCGGACATCGTGCGTGAGATGTTCCAGGCCGGCGAACTGCAGGCCCTGATGGTCGAGAAGGGCGTGCCCCTCGGCGAGGCCTAAGCCCCATGGCCCGGCCGCAGTTGCAACCGCGTGAGGACCGCGAGGTCTTCGTCGTCCCTCTGGACGTGCGGCCGGAACACATCGACGAGAACAACCACGTCAACAACGTGGTCTATGTCGGCTGGCTGCAGGACGTCGGCACCGCCCACTGGAACGCGCGCTTCGACGAGGCGACGCGGGCGAAGTGGTCCTGGGTCGCCCTGAGGCACGAGATCGACTACCTGCGCGCCATCGCGCCGGGCGCGACCGGCGTCGTCGCCCGCACCTGGGTCGGCGAGCCGCAAGGCCCGCGCTTCAACCGCTATGTCCGCATCGAGGACGCCGAAGGCCGCCTGTGCGCGCAAGGGCTGTCGGAATGGTGCCTGGTCGACGCCGCCACCCTGCGCCCCGCCCGCATCCCCGCAGAAATGCTGGGGCCGTTTTCGGCGTAAGCTCTTGCCCTTTCCTCCCTGTTGCGCAGCAATGGGGAGGGGGACCACGAAGTGGTGGAGGGGGCGGCGCAATGGCCGACAGCATAAGTCACGAACACGCGCGTCATATGCGACGCGCACTCACGCCGCCAGAAGCGCAACTTTGGACTCAGTTGAAAGGGCGCAAGCTGGAGGGACTGAAGTTCCGACGACAGCACCCGATCGGCCCCTATATCCTCGACTTCTATTGCGCCGAACGGAACCTCGCCGTGGAAGTCGATGGCATGATCCACGGCGACCCCGATCAGGCTCGCCATGATGAACGGCGGACGACTTGGCTGGCGTTACAGGAAGTGTCCGTTCTGCGCGTCGCTTCCTGCGACGTGCGGGACGATGTGGAAGGCGTTCTGAACGCGATCCGAGATGCGGCGTTTACACGGAAGGCCTAGCGCCGCCCCCTCCACCGCTTCGCGGTCCCCCTCCCCACAAAGTGGGGAGGAAAGACTTCGATAGGCCTACAGGCTGATCGGGTTCAGCACGCGGACGTGCTGGCCGGTGTTCAGGCCCAGTTCGGCGTAGGTCCAACTGACGGCGACGCCTTCGCGGACGATCGCCTTGCACAGGTCCGGGGCGCGACGGATGAGGCTGAGTTCAGCCGGCTCGTCGTCCTTGATCTTGACCTCGAAGCTGGACGCCTCGGTGCAACCGTTGGAGCCGACCACCACGGTCAGGCGCTGGCCGTCGAAATCGACCTTGCGGACGGCTTCCAGGGCTTCAGTCTGAGCCGAAGCCTGGCTGGCGGAGTTGATGTTGACCTTCCGCTCCCCGCCATCGTTCGAATAGATGACGCAGCCGCCCAGCAGCGGCAGCAGGGCGACGGCCGCGACGGCTGCCCTGATGGAGGCCTGGCGCATCAGTTGGCCTCGGCCGGGGTCGAGTGGATGACGCGGGTGGTCGGCTTGTCGCTGGCGATGATGATGCAGCCCGACAGCATGGGCGCGGCGATGGCGGCGACGGCGAGAGCGATGATGATACGGCGCATAGGTGTTCCCCTTCTTTGCTGGCTGGAAACTGCCAGCGTCGCCGTTCCAGATCACGTGAATAATCGGAAAGGCGGGGCTTGAACGGAACCGCCACAGTCATAGCTACTGTGACCCGCCTCCCCGGGACCATAGGATGACCCAAGCATGAGCCTGCTGTTCACCCCGCGCGCCGTCGGGCCGCTGACGTTGAAGAACCGCATCGTCGTCGCCCCCATGTGCCAGTATTCCGCCGTGGACGGCGTGCCCCAACCCTGGCACGCCCAGCACATCGCCCGCCTGGCCCTGTCGGGCGCGGGCCTGGTGGTGATCGAGGCCACGGGCGTCGAGGCGGCGGGCCGCATTTCCTGGGCCGACACCGGCCTGTGGAACGATGAGCAGGAAGCCGCCTTCGCCAGGATCATTCGCGACATCCGCACCTATTCCGACACGCCGATCGGGGTCCAACTGGCCCATGCAGGGCGCAAGGCCTCGACCAATCCGCCGTGGATCGACCGAGGCGGCCCCGCTCCCGCCGACAAGGCGTGGGAGACGTTTTCCGCCTCAGCCCAGGCCTTCAAGGCCGACTGGCACACGCCGAGCGCGCTGGACGCCGCGGGCATGGACCGGGTGGTCGAAGCCTTTGTCGATTCCGCCCGGCGCGCCGATCGGGCCGGGTTCGACCTGGTCGAACTGCACGCCGCCCACGGCTATCTTCTGACCCAGTTCCTGTCGCCGCTGTCGAACGAACGAACCGACGAATACGGCGGGTCGCTGGAGAACCGGATGCGCTTCCCGCTGCGGGTGGCCCAGGCCCTGCGCGACGCCTGGCCCCGCACCAAGGCGCTCGGCGTGCGTTTCAACGGCTCGGACTGGACCGAGGGCGGGATTACGCCGGACGAGGCCGCCGTCTTCGGTCAGGCCCTGCACGCCATGGGCTATGACTATCTGCACCTGACCAGCGGCGGCAATGTCGCCACGGCCCGCATCCCTGGGGCCGAACCCGGCTATCAGGTCGCCTTCGCCGAGGCCGTCAAGGCGGCGGTCCCCGAGGCCAATGTCATGGCGGTCGGCATGATCGTCACCCCGCAACAGGCCGAGGACCTGCTGGCTGCGGGCAAGACCGACCTGATCGCGGTCGCCCGCGCCGTGCTGGACGACCCCAACTGGGGCCATCACGCCGCCGTGGCCCTGGGTCAGCCAGAAGCCCTGCCCGTCCAGTACGAACGGGCGGGCGCAGCGCACTGGCCGGGCTATGCGGCGGCGCGAACCTCGGCGAGTTGAGCGTCCGGCAGGTTGGCCACGACAGCGGCCCCGTTCGACAGGGCGTCGGCTTCGGGCTGGGGCCGCCCCAGCAGATAGCCTTGAACCTCGTTGCAGCCCTGGGCGCGCAGGAAGGCCAACTGCTCGGCGGTTTCCACGCCCTCGGCCAGCACCGGGATCGACAGGCTTTCTCCGATGGTCAGAACGGCGCGGATGATGGCCTGCGACTGGGGCTGGTCGCCGTCCAGCTCGGTCATGAAGGACCGGTCCAGCTTGATCTTGTCGAAGGGGAAGGCCCGCAGGGTCGATAGCGAGGAATAGCCGGTGCCGAAGTCGTCCATGGCGATGGTGACGCCCAGATCCTTGAGCTGACGCAGGACGTGGGTGGTGCGCTCCATGTCGCTGATCATGGCCGTCTCGGTGATTTCCAGTTCCAGACGCGTGGCGTCCAGACCGGTCTCCTGCAGCACCTGCTGCACCAGGCGCGGCAGGTCCACATGGCCCAGTTGCACCGGCGAGAGGTTGACCGCGATCTTGTGCGGTTCGTCCCAGGTGGCGGCCTGCTTGCAGGCCTGACGCAGGACCCACTCGCCGATCGGCAGGATCAGGCCCGTCTCCTCGGCCACCGGGATGAAGTCCGACGGAGGGATGTAACGGCCGTCCTCGTCCTTCCAGCGCAGCAGGACCTCATAGCCCGTCGCCTTGCCGGTCTGAACCGAGGCCTGGACCTGATAGTGCAGCTCGAACCGCTGGTTATCCATGGCCTCGCGCAGGGCCTGGGTGACGCGACGGCGGGCGCGGACGGCCTGGTCCATGTCCGCTTCGTAGAAGCAGATGTCCTGGGTCAGCGAGGCCTTGGCGCGATACATGGCCAGGTCGGCGTTGTTGATCAGGGTCGACAGATTGTCGGCGTCCTCAGGCCACAGCGAGACGCCGATGCTGGCGCCGCAGGCGAGATCGGCGTGGTCGATGGTGACCGGCCGGATGACGGCGGCGCGCAGGCGCCTGGCCACGGCCTCGGCCTCGGCGCGCGACGACACCTCGGCCATGGCCACGAACTCGTCGCCGCCCTGGCGCGCGATGAACTCGCCCTCATGCAGGACTTCGCGCAGATGGTCCGAGATGCGGCACAGCAGTTGGTCGCCGACCGCGTGGCCGTAGAGGTCGTTGACCTCCTTGAAGCGGTTCAGGTCCAGGGCGAACAGGGCCAGGGTCGCGCCCGGCTTGATGGTGTCGGTCTGACGCGTCAGGCGTTCCAGGAAGGAGGCGCGGTTCGGCAGGCCGGTCAGGCTGTCGTTGCGGGCCAGGTGGGCGATGCGGCGCTCCTGGGCCTGACGCGCGCGCAGATCGCGGACAGCGTAGATCATGACCTCGCCCTCGCTGGCATGGTCGCGCTTGGCCGCCAGCTCGATCGGCAGGACCTCGTCCTCGGCGGTGGTCAGCGACGACTGCACCATGTCGCCGTCGGCCAGACGAGCCACGTCCTCGACCCAGCGTGACAGCTTCTGGCCGAGCAGGGCCTGGCGCTCGACGCCGACCAGCTTCAACAGGGCGCTGTTGGCGCCGACGATGACGCCGTCGCGCTCGACCGCCATGCCGTCCACGCCGCCTTCGATCAGGTGCTGCAGCCGGATTTCAGCCTGGCTGCGCGATTGGGTGTCCAGAGCATAGCTGGCGGCGCCGGCGCCAAGGACCAGCAGACCCACGCCCGCCACGCCGATGGCGATGGCCTGACGCGCGTCGTCGCCGGTCAGGACCCCGTCCTGGGGGGCGAAAGGCAGGATGGTCATGGCCGACATGGCGGTGAAGTGCAGGACGACGATGCCCAGAACCATCAGCACAACCGCCAGCCAGCTGTTGCGGGCCGTCGTGGACAGCTTCTCGGCCTTGAAAGCCGCCGCGCCGAACACCACCGAGCCTGCCACGGAAGCCACGACATAGGGGGTGGACCACTGGATCACGGCGTCGACCGCAAAGGCCGCCATGCCGATGAAATGCATCCCCGCCACCGCCATTCCGAACAGCGCGCCCCCGACCAGGGCCGCTCCGTTGAACCGCTGCGCGCCCATAATCAACGCCGCCCCGCTGCCCGCAATAGCGACAAACAGGGACAGGCCCGTCAATCCGGGTTCATAGGTGACCTGGACGCCCGGCTCATAGGCGATCATGGCGACGAAGTGGGTGCACCAGACCGTGGCGCCGCCGGCGACCGAGCCCAGGAAGACCCAGGCGGCGCGCGTTCCGGTCCGCGTGCTGCGAACCCGTTTCAGCAAGCTTACTGTAATCCAGCTGCCCAGGACACAGATCAGGGCGGCCAGGGCGACCAACGCCAGGTTATGGGCGTTGGTCAGGCAGTCAACGATACGCATGGAAACCGACGGAATGCGTTAGGGGGATGATGTCCCTAGCCGATCATTCCTTAATCCGCCGTCGTTCGACATGGCTAACAAAGCCTTGCCATTGAAGACTAGGTCAGGACCCGCGGTTCGGCTTGTCGTCCTGACGCATCATATAGGGGTTGTTGACCGACACTGCGGCGCCAGGCTCCAGACCCAGCTCCTCGAACGACCATTGCAGTTGAACGCCTTCGGACTTGATGTCGGTGCAACGGTCCTCGTCCACCCGGCGCAGGGTGATGACCGTGCTGTCGCGCAGGCGGGTGATGAAGGGTTTGACGTCCGCCTTGCTGGTGCAACCGTTCGAGCTGACCCAGAAGACCGCCGTATCGCGCGTGAAGGCGGCGGCGTGGATCGGCTCCAACTGGCCCGGCATGCCGGCGGTGGGCACGGCCGGTTCGCCGGTCACGGCGCAGCCCCCCGTCCCAAGGACGGCGGCCGCGACGGCGCAAAGGGCGAAGGTTCGTCTCATCTCGGCCTTCCAGGGCGGACCATGTTCGCCCGGTCAGAATGCGCTGCTTCCTTCCCCAAGGGAACAGCGGATGCTGAATAAGAAAGAAGCCCCGGTTCGCACCGGGGCTTCCATCAACTCTATCGTCGATCGCCTGAAATCAGGACGAGTAGTATTCGACGACCAGGTTCGGTTCCATCTTGACCGGATACGGCACGTCCGACAGTTCCGGCACGCGCACGTAGCGGACCGAGAAACCACGGTCGCCCTGTTCCAGGTAGTCAGGCACATCGCGTTCCGACGACTGCTGGGCTTCGAGCACCAGAGCCATGTTGCGCGACTTTTCCTTGACCTCGATGACCTGGCCCGGCTTGACGCGGTACGAACCGATGTCGACCTTCTTGCCGTCGACGGTCACGTGGCCGTGGCTGACGAACTGGCGAGCGGCCCAGACGGTCGGGACGAACTTGGCGCGGTAGACGATGGCGTCCAGACGCGATTCCAGCAGACCGATCAGGTTTTCCGAGGTGTTGCCCTTACGACGACCGGCTTCGTCGTAGATGGCCGAGAATTGCTTCTCGGTGATGTTGCCGTAGTAGCCCTTGAGCTTCTGCTTGGCCTTCAGCTGCAGGCCGAAGTCCGAGACTTTCGACTTGCGGCGCTGACCGTGCTGGCCGGGGCCGTACGAGCGCTTGTTAACCGGCGATTTCGCGCGGCCCCACAGGTTTTCACCCATGACCCGATCGAGTTTGTACTTGGCGCTATGGCGCTTGGACATAAGTCACTCTTCATGCTGATGCGGCCCGGCCCCTCCCCGATTGGAGCGGCGATCTCAACGGCGGTCCACGCATCGTCCGTAGTCAGTTCGCGCCTCGGGTCGAAACCCGATGCGAGAAGGGCGGGCTTATGAAGGCCCGCCCTCCCGGAGTCAAGCTGCGCGGGCGTTTCAGCCCTTGGCGGCTTCGTACAGTTCGTTGACCTTGTTCCAGTTCACCACCGACCAGAAGGCCTTGAGGTAGTCAACGCGGCGGTTCTGGTACTTGAGGTAATAGGCGTGCTCCCAGACGTCGGCGGCCAGAAGGACAGCGCCCTTCTCGTCGGCCACGTCCATCAGCGGGTTGTCCTGGTTCGGGGTCGAAGTGACCTTCAGCTTGCCGTCCTGAAGGATCAGCCAAGCCCAGCCCGAGCCGAACTGGCCGGCGCCGGCGGCGTCGAAGTCAGCCTTGAACTTGTCCAGACCGCCCAGTTCGGCGTCGATCTTGGCGGCCAGCTCAGCCGAGGGCTCGCCGGCCTGATCGGCGGGGGCCAGCAGTTCCCAGAACAGGCTGTGGTTCCAGTGACCGCCGCCGTTGTTGCGAACCGCCTTGGGCAGCTTCGACATCTCGGCGAACAGCTCTTCCAGCGACTTGCCCTGCAGCGAGGCGTCGGCGTCCACGGCCTTGTTCAGGTTGTCGACATAGGTCTGGTGGTGCTTGTCGTGGTGGAAGGTCATCGTCTCCTTGTCGATGGCCGGCTCCAGCGCGTCATAGGCGTAGGGCAGCGGGGGCAGGGTGAAGGCCATGGGAGGTTCCTCTTCCGGGTTATGATTCGTCTGGCCCCTATCTAGGGCGGCGCACGAAAGACCCAAGCCTTTACGGCGGAGTTTGTTCAGTTTTTCGCTCGATATGACACGTTCTGGAACCGGAACGGCGAAACAGCCGTTTTCAGAGGCTGTCTCGCCTCCCCCGAGGCGCTCTGATGGAGGATCGCCGTGCCTGCCCGATCCGCCCGCCCAACGGCGCCGCTCAGCGACGCCGAAGCCGAGACCCTGAGGCTGCAACTGCTGGAGATCATCCCGCGCCTGCGCCGCCACCACCTGCTCGACCTGGCCGACACCCTGCACGAGGCCGCCCGCGAACGCCGCGACGGCGAACCGCGCCATTTTGACGTGAGGGTGTAGGCGGCCGACCGCATGGCGGAGCTGGCGCTTGCGCGACGCGCCGGGTCAGGCAGACTGATGAAAATCGGAGCTGCGGGGAACATCGCCATGCTGAAATCTTGCGCCATTGCGGCCGCCGTCCTGGTGAGCGGCCTGACCCTGTTCGCCTGCGCCGCCGGTCCTGCGGAGACGGTGCGTTCAGCCGCCGCTGGCCCGCAATGCCGAACCACGCCACAGCCCGGCGGCGGCTCGACGATAAACTGCCCCCTGTGGGAACGGACCACGACGACGACCACCACCACGACCACCCAGCCCAACGGCGAAACCACGACAACCGTGGAGCACACCCGGACCGGCGGCGACGCCTAGTCGGGCGAAGTGATCGCTTTCCTCCCTGTCGCGCAGCGATGGGGAGGTGGCGCGGCGCGAGAGCGCCGTGACGGAGGGGGCGACGCCGCCCCGTCCAATCTGCGCCTCAACATTCAACGTCGCGTCGCCCCCTCCACCACTCCGTGGTCCCCCTCCCCATGAAATGGGGAGGAAAGGAGGATAGCCCGCACACTGTCGTCGCAATGCGGCAGCGGCGAATGTCCGCTAGGGGTGGAAAGCGGCCTCACTACTTCGAAGTATCCCCGTTGTTCGGCAGAAGCCGCCCGCAGGGTGATAGACCATCAGCCCCCGATAGAGGGCGTACAGACCGACTGTGAAAATAGTGAGCGCCCTACAGGGTAAAACACTTCCTTGCCGCCTTTCCTACCCGCAGCGAAGTTAATCCACCTGACACCGCACCGTGTACGGTAGCTGTAGGAATAGCTCTCCTCGCCGTTTTGGGACGCGACGACGACCTGATCATCTCTATTCGCGCCGTCAGCCTCAAGCTGGAAGTCGTATCCGCCAAAATGCCATTCTTCTCCGGTCGACGGCGGCGCCATGATGTAGAGACCTGAAAATGTTACACATTTTGCCATGCCCTCCCCGCACGGGGCCAAGTTGTCTCCAATATCGGAGTATCCCCCGACCTCCGACACATCGCCGTAGTTCCGGTAGGCACCTGCATCCAAGTGCAAAGCTACTACAGACGGGTTCATGTTTGACTTGAAGACGATCGTCTCCCCCCGAAACCCTTCCTGCGCTTGCGGAGCCTCGACACTTTCCTCTGGAGAGCAAGCAACCAGAACCAGTGGCAATGTAAGGATACCGAGGCCTCTCATATGCCGAACGTCCTTTCTTACAATGACAGCAGGCTCAGCAGTCTTTCTGCCAGCGTTGCGGGCACCATAACCAGATGGCCTTGATGTCCGCTATGGGTCGATTGCGGACATTGGCTTCCGGCTCAAAAGCGGACTCTCGCGCCCGAGCCTTCCCCTGCCGTCATCCCGGCCGAAGCGAAGCGAAGAGCCGGGACCCAGGCGCCGGCTCTTGCCGGGACGGCGCCTGTGATCCTGCGCCTGGGTCCTGGGTTCTGCGGCGCAGCCCCGGGATGACGGCGGTGAAGGCTTAGCCCGCGTGAAGTTCCTGCTTCACGCGCTCGGCCAGGGTCTTGATGTCCAGGGGCTTGGGCAGGAAGGAGACGCCCGTTTCGTCCTGCAACAGGTCCGAGAAGTCGCTCTCGGCATAGCCCGAAATGAACATGACCGGGGCGTCGCCGAGGAAGGGCCGGGCCTTGCGCAGCAGGGACGGGCCGTCCAGCCCCGGCATGATGACGTCGGAGATCATCATGTCGATCTGACCGGCCCATTCCTCAGCCAGGATCAGGGCCTCCTCGCCGTCGCAGGCCTCGATCACCTCATAGCCGCGCTGGCGCAGCAGGCGGGCGGCGATGCCGCGCACGGCGGCCTCGTCCTCGACGAACAGGATGCGGCCCGCGCCCGACAGGTCGCGCGGCGCGGCCTTGACCACCTTCTCGACCACGGGGGCGGCGACCAGTTCCTCGGCCGAGGCGGCGGGCAGGAAGATGCGGAAGGCGGCGCCGGCTCCCTCCAGGTTCGAGACGCTGATGTGGCCGCCCGCCTGCTGGACGATGCCATAGACGGTGGCCAGGCCCATGCCGGTGCCTTCGTTAACCGCCTTGGTGGTGAAGAAGGGCTCGAAGATCTTGTCGACCAGTTCGGGCGGCACGCCGGGGCCGGTGTCGGACACCTCGATCAGGGCGACCTCGCCCTTGGCCTCGCGCCAGCCCATGTCGCGGGCTTGCCCCTCGGTCAGGCGGCGGGTTCGAATCGTGACCACGCCCGCGCCCGGCTCGACCACGCCGCGCATGGCGTCGCGGGCGTTGACCGCCAGGTTCATGACGGCGGTTTCCAGCTGGCTCTTGTCGGCCAGGACCAGGGGCATGTCGCGGCCGTAGTCGGTTTCCAGCCGCACGTCCTCGCGCAGCAGGCGGCGCAGCAGAACGGCGAACTCGCCGACCAGTTCGCCGAGGTCCAGCCGCTCGCGCCGCACCGTGGACTTGCGCGAGAAGGCCAGCAGCTTGCGCACCAGATCGGCGGCGCGGATGCCGGTCTGGCGAATCTGGTTCAGGCCGTCATAGGAGGGGTCGCCGACCGGGTGGCGTTCCAGCAGCTCGGACAGCTGCATCTGGATGGCGGTCAGCAGGTTGTTGAAGTCGTGCGCCACGCCGCCGGCCAGCTGGC
The DNA here is from genome assembly GCF_002979535.1 of Brevundimonas sp. MYb52. Lineage (GTDB taxonomy): Bacteria > Pseudomonadota > Alphaproteobacteria > Caulobacterales > Caulobacteraceae > Brevundimonas. The sequence goes on along the minus strand of NZ_PCPB01000005.1, from coordinate 132,762 downwards.
CCACGGCCTGCATCTTCTGGGCCTGCGACAGCTGCAGCTCCATCGACTTCTGCGACGAGACGTCGAACAGCCAGACGCGGCGCTTGTCGCCTTCGGGGGCGACATAGAGGTGCAGGTGGCGGTCGGGATAGGCGCGGGCCACCAGCTCGATCGGGCCGGAAGACCCAGCCTCCAGCTTGGTCCTGGCCTCGGTCACGCCCGCCAGGTCGAACAGGTGGCCGAAGGCGGCGTCGCCCGAGGCGGCGGGGCCGGTCAGGACGGCGAGCGCGGCGTTGGAATCCTCGGCCCGGCCCGCGAACAGGTCGTCGCCGGCGATGACCGTGGACCCGAAAGGCGCGCCGGCGGCCATGGCGCGGGCCTCGCCGCTGACCTTGGCGGGGGCGACCACGGGCGCGGTCTGCGGCACCGGCAGGACGGCGTCGGGGGCGGCGCGGACCAGGAAACGCCCCTGCCCCGCCTGGCCGATCAGGACCTCGATCTCGCGCGCGCCGATCTGGACGATGGCGCGGCCCTGATGGCCTTCGCGGGCCTGGGCGAAGGCCATGTAGAGGGCCTGGGCCGACTTGCCGCGCGGAAGGGCGGTGACGGCGCCGTTCTCGTCGGCCCAGGCGCCGTTGTAGGCCAGGACCTGACCGGACGGCCAGACCAGGGCGGCCGGCTCGGCCATCGCGTCCAGCATCTCGACCGCCGTGTCGCCGTGGGCGCGGCGCACCTCGGCGCGTCCGAAGGCGAACAGCCAGATCAGGGCTGTCGCCCCCGCCGCGAAGATCAGGATCAGCCCCGGCGCCGTCATGGCATTGGCGCGGAACGCCGGATAGACCATGGCCGCAACCGCCAGGGCGAAGCCAAGCGCCATCACCACCAGCAGGGGATCAAAGGTCGGACGGCGCGTCGCCGCCGCTTTCGGCCGGGAAATCGTCATGGCGTCCTGCCCGCGCGAATCAGTGGTGGTCAGCATATCGGAGCTCTGGCCTGCGCCATAACGGGACAAACCTTTCCTCCCCATTCCATGGGGAGGAAAGCCCGGCCTGCGCCTTCGCCCCTCACCGCCGCTTCCGTCCCTGCATGACGAAGCCGATCACCTTGGCCGCGGCCTCGAAGTGTTCGCGCGGGATAACCTCGTCCACCTCGACCGTCGCATAGAGGGCGCGGGCCAGGGGCACGTTCTCGACCACCGGGACGCCGCTCTCCTTGGCCAGTTCGCGGATGCGCAGGGCCACCGCGTCCACGCCCTTGGCGACGCAGATGGGGGCGCCGTCACCCTGATCGGGCTCATAGCGCAGGGCCACCGAGTAGTGGGTCGGGTTGGTGATCACCACGGTGGCGCCGGGCACGGCCTGCATCATGCGCTGGCGGCTGCGCTGCATGCGGATCTGGCGCAGCTTGCCCTTAATATGCGGGTCGCCCTCGGTCTGCTTGTAGTCTTCCTTGGTCTCTTCCTTGGTCATCCGCATCCGCTTGGCGAAGCGGAACTTCTGCCAGATGAAGTCGGCCCCGGCGGTGAAGGCCAGGAAGATCAGGGCCGAGATCATCAGCGCCGCCGCCAGGTCCCGCGCGAAGGGCAGGATCAGGGCCGGGCTCATGGCGGCCAGGTTTTCCAGCTCGCGCGTGTGCGGTTTGAGCACCCACCAGCAGACCGCGCCGATGGCCACCAGTTTGAGGAAGGTCTTGATGAACTGGACGATGCCGTCCGGGCCGAAGATGCGTTTGAAGCCCGACAGGGGGCTGACCGCCGACCACTTGGGCTTGATCTTCTCGGTGGTGAACAGGAAGCCCGACTGGGCCAGATTGCCGCCCACGCCGCCGATGATGACCGCCAGCATCAGGGCCGCCAGAAAGGGCGTCACGGCCCAGACGGCGCGCATGCCGATCTCGACCCCGGCCCCGGCTTGCAGACCGCCCATCATGGCGTGAGGCTCGGCCAGAAAGGGCAGCATATCCTCGGCCATCTGACGCGAGAAATAGCCGCCGCCGACCAGCAGAACCGCCGTCGCCCCCGCCAGGGACATGGCCGCCGCCACATCCGGCGACTTGGCGACGTCACCCTTTTTTCGGGCCTCCTCAAGCTTTCGCGGGGTGGCCTCTTCGGTTTTCGACTCGGGATCGGAACCTTCAGCCAAGGCTCCCTCCCGTGAACACCCGCGCCAGGGCGCGATAGCGGTCGATGAAGATGGTCCCCATCACGCCCAGACTCAGCGCGAAGATCGAAAGGCCCAGAAGCACGCTGAGCGGGGCGGCGGCGAAATAGACCTGAAAGGCCGGCATGACCCGCGCGATCAGGCCAGACGCCAGGTTGAAGATCAGGGCGAAGACCAGCACCGGCGCCGACAACTGGACCCCCAGCATGAAGCTCTCGCTCAGGGTTCGAACCGCCAGGGCGGCGAAGTCGGGCGCGATCATCGGCTTGGCCGGAGAGATGGCTTCGTAGGAGCCCAGGATGCCGGCGATGAACAGATGGTGAGTGTTGGTGGCGAAGATCAGCGTCACCCCCAACAGCATCAAAAAGGCCGACAGGGTCGAACCGGGCGAGGCCTGCAAGGGGTTGGCCGTCTGGGCGAACCCCAGGGTGGTCTGCTGCGAGATGATCTCGCCCGCCGTGACCAGGGCCGTCATGAAGCTGCGCAGGATGACGCCGATGGCCAGACCCGTCGCCACTTCGCGGATGATCCAGCCGACCATGCCGCCCAGGGTCGGCGGCAGGGCCGGCAGGGTCCCGGCCACCAGGGGCCACATCACCAGCGACAGCAACAGGGCCAGCGACAGACGCACGCGCGGCGGCACATAGCTTTCGCCAATGCCGGGAATGGTCATCAGGATCGCGCCGACGCGCGCGAAGATCAGGCCGCCGGCCCAGATCTGTTCGGCGGTGGCGTAGGATTCCACGTGCGACCTACATCCCGGCGATGCGGGCGGCGATCTCGCGCATGAAGCCGCCCAGCAGCGCCCCCATCAGCGGCAGGAACAGCAGCAGGGAGACAAAGATGGCGATGATCTTGGGCGCATAGATCAGGGTCTGTTCCTGAATCTGCGTCAGGGCCTGAAACAGGCCGATGACCACGCCGACCACCAGACCGACCACGAGCACAGGGGCGCACAGCTGGATCGTCAGCCAGATGGCGTCACGGCCAATATCCAGAACTTCCGCGCCGCTCATCACCACTCCCGGGAACTCGGCAGAAAATGCCGACAGGATGGTTAACAGGGCGTTTACCTCCAAACTTTCCTCCCCATTCCATGGGGAGGTGGCTCGGCCGCGACAGCGGACGGGACGGAGGGGGCAACGCCGCGGTCACATGAAGACGCGCCTTTGAACGGTTGCCGTCGCGCCGCCCCCTCCACCACTGCGTGGTCCCCCTCCCCATAAAATGGGGAGGAAAGCAGGGCCGCACTTCGCGGTTGCCCGCACCTGCGCACGTCCGTTTCGCCCCATCGCCCATCTGACGGCTGGATTGATCGGCCCGTCCGGCTATATGGACAAGCCATGACCGACCACGCGCACAAACCCTCCGTCTCGCAGGCCGAAGCCGAAGCCGCCGTTCGCACCCTGATCCAGTGGGCGGGCGACAATCCCGACCGCGAGGGTCTGGTGGAAACACCCAAGCGGGTGGCCAAGTCCTATCGCGAGCTGTTCCAGGGCTATGAGGTCGAGCCGCGCGAATATCTGGAGAAGACCTTCGAGGAGGTCGGGGGCTACGACGAACTGGTCGTGCTGAAGAACATCCGCTTCGTCAGCTTCTGTGAACACCACATGCTGCCGGTCGTCGGCGTGGCCCACGTCGGCTACCTGCCGACGGATCGCGTGGTCGGCATCTCCAAGCTGGCCCGCGTGGTGCGCGGCTTTGCCCGGCGCCTGCAGATCCAGGAAAAGATGACATCCGACATCGCCGGCGCCATCCAGGACGTGCTGCGCCCCCACGGCGTCGGCGTGGTCATCGAGGCTGAGCACAGCTGCATGACCATGCGCGGCGTCGACGTCCCCGGCGCCAGCCTGTCCACCAGTTGCCTGCTGGGCGTCGTCCGCGAAGACCCCCGCACCCGCGAGGAGTTCCTGCGGCTGGTGCGGGGCTGATCCGTCCCTAGTTCGCGGGCGGCAGGATGACGCTGCCCGCAACAGCGGGCTGACCGGCCTCCAGGCCGTCGATGTAGGCGAGCTGCCGCCTGGCGTGCCCGTCTTCCGGGTCCAGCTTCAGCGCCTCGTCATAGGCCGCGCGGGCTTCCTTGAGGCGGCCCTGTTCGATCAGGCTGAAGCCACGCCCGCGATGCAGCGGCCCGGCGTTCATCACGATACGCAGCGAGGCCGACGCCAGGGCCTGATCCAGAACCGCCAGAGCCTCGTCATGACGCCCGCCGGATTGAAGGGCCGACGCCTTTTCCTTCAGCAGCATCCAGTCGTCGCCCTGCAAGGCCAGGCCACGGTCGAGGACCGCCACGGCGTCGTCGAAGCGTCCGCGCTCAACGGCTTCGCTGCCGAGGATCAAGGCGATGAGGGGATAGACGTTCGGCTGTCGTCGCACCGTCATGGCCCCGACGCCGTCGCCCCCCGCCATCGACTGGACGACGGTCGCCAGCACCATGGTCTCGCCGAGGTCGTCGGAGCGGATGATCCACTCGCCCTTGGCCCGCTGCTCCATCTGCGGATAGGCGGCCGGGGCGCCGTCGAGGGCGCGTCGCAAGGCCGGAAGATGCCGGTCCAAGCCGACGAAACCGCGCGTCTGCATGTCCCGCATGGCGCGTTCGACCAGGTCGAGATCACGCTTCTCCTGTCGCGGCAACTCGCCCGCAACGATGTTAAGCGTCGCCCTCGGTCCCGACGCATCGGGCGCAGCCTCGGACTGAGCGATCGCCATTGGTTGAGCAGCAAACGCCGTTGGCGCGACCAAGGCGGTCAGGGCCAGACCCAGGGCAATCGCGCCGCCCGCCGCTACGGATCGTATCTTCATCTTGTCGCCCCTCTGATGGCCCGCGCCATCACGCCGCTATGGATTGCAGCGTTACGTTGCCTTGCTGCGCCTGTGAAGCGCCGACCGTAGCAGCCTCCGCCGGGATCGGCGTCCTGCGGCCCCCTTCTTGCGTTAGGCTTCCTGAAGGGAGCCATCGCCATGGGCTGGACCGCGTTTTCGTCTCATAATGAGCCGCCGCCGATCATGCGCGGCGGCTGGCTGGACGCGCTGCGCTTCATCGTGGCGGCGCTGATCATCCTGCACCATTTCCAGGCCTCGGCGCCCCATGCCCTGGCCGAGGCGGTGCATCCGGTGTTCGAGCGGGGCGGCTTTCTGCTGACCAACTTCTTCCTGATCGACAGCGGCTATGTGCTGATGCGCGTCTATGGCGCCGCGGTCGGCGGGGGCCGGATGTCCAAGACGGACTTCTTCCTGAAGCGCTCGCTGCGGGTGTTTCCGGCCCATCTGATCATGCTGGGCCTGCTGGTGGCCATGGTGCTGCTGGGCACGGCCATCGGCCTGCCGCCGACCCATCCCGAGTGGTTCGCCTGGGATCAACTGCCGGCGCAGGTCGCGCTGGTGCAGTCGTTCGGCGTGCATGGCGGTCTGGGCTGGAACGCCCCCAGTTGGTCGATCTCGGCCCTGCTGGGCTGCTATCTGGCCTTCCCCTGGGTGCTGCGCGGCCTGACGCGGGTCGGACCGTGGATGGCGCTGGGGCTGGTGGTGATCGGCTATCTGGCGGCCAATGAGCTGAGCTGGGCCATCCTCAAGTATCCCGTCTATCAGATGCCGCTGGCGCTGGGCATCTGGCGCGCCCTGCCCCTGTTCATCCTCGGCATGGGGCTGGCCTGGTTCGCACAGGGCGTCTGGATCAATCCGCGCCTGGCGGGCTGGGCATTGCTGCTGGCCTCGATCGCCCTCGCCATCGTCCAGTATTTCGACAAGCACGCCCTGATCTCGCTAACCCTCATCTCCATCATCATCCTGGCGGCTGGCGCCGTGCCGGTGACCAAGCCGTCCAAGCTGGTGGAGCAGGCGGCGGTGGTCTCCTTCGCCATGTTCATCTCCAACGAGGTCGTCCGCATCGGCTGGTTCGGTCTGGCCGAGGCCACGGCGAACAAGCTGAGCCTGGGCGAAGCCTGGCGCTGGCTGCTGTGGGTCATGGGCGTCGGCGCGGCCTTCGTCTTCGCCTTCCTGTTCCACTACGGCGTCGACAATCCGATCCAGAAACGTATCCGCGCCTGGCTGAAGAAGCGCGGCCATGCGCGGGTCGAGATCAAGGAGCCGGTGGTCTCGCTGGAGGGTTAGCCCGTCGCGCCGACCATATGCAGGATGTTGCCGTCGGGGTCCTTGAACCAGGCCAGACGCATCGTGCCGCAGACGTGGATGTCGCCCACCCGGCCCATGTCGTCATAGTGCTCGAAGGTCACGCCCCTGGCCTTCAGCCCTTCCACGATGTCGTCCAGCTCGACGCCGACGTCCCAGGTCACGGCATTGGCCTGATTGGTGCCGGCGAAGTCGGATTTATAGACCGTCAGCCAGGTCGAGCCGGTGCGATAGCCCAGCATCCCCTCCATCGAGGTGTCGGCCAGGTTCAGCTCCAGCACGTCGGAATAGAAGGCCTTGGCGCGATCCAGATCCTTCACCGCCACGATGGCCGAGGAGTTCTTGTTCTTGAGCATGACATCTCTCCCTGTTCAGGAGAGAACCGCTGAAGGCGAGGGTTCGATCCCCATATTACCGGCGTTTCATTTGACAGCGCCGCCGCCAGCCGCCTTCTGTCGAGCCTGGCTTTGAGGGGAACAGTCATGCGTCGATGGGCTTTGGCGATCAGTCTGGGTCTGGGCCTCGTGGCCGCAAGCGCCCAGGCGCAGACCACGCCGATCCGGCTGGAAGACGGCGACGTCGCCCGCTTCTGGACCGCCTATGACGCCGTGCGCGCAGCGGACACGCCCGAGGCGCAGAAGGCCGCTTTCCAACGCCTCTATATCGACGCGGGCACGCCGGGCCTGACCGCCTTCATGGAGGCCAAGGGCTATACGGCGGACACCTATCTGAACGCCATCCGCGCCTATCCGGCCTACTGGGACACGGTGCGGCCGCGCACGGCGCTGGCGGCAGGCGCCCTGACGCGGCTGGAAGCGCATCTGGAACGGTTCAAGGCCCTCTATCCCGAGTTGCGCCCCGCCGGCATCTATTTCGAGGTCGGCGCCCTGCGCTCGGCTGGAACCACCCAGGGCGACAAGGTGCTGCTGGGCGTCGAAATGGCCACGGGCGACGCCAGCGTCGACACCTCGGAAATGCCGGCGGGTCTGCAACGCTTCTTCGCCTCCTACTTCGCCAGCAAGCCGCTGGACAACCTGGACCTGCTGGCCGTGCACGAGGTGGTTCACACCCAGCAGGTCGGCGAGCGCAGCAACCTGTTGTCGCAGGCCGTCTATGAGGGCGTGGCCGACTTCGTGGCGGAACAGGTGACGGGGCGGATGCCCGATCTGGCCTATGTCGCCTATGGACCGGCCCATGATCCCGCCATCAAGGCCGCCTTCCGCCGCGACATGGCGGGCGAGGACTTCAGCGGCTGGCTCTACAACAGCGCCGACAACGCCTTCGGCGTGCGCGACCTCGGCTACTACGTCGGCTACGCCATCACGCGCGGCTATTACGACCGGGCATCGGACAAGGCGGCGGCGCTCAAGACCATGATCGAGCTGGACTACTCCGACCCGGCGGCGGTTCAGGCCTTTGTGGACGCGTCGGGCTATCTGGCGGACTAGAAGGGCGGCGCCTCCCTCTCCGCCGTCACCCCGGACGACCCGCAGGGGCGATCCGGGGCCCAGACGTTTCAGCGAGAACGGCCCAGAACCACGAATGCACGACCGTCTGGGTCCCGGGTTCCGCTGCGCGGCCCCGGGATGACGGCAAGACAAGCCCTCAGATCGGCATCCGCATGATTTCCTGATAGGCCGAGATGACCTGGTCGCGGACGGCCATGACGGTTTCCAGAGAGGCTTCGGCGGAGGAGACGGCGGTGACGACGTCGATCAGGCTGCCCTGGCCCTGGACCATCTGGCTCATCTGGGTTTCGGCGCCGCGTGTCTGCTGGGCCGTCTGGGTCATGACGTTCTGCAGCAGTTCCGAAAAGCCCGGTCCCTGGGCGGCCGAAGCCGCGCTGGGCGGCGTCGCCGTGGGCATGGCTCCGCCCTGAACGGCTGCATAGGCCTTGGCCGCCATCATGGGGTTCATGGGCTAGCCCTTACTTCTTGATGATGTCGAGGGTGCGGGACTCCATGTTCCGCGCCGTCTCGATGACGTTCAGATTGGCCTCGTAGGCGCGCTGCGCCTCGCGCATGTCCATGGCCTCGACCAGGGTGTCGACATTGGGTCGCTGGACATAGCCCTCGGCGTTGGCGGCCGGGTGCGAGGGGTCGTATTCGACGCGGAAGGGGCTCTGGTCCGGGCGGACCTCGGCCAGGACCACGCCGGTGGCGCCGTTGACGTTGCGCGCCTGGAAGACCGGGGTCTGGCGACGATAGGGCTCGCCGCCCGCGACCGTGGCCGTCGACTGGGCGTTGGCGATGTTCTCGGCGATGATGCGCATGCGCGACTGCTGCGCCTTCAGGGCGCCGGCGGCGACGCCCATGGCGGTGTTTCGCGGGGTGACGGGACGGCCGTTGACCGGATCAGGCATGGATCAGTCTCCCTCAGACGCCGGGCTTCTTGGCCGCCAGGCGGATCATCTGCATGGACTTCTGGTAGAAGCCGATGGCCGCGTCATAGGCCATGCGGCTCTCGGCCATCTTGAGCATCTGCTCCTCGACCACGACCGAGTTGCCGTCGAGCGTGGTCTCCGAATCGGGCGCGTTCAGCGAGTCGAAGCGTGCGGCCCGCCCCGCCGGGGTGATGTGGCGGGCGTTGGTGGCGACCATCCGCAGGCCGCCGCCGGTGCGCATGGCCTCGGCGAAGTCGGTCGGCGCCTTCAGGTCGCGGGCCATGAAGCCAGGGGTGTCGGAGTTGGCGACGTTCTGGGCGATCACGCGCTGACGATCGTCGAGCCATCCGAGACGGCCCTTGATCTGATTCAGCAGCGGAATGTCGGTGACGGACACGCGGTCGCCTCGCACGGTTGATCGGCAGAATTTGCCGCCTCCATGGTTAATATTCGGTGTTTCTAAACGCGGCGTTAACCACGAGCCGCGAAACGTGCGGGCGAAGCGGCGCGCCTGTAGGCGCTGTTGGGGCCTCGAATCCGCATGAATTTCCTCGACCTGTTCCGGGCGGTGTTCGGCCTGGCGATCACACTGGGCCTGATCGGCCTGGCCGCCTGGGCGGCGCGTCGCTATGCGCCGCAGGTGCTGGCGAAGTTCCAGGCCGAGCGCGGCGCCCGGCGGTTGCAGGTCATCGAGACCCTGGTGCTGGACCCAGCGCGCCGTCTGGTCCTGGTGCGGGTGGACGCCGAGGAGCGGCTGATCCTGCTGGGCGAAGGACGCGAGTTGATCGAGCCGCGCGGCCCCGTTGCCGAAACGGGAGACGCGAAATGAACCGCTTCAGCCTTTCCTCCCTGTTCGCATCGCGAATGGGGAGGTGGCGCGGGCGCGCAGCGACCGTGACGGAGGGGGCGACGCCGCCCTACCCGTCTTCACGCTCCAATGCCTGCCGTCGCGCCGCCCCCTCCACCGCTGCGCGGTCCCCCTCCCCACGTCGTGGGGAGGAAAGTGTTTTCGCCCTGCCCTCGCGCGCCGAGCTGAAGCGCGCCGCCCTGCTGTCGCTGATCACCACCGCCCTGTGTCTGGTCTGGCCTCTGGGCGCGCTGGCGCAGGAGGTGGCGCAGAACGGATCGGCCATCAACATCGACCTGGGCACCGGCGCAGGCCTGACGCAGCGGGTGGTGCAGCTGGTGGGGCTGATGACCGTCCTGTCGCTGGCCCCCTCCATCGTCATCATGACCACCAGCTTCGTGCGCATCATCGTGGTGCTGTCCTTGCTGCGCACCGCGCTGGGGATGCAGCAGTCGCCGCCCAACGCGGTGCTGGTGTCCCTGGCCCTGTTTCTCAGCGCCATCGTCATGGCCCCGACCTGGCAGGACGCCTATGATTCGGGCATCCGCCCGCTGATGGATCAGCAGATGGAGCTGCCTCAGGCCTTCGACGCGGCCTCCGAACCGGTGAAAACCTTCATGCTGGCCCAGGTGGACCAGGGCGACCTGGCCCTGTTCACCCGACTGTCGAAAGTCACCCCCCCTCAGGACGTGCAGGAACTGCCCCTGCGAGTGGTCACGCCGGCCTTCATGATCAGTGAGTTGAAGAAGGCCTTCACGATCGGATTTCTTCTTTTCGTTCCGTTCCTTGTGATCGATCTGGTGGTCGCCAGCGTGCTGATGTCCATGGGTATGATGATGCTGCCGCCGGTGGTCATTTCCCTGCCGTTCAAGCTGATCTTCTTCGTGCTGGTGGACGGCTGGCGTCTGGTCGCGGGAAGCCTGGTCGAGAGCTTCCAGAGAGGCGCTGGCGGGGGATAAGTCCCCGCCCTCAGGGGCTTTGAGCGTCATGCGGGCTTGCCAAGCTCGGGCAAACACGTGTTGATCCTCCGGTCTTCGTCCGGGAATCGGACGACCACCACTGGGAAAACCCTTATGACCACTCAAGCCGAACTGATCGCCGCCGTCGCCAAGGACGCAGGTGTCTCGCAGGCCGACGCCGGCCGCGTCCTCGACGCGATCGTCAAGAACATCCACAAGAGCCTGGTTTCGGGTTCGGACGTCCGCATCTCGAACCTGGGCGTCTTCGACACCGCCGAGCGCGCCGAGCGCGAAGGCCGCAACCCGGCCACGGGCGCGACCATCAAGATCGCTGCTTCGAAGGCTGTGCGCTTCCGCGTGTCCAAGCCCCTGAAGGACGCCGTCAACGGCTAAGCCTTTAGGCCAGACGGGGTCGTGATTTCACGAACTGTCCGGCTTTGCCCCTCAAGTAGCCTCGCACCGCGTGCGAGGCGTTAGGGGCCTCTCTTAAAAAGAGAAAATCAGGCGGCTCCGGCCGCCTGGGTACGGGCGGGGGTCGCAGGGCGCTCCCCGCCCGTTTTCTGTCTGAACTCGGCCTTGGTCGCCGCGATCCAGCCCGCATAGGTGTCCGCCCCGGCGCTGAGGGTGGCGAAGTCCTGCGGACGGCCCGAGCCGTCGGCGCCGTCCAGCCCCGCCAGGGCGATGCGGATGCCGCCCGGCGAGCGGGCCTTGTCGGCAAAGCCGGAATAGTTGTTCGACAGGCGGTTCAACGCGCCCGCGTCGCGCGCCAGCGAGTAGCCGACCCCGGCGCGGATCAGCCGGTTCTCCTCATCCGCCGTCAGCGGGATGACCGTATCGCGATAGCGATTGCCCAACTGCTGCTCGTAGATGGCCGCCGCCGCGCCCCACTGCTGCTGCTTCCAGAAGATCTCGGCCCGCACATCGCGACCGGCAGGCGAGGCGTCCTTGCCCAGTAGCTCCAGTGCATGGTCATAGCGGCCCAGTTCCATCAAGGCGCGGGCCTCGAGCGCCCTGCGCTCGGTGTTCATGGCCGTGGGCAGAAGGGTGGTGCGCGAGCTCCACAGGGCCTGCAGCGCCTGTTCCGGCTGGCGGTTCATCAGATAGACAGCGGCCAGATTGGTCGAGACCTGGGCCTTGGCCACGCCGTCGAGGCGGTTGTCGGCCTGATACTTCAGCAACTCCGCCGCCTGATCCAGCAGATCGACGTCGATCAGTCGACGGGCCAGACGCCGCACCATCTCGTCGCCGTCGGCGCCGACCGGCGTCAGCTCGCGGAAGTCAAAGAAGAGCGCCAGGGCCTGCACCGGCTGCAAGCCGTCGGCGGCGCCGTCGAGGAACAGGGCGCGGAAGGCGTTGTCCAGATCGGACTGCAGCTTGTCGCCGCCGGGCAGGACCACGATCTTGCGGCCCGCCGCCTTCAGCGTGGTCAGGGCCTCGCGGTAACGGCCCTGCGACAGATAGAGCTCGCCCAGGCTGCGGATCACGGCCAGTTCGGTGCCGTCGCCGCGCCAACGCCACTTCAGCGCCTCCAGCTGAGCCGCCGCCGTATCGGGCTTCATCGTCCCCCTGGCCATTTCCAGCCGCACGACGCCCAGCTTGGCCGGGGTGGCGATGCCGTCCAACGGGGCGCGGGCCACGGCCTTGTAGAGGGCCAAAGCCTGGGCTGGCTTCTGTTCCAGCTCGAACAACCGAGCCTGGACCAGACGGGCGGTCAGTTGATCCGCCGCCGAGATGCCCGGCTGGCTGAAGACATAGGCCAGCAGTTCGCGCGCGGCGTCCAGATCGCCGGTCTCGACGGCGGCCAGGGCATGGGCCGCGCCGAAGCGAGCGCGCCACTCGGGGGTGAAGTTGTCGACCACGCCCGCGCCGGCGGCGAAGGCCTGCCGCGCCGTGGTCCAGTCGCTGCGCTGGGCGGCGATATAGCCCTGCCAGACGCGGGTCGAGGGATCGCCCGCCAGAGCGCCGGCGGAGAAATCCGCCTCGGCCTCGGCCAGGCGCCCGATGGAGGCGCGGGCGGCGCCGCGCAGGCCGCGCACCTCGGCCACGCCCTGCATGGCCGGGGTCTGCTTGACCAGGGCGTTCAGCACGCCGATGGCCTCATAACCCAGCCCCTGCCCCACCAGGAAACGGGCGTAGGCCAAGCGAGATTCGATGGGGGCCCGCGGGTCCTCGGCGGCGCGGCCGCTTTCCAGTTCGGCGGCGACCTGCAGCGCGCGATGACGGTCGTTGAAGCTGTCGCTTCCCAGATCGGCCCAGTCGGAAATGATCAAGGCCGGGCGCACGGCGGCGCGCGGGGCGTGGGTTTCGGCGGCGGCTTCCAGGCCGACCGTCGGCGGCGACAGGCGCAGGCCTCTGGGCCGCGACAGGGTGACGATGTCGCCCTCAGCCTTGACGGTCAGGTCATCGGTCGGCGTCTCGACCGCCAGACCGTGGGCGGTGGGCAGCAGGGCCAGATCGACGGTGCGGCGCCCCCGCGCCATGCCCTTGCCAGGCGCAAGCGCCGTGACGGCGGCGAAGCGGTCGCCGACCATGGGATCGGTCAGCCACACGGTCTTGGTGGCCCCGGCCATGCGCGCGGTCAGGGCCGTCTGGACGCTGTCGTCGCGGCCGATCTCGACGCCGGTCACGGTCGGCGCGGCGCCGCCCAGGGTGACGACCCACGCGGCGCCGTCGGCGCGGGCCGACACCGTCTGGCCCTCGGCGGCGGGAATACGGATGGCGGTGAAGTCGGGACCGGCGGCCCAGCGCGCCTTGGCCGCGTCGCCGGCCTTTGCGGCGGCGGGCATGTTCATGCGGGCGGCGGCGTCGAACACCACCCAGACCGCGTCGCCGCGCCGGAAGACGGCCGCCCCGACCGGCGCGGCCCAGGCGAAGGTCAGGCGCGTCGTCTCGTCCTTGACCTCGGCGGTCACCGGAACGGCTCCGCCGGCAGGCACGACCGAGGGCTTGGCCCCCTCGGGCGCCGCGCCGGGCGCATAGAGGTTGAGCCAGACCGCACCGTCAGCGACGCCGGAGCGAATGCCCGCCCCTTCGGCCAGGGTCAGGACCAGTTCGGTCGCGCCTTGCACCGAACGGGTCTCGACCTTGTCGACGCCCTTGGGCGGGTCGACGCGCAGACGACTGACGTCGGGGGCGGCGGTCGTGCCGATGCGGACGATGACGGCGCGGCCGTCCTGGCGCACCCGAGCGCGTCCGCCCACGGCCCCGGCGAATTCGATCTTGGTGAAACCGGAGTTGGCGCCGACGCGGATCTCGACCGGGCCGCTGCTGGCCCTGGCGCCCTCGGCGTGCGGTGCGAGCGGCGCGAACACCACGACGCCCGCCGCGGCGGCCGCCACGGTCGTCTTCAGAACGCGCTTGCTGGCGGTGGCCCCGGACATACGCGCGCACACTCGCGCGAAAGGGCTTTCATCACAGTTAACGCCAGTTAAAGCGCTGCTGAAAAAACCTTACCATGTGGGTAGGACAAATCACCCGCTTGCGACGCGCGCGTGAAAGGGCGACATCCTCGGTATCGACGTTATCGTCACCCCGTTCGTCAGGTGTTGCCGTGTCCGACCCCGTCTATCCGCCCCTCAGCCCGCTGAAGACAGGCGTGCGCTGCCGCTGCCCGCGCTGCGGCGTCGGCCCTCTGTTCCAGGGCTATCTGACCATCCGCAAGGAATGCACCAACTGCGGCCTGGACTACAGCTTCGCCGACCCGGCGGACGGCCCGGCCTTCTTCGTCATGTCGGCGGTGGGGATCGTCGGCATGATCGGCTTCATGATCTTCGAGTTCAACGTCCACCCGCCCGTCTGGGTGCACTTCGTCGTCACCCTGCCGATCCTGGCCCTGATGTGCCTGGGCGTGCTGCGCCCCTTCAAGGGCTGGATGGTGGCCGAGCAGTATTTCCACAAGGCCGAGGAAGCGACCTTCTCCAGCGTCGGCAAGCACGGCGAAGGCTATGGCTGGCGCGGTCAGGCCGAGCGCGCGGCGAAGGACGACGCGCGCGACAAGGGGTAAGCTCCCTCAAAAGCCCTCCCCCTCGAGGGGGGAGGGTTGGGTGGGGGTGTTCGCGCCGACGTCGCTGATCAAGCCCCGGAGACGCCGATGTCTCATGCGCACACCCGTCAATCGCGGCGCACACACCCCCATCCCCGGCCCTTCCCCCCTCGAGGGGGAAGGGAGTCTTTGATCGGATGGCTCATCCGCCCCTTAGCGCACCACCCGCAGCGTCACGCCCACGGTGCGCGGCGCGCCGAGGAAGGCGCCCAGGGTGCCCGACTGGAAGGGCGCGCCGAAGGCCACCTGGCGATAGTCCTGATCGAACAGGTTCTTGCCCCACAACTCGACGCTCCAGGCCTCGTCCTTGGCCAGAGCCACGCGGCCGTCGACCAGCCAGAAGCCCGGCTGGCTCTTGGCCGGATCAAGGTCCGAGCCGGTATTGTATTCCGACGAATACTTGGCCGCGAGCGTGATGCGTCCGGTCAGGCCGGCGCCCACCGACCGCTCATAGGTCCCCGCCAGAGAGCCGCTCCACAAGGGGGCGAAGTTCAGGCGACGACCGGCCAGCAGCGGCAAGCCGGCGACGGGGTCATGGCCGTATTCGGTCTGGGCGTAGGTCACGCCGCCCTGCAGCGACAGGCCTTCTACAGGCAGGAACATGAAGTCCGCCTCGACGCCCTTGGCCCGCACTTCCGGGATCGAGCGCACCAGGAAGGTGGTGCCCAGGAAGGTGTTCAATTGGAAGTCGTCATAGGTCTGGCGGAAGGCGGCGGCGCTGACCAGCAGGCGGCGCTCCAGCAACACGCTCTTGACCCCGGCTTCCCAGGCGTCGGCAGTCTCGGCCCCGAAGGCGCGCGAGGCGTCGGGCACGCGGTTGGTCTGGCCGCGATCCAGGTTGAAGCCGCCGTTCTTGCGACCGCGCGACCAGCCAGCGTAGAGGCGAACGCCCTCGCTGGCCTGATATTCGGCGCGGGCCAGGCCGGTCCAGGCCTCGTCCTTGACCGTCTCGGACGTCTTCAGGCCGTTGAAGGCCGGGTTGGACCAGGGCAGGCACAGGGTGCCGTTGACCACGCCATTGGCCAGTGCGGCGGCGCAGGCGCGGCCGCCGTCGGTGTTCTCATAGGCCGCGTCCATGTCCTTGGTCTCATGCGTGCGGCGCAGGCCCCCGGTCAGGGTCAGACGGTCGGTCACGGCATAGGAGGCCTGGGCGAACAGGGCGGCGCTCTGGGCCGTCTGCCAGTAGCGGTCCAACTGGCCCTCGCCCTCGACGAAGCTCGCGCCCACCGGCAGGCCGGTCAGGGTCGAGACATAGGTCGGATCGCCCAGCGGATTGGCGCTGGTGCGCGACAGCAGACGGCTGACATAGCCCTCATAGTCGGCGCCGTAGAAGAGGCTGTCACGACGGGTCAGCTTCTCGTCCGACAGGAAGAGGCCCGCCGACCAGTCCAGGCGATCGCGGCGACCCGACAGGCGGACCTCCTGCGTCAGGGTGCGGAAGCGGTTGGACCAACTGCCGTCGTCGGGGCGATAGGCCAGGTCGGCCGAGGTGAAATCCCAGTCCTGGCTGATGACGCCGCGCCAGTCGCGCACCGCCGTGGTGCTCTCAAGCGTGGCCCAGCCCAGGTTTGCGGTCAGGTGCAGGGCCAGACCCTTGTCGCGGATACGGGTGTTGGTGTCGCGGTTCGAGTAGGCGACGCGGGCCCAGGGATTGGGCGTCGCCGCCACCCCGCCGTCGGGCGCGAAGGTCGCCAGCAGGGGCGCGGTGCTTCCCATGACCAGTTGCACGCCGACGCAGCAGCGCTCGTCCCGCTCGGTCCAGTCGGCGGTCAGGCGCGCGGTCAGGTCGGGCGTGACCTTCCACAAAAGCTGGCCGCGCACGGTGTCGTAATGTTCGTTCTGATCGTCGGTTTCGGTGCGCGGGCCGTCTCCGGTTTTCACGTCATAGAGGCCGTCGCGGCGGCGCGCGGCGACATAGAGCCGCCCCGCCAGAACCTCATCCACGATCGGGCCGGTCAGTGAGACGGAGCCGCCTGCGGTCCCGTAGTCGCCGAAGGTCGCCTCGCCCGCCATCCGGGGCGTGAAAGACGGCGCGGCGGTGACGACGTTGATGACGCCCGCCGAGGTGTTCTTGCCGAACAGGGTCGCCTGCGGGCCCTTCAGCACCTCGATGCGCTCGACCTCGCCCAGGTCGCCCAGGGCCACGCCGTTGCGCGGGCGATAGACGCCGTCGATCATGACGCCGACCGAGCTTTCCAGCCCCGGATTGTCGCCCACCGTGCCGACGCCGCGAATGCGGGCCGTGGTGAAGGTCTGGTTCGAGGTCGAGGCCACCACCAGGCCCGGCGTCAGGATCTGCAGGTCCTTGATGTCGTGCACGCCGACGTCGTTCAGCAGCGGCTGGGCCGCCACCGTCAGCGACAGGGGCGTGGACGCCAGGGTCGCCTCGCGCCGCTGGGCCGTCACCACGATCTCGGACACCTGAGTCGGCCCTTCGGTCGCCGCATCCTCTGCGAACGTGGGCGCGGCGAAAACAAGCAGGGGCAAGGCGACGGACGCGAGATACGCGGCGCGGACAGGGGAGTTCATGAAAGGGGAAACCGCTTTGCGGAGCGACGGCGCACAGCCTTTGTCGCGGACAGAAGTCGCGCTCTAGCAGTCGGTTCCGGCCGTTGAAAGCCTTACCTCAGGTCAGCAATCGGTGACTTTTCGTCAGCCCACGATGACTTTCAGGCGCGTCCCGCCAGGGGGCCGGAGGCCTGGGGCGCAAAACTGACCTCGACCCGGCTACGATGCGGATCGATGTCGTTGCGCACTGCGCCGCCCACCCGGCACAGGCCGCCAAGGTCGCTCGCGGCCCCGGATTCGTGCGCCGAGATCAGGTCCAGCAGACGTTCCGCCTCGGCCAGGGAGGTCGGCTTCTGATCCAGCAGCCAATGCTCCAGATCGCCCAGATCGACCGTCAGCCCGCCCACGCGGACCGCGCTTTCGACCTTTCGGCTATTCCACTGATGCAGCAGCGCGCGCGCCGCTTCCATGGTCCATTGCTGCGCCATCACGCCCCTCCTGGGCGAAGCGTCGGGCCGCCCCAGCTTCCCAGATCCCGACGAAGGCCGTCAGGCTGACGAAGGTCCAGGCGACCCATTGCAAGGTGACCGCCGCCCATCCCAACCGCTCGTGAGCGAAAAAGGGGGCCAGATGGCTGAACACGATGATCAGCTGAAATCCGGCGCAGGCGACCAGCCACCAGCGACGACCGTGTTCAGCCAGCGCCCACAGCGCGCCGAACAAGGCCAGATCCACCAGCATCACCCCGACCCGAAAGCCGTCGATGTCCCATCCCAGGACCAGAACCGACAGGACCTGGGCCGCCGTAAGGGCGACCACGGCCAGTCGTTCGACCGTCTCGCCGCGCCACAGCAGCAGGGCGAAGGCGATCAGGTTGGCGAGGATGAGAGCGATCTGAACGGGGTGCATGGTTCGAAATCAGCCCGCGCGTCGACCGGTTCCGCCCTGGGCGGCGCCGACGACCCGTTCGGGACGTTTGCTCATTGGCCTGTCATCATCGATTACCCCGGTGAATTCCGAAGTCACCGCAGGCTTTCGATCAGTTCGAGAACCGGGTTGGCGAGGCTGGCGCCGACCGCGGCGATCAACAGCCAGGCCAGAGACCAGGCAAGGATCAGCCACAGCAGGGAGCCCCCCAGCTTCCTGGGTCGGCGCCAGCCGTCCAACGCGACATATCGTTCATAGAGCGACCGCCGCGTCCCGTTCTCGAGCATCGGCGAAGACGCTGCGGAGACAGCCGCAACTGGCTCAATCGAGACCGGCTCGGATAGGGGGAGTATTTCCCCTGAGTAGTTTTCACTCAGGCGACGCGCAGCCTGCAAACGGTCGGATACGCCCAGCTTTTCATAGGCGCGATGCAGGTGGTTCTGGACCGTGCGCGGCGACAGGTCGAGCCGCTGCGCGATCTCCTTGTCGCCCAGCCGCAGACCCGCGAGCTGGACGACTTCCAGCTCACGTTGCGTCAATTTCGGCACTGAAGATTCCTTGGCCACAGCGCAGCGTTAACGAATCCGCCCCCGTTACGTCCAGACGATAAAATGTATCGCTGATACCGAATAACCGAGTTCACGACCTAGCCGCCGACGACGCCGGTCGCATCCAGGGTCGCATCGGCGTTCTCGATCACCGTCAGGTCCACGACTTCCACGCCATACTCAGCCTTGAGGACCGCCAGCCAGCCGAACAGGGCGGTCGTGGTCACGCCCGGCGCGTCGAACCCCAGGCCGCCCGCCTCGTCCACCGACAGGGTGACGGCCAGACCCGCCGCTTCCGCCGCACTGCGCGCCGCCTGTTCGACCTCGACCAAGGGCATGCGCGCCCCCGCCCTGGCCGGCGTCCGCGCCGCCAAGCCGACCTCGATGCGGCTCAGGGCGACCGTCGCCTCGCCCCTCCGTTCCGCCGCCGCCTCGCGCCAGGCGAAGGCGGGCCGCACGACCAGAAGCCAGATCAGGACGGCCGCGATCAGCAGCCCCATGACCGCCAACATCTTCTGTTCACGCGCCGAACGGCCGCCCCACCACAGGCCGATCGACTGGATCATCCGGTTCATCAGGCGCCTCCCACGCGGACTTCCGAGACGACCTTGCCCTGGTCGTCCACGGTGCTTTCGTCGGTCAGGCTCATGCCCCGCGCGGCCATGACCTGCTGCAGGGCCTCGAGGTCCTGATAGGCGGCGTAGGTGACGGTGGCGCGCACCCCGCCCTCGTCGGCGGTCAGACTGTCCAGTTCCGCGCCTTCGACGCTCTCGACGGCGGCGAACAGGGCGGCGGCGGCGGCCGTCGTCCCGCCCGGCGGCGGGGCGGTGGTCAGGCGGCGCGTGGCCTCGGCCACCGCGTCGGCGGTTGGCGCGATGTCGGGGAAGGCCTGGCGCGCAGCGGCCTCGGCGCGCTGCTCGGCGTCGCGGGCGCGCCATTCATCATGCCCAGCGGCGGCCAGAATCAGGATCAGCGGCGAGATGAGCAGGACCCCCGCCAGCGCGCCCGCCCGCTTCCAGCCGCGTCGGTCGGCCTCGACCCGGCGCCCCGCCCCGGCCAACAGGTTGACCGGCGGGTTCAGGGCGGCGGCGGCCAGCAGGCGCTCGATCTCGTCGGCGCGATCGATGCGTTCCAGCACGCGTCCAGCAGCCACGGCCTCGGCCAGATCGGGCTGGAGGCTGAGCGCCAGTTCGCGTCCGCGCAGGGCCAGGTCGGCGCCGAAGACAGCGGCGCTCAAGGCCCCGTCCTCCGCCGGTTCGGGCAGGACCAGGCTGTCGGGGATCATGACGTCGGCCTTCAGGCCAAGGCTCGACAGATAGTCGCCCCAGGCCTGCAACAGACCGCGCCCGACCACGGCGACCAGCCGCCGCTCGCCCGGCGCCGGAACCGGCCCCAGGGCCGCGCTCAACCGGTCGGCGGGCGCGGCCAGGTCGTCGCGCAACAGATGCAGCGTCGCCGCCGCGACCTGCGCCGAACTGCCCGTGGGCAGGTCCAGCCAGCGGATCAGCACGTCGGCGCCGGGAACCACGGCGACGGTCCGCATGGGCTCGGCCGCAGGCCCGCCCAGCTCGACCACGCCGCGCGTCAGCACGCGCCCCTGCGCGTCCAGCGTCAGGCAGGTCGCCGGCAGGGCCGCCGAGGGCGGGATCAGGATCAGTCGGATGCGGCTCATTCGTCCAGGGTCCAGCGTTGGATGACAGTGCGCGCAGGCCCGACCTGAGGCAGCTCGATCAGTGCGGTGCGGACGGCCCGGCTGCCGCCGAACTCCACATCCACGCGCAGGTTGAAGAAGCGGGTCAGGACCGTCAGTTGGTCCTGCACCGGGATTGGCCATTCGACACCCCGCATCGCCCCCTGCATCAGGAAGGCGTTGGCGTCGCTCCAGCCGCTGACGGGCCGCGCGGCGATGGCGGCGCGGGCCGAGGCCAGGCTCAGCTTGCCGTCCGCCAGCATGACCAGCAGCGGCGCCTGGTCCGGCCGCAGCGTATTGGGATTGACCGGCGACAGGGCCGTGGTCGGCAGGGCGCACAGATAGGGCCTCAAGGTCGCATAGGTCTCGGCGTCCACCCCCTTCACCGCGCGCAATTCGCTGACCTCGGCCAGCAGGGTTCCGGCGGTGCGATGGGGCTTGCTCTGCCCGGCGTAGGCGGCGTCCTCGCCGCCTTGCGCGCGCGGGGTCGTGTCGGTGTCGATCCAGTCGGTCAGGGCGTCGGCGATGGCCCGCATCCGCCCCTCGGGCAGGTTCAGGACGCGGCCCAGAGCGACGAACTGCTGAACGCCTAGAGGCCGGGCGACATAGACCTCCAGTTGGCCCTCGACCACGCTGTTCAGGTTGAAGCAGGCCTGACCGTCGCTCAGACGCGCCGTGATCGAGCCGTCCTCGACCGGGAAGCTCAGCACCCGCCCGTTCCAGTCGGGCTGGATCGGCGTCTTGGCCGGATCGAGGTCGCGCAGGCGGTCGATCTGACGCCGCGCCAGGCTTTCCGCCCCCGCTGCATACCACTGGGCCTGGCTCTGGGTTTCCGCATTCATGGTGCGGCGAACCGAGAAGCGGATGTCGTCCAGCACCAGCACCGCCACCGCCGCCATCACCGCCACCAGCAGCAGGACGGTCAGCAGGGCCATGCCTTCACGGTTTCGCAGACGCGCCCTCATCGCCCGCCCCCGACCACGAACAGCTGGCGCACCGGGCCATAGCCCTCCAGCGTCAGATCCAGACGCACGGCGTCCGGCAGGGGCCGATCCGGCGACGGGATGAAGCGCGGTGTCTCGGCGCCCGCGCTGATGAAGGCCAAGCTTGGGGCGCTGACGCCTTGATAGAGGACCTGCGGCGGGCCGGGCCGGGCGCCGTCCAGATAGGGATAGACCCGCCGCTCCAGCCGATCCTCGACCAGCCGGTATTCGACCCTTTGCAACGCGGCGCGCGGGCGGCCGTCCGGGTTGCTCCACCCGGCGCGGACCAGGACCAGCAGGGGATCGCCCGGCGCCTCGGCAGCGAGGATGGGCGAGGACGCGGGCTGGCCGTTGGCCGCCCTCACCCGGCGCGGTGCGGCCTGACCCAGGTCGGCGCGCAGGGTGGCGCGCAGGCGTTGCAGCTCGGCGGTGCGGTCGGTCGCGGCCTTGACCACGAAGCGGTTGTCGATGCTCTGGCTCAGCACCAGCACCCCCGCCGCCGCCAGCAGGGCGAAGATCAGCAGGGCGATCATCACCTCGATCAGGGTGAAGCCGGAACGGGGTTTCATTGACCCGCCGCCCGGAACAGGACGCGCTCGGCCGCCTGCCCCTCGTCGTCGGAGACGCGGATGTCGATGCGCAGGATGTCGGGGTCGTCAGTGGCCGTGACCGCGCGGGTCCAGCGCCAGTCGCGACCGGCCAGGGCTTCAGACCCGTCGCTGTCGCCGGGCGCCGGGGCGGGCTCGGCGGTCATGGCCTCGACCGCCAGGTTCTCGGCCACGATGCCGCCGAGGGTCCGCGTCTCGGCGCGCGCCGCCGAACGCGTGTTCTCACCGCCGAGGTTCAGCAGGGCCAGCGCAGCCAGAGCGAACACCGCCAGCGCCACCAGAAGCTCGATCAGGGTGAAGCCCCGGCGGCTCATTTCACCCGCACCTCGCCCGCCGCATCGACGGCGACGGTCACAGCGCGCGGGCCGCGCGACAGGGTCAGGCTGGCCGCGTCGGCCACGCCGGTCGGATCGAAGACGACGCGCAGGGGCGTATCTGCCGGCAGGCCGTCTGGCCGCGCGGCGGTGTCCTCGGCCCAGTGTTCCTCACCGAACGGTCCCTCGGTCAGGGGCGACCACTGGACGCCGTCGAAGCTGGCAAAGGCATAGCCCGTCGCCGTGGCCTCGACCGCCACGGCGCGGTTGGTCAACAGGGCTTCCTCGCGCGCCCGCACCAGCCGCGCGGCGAAACGCTCGGCCTCGTCGCCGACGGGCGGGCGCGGGTCAGGCACGGCCAGAACCACCGCCGAGGCGGCCAGCCCCATGATGGCGACCACCATCAGAAGCTCGACCAGGGTGAAGCCGGACCGCGCGACGCCTCCCGCGCCTCGTTTCTGACCTGACCTGCCCTCACCCCCACCCAACCCTCCCCACTCGAGGGGGAGGGCTTTGGCGGCGGACTTCTCAGCCCTGCCAGTTGCCGATGTCGGCGTCATTGCCCTCGCCCCCTTCCTTGCCGTCGGCGCCGAAGGAGAAGACGTCGAACTGACCGCCGTGGGCGGACGGGCGGCGGTACTGGTAGGCGTTGCCCCAGGGGTCTTCAGGCAGGCGGCGGATGTAGCCGCCCTCGCGATAGCGTTCAGGACGGGCCAGACCGGCGGGCGGCGACGTCAGGGCCTGCAGGCCGCTCTGCGCATCAGGGAAGGTCAGATTATCGAGGCGATAGGTCTCGATCGCCTGTTCCAGGGTCGAGATGTCGGCCTTGGCCTTGCCGATCATGGCCTTGTCCTGGGTCGGCAGCACGTTGATCGCCACCACCGTCGCCAACAGGCCGATGATGACGATGACGACCATCAGCTCGACGAGCGTAAAGCCCTGCCGGGCTTTGCGCTGAGAGGCGCTATCGCGACGCGCGCTGCGCGTCGCTGCTTGAGCGCACATGCGGGCGCCGTCGTCGGAAAGGTGGGGTTGCGGTTGGGTCATCGGCGCCTCTTTCACCCCATCGCCAGGGTGTTGATCTGAAGGATGGGCAGAAGGATCGACAGGACGATCAGGGCGACCACGCCGCCCATGACGACGATGATCGCGGGCTCGAGGAAGCTGAGCATGACGGCGGTGAAGGCGCTGAACTCGCGCTCCAGATAGTCGGCGGCGCGTTCCATCATCGGCTCCAGACGGCCGCTGGCCTCACCGGAGGCGGTCATGTGCACCAGAATCGGCGGGAAGACGTCGGCGCGGCGCATGGCGGCGGACAGGCCCCCGCCCTCACGCACGGCGTCGGCCATCATCTCGGTCGAAGCCCGCAACGCCCGGTTGGACACGGTGCGGGCGGTGATGGTCAGGCCCTCCAGCACCGGCAGGCCCGCCGCGATCATGGTCGACAGGGTGCGCGCCATCCGCGCCCCGTGCAGGTCGCGCGTCAGCCGCCCGACGACGGGCAGGCGCAGCAGGCGACGATCGACCGCCAGCCGAAAAGCGGGGCTCCGCATCCCGACGACGAAGCCGCCGATCCCGCCCGCCAGCAGCAGGGCGATCAGCCAGCCCCAGTGTCGCATCAGGTCAGACACCCCGATCACCGCCCGCGTCAGCAGGGGCAGGGTCTGGTTCATGCTGTCGAATTGATCGACCACCTTGGGCACGACGAAGATCATCAGGGCCGTCACGACGCCGAGCGCCACCAGGGCCAGGACGGCGGGATAGACCAGGGCGGTGATGACCTTGCCGCGCACCACCTGATCGCGCTCCAACCCCTCGGCCAGCCGCTCCAGAATGGGGCCGAGCGCGCCGGACGCCTCACCCGCCGCCACGGTGGCGCGATACAGCGGCGGGAAGGCCGCGCCCTGACGGGCCATGGCTTCGGACAGGCGCTGGCCCTCGACCACGCCCGCGTGGACGCCCGACAGGACGGCGCGCACGTCGGGGCGTTCGGCTTGCAACATCAAGGTGCGCAGGGCCTCGTCCACCGGGGCGACGGTGATCAGGGTGGCCAGCTGGCGCGTGGTCAGGGCAAGAGTGCGCGAGGACAGCTTGCGGCTGCGGCGCGGGGTCTTTTCGGTCGCGGCGGCGGCGCCCGAGGTGCGGCTGAGCGACAGGGGCATCAGGCGGCGGCGGGCCAGCGCCGTCTTGGCGGCAGCCTCATCGGCGGCGGTCAGGACGCCCGCGACGGTGCGGCCCGAAACGTCCACGGCGCTGTAGTCAAAGGCGGGCATCAGGCCGCAGCCTCAGGCAGGGGATGAGCCTCGGGCGTCTCCTGACGGGTCACGCGCACCGCCTCCTCGACCGAGGTGACGCCCGCCAGCACCAGGGCGCGCGCCCGGTCCGACAGGGTTCCGCCCTTGGGGAAGGCGGCGTTGATCAGGGCCTCTTCGTCGGCCTCGGCGGCGATCAGGCGGCGGACCTTGTCGTCGATCTTCAGCGTCTCATAGACGCCGACGCGGCCGACATAGCCGGTGTGGTTGCACGATCCGCAGCCTTGCGCGCGCCAGACCGTCGCGCCCTCGACGACGCCGCACAGGCGCGCCGTGGCGGCGTCGGCGGCTTCGGACTGACGGCACTCGCCGCACAGGCGCCGCACCAGACGCTGGGCCACGATCAGGCGCAGGGTCGAGGCCAGCAGGAAGGGCTCCACCCCCATGTCGCGCAGGCGCGTCACCGCCCCGGCGGCGTCGTTGGTGTGGACGGTGGACAGGACCAGGTGCCCGGTCAGCGAGGCCTGCACCGCGACGCTGGCGGTCTCCACGTCGCGGATTTCGCCGACCATGACCACGTCCGGGTCCTGACGCAGAATGGCGCGCAGGCCCGCCGCGAAGGTCATGCCGACCTTGGGGTTCACCTGGGTCTGGCCGACGCCGTCGATGGCGTATTCGACCGGGTCCTCGACCGTCAGGATGTTGCGGGTGGCGTCGTTGAGCAGCGACAGACCGGCATAGAGGCTGGTGGTCTTGCCCGAACCCGTCGGCCCCGTGACAAGGATGATGCCGTTGGGTTCGCGCAGAGCCGTGCGGACGGCGTCATGCGCCTCGGCGTCCATGCCCAGCTGGTCCAGCGACAGGCCGGCCTGATCCTTGTCGAGGATGCGCAGCACCACCCGCTCGCCCGCTCGCGACGGCAGGGTCGAGACGCGCACGTCCAGGGTCTTGCCGCCGAGCGCCAGAGGGATGCGCCCGTCCTGCGGCACGCGCTTTTCGGCGATATCGAGCCGGGCCATGACCTTGATGCGCGACACCAGCAGCGGCGTGATGCGCGGGTTCAGGCTCAAGGCTTCGCGCAGCACGCCGTCCACGCGCATCCGCACGATCAGGGCGTTCTCATAGGGTTCCAGGTGGATGTCCGAGGCGCCGGCGCGCACAGCCTCGGCGATGATGCCGTTGATCATGCGGATAACCGGGGCGTCGTCGGCGGAATCCAGCAGGTCGGCGGCGGCGGGCAGGTCCTCGATCAAGCCGTCGAGGCCGGACGGCATGTCCATCTGGTCGTCGCCCGTCGCACTCAGATCGCCCGCATAGACGTCGGACAGGCGCCGGTCGAACTCGGCCTGATCCATGGCCTGCACCTGCAAGGGCCGCCCCAGGGCCCGGCGGGTCTCGACCAGGGCCAGAGGGTTGGCGCCGTCGCGCAGGCCCACCGAGGCGATGTCGCCCGCGTCCAGCAGGATGACGCCGTTCCGCTTGGCGAACCCATAGGGCAGGGTCGGATTGACCAGGGTGATCATGGCCCTCAGCCCTGCGGCGAGACGGCGTTGGCGGCGGGGGCCAGCGGACTGATCGTCACCTCGCCCACGGGGGCCGTCGCGCCCGGCGCCGGGTTGTCGATGGCGCGCGGCGCGACGGGCGCCTGGGTGCGCATATAGTCGCGCAGCATCTCGTCCAGACTGGGCTCGACGCCCGGCTGCGAGCGCAGTTGTTCGCCGCGCATATAGCCCCAGCGATCGGCGCTCAGCTGCTGGGCGTCGCCCGGGGTGCGGATGATGGTCGGGCGAATGAAGACCATCAGATTGGTGCGTCCGCGCTGGCGGCTGGTGGACTTGAACAGGGCGCCGAGCACCGGCACGTCGCCCAGCCCCGGCACCTTGTCGACCGACAGGCGGTCGTTCTGATCCAGCAGGCCGCCGGCCACGGCGATCTCGCCGTCATCCACGACGAGCGTCGTTTCCAGCTCGCGCTTGTTCAACACCAGATCGGAGGCGCCGCGCGTCAGGACGCCGTTGATGCTGGACACCTCCTGACGCAGGAAGAGGGTGATGGAGCCCCCCGCATTGATCTGCGGCTTGACGATCAGCTTGACCCCGATGTCCTGGCGCTGGGTCGTGCGGAAGGGGTTGGAATTACCGTCCAGCAGGGCCTCGCCGGTGGTGATCGGCACCTCCTGCCCGACCAGGATGGTGGCCTCCTCATTATCCAGCGTCATCAGGGACGGGGTCTGGAGCAGGTTGGAGCCTTCGTCCGACTTGGCCGCATTGATGATGAAGCCGAACAGGCCGTCCGAGCCGATGCGCCCGCCGCCCCCGCCGATGAAGCCGTTGGCGCCGACCAGACTGTTCAGGGCCAGGTCCTGCAGCTGCTTGCGCAGCGGATCGTCCTTGTCCAACTGACCGGCGGCGGCCCCGCCCGCGATGGGGACCAGAGGCGCGGCGCGGTCTGAGTAATTGGTCAGGCCGATGGGATTGCCGTCCGATCCGGCCAGCAGCCACTGGACCCCCAGCTCGCGCACGGCGGTGTCGCCCAGCTCGACCACGATAGCCTCGATCAGCACCTGCTGACGGCGACTGTCGAGTTGGCGAATGACCTCGGCCAGCATCCGTTGCGTATCCGCCGAGGCCGAGATGACCAGGGCGTTGGCGCCGGGGAAGCGGGCGATGCTGGCCTTCTGGCCGGGCGCCGGCGCGGCCGGCGCCGCCACGGGCTGAGCCACAGCGGCTTCGCCGGTTCCGCGCGCGGCGGCGGGCGTCGCCGTGGCGCTGGCCGCCGTCACCGGCTGGCCGACGATCTGTTGCAGCACCGGCAGCAACTGCTCGGCGTTGGCGTGTTGCAGGAAGACGACCTTGACGTCGTCCGCCGAACGGGCGCGGCGGTCGAGGTCCTCGACCAGAGGCCGCACCCGCGCCACGGCGGCCGGGTCGCCGCGCAGGATGACGGAGTTGGAGCTGGCCACCGGCGTCACCGACACCATGCCCTGCCCCGGCTGGCCGCCGGGCGGGGCCAGGACCTGGGCCAGAACCCCCGCGATCTCGGCGGCGGAGGAGTTCTCCAGCGTCACCACGTCGAACGAGGCCCGGTCCACGTCGATGCGCTGAATCAGGCTGCGGATGCGGCTCAGATTGTCGGCAAAGTCGGCGACCACAACGCTGTTGCCGCTGGGGTTGGCCAGGACCTGACCCTGAGCGCCGACCAGAGGCCGGATGGTCTCGGCGGCCGAGGCGGCGTCGATGTTGCGCAACTGGAAGACCTGGGTCGAGAAGCGTTCCGACCCGACCGTGGACGGTCCCTGCGCCGCGCCCTGGGCCGGGCTGATGCGATAGGCGCCAGAACTGGTCGGCGTCACCACCAGACCATTGGCCCGCAGGGTCGAAAGGAAGACCTCGAACAGCTCGCTCCTGTTCAGCGCCCGCTGGCTGGTCACGGTGACGTTGCCGGTCACGGCGGGGTCGACGATGAAGGTGCGGCCGGTGGTGCGGGCCACGTCCTGAATGAAGGCGCGGATGTCGGCGCCCTGAACATTCAGGGTCTGGCGCGCGCCCTCCTGAGCGAACGCAGGCGAGGCCAGCAGCGGGCCTTGAACAGCGATCAGGGCCGACAGGGCGACGGCGGCGAAAGAGCGGTGAAGGCGCATCACTGGCCGGTCCTTATGGTGGTGGTCTGCACCCGGCCGTTCCGCTCGAAGCGGATCTCGGCGGCGCTGCTGCCGGATAGGTCGCCGCCCAGTTCGGACAGGCGTTCCAGACTGTTCAGTTCGGCCCCGTTAACGGCCAGGATGACGTCGCCGGACTGCAGCCCAGCCGCCCTCAGCGCCGCCCCGTCGCCGCGCGCGGCCAGGGTGAAGCCGCGAATGCGAAGCCCGTCCATGCGAGGCCGCAAGGAAGCCTGAGCCATCAGCCGCTGCGGATCGACGACCGGCCCTGTCGGCGCAGCGGCGGAGGCCGCCGCCGAGACCGGAGCGGGCGCGCCGCTGGTCGGGCTCATGACCTGGGCGGCCGCGGGCGGTGGCGGGGGTGTCGCGGCGCCTGCGGGCGTCTCGGTGAAGACCAGTCGGCTGACCGATCCGCCGCGCGACACGGTGACGTAGTCCTCGCCGACCGAGGCCAGGGTCAGGCCGTCTGAAATGGTCTCGCCCACCCCGACCGAAACCTGTCGCCCGTCGGGCAGACCAATGATGGCCGAGCCGCCGTCAGGCCCGCCCGCCCGCACCCCGAACAGGCGCAGGGCGTCGCTATCGGCGCCCGCCGCCTCGGCCAGACTGCTCTTGTCGCCGGTGCGGAAGAAGGCGTCGAAACGCTGAAAGATGGAGGCATCTACGGGCGCGACCTCGACGCGGGCGGCGGCCGTCGTTTCCGGCTGGGGGGCGACGAAAATCCACGCCAGACGTCCGCCCTGCACCGCCAGCAGGGCGACCAGGGCGATCTCGACGCCCGCGCGAACACGCCCCGGCCGCGCAGCGACCGCCGTGCGCGTCTGACGCCCCCATTCCCCGACCCGTGCGATCACGCCCGACGCTCCGAACACCCCCGAAAACGGGAACCCCGGCTGCTTACTCCAGCAGCCGGGGTCGAAGCCTCACGTGACGATGACGGCCTTGAGACGTTGTCGTGACAACGTGGCCGTATGCGGATCAGAAGGTCGTGGACAGGCTGAGCGAGATGGTCCGACCCAGCTTGTAACCCTCGACCACGCCCTTGCCGCCGTTGGCGAAGGACTGGCTGCGCTCGTATTCCTCGCCCAGGATATTCTCGACCTTGGCGCCGAGATCATAGTCGCGGCCGCCGACGGTGAAGGTCTGGCTGGCGACCAGATCCAGCATGATCGGCGGGGTCTCGATCACGTCCGGCAGGCGGGTCGAGCCGGTGATGATGCCGGCGTCCGAAATCCGCTCGCCCTGATAGTTGACCAGCAGGGTGGCGCGGCGACGGGCGGTGGTGTTCTCGAAGCCGAGCTGCAGGTTGCCCAGCCATTCCGACTGACCTTGCAGGGCGCGGGTATAGGCGGCGTCGGTCACTTCGGAGTCCGACCAGGTGACGTTGGCGACGACGAAGACCTCGTTGTTCTGGAACCAGGTCAGGTTCGGCGCCCAGACGTCCATCGGCAGGGTGTAGTCGATCTCGGCCTCGACGCCCTTCAGCGTCGCTTCCTGCGCGTTCTGGAACGAACGGCCGAAGCCCTCGCCGATCGGCTGATAGGTGCGCTCGATCGGGTTGTCGAAGGCCTTGTAGAACAGGCCGATGGTGGCCGACTGACGCTGACCGAAATACCATTCCCAGCGCAGGTCGTAGTTCTGGATCTCGGCGATCTTCAGGTTCGGATTGCCGCGCTCCAGGGTGTTGGAATCGTCGTCCAGGAAGAGGGCGTTCGACAGTTCGCGCAGGTCGGGACGGTTGATCGTCTTGGAGTAGCCGAAGCGCAGTTGCATGTTGTCGGCGAACTCCCAGGTCGCCGTCGCCGTAGGCAGCCAGAAGTCCTGGGCCAGCTTGGCCTTGATGGGATCGCCAGCGCCGGTCTCGCCCAACGGGATGAAGCTGTTCACCTGCTGCTCGGAGTCTTCATAGCGGACGCCGGCGGTGACGCGCAGATCCTTGATGACCTCGACCTCGGCCGAGGCGTAGGCCGCGTTGATCTCCATCGTCGCGTCGAAGAAGTCCGACGGGTCGGTGATGTCGCGCAGGGTATAGCCCGCATTGCCGCCGATGTTGTCGGGGCTGAAGATGATCTCCGGCACGAAGCTGCGCAGTTCGGGCGAGATGATGACCCCCGCCGCCGGCTGGAAGGAGTAGCGACGGCTGGCGAAGTCGCGCTCGCGCTCCTGATGCAGGCCGCCGGCCTTCAGGGTGATCTCACGGTCGGCGATCATGCCGTTCAGGGTGAAGTCGAGACCGAACTCGGTGTTCTCGTCCTCCAGGGCGCTGAAGAAGGTGCGGTTGGAATCCGAACCCGGCGTCATGCGGAAGACGTTGTCCGGCTCCAGACGATAGGAGTATTCGCGGCGATAGGGCGTATCGCGCGACGCCGTCGAATAGGCCGCGCGCCAGTCGATCTGCAGCCGGTCCAGGGCCATCGGCAGCATGAAGACGTGACGACCCGACAACTGGTTCGAGTTCATCTGCTGCTCGATCCAGTTCAGGCGCTGGAAGCTGCGGATCAGGCCGGGGTCGGCCGAGAACAGGCCGCGCTCGATCAGGGCCTGCTGGCGCGTCTTGCGCAGCAGCAGGGTGGTCAGCTTCAGCTCGTGGTTCTCGTTGAACTCGATGCCGAAGGCGCCCAGCGCATTGAGGGCGTATTCCTGCTCGGTGCGCTGGAAACCGCAACCCACAGCGTTCGACAGACCGCCGGCGCTGGCGCAGGCCTCGGGGCTGATCTGATCATTGACGCCGCCGTTGACCTCAAACGAGTTGCGCACGCCCTCGCGGTTGCGGACCTGATAGTCGTAGTCCACCGCGACGAAGCCGCCGAGACGGATGCCGTTCGACAGGTCGATGATCTCGGCGCCCGACAGGTTGAAGCCGAAGTCCGGCATGTTCTTGTCGCCATCGATCGACCAGACGTTGCGCAGCGAACGGCCCGCCGCCTGCAGCATGGCCGGGTTGTTGGCGAAGGACTTCAGCGAGGGGTCGATCTTGATGAAGTTGGGCAGGTTCAGACTGTTGTCGGCGATGCCGATGTTCGACAGCTTGCCGCCCGCGTCCCAATAGAGGCCTTCCTTGCCGGTCGATTCCGTCTCCGCGCTGATCGAGGTGCCGAAGGACAGGAAGCGTTCATTGGGAATGGCGCGCGTCGACAGAGCGATCAGACCGCCGCCGAACTCGCCCGGATACTGGGCCGAATAGGTCTTCTGGATCTGGGCGTTCGAGACCAGCGAGGTCGGGAACAGGTCCAGGGGCACCACCCGCTTCAGCGGCTCGGGGCTAGGCAGGGTCGAGCCGTCCAGGATGATGCTGGAGTAGCGATCGCCGAGGCCGCGCACATAGACATAGCCGTCGCCGACGATGGACAGGCCGGTGACGCGGGCCAGGGCCTCGCCGATTTCCGAGTCGCCCGAGCGCTTGATGTCTTCCTCGGTCAGGATGTTGGCGACCGCCGAGGTCTCGCGCTTCACGTCCGGCACGAAGCGACCGCGCACGACGATGTCCTCGACCGTCGAAACGGCGGGATCTTGCGGCGCGGGGGCCGGAGCCGAAGCGGCGTCCTGGGCCCATGCCCGCGTCGGGGCCAGGGCGGGGGCGGTCAGAACCGTGCTGGCGAGCAGGCCGGCGAGGCCGATCGTGCGGGTAGGCGTCATCTCAAGAAGTCCTTCGGTGCGAGCGCCGGAGAGAAGGAGGAAGGCAAGACGGCGGGCGGCTGATCAGCCGCCCGCCGCTCAAGGATCGAGGCGACCCTTAGTCGTTCAGCCAGCGGGTCCAGTTCAGCGTCCAGTTGGAGGCCGAGTCACGGACAGCGCCGACGTAGGGGGCAGCGTCGAAGAAGGCGTCGACCGTGCGCGGATCGACCGACACGCCGGCGTTCTCGTTGACGCCGTTGATGTAGGCCTTGCCGCCCGAGACGTAGGACGACAGGGTCGAGGCGCCCGTGCGGTTGTTGGCGTCCTTGGTGAAGACGGCCTGGGCCTGGGCGCTGTGGAAGGGCGTCGCCGTCGAGATGTAGAAGGAGCGCAGCGACAGATTGCCGGCGTCCGCCTGGGCATAGGTGGCGGCGTCGTCGATGCGCAGACCGCGCTGGAAGTTCCCCGAGACGACGTGGTTGTAGAGCTTGCCGGCGGTGCCGCGGCGCAGACGCAGACCCGCGCCGGCCGTGGTGTTGCCCACCAGGGTCACGTTCGAGATGGTCGGGGCCGAGCGCGGCAGGATGTCGAAGCCCAGCTCGTTGTTGTCGGCCTCGTAACCGGCGTCGCCGGCGGCCTGCAGCGGGTTCTGGGCGATGACCACGTGCTGGACCTTGCCGTTCCAGCCGAAGGTCCAGTCCAGGCTGTCGTCGTCAGCGCCCGTCAGCACCAGGTGCTTGGCGTTGACCGAGCCGCCGAAGAACTCGACCGTGTCGTCGCCGCCGTTGTGGGCCTGGACGTAGTCGATGGTCGAACCCGATCCGACGCCCCAGAAGGCGATGGCGTTCAGTTCGTTGGTCTCGGTAAAGCGCACGCCGGCATATTCGACGCGGACATACTTCAGCGTGCCCGAGGTGTCGTTCGGCACGTTGCCGCCGTAGAGGCCCGAGCCGCCTTCGGCTTCGGCTTCACAGACAGCCGGCGCGGCCGGGCAGTTGTTGATGACGCCGCGGCCGAGCAGCGACAGGCCGCCCCACTCGCCCGAATAGGGGTCGTCGCGGACGCCGGCGGCCAGAGGCGAACGGGCGTTGGCCAGACCCAGGGTCGTGGCGTAGCCGAGCGCATCGGCGCTGGTCAGGACGATGGGCTGGGCGGCGGTGCCCTGAGCGTTGATGCGCGAGCCACGCTGGATGGCCAGCTGCGAGGTGCGCGTGCCGGCGTAGATCTTGACGCCCGGATCGATCGACAGGACGGCGGTGACGCCGCCGGCCTTCTGGCCGTCGAAGCCGACGTCCTTGCCGACCTTGACCGTGCCGTTCAGTTGATAGGCCGGGCCGGCCGTCAGGGTCAGGTTGGTGGTGATCTCGCCCGAGATGCGGCAGTGCTCCTCGGTGCCGACAGTGACCTTGGTCACATTGGGGTGGGTCGGGCAGGCGCCGTTCGAGCCGCTGCCGCCGTCGCCGCCGCCGTTGTTGCCGCCGCCCGTGCCGGGGTTGCCGCCGGTATCGCCGGGGTTCTGAAGTTCAGAGGTGCCGTCGCCGCCGCAGGCGGCCAGGGCCAGGGCGCTCGCGGCGACCGCAAGCAGGGTTTTCGTCTTGAGAGCGGTCATCGTCTGCACCGTGTCTGAGCCAATAAGACATGCAGGAGGACGTTCGGACGGATTGTCCGAAGTTGGATGATCGGCGCCCGCCTGCCCGGTGCTTCCCCTAGAAGCCGGATGTGACATGGCCGCCGCCGAACCACGACAGATCAGACGCCGTTCCGTGAAGCTGTGGCGCCGCTTGCGTGAAAAGCCGTCCCGATACGGCCTGGATTTCACAATTCATCGGGACATCGCCGACGATTGCCCCTCCCCCAAAACGCCCGCGCCCGCTAGTGCAGGACAGGAACCACGCGCCGGGGAGGCCACCCATGTTGATCCATGCCGCCTTCCTGGGGGGCGTCGGCCTGATCGTCGGCAGCTTCCTGGGCCTGGTCAGTCTGCGCCTGCCGCGCGACGAGGACGTGGTGTTCGAGCGCTCGCACTGCGGCGGCTGCGGCCAGTCGCTGAAGCCCTGGCGGATGATCCCGGTGCTCAGTTGGGCCCTGTCGCGCGGACGCTGTTCCGACTGCGGCGCGACCATCCCCGTCCGCTATCCGCTGATCGAGCTGGGATCGGGCCTGATCGGGGTCTGGGCCGGCCTGCATTCCGGCGACTTCGCTGCGGCCCTGATGACCGCAGTTCTGGGCTGGAACCTTCTGATCCTGGCCCTGGTGGACGCCGAACATTTCTGGCTGCCCGACCAGTTGACCCTGCCCTTGTTTGTCAGCGGCCTGATCGCGGCGACCCTGCTCTATCCCGGCGGTCTGGGCGCGGCCTTCCCCTCGGCCCTGATCCCGCCGCTGATCGGCGCCGCCGTGGGCTTCGGCGGGCTATGGCTTTTGGCGCGCCTCTATAGGCTGGCCCGCGGTCGCGAGGGTCTGGGCGGCGGCGACCCCTTCCTGTTCGGCGCGGGCGGGGCCTGGGTCGGCTGGATGGGCCTGCCCAGCGTCCTGTTGTGGGCCTCCGTCGCCGGGCTCAGCGTGGTGCTGGCCATGCTGATCGTGCGGCGACGCGTGTCCGCCACCGACCGCCTGCCGTTCGGGGTCTTTCTGTCCATCGGCATCTGGCTGACCTGGCTCTATGGCCCGCTCGGACTGGCCTAGATCAGCGCAGCAGGTCGCCCCAGCGCCACTGGCCGGTCCCCAGGGCCAGACGCGGCGCGCCGGGGCCGTCGCCGAGCGTCAGCAGGACATAGCCGCGCACGACCTCGGCCTTGCAGGCGCGCGGCGTGAAACCGACCGTGACGGCCACGGCCTGGCGCACGCCCGCCAGTCCCTTGCCCTCCTGGCCAGGGCTCAGCACCCAGTCGCCGTCCCAGACCAGGATGGCCCGACCGTTGGCGCCCGAGGTGCGATAGGCCTCGGTCAGAGCCGAGCGCACGCCCGGCGCGTCCCGCAGGGCGTTCTGCAGACGGCGCACCATGTCGCACGACCCGCCTGTGCCGGAGCCCGAGCCCCCGCCGCTGCCCGAGCCGCTGCCGTCGCCGGTTCCGCTGCCCGCGCCTGAACCCGCGCCGTTCCCGGCTCCGCCGCCCGCCGTCATGGCGCCGGCCAGGGCCGCGTCGCCCATGAAGACGTAGGAGACGCTGGGTTCCGGGGCGGTGATGGGCACGGGCTCCACCGTCGGCGCGCGCGGCGCCGGGCGACTGGGCCGAGGCGAGGGCCGCGTCGGCGCCGCGCGCTGAGCCTTGGCCGGTGCCTTGACCGGTGTCGGCGTGGGAACGGGCGTCGGCGCAGGGGTCGGCGCGGGCGCAGGCGAACCCCCGCCCCCTTCGTCCGGCGCCGGGACCGGAGCCGGCGGCGGAGGCGGATCGACCAGCGTCACCTCGATGGCTTCATACTCGGGCGGAAAGACCGGGGTCTTGGTCGGGCTCAGGAGGATGGCCGCCGCCACCAGCAAGTGCGCGCCGATGCTGACCGTCACGGTCAGGGCGCGCCGCCGCGCCTTGCGCCGCCCCTGCGATGAAACCGGGGATGCAAATGGAGCAGACTCGTCTTTTCTTGCGCCGCTCAAGCAGTCGGCTCCACAAGCTTCACCGCAATGAAGAATAAAATAGCCAATATAAACATCCCGGCGCGCGACCTCAGGACAGTGAGGCGATCTTTGGTAACCCTTCATCCGCGTCAGCATCATGGCGCCGCGCCTTGAATATGCCAAACTTTGCAAAACCATCGATTTCTAAAGTTTTTCTATGGTTAAGCTGAAACCATGTCCCTCGTTGCGCGTCTTTGCAGCGCCGTTCCCTGCATCTGCGGGTGCAGCAACGCGCAATCCCGGAGTAGCGCACCGGCACGAAGGAGATTCAACTTGATCAAATTGACATCTAAGGCGGTCGCGGCCAGTGCAGTGGTGGTGCTGGTGGGACTGACCGCAAGCGGGTGTGCAAGTCATCGTTTCGTGCGTGACAATGTCGCCGTGGTCGACGAACGCGTCACGCAGGTCGACAATCATCTGACCCAGGTTGAAGGCACCGCCGGCGAAGCCCTGCAGCGCGCCAACGCCGCGCACAAGCTGGCCGAAGGCAAGTTCCTGTATGAAGTGGTCCTGTCGGACGACTCGGTGAAGTTCCCGGTCAACCGCGACGCCCTGTCGCCGGAAGCCGAGCAACGCCTGGCCGAGCTGGTCCAGCGTCTGCGGGCCGAGAACCGCAACGTCTACCTGGAAATCCAGGGCCACACCGACTCCTCGGGCGACACCCAAGCCAATGAGCGCCTGGGCCAGTCGCGCGCCGAAGCCGTGCGCCGCTACCTCAGCGACCAGGGCATCGCCCTGAACCGCATGGCCACCATCTCCTATGGCGAGACCAAGCCGGTCGCGCCGAACAACACCCGCGAAGGCCGGGCGCAGAATCGCCGCGTGGCGATCGTCGTCCTCAGCTAGTCGGCGGCGGCGGTTCGCGCCCGCGAGCCGCCGCCTGTTGTTTCAGGCGGGCAAGGCGCGATCCAGGATCGCCCGCGCATCGATGACCGCCTCGAACGCGCCGTAGGCTGCGCCGCGCGGCAAAAGACGCAGACGACAGAAGGCCCCGGCGACGGGGCTTTCGTGCATCAGCAGCACCGCGGCCTGCGCCGCCAACGCCAACCGCTCGATCGCCAGACGCGCCGCCCCTTCCGATGACGGGGCGAAGTCCAGACTGTCCAGCCAGCGGTCATAGACGCCGTCGCGCCCACGCGCCGCCTCCATAAACCCGCGTAGAGCCTCGACCGCCTCCGGCTCGCGCGCCACCGCGCGCAGCACGTCCAGGGCGATGACATTGCCCGAGCCCTCCCAGATGGCGTTCAGCGGCGACTGGCGGAACAGGCGCGGCATCGGGCCGGTCTCGACATAGCCGGCGCCGCCCAGGCTCTCCATGGCCTCATAGATCATGCCCGGCGCCCGCTTGCAGACCCAGTATTTGGCGATTGGCGTCAGCAGCCGCCCGACCGGGTCGTCCCGGTCGAATATTCCGGCCAGATGCAGCGACAGGGCCGTCGCCGCCTCGCTCTCAAGCGACAAATCGGCCAGGACCGCCGCCATCATCGGCTGGTCGATCAGCCGCTTCTGGAAGGCGGTGCGGTGCTGGGCGTGCCAGATCGCCTGGGCCAATGCCCCGCGCATCTGCTGGGCCGAGCCGACGACGCAGTCCAGCCGCGTGTGCTGAACCATGCGGATGATGGTGGCCACGCCCCGCCCCTCCTCGCCCAGCCTCTGAGCGAGCGCGCCACTATACTCGACCTCGGACGAGGCGTTGGAGCGGTCGCCCATCTTGTCTTTCAGCCGGATCACCCGGAACCCGGCGTTGCGCTGACCGTCCGGCAGCCAGCGCGGCAAGAGGAAGCAGGTCAGGCCGCCCGGCGCCTGGGCCAGGGTCAGGAAGGCGTCGGACATGGGGGCCGAGCAGAACCACTTGTGCCCTGTCAGCCGATACCAGCCGTCCTCGCCCGTCGCTTCGGCGCGGGTGGTGTTGGCGCGCACGTCCGACCCGCCCTGCTTCTCGGTCATGGCCATGCCGAGGGTGACGCCGGTCTTGTCCGACGCGGGGCGAACAGCGGGGTCGTAGCGCCCGCCCCTGATCTTCTCGATCCACGAAGCGCCGACGCCCGGCTCGACCGTCAGGGCCGGGACCGAGGCATAGGTCATGGTCATGGGGCAGCTGGTGCCCGAATCCGCCTGCCCCGTCAGGAACAGGATGGCGGCGTGGGCGACGTGGCCGTTGGCCGTCCCGTCCCAGGCGACGGAAGCCAGGCCCGCCTCCAGCCCCAGTTGCATCAGCTGATGATAGGCCGGGTGAAAGGTCACCTCGTCGATGCGGCGGCCATAGCGGTCGTGGGTGTCCAGCACCGGCGGCACGCGATTGGCCTGAACGCCCCAGTCGATGACCTCGGCCGCGCCGCAGCGGGCGCCCAGCGCCGTCAGCCGCGCTTCATGCTGTCCCCCGCCCGCGCGGCGCACGGCGTCAGCCAGCGCCCGGTCGCCCGTGAACAGGTTGAGGCCCTCCAGCGGCGGCGGCTGGTTGGTCACCTCATGGGTGTCGAGGTCGGCGATAGGACGCAAGGACGACATCGGCGGGCTCCGTTCAGGCTCGGCGCAGAGCATGGCATGGGCGTCGTCCCGCCGCGAGTTCTCCCTCTCCCGATGGGAGAGGGCTTGAGCCTCCAGGAGCGAAGCGATTGGCTAGGCGAAAGGGTGAGGGTTCGCGCTTGAAGTCGGCCGAAGGCCATGGCGCGGCGGCTTACGCCGACTGAGGTCTTCGCCCCTCACCCTTTCGCGCGAGAACGATCGCTCCGCTCTCGTGCGCTCAAGCCCTCTCCCATCGGGAGAGGGCAGGTTCTATTTCGGTCCCGCCCCCACGTGACCGATCCCCAGCCGCGCGGCGATCTCCACCTGCTTGTGGCGTTCGGCATAGCCCTCGCGCTGTTCCTCCGTGCGCGTGTCGTGGCAGCGTTCGCAGCAGACGCCCTCGACATAGAGGGGCGACAGGCGCGCCTCGGGGCTGACCGGCATGCGGCAGCCGCGGCACAGGCTGTGGTCGCCCTCTTTCAGGCCGTGACCGACCGCGACCCGTTCGTCGAAGACGAAGCAGTCGCCGCGCCACAGGCTCTCGGGCTCTGGGATGGTCTCGAGGTATTTCAGGATGCCGCCTTCCAGATGGAAGACCTGCTCGACGCCCTCATTCTTGAGGAAGGCGGTGGCCTTTTCGCAGCGGATGCCGCCGGTGCAGTACATGGCGACCTTGGGCGGATTGGGCCGATCCAGCAGGGCGCGGCCCTCGGTCCGGAACCAGTCGGGAAACTCGCGGAAGGTGCGCGTATTGGGCTGGATCGCGCCCTCAAACACCCCGACCTCGACCTCATAGTCGTTGCGGGTGTCGATGACGATGGTGTCGGGATCGGCGATCAGGGCGTTCCAGTCCTGGGGCGAGACATAGGCGCCGACGCCGTCGACCGGGTCGATATCGGTCACGCCCATGGTGACGATCTCGGTCTTCAGCCGCACCTTCATGCGGTGGAACGGCATGACCTCGGCGGTCGAGTATTTCAGCTCCAGCCGGTCGAAACCGGGCATGGCGCGGATGCCGTCTACGACGCGGGCGACGGCCCCCTCGGGTCCAGCGATGGTGCCG
Source organism: Brevundimonas sp. MYb52 (assembly GCF_002979535.1). GTDB lineage: Bacteria > Pseudomonadota > Alphaproteobacteria > Caulobacterales > Caulobacteraceae > Brevundimonas. The sequence continues at coordinate 93,978 of NZ_PCPB01000005.1, read as the reverse complement.
TTGATCCCCTCGTGCGCCACCAGAAGCGTGCCGCGCACCTCGGTTCCACACAGGTCCAGCAGCCGCGCCTGCACGGCCTCGCGATCCTTGATGGTCGCAAAGCGATAGAGGGCGGCGACGCAGACGGGCGAGGCGGTTTCAGACATCGGGGCGGCGGTCCGGGTGGAGGGAAAGACGAAGAAGCGGCTTCTATAGGGGCTGCGACCGGACGCGTCATCGCCGCCCTTTTCGGCGAAGTCGTGATGAAGCGGGCGAAAGTCGTCGCCTCGCCTTGCCAAGCCGCCGCCAAAGGGGTGCAGTAGGGCATCAACCCGCAGTCACCGATCGGGCGCCGCCATCCTGATGTTCCGTTCCAGCCGGTCCGCGTCATGACCGCCCCCGAGACCGCGCCGCGCGCGCACTCCGGCGCCCTGGCCCCGCTGAACCATCCGGTCTTCCGCGCCGTCTGGATCACCAGCCTGGTGACCAATTTCGGGGGTCTGATCCAGTCGGTCGGCGCCGCCTGGATGATGTCCTCCATCGCCTCGGCCCAGATGGTGGCCCTGGTCCAGGCCTCGGTCACCCTGCCGATCATGCTGCTGTCGCTGGCGGCGGGCGCCCTGGCCGATACGGTGGACCGACGCAAGATCATGCTGGCGGCCCAGAGCTTCATGCTGCTGGTCTCGGCCGGGCTGGCGGTCATAACCTATGTCGGTTGGATCACGCCCTGGGTCCTGCTTTGCTTCACCTTCCTGATCGGCTGCGGCACGGCCTTCAACGGCCCGGCCTGGCAGGCCTCGGTCGGCGACATGGTCCCGCGTGAGGATCTGGCCGGGGCCGTGACCTTGAACTCCATGGGCTTCAACCTGGCCCGCAGCGTCGGCCCGGCCATCGGCGGCCTGATCGTGGCGGCGGCGGGGGCGGCGGCGGCCTTTGCGGTCAACGCCGTCAGCTATCTGGGCCTGCTGGTCGTCCTGTTCCGCTGGAAGCCCGATCGGCCCAAGCAGACCCTGCCGCGCGAGGGCCTGCTGGCGGCCATGGCGGGGGGCCTGCGCTACGCCTTCCTGTCACCGCGCGTGACGGCGGTCCTGCTGCGCGCCGTGGTCTTCGGCGTGGGGGCCAGCGCGGTTCAGGCCCTGATGCCCCTGGTGGCGCGCGAGGGCGGCGGCGGGCCCCTGGCCTTTGGCCTGCTGCTCGGCGCCTTCGGCATAGGCGCGGTGGGCGGCGCCCTGTTCGTCGGTCGACTGAGGGCCAAGTATGAGACCGAGACCGTGGTGCGCGTCTCCACCCTGGCCTTCGCCGGGGCGGCCGCCGTCGTCGGCTTCAGCCCCTGGCTGGCCCTGACCCTGCCGGCCCTGATGATCGCGGGCGCGGGCTGGGTGCTGACCCTGTCCAGTTTCAACGTCACGGTGCAGATGTCTGTGCCGCGCTGGGTCGTGGCGCGGGCCTTGGCGCTGTATCAGATGGCGGCCTTCGGCGGCATGGCGGGCGGCAGCTGGCTGTGGGGTTCGCTGGCCCAGAGCCAGGGTCTGGACATGGCGCTCGGCCTTTCGGCGGGGGTGCTGGTCCTGTGCGTCCTGATCGGGCTGAGGGTTCCCCTGCCCTCGACCGCCAACCTGAACATGGACCTGCTGCGGCGCTGGACCGAGCCAGAGACGCAGCTTCCGATCGAGCCGCGCAGCGGGCCGGTGGTCGTGACCATTGCCTATCGCATCCGCGAGGAAGACATCGACGCCTTCCTGGCCGTGATGGACGAGCGCCGCCGGGTGCGCCGCCGCGACGGCGCTCGCCAGTGGCACCTGATGCGCGACCTGGCCGAGCCCGACGTCTGGGTCGAGAAGTACCAGACCGCCACCTGGCTGGATTACGTCCGCCACAACCAGCGCATCACCCAGGCGGACGCCGACATCTCGCAGCGCATCTACGCCCTGCATCAGGGGCCGGACAAACCCGTGGTCCACCGCCTGATCGAGCGGACGACCGCGCCCCTGGCCGCCAACCTGCACGGCGACCGCCACTATGGCGAGCCGCTGACGGACCCGACGCGGTCATCCTGATTCCCATAAGAAAAGGCCGCGCCCGAGCGATCGGACGCGGCCCCTTCCCGTCGATGGCGCGAACCTAGTGCGGCGAAGCGACCGGGCCTTCGCTGTCGCGGCCCTTGGTGCGGGCGCAGACGATGGCGAAGACGGTCAGCAGCAGATAGCCCGCCACCGGCACGAAGAAGCCCAGATGGATGTCGCCCGAGCGGTCGGCCACCTGCGCCGCCAGCAGGGGCAGCAGAGCCCCGCCGATGATGCCGAAGACCAGCAGGCCCGAGGTCGCGGCGGCCGGCGCGCTCGACCGCTCCAGCGTCAGGGTGAAGATGCTGGGGAACATGATGGAGTTGAAGAAGCCGACAGCCAGGGCCGCATAGGCCGCCGTCACGCCGCCCGTCTGGGTGACGATCAGGCACAGGGTGGCCGCGACCACGGTGCAGATGCTCAGCAGGACGCCGGCGTGGATGCGGGTCAGCAGCCAGGAGCCGATGAAGCGGCCGACCATGGCCCCGCCCCAGTAGAGAGCGACCATCTTGCCCGCCTCATGGACCGGAATGTTCAGGATGTCGGGACCGGACAGGAAGTTGGTCAGCATGTTGCCGATGGCCACTTCGGAACCGACGTAGATGAAGATGGCCAGGGCGCCGAACAGGGCCCAGCGCGACTTCAGCGCCGACAGGATGGCGGCGGCGCCGACCGGTTCGGCCGCGTCATGGGCCGGGGCGGCGGCGTTGATCTGCTTGCGCGCCGAGAAGATGAAGGCGGCGATCAGGGCGAAGAAGGCCCCCATGCCCAGGAAGGCGATGTCGATGCTGCGCAGGGACTCGCCGCGCGTGGCCACGGTGACGACCGCGCCGGCGGCGAAGACCCCGCCGGTCAACAGGACGTGCGCGCCCAGCCACGGCCCGACCGTGGCCCCCAGGGAGTTGAAGGCCTGGGAGAAGACCAGGCGGAAGTGCGAGCTCTTCTTGGTGCCCAGCTCGGCCACCAGCGGATTGGCCGCCACCTGCAGCAGGGTCACGCCCGAGGCGATGACGAACAGGGCCAGCAGGATGCCCGGATAGAAGTCGATGATGGTGGCGACCGGCACGATCAGACAGCCCAGCACCATGGTCAGCAAGGCGGCGATGATCGAGCGGCTGTAGCCCAGACGCGTCAGCACCGCCGCCGCCGGCAGCGAGGCCACGCCATAGGCGATGAACCAGGCGAAGGTGGTCAGGAAGGATTCAGTGTAGCTGAGGTCGAACACTCGCCGCACCGCCGCGATCAGCGGGTCGATCAGCGAAGTGGCGAAACCCCAGGCGAAGAAGAGGCTGGTGACATAGGCGAAGGCGAGGCCGGTGCCGCGCACGGCTCCCCCCGTTCCACTTTGCGGTTGGCTCATGGTCGCTCCCCGAAGGACCGCGACGACAGCGCCGCGATATACAAGAACTGTCTAGGCAAGACGGCGCGGCGTCCAGAGCAGGAAGCGCGCCGAAAATCATGCTGAGGCAAAAAAGAGGGGGCCGGCCTCGAAAGACACGGCCCCCAGTCGGCTCAGAAGAGAGAAGGGATCAGAAGCGGTAGTTGACGCCGACCAGGAAGGTGCGGCCGTACTTCTGGAAGTCGATGGTGCGGCGCTCGTCGCCGTTCTCGAAGGTCTTGAACGGCTCGTCGGTCAGGTTGTTGACCTGGGCCAGGATCGACAGACCCTCGGCCGGACCCGACTGGAACTCATAGCCGATCTGGGCGTCGATGATGCTTTCCGCCGCGACCGAACGCAGGGTGCGGCCGTTGCCGAAGCCGGCGACCTCGCCCAGGAAGTCCGACCGGTAGCGGTGCGAGAGGCGGGCCTGGAAGCCGTACTTCTCGTAATAGACCGTGGTGTTGACCACCGTTTCCGACAGACCCGGCAGGGTGGTCGGAGCCTGGGTCGGATCGGGCTGGATCTCGCTGTCGGTCCAGGAGGCGCTGAACTGACCGCCGAAGCCTTCCAGCATCGGATGGATGATTTCGAACGGCGCAGACACCGCGAACTCCACCCCCTTGATCCAACCGCCGTCGCCGTTGTCCGGCGCGCCGATCAGGCCTTCACGCAGGACCGGTTCGGGGTTGCCGACGCCGATCGGATAGCCGGTGAAGTCAAAGACCTGATTGTGGTTGTAAACATAGCTCTCGAGGTTCTTGTAGTAGGCCGCCAGCGAGACATAGCCGCGACGGTTGGCGAAATACTTCTCGATCGAAATGTCGGCCACGTCGGCGATGAAGGGACGCAGTTCCGGGTTGCCGCCGCCGCCCGACCAGGGCGAACGGTTGATGTCGCCAGACTGGGCCAGGGCCGGGTTGTAGCTGTAGTTCCGCGAGGCGCGCATGTCGTCCATGCGCGGGCGAGCCAGGGTGCGGGCCGCCGCGAAGCGGACGAAGAAGTCGTCGCCCGCCTCCACGATGAAGTTGGCGCTGGGCAGGATCTCCAGGTAGTCGACGCCGCCCGCAACGGCCAGGGTCTGGGACACGCCGGGCGCCAGCTGGCTGGCCGAGAAACCGGTCGAGGCCTGGTCCGTATAGACGGCCTGAACGCCGACGTTGCCGGTCAGCGGCATGCCGAACAGATTGTGATCGATGTTGGCGCGGATGAAGGTGGTGGTGACCTTTTCCGAGACTTCCCAGTTGCCGGCGGCGACGTCGGCATTGGGGTTGCGCACCTTGGCCAGGGCGCCGCTGTTGATCACGCCCAGGGCGTCATAGCTGATGACCTTGGAGATGCCGAGGTAGCCCAGGTCGGTCGGGTCCATCAGGAACTGGGTCGGGATGGCCAGATCGCCGCCGCCCGGCACGGCCAGGTAATACTGGTCGTTGACGAAGGACTTCTCGCGTTCCGAATAGTTGACGCCGAAGTCGATCGAGCTGAACGGGCTCTGATGCAGTTGGCGGGTGGTGACGAAGCGGACCGCCTTGATCTCGTCCTCGATGGACGGGGTGTTCATGTAGCCGGCCTGGCCGCCCGGAATGACGTCGCCGCCCCAGCCCTGCGGGCTGGTGATCTTGATCAGGTTCGGATCGGAATAGTCCAGCTGGCTGGTGAAGCGGGTCACGCCGTCGCCGGTCAGTTCGAAGCCCAGGGTGTCCAGGGCGCCATTGATGTTGCGGCCGGTGCCGGCGTTGGTCTCCAGGATGATGTCGTTGCGCTCGACCTTGGAGTAGTTGAGGTCCAGGTTGAACGACCAGTCGTCATTGGCGACGAACTCGGTGTTCCAGCCCAGGGCCGTGATGTTGCTGTCGCGCTTGTTCAGGTCGTTGCGGACCACGCCCTTGATGTTGTCCCAGGTGCCGGCGACGATCATGCCGTCTTCAACGGTGTAGCCGGGGCGCAGCGACGGGCCGGGACGGCAGTCAGCGAGCGAACCGGGGCAGGCGCCGGACGATCCGCCCCAGGCCAGCGGGAACTCGATGCCGCGCAGGACCTGGGTGTTCTTGAACTCGGAATAGAAGGCGTCGATCGTCGAGTGGAAGCGATCGTTCGGGCGCCATTCCAGCACGCCCATATAGCCGTCACGCTCCAGCTCCGACGACATGACGTAGGGCTTGACCCCGCCGGTCAGCAGGTTGCCGTCGCTGTGGGTCGGATAGCCCCAGGCGTTGAAACGCTCCGACTGATAGGGCGACGTCATGTGGGCGTAGCCCAGGGCGATGCCGATGGTGTCGTCCGCGAACTGGTCGATATAGCTCAGCGTATAGCGGCTGCCGTTGTCGGTGGTGCCCGAGTTCAGGGCGCCGATGTCGTTCCACTCATAACGGGCGTTGGCCACGATGGCGCGACGACCGTAATCCAGCGGACGCACGGTCTTCATGTCCACCGTGCCGGCCAGGCCCTGACCGGTCAGGGCGGCGTCGGGCGTCTTGTAGACGATGACGCTGGACATCAGCTCCGAGGGGAACTGGTCGAATTCGACGCCGCGGTTATCGCCGGTCGTCACCATTTCGCGCCCGTTCAGCAGGGCGGTGGTGAAGTCCGGGCCGAGGCCGCGAATGGAGATCTGCTGGCTGCGGCCATCGAGGCGCTGCATGGTCACGCCGGGCAGGCGGGCCAGGGATTCAGCGATCGAGACGTCGGGCAGCTTGCCGATGTCTTCGGCCGAGATGACTTCGACGATCGAGGTGTTGCGGGCCTTGGCCGAGATCGAAGCCTCGATCGAGCGACGGATGCCGGTGACGACGATCTCGTCGACCTGGGTCGCCTGGTCGTCCTGCGAGGCGGTCTGCGCCTGGGCGCCGCCCGCCAGAGCCAGGGTCATGACAACGCCCAAGGCGCCGCCGGTCATGAGGCGCGCACGCCGGGTGAAGCCAGAAGCCATCGTCATCCTCCCATGAGTGTCGCTCTCTGATGAAGCGATCTGACGCAAACTTATGCAAATCTATGACAACCTTGCAAGCCGGTAATGTTTGAGACCGGACCATGTTCGACCAAAACACCCGTCAGATTGGCCTATATTGCGGCGCAACATGGGGGCGCGCCTGGAAAACAAGGCGAAAATGGCGCGGTTGACAGGCCCGTCCGTCGCTGCAAAAACTTGCAAATCGATCTCCCCGGCATCGCATCGGAGAGACAGGACAGGGAGGGCCGCCATGCCCAGGACGCCACGCCGCAGGAAGAGTCTGCTCGCCGCCGCCGCCGGCCTGAGTCTGCTGGGCGCCGGAGCCGCCTCGGCCCAGACGTCGGCCCAGGCGCCCGCCGCCTCGACCCTTGAGGCCATGCGTCAGCGCCCGCCGCAGGACGAGGTCATCTACTTCCTTCTGCCCGACCGCTTCGCCAACGGCGACGCCGCCAACGACCACGGCGGCTATGCGCCGGACCGGCTGATTAGCGGCTTTGATCCGTCCAGCCCCGAATTCTATCACGGCGGCGATCTGGCCGGAGTGATGCAGAAGCTGGACTATCTGCAGGGCCTGGGCGCTACCGCCATCTGGCTGGCCCCCGTCTTCAAGAACAAGCCGGTGCAGCCGACGGTCGGCCGGCCGATGGCCGGCTTCCACGGCTACTGGATCACCGACTTCACCCGCCCCGACCCGCATTTCGGCGAGCCGGAAACGATGAAGGCCCTGGTCGAGGCGGCCCATGCGCGCGGCATGAAGGTCTATCTGGACATCGTCACCAACCACACGGCCGACGTGATCCAGTATCGCGAATGCCCGAAAAACGACTGCGCCTATCGTCCCGTCGCCGACTATCCCTATACGCGGCGCGGCGGCGTGGAGGGTGCGGCGATCAATGACGGTTTCCGCGGCGACGGGGATGCGTCGGACTTCGCCCGGCTGACCGATCCGACCTGGGCCTACACGCCCTACATCCCGGCCGGCGAGGAGACGGTGAAGGTCCCAGCCTGGCTGAACGATCCCCTGCTCTATCACAACCGGGGCGACTCGACCTTCCGGGGCGAAAGCTCGACCCACGGCGACTTCGCCGGGCTGGACGACCTGTTCACCGAGAACCCGCGCGTGGTTCAGGGCATGATCGAGATCTTCGGCGACTGGATCGACGACTACGGGATCGACGGCTTCCGCATCGACACGGCCAAGCATGTGAACCCCGAGTTCTGGCAGGCCTTCGTCCCGGCCATGATGGAGCGGGCCAAGGCCCGCGGCATCCCCAACTTCCATATCTTCGGCGAGGTCTATGACCACGACCCTGCGGCCCTGGCCCAGCACACGCGGGTGGACAAGCTGCCCGCCGTGCTCGACTTCGGCTTCCAGTCGGTCGCCACCGATGTGGCCAATGGCGCCAAGGCGCCGGACGCCCTGGCCAAGCTGTTCGCCGCTGACGCCCTGTATGAAGGCGGGGCTGAGGCCGCGCTGCAGCTGCCGACCTTCCTGGGCAACCACGACATGGGTCGGATCGGCGGCTTCGTGCTGAAGGCCCATCCCCAGGCGCCGGACGCCGAACTTCTGGCCCGCACCAGCCTGGCCCACGCCCTGATGATGTTCAGCCGAGGCGTGCCCACCCTCTACTACGGCGACGAACAGGGCTTCGCCGGCGGCGGCGGCTACGGCGGCGGGCGTCAGGACATGTGGGACGGGCAGGTCGAGACCTATCGCACCGAGCAGCGCATCGGCGGCCTGCGCGACCCTTACGACCGCGGAGCGCCGCTTTATCGCGCCATCAGCGAAATGGCCCGGCTGCGCGCCGCCGACCCGGCCCTGCGTCGCGGCGAGCAGACGGTGCGCGCCGCCGCCGAGGCGCCCGGCCTGTTCGCCATCACCCGCGCCCTGCCCGGCCAGACGGGCGAGACCCTGGTGGTGTTCAACACCGGGACCGAGTCGCTGAGCGCCAACATCTTGGTCGATCCGTCCTCGACCCGCTGGACCGCCGCGCGCGGGTCCTGCCCCGCCGCTTCCGCCGCGCCAGGCGTGGTCCGCGTGACCGTGCCGCCGCTCGACTACCTGATCTGCGTATCCGAAGGCCCTGCCCAGTGACCCTTGCGACCCTCCCCGTCGTCCCCGCTCCGGAGCAGGCCCATCAGGAATGGTGGCGCGGCGCCGTCGTCTATCAGGTCTATCCGCGCAGCTTCGCCGACAGCAACGGCGACGGCGTCGGCGATCTGAACGGCATTACGGCGCATCTGGATCATATCGCCTCGCTGGGCGTAGACGCGGTGTGGATCTCGCCCTTCTACACCTCGCCGATGAAGGACTTCGGCTATGACGTGGCCGATTACTGCGACGTCGACCCCGTGTTCGGGACCCTGGCCGACTTCGACCGGCTGGTGGAGAAGGCCCACGGCCTGGGGCTGAAGGTCATCGTCGACCAGGTCTGGTCGCACACCTCTGACCAGCATGAGTGGTTCAAGGCCAGCCGCCAGGACCGCACCAATCCTCACGCCGACTGGTATGTCTGGGCCGACGCCAAGGCCGACGGCTCGCCGCCCAACAACTGGCAGTCCGTCTTCGGCGGGCCGGGCTGGACCTGGGACGCGCGGCGCGGCCAGTATTATCAGCACAACTTCCTGCCCGAGCAGCCGCAACTGAACGGCCGCAATCCGGCGGTGCAGGACGCGCTTCTGGCCGCGGGCAGGTTCTGGCTGGATCGCGGGGTGGACGGCTTCCGCCTGGACGCCATCAACTTCATGATCAACGACCCGTCGCTGAAGGACAATCCGGCCTTCCCGGCGGGCGGCAAGCGGACGCGGCCGTTCGACTTCCAGGACAAGATCTACAACCAGTCCCACCCCGACATCGCCCCCTTCCTGGAGCGGGTGCGGGCCCTGACGGACTCCTACGGCGACGGGCGCTTCACCGTGGCAGAGGTCGGCGGCGACCACGCCGACCGCGAGATGAAGGAATACACCGCCGACGATCGCCACCTGCACAGCGCCTACGGCTTCCTCTACCTCTATGCCGAGCGAATGCTGGCCGATCTGGTGAAGACCGGCGCGGCCATGTGGCCTGGCACTCAAGGAGAAGATGGGCAGGGCGAGGGCTGGCCGTCCTGGACCTTCTCCAACCACGACGCGCCGCGCGCCATCTCGCGCTGGGCCGAGGGCCGCAATGAGCGCCAGTTGGCCGAGATGCTGATGCTGCTGCTGGTGAGCCTGCGCGGCAACGTCTTCGTCTACTACGGCGAGGAGTTGGGCCTGCCGCAGGGCGAGGTGCCGTTCGATCGTCTGGTCGATCCCGAAGCCATCGCCAACTGGCCGCAGACATTAGGCCGCGACGGCGCCCGCACGCCCATGCCGTGGACGGCGAACGCCCCCTTCGCCGGCTTCTCGAGCGTCGAGCCCTGGCTGCCGGTGGACGCGCGCCATCCCCCGATGGCGGTCGATGTCCAGAACGCCGACCCCAAGTCGATGCTGAAAGCGACGCGCCGCATCCTGGCCCTGCGCCGCGCCTGTCCGGCCCTGCGCATCGGCGAGATGACGGTGCTGACCACCGCGCCGGTCCTGACCTTCACCCGCGAAGGCGGCGGCGAGGCCCTGCTGGCGGCCTTCAACCTGGGCCATGAAGCGCAGGAATGGACCGCGCCTGCGGGCTATGCCGTCGTCGACAGCGTCAACCTGAGCCAGGCTGGCGTCCTGCCGCCGCTGGGCGGCGTCCTGCTGCGCAAAGAGGCCGGCTGAGGTGGGATCAGCCGCCGCAGCTCTCGCGCACGATCAGGTCCGTCGGCACGCGCTCGGAGCGGCCGGCGGCGTCGCCGCCGTGGTCCAGCAGCTTGGACACCATCAGGCGACCGGCCTTCATCGTGTCCTGAGCAATGGTGGACAGAGCCGGGCTGGAATAGCGGCTGAAGGGGACGTTATCGAAGCCGATGACCGAGACGTCGCGCGGCACGCTGCGACCCGCGTGGGTCAGGGCGCGCACGGCGCCCAGGGCGATCTGGTCGCTGGCGCAGACCACGCCGTCGAAGTCTACGCCGCGCCGCAGCAGGGACTCGACCGAGGCCTCGGCGGACTCGACCTCGAAGTGGGCGTCCACGATCAGGGCCGGATCAACCGGCAGACCCGCGCTGGCCAAAGCATCCAGATAGCCGCGATGGCGCTGCATGGCCTCGGGCGGATCGAGGTCGCCCAGGAAGACGATGCGTTTACGCCCCAGTCGGGCCAGGTGCAGGGTCGCCCGACGCCCGCCGTTGATGTTGTCCGAGCCGATCGAGCAATAGAGCTGATCGGGCAGCTCAGCGCCCCAGACGACGAAACGCGCCTCGGTCTCGACCAGGCGGTTGAAGGCCGCGTGCAGGGTGCTCTGCCCCAGGAAGATGACGCCATCGGCGCGGCTGGTGGTCATGGCGGCGGCCACGTCTTCATAGGTCGCCGGGGCCAGATGGCTCATGATCAGGTCGCAGCCGCGCTCGCGCGCCGCCTCGCCCACCCCGGCCAGCAGTTCCAGAAAGAAGGGGTCGCTGAGACGCCCCTCGCGCCCCTGCGGACGCGGCACCACCAGGGCGATGGTCGCCTCGGCGCCGATGGGGCCCGCCGGCATGTAGCGGCGGAACGGATAGTCGTGCTCGCGCGCCAGCTTCCAGATCAGTTGCTTGGTCCGGTCGTTGACCGCCGGGTGGTCGTTCAGGGCGCGCGACGCCGTGGAAATCGAGACGCCCGCCAGTTGGGCCAGGTCTTCCAGTCGCGTGGACTTGCGGCTCAAGGGTCGCGGGCTCCGAAAACAGTCGCTGCAAAATTTGCTGCAAATCTTGCTCTCTCATGCGCCCGTCAAACGGCGTCTGGCAAGAGCCTTTGTTACAGGACGTGATTATGTTGAAACGCCGCTCCTTCCTCGCCCTCGGGACCGTCTCGGCCCTGGCCTTCGGCGCCCCCGCCGTGGCCCAGACGACCTCGAACGCGGTGCGCGCTTCGTCGCCGGGCGGGGTGCTGACGATCGAGATGGCCACCGACAACGACGGGCGCCCGACCTATGCGGTCAGCCGTCTGGGCCGCAAGGTGGTGGACACCTCCTGGCTGGGCTTCCTGCTGACCGACGCACCCATGCTGGAGCGCAACATGACCCTGTCGGCGGGCGCCCCCGTCACGGTGGACGAGACCTGGGAGCAGCCCTGGGGCGAGCGCCGCTATGTGCGCAACCACTACAACGAATGGCGGGTGTCATTCACCGAGAAGGCGGGTCTTCGCCGTCGCTTCGACGTGGTCTGCCGCCTCTATGACGACGGCCTGGGCTTCCGCTACGAATTCCCTGAGCAGGAGGGGCTGAAGACCGTCCGCATCGGCGCCGAACTGACCGAGTTCAACCTGTCCGAGGACGGCGAGGCCTGGTGGATTCCGGCCTGGGAATGGAACCGCGAGGAATACCTCTATAACCGCACCCGCATCGACGCGGTCGGCAGCGCCCAGACGCCGATGACCGTGCGCGGCGACAGCGGCCTGCACGTCTCGATCCACGAAGCGGCCCTGATCGACTATGCGGGCATGAACCTGCGTCGCGCCGAGGGACTGAAGTTCCGCGCCCAGTTGACGCCAGGCCTGACCAACGCCGCTGTGGTGCGGCAGGCCCCCTTCCACACGCCATGGCGCACTCTGCAGATCAGCGACAGCGCCGCCGGCCTGGTCGAATCCAGCCTGATCCTGAACCTGAACGAGCCCAACAAGCTGGGCGACGTCAGCTGGTTCAAGCCAATGAAGTACCTCGGCGTCTGGTGGGAAATGCACCTGGAGCTGAAGTCGTGGGGTTCCGGCCCCAAGCACGGCGCCACCACCGAGAACGCCATCAAGCACATCGACTTCGCCGCCGAGCACGGCTTCGGCGGGGTGCTGGTCGAGGGCTGGAACAAGGGCTGGGACGGCGACTGGTTCGCCAACGGCTCGGACTTCAGCTTCACCGAATCCTATCCCGACTTCGACATCGAGCGGGTGACGGCGCACGGCCGGGCCAAGGGCGTGCAGCTGATCGGCCACCACGAGACGGGCGGCAACGCCTTCCACTATGAGCAGCAGCTCGAACCGGCGATGGCCCTGTATCAGCGACTGGGGATGCACTCGGTCAAGACCGGCTATGTCGCCGACGCCGGCGGCGCGCGGGTGGCCGGACCCGACGGCCGCGCTGTCATGGCCTGGCACGAGAGCCAGCCCATGGCCCAACACCACATGCGCGTCATCGAGACGGCGGCCAAGCATCAGGTCGCGGTCAACGCCCACGAACCGTTCAAGGACACCGGCCTGCGCCGCACCTATCCCAACATGATCAGCCGCGAGGGCGCGCGGGGCATGGAGTTCAGCGCCTGGGGCCAGCCGGGCAACCCGCCCGAGCACGAGGCCAACCTGGTCTTCACCCGCCTGCTGGCCGGGCCGATGGACTATACGCCGGGCATCTTCGGCATGGAGACGCGCAGCCCCGGCGGCATCCAGACCACCTGGGCCAAACAGTTGGCCCTCTATGTCGTCATCTACAGCCCGATCCAGATGGCGGCGGACCTGCTGGTCCACTACGAGGCCAACCCCGCGCCCTTCCAGTTCATCAAGGACGTGCCGGTCGACTGGGCCGAGACCAAGGTTCTGGACGGCGAGATCGGCGACTTCGTCGTCATCGCCCGCAAGGATCGCCATTCCGACGTCTGGGCCCTGGGCGCCGTGTCGGACGAGCATCCGCGCAGCCTGAGCGCCTCGCTGAGCTTCCTCGACGCCGGTCGCCGCTATCGCGCGGAGATCTATCGCGACGGTCCCAACGCCGACTATCGCGGGAAGCGCGAGGACATCGTCATCGAGCAGCGCGAAGTCACGTCCGCTGATACCCTGACGCTGAACCTGGCCCCCGGCGGCGGCCAGGCCATCCGCTTCGTGCCGCTGGGAAGGAAGTCGCGCCGATGAGCGAAGCCGCCCCCGTCCTGTCCGCTGAAACCGGAAGGCCGCGCGCCACGCGTCCCAAGCTGCCCCGACCTCGTCTGTCGATGTGGGCGATCTGGAACATGTGCGTCGGCTTCTTCGGCATCCAGATCGGCTTTGGTCTGCAGAACGCCAACACCAGCCGCATCTTCCAGACCCTGGGCGCCGAGATCGACAGCCTGGCCATCCTGTGGATCGCCGCGCCGGTGACGGGCCTGCTGGTCCAGCCGATCATCGGCCACTTCAGCGACAAGACCTGGGGGCGGCTGGGCCGTCGTCGGCCCTACTTCCTGGTCGGGGCCCTGCTGACCTCGGCGGCTCTGGTAGCGATGCCGAACAGCCCGACGCTTTGGTTTGCGGCGGCCATGCTGTGGATCATGGACGCCTCGATCAACATCACCATGGAGCCGTTCCGCGCCTTCGTCGGCGACAACCTGCCGGAGGAGCAACGCACCACCGGCTACGCCATGCAGAGCTTCTTCATCGGGACGGGGGCGGTCTTCGCCTCGGTCCTGCCGTGGCTGCTGTCGAACGTCTTCCACGTCGCCTCGACGGCGGCGGAGGGGGCTGTGCCCCTGTCGGTCAAGATCGCCTTCTACGTCGGGGCGGCAGGCCTGCTGGCCACGGTGCTGTGGACCGTCTTCACCACCAAGGAATACAGCCCGGCCGAGATCGCCGCCTTCGACGGGGTGGCCGAGAACGACCCGGCCCCGACTTCGCCCGAACGCGGCGCGGGCCTCTATGGCCTGGGCGGCCTGACCTTCCTGGGTCTGGGCGCGGCGGTCGCCGCCGTGGTCTTCGCCTCGGGATGGGAGAAGGAGCTCTATATCCTGGCCGGCGCCCTGGCCGTCTTTGGCGCCCTGCAACTGGCGACCGCCGCCTTCCGCCGGGCGGCGCGCACCAACGGCCTGACCGAGATCCTCGACGACGTCTTCGCCATGCCGGACACCATGAAGGGTCTGGCCGTGGTCCAGTTCTTCAGCTGGTTCGCCCTGTTCGCCATGTGGATCTACACCACGGCCACGGTGACGGCGGTCCACTATGGCTCCTCCGATCCCACCAGCGCCGCCTACAACGCCGGGGCCGACTGGGTCGGGGTGCTGTTCGGCGTCTATAACGGGGTCGCGGCCCTGGCCGCCTTCCTGATCCCGGTCGTGGCCCGGCGGACAGGCCGTCGCGGCGCCCACGCCATCAATCTAGTGCTCGGCGGGCTGGGCCTGATCGGCGTCGCCATGATCCGCGATCCAGCCCTGCTGTGGCTGCCGATGATCGGGGTGGGCTTCGCCTGGGCCTCGATCCTGTCCATGCCCTACGCCATCCTGGCGGGCGCCCTGCCGGGGCGGAAGATGGGCGTCTATATGGGCGTCTTCAACATCTTCATCGTCGTGCCCCAGTTGCTGGCCGCGACCATCCTCGGCCTGATCCTCAAGCACCTGTTCGCGGGTCAGGCGGTCTACGCCCTGATCATCGGCGGCGTCAGCTTCTTCATCGCCGCCGTCTCGGCCCTGTTCGTGCGGGAGCACAAGGCATGAGCCAGGAGACGAAGCTGTCGCGCCGCATGACCCTGGGCCTGCTGGCCGCCCTGCCCTTCGCGGGCCAGGCCGCGGCCGACATCCCGGTCGATGGGAAACTGGTCGAACACCCGGACTTCGCCTCCGCCCACGTCCAGCCCCGCAACGTCACTGTCTGGCTGCCGCCCGGCTATGAAGCGGGGTCGCAGCGCCATCCCGTTCTCTACATGCACGACGGCCAGAACCTGTTTGACGCCTCCAAGGCCAATTTCGGCGAGTGGGGCGTGGACGAGCATCTGGGCCGACTGATCGCCAACGGCCAGGTCCGCGCCCCCATCGTCGTCGGCATCTGGAACACGCCGCTGCGTCTGCGTGAGTATGTCCCCGCCGACCTGATCAAGGCCCTGCCCGCAGACGTCCGCGACGACGTCCAGGCCATCTATGGCGGCGCGCCGCTGTCGGATGAGTATCTGCGCTTCATGGTCGAGGAGCTGAAGCCCTTCATCGATCAGACCTATCGCACCTTGGCCGGACCGACGGACACCTTGGTCAGCGGCTCCAGCATGGGCGGCCTGATCTCGCTCTATGCGGTGATGAAACACCCGCAGGTCTTCGGCACCGCCGCCTGTCTGTCGACCCACTGGCCCCTGCGCATCGACGGTCTGGACGACCCAGCGGCCCTGGCCGTCTGGCGCGACAAGGTGGTCGGGGCCTGGACCCGCGTGGTGGCCGAGGGCCTGCCAACACCCGGCTCGCACCGCTTCTATTTCGATCGCGGCGACGAGACCCTGGATCAGTTCTACGCGACCTTCCAGAGCCGCATCGACGCCGTCTTCCGCGAGGGGGGCTATGGCCCGCGCGACTTCCAGACCCTGTTGTTCCCCGGCGCCCAGCACAATGAGGCGTCGTGGAACGGCCGCCTCGACGTGCCGCTGAAATTCCTGCTGACGCCTGCCTGAGTGAGAGATTTTCCCATGCGTGTTTTCAAGAGCCTGATCCTCGCCGGCGCCGCCGCCTCCGTCCTGACCGGCGCCGCCTCGGCGCAAACCGCTCCGGGCGCGCCCGGCGAGACCCCGACCTGGGCCTATGCCGCCAAGGTGGGCGCAGGCACGGCCTATGAGGCCTATGTCGACGGCGCCTATCGCGACGGCGGGCCGACCGGGACCGTGTCCAAGGTCTGGTTCTCCATCGCCGACGGGGTGCTGACCGAGACCATGTACGGCCTGATCCATGAGGCCCAGATCAAGCAGCTGCGTCTGGCCGTCGTCACCGACAGCGGCCTGGCGGTCGAAGGCGCCGACACCGACTTCACCATCGACTATCTGCACAAGGACGCCGAGGGTCGCCCCCTGTCGCCCGCCTACACGGTGACGACGACGGACAAGGCCGGGCGCTTCGCCATCGACAAGCAGGTCTTCACCGATCCGGACGGCCAGGCCCTGATCCTGCGCGTCACCGTGCGGGCGCTGAAGGGCGGCGTGACCCCCTATGTCCTGCTGGAGCCGCATATGGCCAACACCGGCGTGGACGACCGGGGCGAGGCGGCCGCGACCGGCCTCTACGCCCACGAAGGCGACGTCCATCTTTCCTTGCGTCCCAGCGCCCCGTTCGAGGCCGCCAGCGTCGGCTTCATGGGCGCCTCCGACGGTCTGACCGGGCTGAAGGCCGGCGCCCTGCCCGCCTATTCGACCACGGGGGATGCGGGCGGCAACATCATGCTGACCGGCGCTCTGCCGCATCTGGAACAGGGCCAAACCGTCAGCCGCGACTTCGTCATCGGCTTCGGCGACAGCCGCGCCGCCGCTGAAGCCCAGGCCGACGCCGCCCTGACGACCGGACTGGACGAGGTGCTGAAACGCTTCAACGGCGAGGGCGAGCGGGCGGGCTGGGAAGACTATCTCGCCTCCCTGAGCGAACTGCCCCGCGTCGCGGCCCAAGCGACCGACGGCGGCAAGCTGGCCTATGCCTCGGCCCTGATGATCAAGTCGCTGGAGGACCACACCCACGCCGGCGCCCTGATCGCGTCATTGTCCAATCCGTGGGGCGACACGGTGGACGCGTCCAAGCCTTCGACCGGCTACAAGGCCGTCTGGCCGCGCGACTTCTATCAGGTGGCGATGGCCTTTGCCGCCCTGGGTGACAAGGACACCCCGCTGGCGGCCTTCCACTACCTGCCCCAGGTCCAGGTCGGGCCGAACACCCCCGGCAACAAGGGCGCCGGCGGCTGGTTCCTGCAAAAGACCCACGTCGACGGCACGCTGGAATGGATGGCGGTCCAGTTGGACCAGACGGCCATGCCCATCATGCTGGGCCATCGCCTGTGGACCCTCGGCTGGCTGTCCGACGCCGACATGACCGACATGTACGCCAAGATGCTGAAGCCCGCCGCCGACTTCCTGGTCGATGGCGGTCAGGTGGACATCGACTGGAACCAGAACGAGATCCGCCCGCCCTTCACCCAGCAGGAACGCTGGGAGGAGCAGCAGGGCTATTCCCCGTCCAGCACCGCCGCCGTCGTGGCCGGTCTGACGGTCGCCGCCGAGATGGCCCGCGCCGCGAACGACGCCCCGAGCGCCGCCCGCTATCAGGCCGCCGCCGACCGCTATGCCGGTCAGATCGAGGCCAGCATGTTCACCACCAACGGCGACTTCGGCGACGGGCGCTACTACGTCCGCATCAGCCGCAACACCAACCCCAATGACAAGGCCCCCATCGGCGAGGCCAACGGCCAGATCGCGCCGGCCGAGGACCGGGTCATCGACGGCGGCTTCCTGGAACTGGTGCGCTATGGCGTACGGGCGGCGAATGACGAGCACGTGGTCGCGACCCTGGGCGAATACGACGACACGGCGCGCGAGGACCTGTATCGCGTCCGCTACGACTTCGGTCCGGCGGGCGACCAGACGCCCGGCTGGCGCCGCTATGGCGTCGACGGCTATGGCGAGGACGTGTCGGACGGCAAGGGCTACGGCGTCGGCGGGATCATGGCGCCGGGCCAGCGCGGCCGGGTCTGGCCCTTCTTCACCGGCGAGCGCGGCCACTATGAACTGGCCCGCGTGCTTCAGGCCGGGACCGCCGACGCGGCGTCGCTGAGCGCCATCCGCCAGACCTATGTGCGCGGCATGGAGCGCTTCGCCAACGCCGGCCTGCTGCTGCCCGAACAGGTCTGGGACGGCGTGGGCGCCCCGACCCGCCACAACGAGGCCATGGGCGAAGGCACCAACTCGGCCACCCCCCTGGCCTGGACCCACGCCGAATACCTGAAGCTGCTGCGCTCGCTGGCGGACAAGGCGGTCTGGGACCGCTACGCCCCGGTCGAGACGCGCTTCATAAAGTGAGCAAATAATCGGCCCGGATCAGCGCGATCCGGGCCGAACTGTTTCAACAAGGCGACATGCTGCAGCGCACACGCGCGGCGATGGCTCGACAAACGCAAAAACTGGTCTAGGGATCGACGCGCGGAAGGTTCGCGTAAGGTCAAGACCATGAAGATCGCAGTCCTGGGCGCCGGCGTCATTGGCGTGACGACGGCCCACTATCTGGCCAAGGCCGGCCACGAGGTCACGGTGATCGACCGCCAGAGCGGCCCGGCGCTGGAGACCAGCTTCGCCAACGCCGGCGAGATCTCGCCCGGTTACTCCTCGCCCTGGGCCGCGCCGGGCATCCCGGCCAAGGCGGTCAAGTGGCTGTTCATGCGCCACGCCCCGCTGATCCTGCATCCCCATGCGAACATCGCCACGGTACGCTGGCTGCTGGCCCTGCTGCGCAACTGCACCTCGGCCCGCTATGCGCTGAACAAGGCGCGGATGGTGCGCCTGGCCGAATACAGCCAGGAGGTTCAGACCGCCCTGAACGTCGAGCTGGGCCTGGAATACGACCACCGCACCCAGGGCACCTTGCAACTGTTCCGCACGCAGAAACAGCTGGACGGCATCTACAAGGACACCCAGGTCCTGCGCGAAGGCGGCGTGCCGTTCGAGGTGCTGGATCAGGACGGCTGCGTCGCCGCCGAGCCGGGCCTGAAGGCCACGCGCGACCTGTTCGTCGGGGGCCTGCGCCTGCCCAAGGACGAGACCGGCGACTGCTTCAAGTTCACCAACGCCCTGGCCGATACGGCGACGGGGCAAGGCGTGACCTTCCTGTGGGACACCGCCATCAAGGCTCTGATCACCGACAAGGGCCGCATCTCGGGCGTCCAGACCGACAAGGGCGTGATCACCGCCGACGCCTATGTCCTGGCCCTGGGCTCCTATTCGCCGCAGATGGTCAAGCCGCTGGGCATGACCCTGCCGGTCTATCCGGTGAAGGGCTATTCGATCACCGCCCCGATCATCAATGAGCCCGCCGCCCCCGTCTCGACCATCATGGACGAGAGCTACAAGGTAGCCATCACGCGTCTGGGCGACCGCATCCGCGTCGGCGGCATGGCCGAGATCTCGGGCTACAACAACGTCCTGCCGGAACAGCGCCGCAATACGCTGGAGCACTCGGTGGGGTCGCTGTTCCCCGGCGCGGGCGACCTCAAGGCGGCGTCCTACTGGTCCGGCCTGCGGCCCATGACGCCGGACGGCACCCCGGTCATCGGCGGAACCAAGTTCGACAACCTGTTCCTGAACACCGGCCACGGGACGCTGGGCTGGACCATGGCCTGCGGCTCGGCCCGCGTCATCGCCGACATCGTCAGCGGCAAGGCGCCCGACATCGAGACGGCTGACCTGGGCATCGCGCGCTACGGGTGACCGCGCTCAAGCAGCCTGAAGGACGTTAGCGCACTAAAATCCTTCTCCCCTTGCGGGAGAAGGAATTATGCCTCCTGCCGCGCTTTCGCCGCCACGGAGCGCAGGCCCAGCAGCAGAGCCTCGGTCGTGGCGTCGGCCTTGCATCCGCCCGTCAGGATCAGGCGCATGGCCTGGACGTGGACGGCGACCGTGGGCCAGTTCCAGGCGCCGTTAGCCTGCATCCGGTCGGCCACGTCGCACAGGCTGTAGCCCGCATCATAGAGCGGCCCGGTGTCGAAGAAGCCGGCCGTGTCCAGCAGGGACGAAGCCAGGCGATAGACCTGAGGCTCGCTGTCCGGCGCTGCGGCGGCGACGACCAGTTCCAGCTCGGTGATCGTGCCGGCGATGGTGGTCATGACGTCGTCGCGATGCCGCTCCAGCCGCTCGTTGGCGCGGCGTTCCACGTCGGCGATGGTGCGCCCGCCCGGCTGAGCCATCTGACGCGCCAGGGTGGTCTTGATCTTCAGGGTGCGGGCTTCGGTCACTTGGCGGTGCTCACAGGGCGACTCTTTGCGGCTTCATCAGCATGTCGATGTCGGACTGATCCATGTTCTCCTCGACGGCGGCGCCGACGTGGGCCGAGAGGTCGTCCTTGCGGCGTCCGGCCATGCCCAGGGGCGGGCCAAAGTTGCGCACGCGCCGGTCCGGGCCGACATAGGTCTCGCACTCGACGAACTCGCGCTCGTCGCCCGCCAGCCACAGGATGCGTTTCAGCAGCACCGCCGGGGTCAGAGGCTTGGTGACCACGAAGCTGACGCCGCAGTCGCGCCCCTCGCGCACCTTGGCCTGGGAGGCGTGGCCGGTCAGCAGGATAACGGGGATGAAGCGCAGAGGCGCTGGGGTCTCGCGGCGCAACCAGCGGGCGAAGGCGTAGCTGTCCATCTCGGGATCGGCGCAGTCGATGACGATCAGGTCGACGGCGCGGTTCTGGATGACGCGCACCCCTTCGGTCGCCGAGGCGCACTTGATCTGCTCCTTGACGCCGAAGCCCTGGAAGACCGAGCTGAGCATGTCCAGCGCCTGGGGATTGTCGTCGATCAGCAGGACCGTCGACTGCTCCAGATTGACGCGGTCGGTCGCGCTCATCAGTCGAACAGCAGCAGGTCGCCGGACACGGCGGCGGGCGCAGCCGGCGACGACGGCTTCACGCGATAGGTCAGTTCGCGCAGGCGGTCGGCCATCTCCGCCAGAGGCAGGGCGGCCAGGGCGGTGTCCATCGGCTGATCGGCGGCCAGGGCCCCGGCCAGGCCCGACAAGGCGTCGACGCGCTGGCTCAGGACGTCAAAGGCCTGCATCCGTGTCAGGAAGGTCAGGCGCTGCTCGGGCGGGGCCAGACGCAGCAGCTCGGAGACCAGGCCACCGGCCTCGTCCACGCCCGCGCGGATGTCGGCCAGTTCGGCGGCGACCGCGCTCAGCAGGCCCCTGGCGTCGTCGTCGGTCATCAGAACAGCTCCAGCGCGCCGGCGTCGACGGGCGGCGGCGGCGGCGCCGGACGCGGGGCGACCGCATCCGTGACCGCGCGTTGCAGCGCCCGACCGGTCACCGGCCAGTAATGCAGTCGACGCCCCCCGGCGCCCCTCAGGCTGGAGCCGACGACGGGAATCCCCTCGTCGGCCAGAAAACGCTCGGCAAAGTCGGCGTTGGACGCGCCCACGTCCTTCAAGGCGTCGAACATGCGGCCGCCGCCGAACAGCTTGGCCTCCAGCCGGTCGCGCCGACCGCCCGCCTTCAGCACGTCGTTGATCAGCAGTTCCATCGCATAGGCGCCGTAGCGACGCCCCGCGTCGGTCCCCGCCCCCGCGCCTTCGGGCAGCAGGAAATGGTTCATGCCGCCGACCCCGGCGACGGGATCGCGCAGGCACATGGCGACGCAGCTGCCGAGCACGGTCGAGAGCACGACGTCGGGATCGGACGTCACAAGGTGCTCGCCCTGGCCGACATGGACGCGCCTTTCGGCCGTCAGCTGATCGCCGGCGCGGATCACGTCAGCGGGCCGAACACGCCTTCCAGCTTCTCTTTCAGCTGGGCGGTGGTGAAGGGTTTGACCAGATAGTTGTTCACGCCGAACTGGACGGCGCGCTGCACCAGTTCGCGATCGGCGCGGCCGGTCAGCATGATGAAGGCGGTCTTGGAGGTCGGCGGGTGGGCGCGGATGGCCCGCAGCAGGCCCAGGCCGTCCAGGTTCGGCATGTTGAAGTCGGAGATGACCAGGTGGACCGGCTTGGTGATGATCGAGCGCAGGGCCAGCTCGCCGTCGGCGGCCTCGGAAATCTCGCGCACGCCGATCTGCTGCAGGCTGTTGCGGATCAGGGACCGCATGGTCAGTTGGTCGTCGACGACCAGGACATTGAGAGCGGAGGCGGCAGGCATAGGCGGTCCTTACGCAACAGGCTTTGAGACGTGGGCGCCGGCGGCGCACAGCTCGAGAATGGCGGGGGCGAGACGGGGCAACGACAACTGACGCTCCACGGCGCCCAGCTCGAAGGCGGCGCGCGGCATGCCGTAAACGACGCTGGAGGCCTCGTCCTGGCCGAGCGTCCGCGCGCCGGCCTGACGCATGGCCAGCAAGCCCCTGGCCCCGTCCTTGCCCATGCCGGTCAGGATAACCCCGGTCATGGGACGCCCCAGACGGGCGACCGCGTTGAACAGGACGTCCACCGAGGGGCGATGGCCGTTGACGGTGTCAGCGGCGACCAGGCGGCAGCGCCCGCCCGCGACTTCCAGATGGGTCTCGCCGCCGGGAGCGATATAGACGTGGCCCGGCATCAGCGGAGCGCCGTCCACGGCCTCGGTGACGGTGGCGCCGGACGCCTTGTCCAGCCGGGCGGCGAAGCTCTTGGTGAAGGTGGCGGGCATGTGCTGCGTCACCACGGTCGCCGGGCAGTTGGCCGGGAAGGCCGACAGGATGTTCAGCAGGGCCTCGACCCCGCCGGTCGAGGCGCCGATGGCCAGGATGTGGTTGGGGTCAGCGCGATAGGCGCCGTCGACTGCGCGCGCCTCCCGCGTTTCCAGCGGGCGAACCCGCGACCGGGCGGCGATCTTCACCTTTTCCGCCAGGTCAGCGAAGGCTTCCTGGGCGGGCACGCCGGGCGCGGGCTTGGCCACGGCATCCACGGCCCCGACCTCCAGCGCCGCCAGGGTTACGTCGGTCCCCGCCTGGGTCAGGGTCGAGACCATGACCACCGGCATGGGCCGCAACCGCATGATCTTCTCGAGGAATTCCAGCCCGTTCATATTGGGCATCTCGACGTCGAGGGTGATGACGTCGGGGTTCAACTCCTTGATGGCCGCACGGGCCTCCAGAGGATCGGCGGCCGTGCCGACGACCGAGATCTCGGGATCGCGACGCAGGACGGCGCTGATCAGGCTGCGCATGGTGGCGCTGTCGTCAACGATCAGGACGCGGACGGGATTGCTCATGCCCGGCCTCCCAGGCGATAGGCCGTCAGGCCGCAGGTCTGCAGTTGGGCCGTCGCCGGGCCGCTGACGCGCTCGGAATGGCCGATGTAGAGGGTGGCGCCAGGGGCCATGATCGGGGTGAAGCGGCCCCAGACCATTTCCTGGGTCGCGTCGTCGAAATAGATGACCACGTTGCGGCAGAAGATTACGTCGAACTTGCCGCGCATGGGCCAGTCGCCGATCAGGTTCAGCTCGCGGAAGGACACCAGACGGCGCAGGGTCTCGTCGGCGCTGAACAGGCCGGGTCGGCCCGCGACCGGCGTGAAATGCTTGCGACCGGCGGCCGGGACCGGCGACAGCAGTTCGTCGGAATAGACGCCCGCCGCCCCCTCGGCGACCATGTTGGGGTCGATGTCGGTGGCCAGGATGCGCACGTCCAGATCAGCCGCTTCCGGCAGGACGTCCAGCACGGTCAGGGCCATGGAATAGGGCTCCTGTCCGTTGGAGCAGGCCGCCGACCACAGACGCACGCGCCCGCCCGCCCGCGCCCGCGCCGCCAGTTCCGGCATGACCTGGTCGCGCAGGTGATCGAAGTGGTGCGGCTCGCGGTAGAAACGGGTGACGTTGGTGGTCAGGGCCGCAGTCATGGCCTGACGCTCATCAACGCCCTCGACGCCCTCGATCAGGGCGCAGTAGTCACGGAAACTGCGCAGGCCCAACAGACG
The DNA here is from genome assembly GCF_002979535.1 of Brevundimonas sp. MYb52. Taxonomy (GTDB): domain Bacteria; phylum Pseudomonadota; class Alphaproteobacteria; order Caulobacterales; family Caulobacteraceae; genus Brevundimonas. Next base: position 70,253 of record NZ_PCPB01000005.1, on the reverse strand, counting down.
CAGGCGCTTGGCCAGGCGGGAATAGACCAGGGCGGCCTTGCCCTCGCTCAGGGCGATGCCGGCGTGGGCGTGCAGGGTCTGGGCGATGTGGCGGAAGTCCTCGGCGGTGAAGACGAACTCGCCTTCGACCAGGGACGCCCGCCCTGAGGCGGTGGTCATGCGGCTTCGGCTTCGCTTTCGGCCGGCAGAACGTGGTTGAGATCGATCAGGCTGATCATGCGGCCGCCCTCGACGGCGAAGATGCCCTGGACGAAGGTCTTCACGTGGTCGCTGGCGACGTCAGGCGTCGGCTGGATGGTCGAGTCCGTCAGTTGCACGATGTCCGACACGGCATCGACCAGCAGGCCGACCAGGCGGTTGCCGATATGGGCCACCATGATGACGTGGCGGGCGGTCGGCTCGTTCGTGGCCAGACCGAAGCGGGCGCCCAGGTCGATGATCGGCAGGACGATGCCGCGCAGGTTGATCACGCCCTTCATATAGGACGGCGAGCGCGGCAGCGGGGTCGCCGGGGTCCAGCCGCGGATCTCGCGGACGCTCATGATGTCGACGCAGAATTCCTGTTCGCCGATGCGGAAGGCGATCAGTTCGCGGTCGGCGCCGGCGACGTTGGAGGTGACTTCGGTCATGGGTCTCAGCTCGCCATCTTCAGTTCAGGACGATTGGGTTTGCGGCGCCCGGCGGTGACCAGGGCGTCGATGTCGAGGATCAGGGCGACGCTGCCGTCGCCCAGGATGGTCGCGGCGGAGACGCCGTCGACGTGGCGATAGTGGGTTTCCAGGCTCTTGATGACGACCTGGCGCTGGCCGTTGATGGCGTCCACCAGCAGGGCGGCGCGCGCACCGGCCTCGGTCTCGACGATCATGACCACCCCGCCGCTCAGAGGCGTGGCGTCGTCACGGAAGCCCATGACCCGACCCACGTCCACCAGAGGCACGAACGCCTCGCGGAAGCGGATGACGGCGTCATGGCCGCCGACATAGTGGATGTCCTCGACGCGCGGGGTCAGGCTCTCGACGATGGCCGACAGCGGCGCCACCAGGGTCTGTTCGGCGGCGTCCACCACCATGCCGTCCAGCACGGCGAGCGTCAGCGGCAGGCTGAGGGTGAAGGTCGAACCCTTGCCCGGCGCCGAACTGATCGAGATGCGGCCGCCCAGGGCCTGAATGGAACGCTTGACCACGTCCATGCCGACGCCCCGGCCCGAGACGTCGGTGACGGTCTCTGCGGTCGAGAACCCAGGCAAGAATATTAGATTGTCGACCTCGTCGTCGGTCAGGACGGCGTCTTCGGCGATCAGGCCGCGATCCACGGCGATGCCGCGCACGCGGGGGCGGTTGATGCCCTTGCCGTCATCAGCGATCTCGATGACGATGCGGCCCGAGCGGTGCAGGGCGGCCAGGCGCACCGTGCCCTCGGCGGGCTTGCCGGCGGCCTCGCGCTCCTCCGGGCTTTCCAGCCCGTGGTCGATGGCGTTGCGCAGCATGTGGGTGATCGGCTCGGCCAGGCGTTCGACCACGGTCTTGTCGACCTCGGTGTCCTCGCCGGACGTGACCAGACGCACGCGCTTGCCGGTCATGTCGGCGACTTCGCGAACCAGACGCGGCATCCGCTGGAACACCGACTTCACCGGCTGGGCGCGGATGGCCATGACGCTGTCCTGAATATCGCGCGTCAGCAGTTCCAGGTCTTCCAGACCCAGGGCGATGTCGGACGAACGGGCCAGGCCGCTTTCCATCACGCGCTGGGCCAGCATGGCCTGCTGGATGACCAGTTCGCCGACCACGTTGATCAGGCGGTCAACGCGGTCCAGGTCGACGCGGATGGTCACCGGGGCGGCGGCGGCGGGAGCCGAAGGCGCAGCAGGGGCCGGAGCGGCATGCGCAACCGGCTTGGGCGCGGCGGCGACCGGCGCGGGCGCGACGGGGGCCGGGGTGGCGACGACCGGAGCGGGCGCAGGCGCCTCTACGGGCGCGGCGGCCTTGGCCAGCAGGGCGGCGATGTCGAACTCGGGTTCGGCGGGGGCGGCGTCCGGCACCGGCAGCGGCGGCAGATCGGTCTCGACCACGGCGTCGCCCAGGGCGGTGATGCTCAGGTCGCAGTCCATCTCGACGAAGTCGAAGACGTCGCGCACGGCGGCCTCGGACGCGTCGCCCGAAAGCGTGATGGTCCAGATCAGATGGGCGTCCTCAGCGTCGAGGGCGTCCAGCATGGGCAGGCCGCTGTCGTCCAGCTCGACCGAGGTCGGCCCCAGACGCGTCAGTTCGCGCAGCAGCAGGCTGACGTCGTTGGCGCTGGCGTATAGGCGCGGATGCGGGCGGAAGACGATGCGCCAACCCACGGTCGGGGGGGCGGCGCTCGACGCGGTCAGGTCGGGCAGGTCGAGCGGCGGCAGATCCAGCGACGGCAGTTCGGCGGGCGCGCCGAAGTCGGCCAGGTCCAGCGTCAGGGGGGTGAAGCCGAAGTCGTCTTCATCAGCGGCTGCGGCGACCGGCGCAGGGGCGACCGAGGCGGCGACGCCGTGGGTCAGGACCTCCAGCTCGGCCACCAGACCGGCGGAACGCGCGGCGTCAACCGGCGCGCCGGTTCCTTGTGCGGCGGCGATGTGGTCGGCCAGGACATCGGAGGCGCGCAGCAGGGTCTTGACCGTAACGTCGTCGCAATCCTTCCGACCCGAGCGCAGTTCGTCCATCAGGGTCTCGAAGACATGAGCGAAGCGAACCAGATCTTCCAGACCAAAGGCCCCTGCCCCGCCCTTGACCGAATGGACGGCGCGGAAGACGGCGTTGATCGTCTCGGCGTCGCCCTGGCCGGTCTCGAGCGCCAGCAGATTGGCTTCCAGGTCGCCCAGCAGTTCGCTGCACTCCTGGAAGAAGGTGACCTTGATGGCCTCGAACGGATCGTCGCTCATCTGGGGGTCCTCAGGCCGCGACGCGACGGACGGCGTCGACCAGCTTGGCCGGGTCGAAGGGTTTGACGATCCAGCCGGTGGCCCCGGCCTCGCGGGCGCGCTGCTTCTTGGCGGCGTCGCTCTCGGTGGTCAGGACCAGGACCGGGGTCGCCTTGTGGTTGGGGTCGGCGCGCATGCCCTCGATGAAGCCGAAGCCGTCCATGCGGGGCATGTTGATGTCGGTGATGACGATGTCCGGGCGCTCGGCCTGGAGCACTTCCAGACCGTGGACGCCGTCCTCGGCCTGAACCACCCGATAGCCGGCGTCCTTCAACGCCAGCATCAGCATGTCGCGCATGGTGCGCGAATCATCGACGGTCAGAATGGTCTTGGTCATGCAACTTGGCCTTGTGCGGCAAGATCAGAGGCAGAAGCCCCGAGGGCGCTCCATTGCGCGATCATAGGCTCGGAAACATTGACGAAGCTCAAAGACTTCCCATCAGAACGCCAGGTCTGAAGCGCCGAGAGCAGAACCTGCAGACACAGGCCGCCCAGCCGCTCAACGGCCGAGGCGTCCAGCGTCGCCGCCTGACCGCGCACAGCCAAGAGTTGCATTTTCAAAGGCTCGGCGGCGCGCAGGTCGAGCACCGCCGGCAGGGCGATCAGGGTCGACATCAGAACTCCTCCCAGCCGTCTTCGACGACCTGCGGCTTCAGGGCGGCGCCGCCGTGGCCCACGGTTTTCAGCGCGGCGATGGTCTGGGCCACCGGCTGCGCGGTGCGGACCGGGGCGGCCTGGGCCGGAGCGGCGGCGACCGGCGCGGGCTTGCGGGCGACGACGGGCGCGGCGGCCTGAGCGGTGCGGAAGCGCGACACCGAGGCGGCCAGGACGTCGGCCTCCTGAGCCAGAGAATGGCTGGCGGCGGTCGACTGCTCGACCATTGCGGCGTTCTGCTGGGTGACCTGATCCATCTGGTTCACGGCGGTGTTGACCTGTTGCAGGCCGGTGGCCTGCTCCTGGGCCGAGGCCGAGATCTCCGACACCAGGCCGTCGATTTCGGCCACGCGACCGACGATGCGTTGCAGGGCCTCGCCCGTCTGACCGACCAGATTGACGCCCTCGCCGACCTGACGACCCGAGGCCGAGATCAGGGTCTTGATCTCCTTGGCGGCTTCGGCCGAGCGCTGGGCCAGGGCCCGGACTTCCGAGGCGACCACGGCGAAGCCGCGACCCGCGTCACCGGCTCGGGCGGCTTCGACCCCGGCGTTCAGGGCCAGAAGATTGGTCTGGAAGGCGATCTCGTCGATCACGCCGATGATGTTGCCGATCTGGGCCGACGACTGCTCGATGGCGGTCATGGCGGCCACGGCGTCGCGCACGACATTGCCGCTGGCCTCGGCGTCGCCGCGCGCGGCCTGCACCACGCTGGAGGCCTGACGCGCGCCGTCGGCGGTCTTGTTCACCGTGGCGGTGATCTCGTCCAGGGCGGCGGCCGTTTCTTCCAGGCTGGCGGCCTGCTGCTCGGTGCGACGCGACAGATCGTCAGAGGCCTGCGAAATCTCGCCCGAACCCGAGCGGATGGCGGCGACGTTGGTGACGACGACGGCCACAGCCTGTTCCAGTTGCGAGATGGCGGCGTTGAAGTCCGCCTTCAGTTGCTCGGCCTTGGGCGCGACCTGGGCCGTCATGCGGTGGGTCAGGTCGCCGCCGGCCATGGCCTGCAGGCCCTCGGCCAGGGCGGTAATGGCGACGCGGTCCTCTTCGGCGGCGCGCGCCTTCTCAGCCTCGACGCGGGCGCGCTCGTCCTCAGCGGCCTGACGCTGGGCCACGGCCTCGGCTTCCAGACGGGCGTTGGCGATGGCGGCGTCCTTGAAGGCCGTCACGGCCGAAGCCATCTGGCCGACCTCATCCTTGCGGCCCATGGCCGGCACGAGGATCGAGGTGTCGCCTGCGGCCAGGCGGCGCATGGCCGAGGTCATGGCCAGCAGCGGCTTGCCCAGCATGTTGGTCAGCATGAAGGCCATGGCTGCGGCGATGATCAGGGCCAGGATGACGCCGCCGATCAGCACCATCCGCACCGACTTGGCGACGGAGTCCTGAATCTCGCCATAGACGCGGCTTTGCTGGGCCTTTTCTTCCACCAGGGTTTCCAGCGCGTCCTCGGCCGGACTGATGTACTTATCCGCCGCGCCTTCGCGACCGACCATGGCGACGGCCTGGGCGTAGGTGGCGGGATCAGCGACCAGGACGCGGCCTGTCTCGACCACGTTCTTGGTCCACTCAGCGGCGGCGGCGCGGGCGGCGCGCACCTCATCCTCGCTGGTGCGGTCCAGTTGAGCGATGCGATCGAGGCTCTTGCCGAAGTTCTCGCCGTGCGCGGCCAGACGCTCCAGATAATAGGGGTCCCGCGACAGCAGGAAGCCGCGATAGCTGCTTTCCTGACGCGCCAGATAGAATTTGGCCGTCTCGGCCTCGCGCTGGGTCGCCGAGGCGCGGACGCGATCCATCCGCGCGCCTTCCAGCGCGTTCACCTGCACGAACACCGTCACGCCCATGGCGACGATGGCCAGGATGACGACGGCGAAGGCCGCCATCAACTTCTTCTCGATCTTCAGATCGCTCAACATGCTCATGTGACTTCTCCCCCCGGATTACTGTTCAATCGACTCAGAGCGCGAACGTCAGCGCGCCCACCAGGCGGCCGTCGTAGTTGTCGCCCAAGGCGTGGCTATCGGTGTCATACCAGCGCACATCCAGCGCCAGCTTGTCGGTCAGCTTGTGCTTCACGCCGAGGTTCCAGGCGGCGTATTCAGCGCCCCCGTCAGCGGTGCGATCGGCGACGGCGACCGAGGCCTTGGTCTTGGGGCCAACCGAAACCGTCCCCTGCAGCTCGACCCACCAGGCTTCCCTGGTCCCCGCGAAACCGTCGGGCGTATAGTTGACGCGCAGGCGGGTGTTGATCGGGCCCAGCTTGCGCGAGGCGTCGGCCTGATATTCCCAGTAGTTGGCGTCGACGCCGGCGCGCGTGCCCGGCAGGTCGCGGTTCACCACCGACAGGTCGAACTTGTAGCCGGCGGCTTCGGGACGCCAGCCGATGGCGCTGACGATCTCGGCGTCCGAGCCCTGCGACAGCTTGGCCGTCGAGGCGAAGACGCTGGCATAGAAGGCCCCGCCCGACACCTCGACCGAGCCGTTGACGCTGGGATCCCCGGCGCTCTTGCCCAGCCCCTTGCCGACATATTCGCTGGCGACGCCGACCTGGGCGTCGATGACATGGGCCTGAACAGCCCCGGCCGCCACAAGGGTGACCAGACCGCCCGCAACCGGGCCGATGATGCGGGAAATGTGACGCGCGCCGTTCTGACGCCCATTGCCATTCATTTTGAAGAGCATTTTTACCTCAGTGATCCTGAGGCCTTCTTGGACGAACAAACGTAGATTTCTGTAAATCCGCCTCTACGTAAAAACCCGCATAGTTCGGAAGGTTCTCCACGCGTCGTCGATGTTCGATCGGACCCCGCTGTCGCTTGCGACAGCTCAAGACACGTCAAGTATCAACAGGATAGAAACTACAGTAACCGCCATTTTTTCGCCTCTATACCTGAACGAAAGCCAGCGACTGAAGGGCGTCAGTTCAAGGTTAATCGCTCAATTGCATTCATCGCATTCAATCTATAGAAGGCCCGCCGTGGCTCGATTCTGTAGAACCCCGTCCGCAGACCTAGCCGGTCTGAGGTTCCAGCAATCCGAGAGGAAGATCCCATTCATCCTGCGATGAAAGACATGCTGGACGCCGTCGCGAGGGCGTCGCGCGGACGCTGGGGCGGATTGCTGCTGGCGGTGATCGCTGTCGGCGTGGCCGTGGCGGCGCGATCCCTGCTCGAGGGGCTGGGCCGCTTCTACTATCTGCCGATGCTGCCGGCCGTGATCGTCACCGCCCTGCTGGCCCGACGCACGGCCGTGGCCCTGGCCATTATCCTTTCGATCGCGCTCAACCTTGCGCTGGTTACGCGCGAAAGTCTCGGCGACGCCGCAACGAACGCCCTGCTGTTCGCCGCCGTGGCCTGGGGCGTGGCCGAGGTCTGCCTGGCCGTGCGCCGACTGAAGGACCGCGCCGACCTCATGGCGCAAAAGCTGGCGGCCCAGGACGCCCTGCTGAACACCGTCCTGACCACCGTGCCGGTCGTCACCCTGCATCTCGACGGGTCGGTCCACCGGATGAACCCCGCCGCGGCCCAGTTGTTCGGCGTCGATGCGGACGCGGTTCAGGGCCGCGCCTTCAACAGCCTGGTGCCGGCCTTCGACGCGGCTGCGGCCTCGCATGACGATCAGGCGGACGGCGTCCTCACCTCCGCCGAGGGGCACTGGAACGGCGTTCGCGCCGATGGCGCGACCTTCCCCCTGAATATCCAGAGCGGCCGGGTGCCCGGTCCTGACGGCCCGGACCTGATCGCCCTGTGCCTGACCGACCTCAGCCGCTGGCACGCCGCCGACGCCCAGGCTCGCGAACTGCACACCCAGTTGAACAAGGTCTGGCGCTTGAACTCGCTGGGCGAGATGGCCGCCACCCTGGCCCACGAACTGAACCAGCCCCTCAGCGCCGCCGCCACCTATCTGCACGCCAGCCAGATGGACATGGAGAAGGCGGGCGCCCTGGGCGACAGCGCCTTGCGCACCACCGAACTGGCCAAGGCGCAACTGTTGCGCGCCGGCGCCATCATCCGCCGGATGCGCGAGCTTCTGTCGCTGGAGGTTCGCCGCCTGGACACCGAGCGCGCCTCCTCGATGATCGAGGATCTGGGGCCGGTCCTGAGCATGATGGGATCGGCCAAGGGGGTGACCATCCGTATGGATCTGCATGCCGAAGCCGATACCGTCCGCGCCGAGCGCATCCAGTTTCAGCAGGCCATCGTCAACCTGGTTCGCAACGCAGTCGAGGCCGTCAGCGACGCGCCCGAGGCCGATGTCGTCATCGTCGGCCGCGCTTTGTCGGACACCCACTATGCGATCAGCGTCGAGGACAATGGTCCCGGCATCGCCGCCGATCAGGTGGAGCGCATGTTCCAGCCGATGACCTCGACCAAGTCCGGCGGCATGGGCCTGGGCCTGTCCGTCACCCGCACCATTGTCGAAAGCCACGGGGGGCGGCTGGTCGTGGCAAAAAGCGCGTTGGGGGGCGCTGCTTTCTCGTTTAACCTGATCCGTGAAACGGTCGGCGAGCATCCATGAGTCTCCACTCCGTATTCATTATCGACGACGACGCAGCGGTTCGCGATTCCCTGCTCGTTCTGCTGCGAGGCGTCGGCATCCGCGCGCGCGGCTTCTCCAGCGGCCGGGACTTCTTTGACGCCCTGCCCGAAGACGCCACGGCCTGCGTCATCACCGACATGCGCATGCCCGACATGGACGGCGCCGACGTGGTGCGCCGCATTCGCGAACTGCGCGGCGCTGCCTGGCCCGTCATCGTCATCACTGGCCATGCCGACGTGCCCATGGTGGTGCAGATGATGAAGGCCGGCGTCGTCGACTTCATCGAAAAGCCCTTCGATCCGCCGCGCCTGATCGAGACGGTGCGCGGCTGCCTGGCCCGTCTGTCCGACCTGGACCAGGCCCAGGGCGCCCGCATCGCGGTCCAGGGCCGCATGGCCCGTCTGACGCCGCGCGAACGCCAGGTCTTCGACGCCCTGATCCACGGCCGCTCCAACAAGGAGATCGCCCTGGACCTCGAGATCAGCCCCCGCACGGTCGAGGTCTTCCGCGCCAAGGTCATGACCAAGATGGAGGCCGACAGCCTCTCGGCCCTGGTCCGCATGGGGCTGACCCTGGGTTAGGCGTTCGCCGGCTAACCCGACAGAAACGCCTTCAGCGCCGCCGGCTTGACCGGCTTGGGCAGCAGGGTCGCGCCCGCCGCCGTGGCCGTCTCCTTCAGCCCCTCGCGGGTGTCCGCCGTCACCAGGCCGATGCGGCGCAGCCCCCGCGCCCGCAGGGCGTCGACCACGCTCAATCCGTCCGCGCCGTCGCCCAGATGCAGGTCGACCAGGGCCGCGTCGAACGGCCCCTGCGCCGCGATGCCCTCGGCCACCGACCGCGCCGTGGTCGTCTGCGCCCCCCAGCGGCTCAGTAGCGCGGTCAGGGCGTCGAGGATGGCCGGCTCATTGTCCACGCACAGCACCCGCAGGCCCGCCAGCGGCAGGCGGGCGTCGCCCTCGACCGGAACGGCGGGCACAAGACGGGCGGCGGCGCGCGGCGCGCTGACGCGGAAGGTCGTGCCGCGCCCGACGCGCGACGCCATCGACAGCGGATGGCGCAGCAGATCCGACAGCTTCTGCACGATGGCCAGACCCAGGCCTGCCCCCGGTTCGTCCACCGGGGCGCCGGGCAGGCGCACGAACTCGCCGAAGACGGTCTCGCGATCGGCGTCGGGAATGCCGCGCCCGGTGTCGCAGACCAGCATCCGCACCGTCTCGCCGTCGCGTCTGGCGCCGACCAGAACCCGCCCCCGGTCCGTGTAGCGGATGGCGTTGGCGGTCAGATTCTGCAGCATGGAGCGCAACAGGTCGGGGTCCGAGGCGACCCACAGGCCCGACGACACGACCGTCAGCCGCAGCCCCTTGGCGCGGGCCATGGGCGCGAACTCGCGGCGCAGTTCGGCGAACAGGGCGTCCAGCGACAGGGGGGCCACGGCGGGCTGGACCCCGCCCGCCTCCAGCTTGGACAGGTTCAGCAGGGCGGTCAGCAGGCGGTGGGCGCTGTCGATCGAACGGTCGGCGTTGGTGGCCAGCCCGCGCCCGGCGGACCCCGGCGCCAGCGACGGTTCCTCCTTCAGGGCGGCGATGAACAGGCGCGCGGCGTGCAGCGGCTGCAACAGGTCGTGGCTGGCGGCGGCGAGGAAGCGGGTCTTGGACGCCGTGGCGTCCTCGGCCAGACGACGGGCCTCCTCCAGCCGTTCGGTGCGGTCGGCGACGCGGGCCTCCAGCCGCTCGTTGGCCTCTTCCAGATCCCGCGCGGCGCGGCGCAGGGCGGTGATGTCGGTATAGCTGGTGGCATAGCCGCCGCCGGGGATGGGCGCCCCGGAGGAGCGCAGGATGCGGCCGTCGGGCTGCTCGCGCTCGTGGTCGTGCGGGATGCGGCGCGACAGGGCCTCCAGCCGTCGTTCGATCCAGGCCTCGATGTCGCCCGCCACGGCGTCGGTCTCGCCGCGTTCGGCGTTCAGGCGATAGACGGCGGCGATGGGCAGGCCGACGTGGACGAAGCCGGGGGGCAGGCCGAACATCTCGACATAGCGCCGGTTCCAGGCGGTCAGACGCAGGTCCTCGTCCACCACGCTGACGCCCTGGTCGATGTTGTCCAGCGTGGTTTGCAACAGGTCGCGGTTGAACTGAACCGCCTGCGAAGCCTCGTCCAGCATCCGCACCACGTCCTCAGGCGCGCGGCCGCCGGCGGCCAGGGCGGCGGCGATGACGCGCCGCGCCGAGGCGGCGCCGATGGCCCCCGCCAGCATCCGCTCGGCGGCGCGGGCCAGGCCTGCGTCAGCGGGGTCGGCGTCGCGCAGCTTCACCTCCGTCTCGCGCGCCCAGGCGGCGAAGGCGCGCTCGGCCCGTTCGTCGCCGATGAAGCGGGCGACCAGAGCCTTCAGATCGCCGACCGAGGCCCCGGCCGAACCGCCGCGCCCCTCCATCCAGTCCGGCCCCAGCCGGTCGACAAAGGCGCGGGCCTGGACCTGATCGATCAGGCGCGGTCGGCTCAGTTTGGATACGGCGATGAAGACCGTCAGGTTCAGCGCCAGACTGAGGAAGACCCCCGCTGCGAACGGGTCGCTCAGCCCCAGCATGGCCGGGATGTTGAGGCCGAAACCGGGGGCCATCTGCGGCGCCGCCAGCATGACCAGCCAGACCGCCATGCCGACCGCCAACCCCGCCAGGGCTCCGCGCGAACGCCCGCCGCGCCACAGCACCGCGCCGAACAGGGCGGGGGCCAACTGGGCCAGAGCGGCGAAGGACACCAGCCCCATGGCCGCCAGACCGCTGGACTGGTCCATGGCCTGATAATAGACCCAGGCCATCAGCAGCAGGGCGACGATGGCCACCCGGCGGATATTCAGGATGGCGCGCGCCATGTCGCCCGCCCGCTCGCCTCGCCTACGGCGCTCAGACGCCAGCAGCGGCAAGACCAGGTTGTTGGACACCATGGCCGACAGGGCCACGGCCTCGACGATGACCATGGCGGTCGCCGCCGAGAAACCGCCGACGAAGACGATGGCGGTCAGGGCCGAATGGCCGGCGTTCAGCGGCAGGGCCAGCACCAGCAGGTCGGGATTGACGTGGGGGGCGAACAGGCCGCCCGCCGCCACCAGAGGCAGGACCGCCAGACTGGTCAGCAGCAGATAGAGGGGAAAGATCCAGCGCGCCCGCTTCACCTGGGCCGGATCGCCGCCCTCGACAAAGGCGACATGGAACTGACGCGGCAGACAGAAGATGGCCAGGGTCGCCACCAGAACAATGGCCCAGAAGCGTCCGTCCAGATCGGGCCAGCGGGCCAGGTCGCCGAGGCTGGCCGTCACGTCGGCGGAGGTCGGGGCGCGGGTCAGAAGGATCAGGGCGAAGACGGCCACGGCCAGCAGGGCGCCCAGCTTGACGATGGACTCGATGCCGATGGCCTGGATCAGGCCGCGGTTGTGCTCGGTCAGGTCGGGGCGTCGCGCCCCGAACAGGATGGCGAACCCGGCCAGCACCCCGGCCATGACCAGAACCGTCAGGCTCTCGGAGCCCGCCACCGGCGTCCCCTCGGTCAGCATCTCGCCAGCCATCGACAGGGATTTCAGCTGCAGGGCGATATAGGGCAGCGACCCCAGAATGGCGACGGCCGCCACCGCCGCGCCCAGCGCCGGGCTCTTGCCGTAGCGCGACGAGATGAAGTCGGCCATCGAGCCGACGTTCTCGCGCCGGGCCGCCGCCGCGATCCGCTTCCACAGCGGAAACAGCACCGTCACCCCCAGGGCCGGGCCCACATAGATGGGCAGGTATTCCCATGCCGACCGCGCCGCCGTCCCCACCGCCCCGTAATAGGTCCACGAGGTGCAATAGATGGCCAGCGACAGGGCATAGAGCGACGGCCCCAAGGCCCCGCCGCGCGTCTTGATCGACGGCCGCTCATACCACCAGGCCACCGCGAACAGGGTCGCCATATAGGCGGCCACCAGGGCCAGGGTCGCGAGGCTGAACATGACCGGCATCTGGGACGGAGCGGGGCTTTGGGACAAGAACAAAAAGAAGGGCGGTCCGACCGAAGCCGAACCGCCCGCAGGTCGAGGATCGCAACCCTCTCCCTCCCCTTCATGGGGAGGGTGGTCGCGCAGCGACCGGGTGGGGAGGGCCAGGTGATGTTGGGCTCGGCGCTTGAACAGCCTCGCCGCCCCCACCCGGCCTCGCCCTTCGGGCTCAGCCACCCTCCCCATAAAGGGGAGGGAGAACATCAGGACCTTACGCGTTCAGGTCGACGTCCTTGCCTTCCTTGACCAGCAGGAAGCCCAGCACGACCGTCGCCAGCGCCACCACGATCGGATACCACAGGCCGTAGTAGATATTGCCTGTGGCCGCGACCATGGCGAAGGCGGTGGTCGGCAGGAAGCCGCCGAACCAGCCGTTGCCGATATGATAGGGCAGCGACATCGAGGTGTAGCGGATCTTGGTCGGGAACATCTCCACCAGGGCCGCCGCGATCGGCCCGTAGACCATGGTCACGTAGAAGCCGAGGATGAAGAGGATCAGCACCACCATCGGCTTGTTGACCAGGGCGCTGTCGGCCTTGGCGGGATAGCCGGCGGTGGACAGGGCCTCGCCCAGACCCGTTTCCCAGATCTTCTTCTGCGCGGCGAAGTCAGCGGCGGGCATGGCGTCGCCGCGGAAGCTGGTGACGACCGCCTGATCGCCGATGCGGACCTCGGCCACGGTCCCGGCGGGCGCCGCGACATTGGTATAGGTCACGCCGGCCTTGGCCAGATAGGACTTGGCCACGTCGCAGGAGTGGTTGAACACCGTCTTGCCCACCGGGTCGAACTGCAGGTGACAGTCGGCGGGGTCGGCATAGACGGTGACCGGAGCCGAGGCGGCGGCGGCGGCCAGACGCGGGTTGGCCGCTTCGGTCAGGGCGTTGAACAGCGGGAAGTAGGTGATCGCCGCCAGCAGACAGCCGGCCAGGATGATCGGCTTGCGCCCCACCTTGTCCGACAGCCAGCCCCAGAAGATGAAGAAGGGCGAGGCCAGCAGCAGGGCGATGGCCAGCATGATGTAGACCAGCGAGGCGTCGACCCGCAGCACCCGCTCCAGGAAGAAGAGGGCGTAGAACTGACCCGTGTACCAGATGACCGCCTGACCCGCCGTCAGACCGACCAGGGCGATCAGCACCAGCTTCAGGTTCGGCCACTTCATGAAGCTGTCCTTCAGGGGCGTAGTCGAGCCCTTGCCTTCAGCCTTCATCTTCTTGAACGAGGGGCTCTCGGCCAGCTTCAGGCGGATCCACAAAGAGACGCCCAGCAGCAGGATCGAGACCAGGAAGGGAATGCGCCAGCCCCAGTCGAGGAAGGCTTCCTCGCCCACGGCGTAGCGGACGCCCAGGATGACGGCCAGGCTGAGCACCAGACCGGCGGTGGCCGTGATCTGGATGAAGGAGGTGTAGAAGCCGCGCTTGCCATGCGGGGCGTGCTCGGCGACGTAGGTGGCGGCGCCGCCGTATTCACCGCCGAGCGCCAGCCCCTGAATCAGACGCATCAGCACCAGGATGATCGGCGCGGCGATGCCGATGGCGGCATAGGGCGGCAGCAGGCCGACCACGAAGGTCGACAGACCCATCAGCAGCATGGTGACGAGGAAGGTGTTCTTGCGTCCCCACAGGTCGCCCAACCGCCCGAAGACGATGGCGCCGAAGGGCCGGACCGCAAAGCCCGCGGCGAAGGCCATCAGGGCGAAGATATAGCCGGTGGTCTCGTTCACGCCCGAGAAGAACTGGGTGGTGATGATCGCGGCCAGCGAGCCGTAGAGATAGAAGTCGTACCATTCGATGACGGTGCCGACGGACGACGCCAGAATCACGAGCCGGTCGTTCTTGTCGACCGTGTGCTCCGCGCCCTCCGCCGCACCCACGGTGCGGTCGGTCATGGGCAGTCCCTTCCTTTAGGGTCGCGTGGCGCGACCGTTTCCTCGCGATCCTGTTGCCGGATCGTCGAGGATGAGACTGACAGCAGGGCGACGGATTTGCAGAGAGCGACTTTGGTCGAACGGCGGCGTGTCTTTCAGAACCCGCTCATCCCGGCGGACGCCGGGATCCAGTGAGAGCCTCGGACGCTACGGTTGGATAGAGCCTTCCGGCCCGTGCCTTTGGCCAAAGCACGGGGCCCCGGCATCCGCCGGGGTGAGCGGGAGAACTGATGTGCAAATAATGGCCCCGCCGCCGTTTCACGGTTGTCGCAGCGGGCGACAGAGGCCACATGAAGGTTTGACGTCGCCGTTCGGCGGCCCGGCGCGAGAGGACATCAATGGCCCGTAAGCCCAACTACAGTTTCGAACGGCAGGAGCGCGAACGCGCTGAGGCCAAGAAGGCCGAAGCCAAGGCTGCCGCGAAAGCCGCCAAGAAGGCCGCCAAGGCCGCCGGTCTGACCGAGGAAGACGCCGAGCCGTCCGAGGACTGATCGTCTGACGAAACTGCGGGTCCTCAGGCCCTGACAAAATCTGCAGCTCAAGGTCATCCTTGACGCCGCGGCTGGCGTCTTCGCGCCCCAGGCTGGATTGATCTGATTCCGCCGAGGGGTGCGACGGCCCAGACCGCCCGGCCTTTTCAGGCGGCCCTGGCCTCCAAAATCAAAGATCGATCGACTGGGCCAGGATCACGGCCTGGGTGCGGTTGTGCACGCCCAGCTTGCGAAAGACGCTGGTCAGATGGGCCTTGATCGTGGCCTCGGTGACGCCGAGGTCGAAGGCGATCTGCTTGTTCAGCCGCCCGGCCTTCAGGCCTTCGAGGATGCGCAACTGCGACGGCGTCAGGCTGGCGATGCGGGCTTCCAGATCACCCTCCTCGGCCCCCGCTTCGCCCACGTCCGGCGCCCAGTTGTCGCCCGACAGTATGGCCTGGATGGCCTCGACCATGACCGGCAGGGCGGCGGATTTCGGAATGAAGCCGGCGGCGCCCAGGGTCAGGGCGCGGCGCACGGTCGGCGGCTCCTCGCTGGCCGAGACCACGGCGACGGGCACGGCCGGATAGTCGGCGCGGATGCGGGTCAGGCCGCCCATGCCCTCGCTATCCGACAGCTTCAGGTCCAGCAGGACCAGATCCGAAACGCCCTCGCCTAGCGTCGCCAGAACCTCGGCCAGACTGGCGCATTCCGCAATCACGGCGCCGGGCGCGGCCTTTTCGACGGCCGATCTCAACGCCGCCCGAAACAGAGGGTGGTCGTCGGCGACGACGATGCGATCCATGAAAATCCTTCCCGCGCGCGGTTCTTTTTCGGGTCGAGGCCGCGCTGTGACGACACCATGCCGCGCCTCGACTTTGGTCGAAACTAGACCAATGGCTAATGGCCGCAAACTGCCTCCGCGCGGAATGCTGCGGTCTCGAGGTTCGCATCAGATGAACCCGGGAGGACATGACATGGGAAGATACCGCCTGCTGGGCGGCGCGGCTGCGGCTGCGCTGCTGTTCGCCCCCGGCGCCGTCCTGGCCCAGGACGCCAATGCGGCCCTCGAGGCGCGCATCGCCCAGCTCGAAGCCGAGCTGAACAGCCTGAAATCCGAGGTCGCCGCCGCGCGCACGCAGCAGACGACCCAGTCTCAGGCCATGGCGCAGGACATCATCCGGCTGGAAACGCGACCGGCCGCTACGCCCGTCTCGGCCCCCGCCGTGCGCGAGGAAGGCTTCCGCATCGGCGACCACACCGTGAAGTTCGGCGGCTTCATCAAGGTCGACGCCTCGGCCTCGAACTATTCCGGCGGCGATCCGGCCAACGGCGACCTGCTGCGCGACTATCACCTGCCCGGCTCCATCCCGGTCGGCGGGGCCGAGGAAGACGCGGCGCTGGACTTCAACGCGCGTCAGACCCGCTTCTGGCTGACCACCGACGGTCTGGTCGGCGGCCACAAGGTCGGCACCCGGCTGGAGATGGACTTCCAGAGCCTGCCCGGAACCGGCGATCAGCGCATCACCAGCGCCTCCAACCCCGCCCTGCGCCGCGCCTTCGTCACCATCGACAACTGGCTGATCGGTCAGGAGTGGACCAACTTCCAGAACACCGCCGTCCTGCCGGAATCGGCAGACTTCGTCGGCGCCGCCGAAGGCACGGTCTTCGCCCGTCAAGTGCAGGTCCGTTACACGCGCGGTCCCTTCTCGGTCTCGGTCGAGAACCCCGAGACCACCGTCACCCCCTTCGGCGGCGGCGCCCGCGTCATCGCCGACGACAACAGCCTGCCCGACCTGACCGCGCGCTACGCCATCAGCCGTCCCTGGGGCGACCTGCAGTTCGCCGGCCTGCTGCGTCAGTTGAAGTATGAGAACCCGGCCAGCGCCATCGACGACACGGCGACCGGCTGGGGCCTGTCCGCCTCGACCAAGATCAAGGTCGGCGCCCAAGACGACATCCGCCTGATGCTGACCGGCGGCGAAGGCATCGGCCGCTACGTCGGCCTCAACTTCTCCAACGACGCGGTGCTGGACGCCTCGGGCCAGTTGGACGCCATCGGCGTGATCGCCGGTTTCGCCGCCTATCGCCACGTCTGGACGCCGGGCTGGCGCTCCAGCCTCATCTGGTCGGCGCAGAAGGTGGACAACGACGTCCTGCTGACCGGGACCGGCGCCAACCGTTCGGCCCAGAGCATCCACGCCAACCTGATCTGGTCGCCGGTCACGGCGTTTGATGTCGGCGCCGAACTGATGTTCGCTGACCGCAAGCTGGAATCGGGACTGGACGGCGACATGACCCGTCTGATCCTGTTCGCCAAATACGGCTTCTAAAAACGCACCACTGGGAGGAAAGCGCGCGTGTCTGATCCGGAACTCTATCCCGTCCCCGCCGACCTGGCCGCCCGCGCCCACATGGACCGCGCCGGCTATGACGCGGCCCGGATCGCGGCGCGCGAAACCCCCGACGCCTATTGGGGGCAGCAGGCCAAACGCCTCGACTGGATGACTTTCCCGTCCAGGATCAAGGACGTGTCGTTCAACAAGGCCGACTTCCGCATCCGCTGGTTCGAGGACGGGGTGCTGAACGTCTCGGCCAACTGCATCGACCGCCACCTGCCCCAGCGCGAAAACGATACGGCCATCATCTGGGAAGGCGACGAGCCGACCGACAGCGAGCACGTCACCTACGGCCAGCTTCATGACCGCGTCTGCCGCATGGCCAATGTGCTCAAGGCCAACGGCGTCCAGAAGGGCGACCGCGTCACCATCTATCTGCCCATGATCCCCGAGGCCGCCTACGCCATGCTGGCCTGCGCCCGCATCGGCGCGGTCCACTCAGTCATCTTCGGCGGCTTTTCCCCGGACAGCATCGCCGGGCGCATCGAGGACTGCGGCTCGACCTTCGTCATCACCGCCGACGAGGGATGCCGCGGCGGCAAGAAGGTCCCGCTGAAGGCCAATGTCGACAAGGCGCTGGAAAAGGTGACCGTCGACGGCGTCCTGCTGATCCGCCACACCGGCGCGGATGTAGCCTTCGTCGAGGGCCGCGACCGGGACTATGAGACCGAGGTCGCCAAGGTCAGCAACCACTGCCACCCCGAGCCGATGCAGGCGGAAGACCCGCTCTTCATCCTCTACACCTCGGGCTCGACCGGCAAACCCAAGGGCGTGCTGCACACCACCGGCGGCTATCTGTTCTGGGCCAGCTGGACCCACGAACTCGTCTTCGACTATCGCCCCGGCGAGGTCTTCTGGTGCACGGCCGACGTGGGCTGGGTCACGGGCCACTCCTATGGAATTTACGGCCCTCTGGCCAATGGCGCGACGACCCTGCTGTTCGAGGGCGTGCCTAACTATCCGACCGTCAGCCGCTTCTGGGAGGTCATCGACCAGCACAAGGTCGAGATCTTCTACACCGCCCCCACCGCCCTGCGCTCGCTGATGCGTGAAGGCGACGCGCCGGTGAAGGCCACCAGCCGCAAGAGCCTGCGCCTGCTGGGCAGCGTCGGCGAACCGATCAACCCTGAGGCCTGGCGCTGGTATCACGAGGTGGTCGGCGAGGGCCGTCTGCCCATTGTCGACACCTGGTGGCAGACGGAAACCGGCGGCGTCCTGATCTCGCCCCTGCCCGGCGCGACGGACCTCAAGCCCGGCTCGGCCACCAGGCCCCTGCCCGGCGTCGAGCTGCAGATCGTCGACGCCGAAGGCGGCGTTCTGGACGGCGCGACCGAAGGCAACCTGTGCATCACCGACAGCTGGCCGGGCCAGATGCGCACCGTCTATGGCGACCACGGCCGCTTCTTCGACACCTATTTTTCGACCTATCCGGGCAAGTATTTCACCGGCGACGGCTGCCGCCGCGACGCCGACGGCTACTACTGGATCACCGGTCGGGTCGATGACGTCATCAACGTCTCGGGCCACCGCATGGGCACGGCCGAGGTCGAGAGCGCCCTGGTCCTGCACGACGACGTGGCCGAGGCCGCCGTCGTCGGCTTCCCCCACGACATCAAGGGTCAGGGCATCTACGCCTATGTCACCCTGAACAAGGGGGTCGAGGCGACCGAGGCCCTGCGCAAGGCCCTGGTCGCCCAGGTGCGCGAAGAGATCGGCCCCATCGCCGCCCCCGACGTCATCCAGTGGGCGCCCGGCCTGCCCAAGACCCGCTCGGGCAAGATCATGCGCCGCATCCTGCGCAAGATCGCCGAGAACGAGATCGGCGCCCTGGGCGACACCTCGACCCTGGCCGACCCCTCGGTCGTCGACGACCTGGTGAAGAACCGGGCCGCCTGACGCCCCCACCGCCTCTCCCCGGAGCAAGCGGCCGGCGTTCCGAAAGGGGCGTCGGCCGTTTCGTTGTTGGAACCGGGGCCACAGCGGCGCTAGACAACCGACGACAGCGAACAGGAGCAGACCATGAGCGGAACCGTCCTCATCACCGGCGCCACGGCGGGCATTGGACAGGCGGCGGCGCGCCGCTTCGCCTCGGCGGGCTGGAAGATCATCGCCACCGGCCGCCGCGCCGAGCGTCTGAACGAACTGGTGACTGAGCTGGGCGCCGACGTGGTCCATCCCCTCGTCTTCGACATCCGCGACGAGGCCGCCATCGATGCCGCTCTGGACGCCCTGCCCGAGGGTTTCCGCGACATCGACGTCCTGATCAACAACGCCGGCCTCGCGCTCGGCACCGCCGCCGCCCAGGACGCCGATCTGGACCAGTGGCGTCAGATGATCGACACCAACATCACCGGCTTGGTGACCATCACCCGGCGCCTGCTGCCGCGCCTGATCGCGCGCAAGGGCGCCATCCTGAACATCAGCTCGGTGGCCGCCAGCTATCCCTACAAGGGCGGCAACGCCTATGGCGGCACCAAGGCCTTCGTGCGCCAGTTCTCGCTGGGCCTGCGCTCCGACCTGCACGGCACCGGGGTCCGCGTCACCTCCATAGAGCCCGGCATGACCGAGACCGAGTTCACCCTGGTCCGCACCAGCGGCGATCAAGCGGCCTCGGACGCCCTCTACGGCGGCGCCCAGCCGATGACCGGCGAAGACATCGCCGAGACCCTGTTCTGGGTCGCGACCCTGCCGCCCCACCTGAACATCAACGCCCTGGAGCTGATGCCGGTCAGCCAGTCGTTCGCCGGTTTCCAGGTGGCGCGGGGTTAGCGCCTTCAATCCTCCCCCGTTCACGGGGGAGGGGGACCGCCGCAGGCGGTGGAGGGGGCGGATGCAGACGCCACCCCTCGACCCATTGTCCATGCCGTCCTGCCCGCCTTCTCGACGAAGCGCGCCTGATCTCGCCCCCTCCACCATGCTGCGCATGGTCCCCCTCCCCCGCTGCGCAGGGGAGGATCACTCACAGCTTCGCCGCTTCCGGGATGACCGCGAGAGGCCTAAACTCCCCTCATGGCCTCGCCCGCGACCGAAACCGAGCTGAAGTTCCGCCTCGGCCCCGGCGCGGTGGTGCGTCTGTCAGGCCATCCTGCGCTGCAGGGACCGCAGACCACGCAGTCCCTGCGCTCGGTCTATTTCGACACCCCCGACGGCGTTCTGCGCGCGGCGGGATGCAGCCTGCGGGTGCGGACCACGCCGGACGGCTTCGTCCAGACCCTGAAGCGCCAGACCGCCCCCGGCCAGACCGCCCGCGACGAGTGGGAGGTCCCGGTCGCCTCCGAGGCCCTCGACCTCGTCGCGCTGAAAGCCACGCCCGCGCACTGGCTACTGAAGGGTCGCCGCCGCGATCTGTCGCCCCGCTTCGCCTCGACCGTGGTGCGCCGCATCCGCATGGTCGAGTGGGACGGCGCCCGGATCGAGGTCGCCTTCGACGCCGGCGAGTTGTCGGCGGGCGAGAAGCGCGAGCCCATCTACGAGCTGGAACTTGAACTGAAGGCCGGCGATCCCGCCGCCCTCTTCGCCCTGGCCCGCCGGCTGGCGCGCGACCTGGCCATCGTCCCGGTGTTCGAAAGCAAGTCCGAGCGCGGCTGGCGTCTGGCGTCGGGCGACAGCCGCAAGCCCCGCGCCGCCGCGCCCACGCCCCTGTCGCCCGAGGCCACGACCGGAGAGGCCTTCCGCCTTATCAGCATGGCCTGTCTGGCCCAGGTCTCGGCCAATGCCGAACTGCTGCGCGTCGTGCGCCGCCCCGAGGCCGTGCATCAGATGCGGGTGGGCCTGCGTCGCCTGCGCGCCGCCGTCGGCGTCTTCAAGCCCCTGCTGGCCGCGCCGGAGCGCCAACGCATCGAGACCGAGTTGAAATGGCTGGCGCGCGAAAGCGACGCCGCCCGCGATCTGGACGTCTTCATCCGCGACGTCTTCCACCCCACGGCTCTGGAGGCCTCCTCGCCCGGTCTGGCGGCCCTGGGCCGTCATCTGCTGACCGCGCGGGGTCAGGCCTATGACCGCGTCCTGACGGCCATCTCCTCGCCCCGCTACGCCCTGCTGATGCTGGAGACGACGGCCTGGATCGAGACGGCGGCCCTGCCGGACGCCCCCGTCGCGCCCTTCGCCGCCGAGGCCCTGACCCGGCTGCATCATCAGGTCGAGACACGCGCCCGCGACCTGTCAGACCTCGACGCCGAGGCCCGCCACCACCTGCGCATCCGCACCAAGCGCCTGCGCTACGCCGCCGAGTTCTTCGCCGACCTCTTTCCCGCCCGTCGCCGCCGCGCTCGCTATCTGAAGGCGCTAGAGCGATTGCAGGACCGGCTGGGCGCACTGAACGACCTGGCCGTGGCGCGCGACCGAATCCCCGGCGAGGCCCATCTGGACGACCCCGAGGTGGCCTTTTCGGCAGGTCGCGTCATCGGCCGGCGTGAGCGCGACGAAGCCGCCCTGCTGACCGCTGCGGTCAAGGTCTGGGGGCGTTTTCATGACGCACGGCCCTTCTGGATCGGACGAAAGTCACGTCAGAAACGGTCGTAGATCGCATTTTGTTCTCGCCGCGCAAATGAGAACATCTTGTGAACCAGAACAAACCATGCACATAGTCCGTCTCACAGAGGGAGCGGGTCCTGGCGGGTCTCTCCCAAAGCCCAGAATGGAATCATGGCAAGGGAGAGAAAACCAATGGCACAGGCGGCATTGAAGCTCGTGGGTAAAGAAGACGGCGAAAAGCAACGCGCTCTTGAGGCGGCGATCGCACAGATCGATCGCGCCTTCGGCAAGGGCTCGGTGATGAAACTCGGCAAGGCCGGGCAGGTGAACGAAATCGAGAGCGTCTCGACCGGCTCGCTGGGTCTGGACATGGCGCTCGGCATCGGCGGCCTGCCGGTCGGGCGGGTGATCGAGGTGTTCGGCCCGGAATCCTCGGGCAAGACGACCCTGGCCCTGCACACCGTGGCCGAAGTCCAGAAGAAGGGCGGCGTGGCCGCCTTCGTCGACGCCGAACACGCGCTGGACCCGGTCTATGCTCAGAAGCTGGGCGTCAACCTCGACGACCTGCTGGTGTCGCAGCCCGACACGGGCGAACAGGCCCTGGAGATCGTCGACACCCTGGTGCGCTCGGGCGCCGTGGACATCGTGGTGGTCGACTCGGTCGCCGCCCTGACGCCGCGCGCGGAAATCGAAGGCGAGATGGGCGACAGCCTGCCCGGCCTCCAGGCCCGTCTGATGTCGCAGGCCCTGCGCAAGCTGACGGCCTCGATCTCCAAGTCGAAATGCATCGTCCTGTTCATCAACCAGATCCGTCACAAGATCGGCGTCATGTACGGCTCGCCGGAAACGACGACGGGCGGCAATGCGCTGAAGTTCTACGCCTCGGTCCGCCTCGACATCCGCCGCACCGGCGCGATCAAGAACCGCGACGAGGTCGTCGGCAACACCACCCGCGTCAAGGTGGTCAAGAACAAGGTCGCCCCGCCGTTCCGCGAGGTCATCTTCGACATCATGTACGGCGAAGGCATCTCCAAGATCGGTGAGATCATCGACCTGGGGGTCAAGGCCAACATCATCGAGAAGTCCGGCTCCTGGTTCTCCTACGACTCCACCCGCATCGGTCAGGGTCGCGAGAACGCCAAGGAGTTCCTCAAGAACAACCCCGACATGGCTCTCGCCATCGAGAAGGCCGTTCGCCAGTCCACGGCCAAGATCGCCGACGACATGCTGGGCGCGCCCGAGCCTGATGAAGGTCAAGATCTGGAGGGCTGATCCCCCTCCGACCACGCTTCCGTCCGTCGTCCCCGCGACCCGCCTACCGACCCCGCGGGGTCGGTCGGACGGAGCCGGCCCGCCCGAGCACCTCGGGCGGGCCTCTTTTTTGTTTGGGACATGGCCGCCCGAGTTCCTCGGGCGGGCCTCTTTTTGTCTTGGGACATGGCCGCCCGATCTGCTGCCTATTCGCCGTCACCCCGGACGCCCCGAAGGGCGATCCGGGGTCCAAGCGCCGGCCTCATGGCAGGGGCGGCGAAAACTCGTCGCCTAGGTTCCGGGTTCGCTTCGCGCCCCGGAATGACGGCAATCAGTGACGGCGCGCCTTTTTCTGTCCGCGCCGACTGTTCCTGCCATCCCTCGCCGGGCAAACTTGACTGCAAAGAACCGGAGCCTCCCCGATGACCACCGCCACCGCCGACCTCTGCGACGCCCACGCCGACGTGGTGAAGGTCTGCCAGATTCCCTTCCGCAGCTTCGGCCAGGTCGCCAGCTTCCACGGCCCGATCCGCACCCTCAGCGTGCTGGACGACAACGCCCTGGTCCGTCAGCTGCTGGAGCGCCCCGGTCAGGGCGCGGTTCTGGTGGTCAACGGTGGCGGGTCGCTGAAGCGGGCGCTCGTGGGCGACAACCTGGCCAAGCTGGCCATCGACAACGGCTGGGCCGGAATCATTGTCCACGCCGCCATCCGCGACAGCGCCGTCATCGCCGCCATGCCCGTGGGCATCAAGGCCGTCGGGACCACGCCCCTGCGCGCCGACCGCGACGCCATCGGCGAGATCGACATCCCCACCAGCTTCGGCGGCGTCATCTTCACCCCCGGCGACTGGCTCTACGCCGACGCGGACGGGGTCATCGTCGCGCCGCACCGTCTGCACGATTAGAGCCCGCCGGGCGGGAAAAGCGCGCACTGGCGCCCCCGATCACGCGCCAGTGATGCGTTCGGCGCAAAATCCCTATATGAGGCGCGTTCCGATCTTCTCCCCGCGCGCCCGAATTCCTTAGAGCGATACGCCCATGACCAGCCTGAAACAGATCCGCTCCACCTTCCTCGACTACTTCGCGGCCGACGGCCACGAGAAGGTGCAGTCGGCTCCGCTGGTGCCGCAGAACGACCCGACCCTGCTGTTCGTCAACGCGGGCATGGTGCCGTTCAAGGACTACTTCACGGGCGCCGCCGTCCCGCCCTACAAGCGCGCCACCTCGTCGCAGAAATGCGTGCGCGCCGGCGGCAAGCACAACGACCTGGACAACGTCGGCTATACCGCGCGTCACCACACCTTCTTTGAAATGCTGGGCAATTTCTCGTTCGGCGACTACTTCAAGGACCACGCCATCGAGAGCGCGTGGAACCTGCTGACCAAGGAGTTCGGCCTCGACGCCAACCGCCTGCTGGTCACCGTCTATCACACCGACGACGAAGCCTTCGACATCTGGAAGAAGGTCACCGGCTTTGCCGACGAGAAGATCATCCGCATCCCCACGGCCGACAACTTCTGGGCCATGGGCGACAGCGGCCCGAGCGGCCCCTGCACCGAAATCTTCTACGACCACGGCGACCACATCTTCGGCGGCCCTCCGGGCAGCCCCGATGAGGACGGCGACCGCTTCGTCGAGATCTGGAACAACGTGTTCATGCAGTTCGAGAAGGAGAACGACAAGATCGTTCGCGAACTTCCCAAGAAGTCGGTCGACACCGGCATGGGTCTGGAGCGCATCGCCGCCGTCCTGCAGGGCGTCCACTCCAACTATGACGTCGACCTGTTCAAGACCCTGATCAACGCCTCGGAAGAACTGACCAGCACGAAGGCCGAGGGCGAGCGCGCCCCGTCGCACCGGGTCATCGCCGACCACCTGCGCTCGGCCTCCTTCCTGATCGCCGACGGCGTGACCCCGTCGAACGAAGGCCGGGGCTATGTCCTGCGCCGCATCATGCGCCGCGCCATGCGCCACGCCCACCTGCTGGGTTCGACCGATCCCCTGATGCACCGCCTGGTGCCGACCCTGGTTCAGGAAATGGGCGAGGCCTATCCAGAGCTCGGCCGCGCCCAGGCCTTCATCGAGGACACGCTGAAGCAGGAAGAGATCCGCTTCCGCACCACGCTCGGCCGCGGCATGAACCTGTTCGACCAGGCCACGACCGACTTCAAGGCCGGCGACATGCTGGACGGCCAGACGGCCTTCACCCTCTATGACACCTATGGCTTCCCGCTGGACCTGACCCAGGACGAGGCCCGTCGTCGCGGCTTCTCGGTCAATGTCGACGGCTTCCAGAGCGCCATGGAAGAACAGCGCGCCCGCTCGCGCGAACACTGGACTGGCTCGGGCCAGACGGCCTCGGCTGGCGCCTGGCTGGCCCTGCGCGACCAGCACGGCGTGACCCAGTTCACCGGCTATGAATCCGAAACCGGCGAAGGCACGGTCGTCGCCATCCTGAAGGACGGCGTGGCGGTTGACGGCGCCGAGGCCGGCGAGGTGGTCGAGGTGGTGCTGAACCAGACCCCCTTCTACGGCGAGGGCGGCGGTCAGGCCGGCGACAAGGGCGGCTTGGTCTGGACCAACGGCGAAGGCCGCGTCCTGGACACCAAGAAGCACGCCGACCTGTTCGTCCACACGGTCCAGGTGGCCCAGGGCGCGGCCCTGACGGTCGGCGCCGTGGTGACGGCTACGGTCGAGCCGGGCTCGCGTCCGACCACTCGCGCCAACCACTCGGCCGCCCACCTGCTGCACGCCGCGCTGAAGAACGTGCTCGGCCCGCATGTCGCCCAGAAGGGCCAGATGGTCGATGCCGAGCGCATGCGCTTCGACTTCAGCCATAACGCCCCGCTGACGGACGAGGAGATCGCCCGCCTCGAGGACGAGGTGAACGCGGTCATCCGCCAGAACATCCCGACCACCACCCAACTGATGAACCCCGAGGCCGCCATCGAGGCCGGCGCCGTGGCCCTGTTCGGCGAGAAGTATGGCGACGAGGTCCGCGTCCTGACCCTGGGTCACGCCCTGTCGGGAGACGGCGCCTATTCGGTCGAACTGTGCGGCGGCACCCACGTGCATCGGACCGGCGACATCGCCCTGTTCAAGATCGTGTCGGAAGGCGGCGTCGCCGCCGGCGTGCGCCGCATCGAGGCCCTGACCGGCGACGCGGCCCGTCGCTTCCTGCTGGATCAGGCCAATGTCGCCCGCCAACTGGCGCAGAGCTTCAAGATCCAGACCGCCGACGTCCCGGCGCGGGTCGAGGCCCTGAGCGCTGAACGCAAGGCGCTGGAGAAGCAGGTCGCCGACCTGAAGAAGCAACTGGCCCTGGGCGGCGGCGCAGGCGCCAATGCGGCCCCGGAAACCATCAACGGCGTCACCCTGATCGCCCGCGTCCTCGACGGCGTGGACGGCAAGGGCCTGCGCGGCGTGGCCGAGGACTTCAAGAAGCAGATCGGGTCAGGCGTCGTCGCCCTAGTCGGCGTCACTGACGGCAAGGCGGCCATCACGGTCGCCGCGACCCCGGACATGGCCGGCAAGGTCAACGCGGCCGACCTGGCGCGCGACGCCGTCATCGCCATGGGCGGCAAGGGCGCCGGCGGCAAGCCCGACTTCGCCCAGGGCGGCGCCCCCGACGGCGCCAAGGCCGAGGCCGGTCTGGACGCCATCCGGGCCGCGCTGAAGGGCTAAGCCTTCTCGCAGCTGAAACAGGAAAGGGCGGCGCATCCGATGCGCCGCCCTTTTTTTGGCTCGGATCAGGCTGGTTGCTTAAGCAGACGTCGCATCCGGCGAAGGAAGTTCATTCAGAAACGCCTCAGAGAAGGCGCTGCCGGGCTCATGATCTTCATCCCAGACATCGAACAGAGTCTCGTTGTAGCGATAGACCTCAATCCGATCGGCAAAGACCTCCAGCTTCAGGTTTTCTACGTCTGCTAAATCCCAATCGACGCAGAACGTCGGCCAATAGCCGGGCCAGATGTTTGGGGCCGGTCGCCCGGTCTGTTGCAGCAGTCCCAAAATATCGTTCATGACGGCCACGGTCGCCGACTTATACTCGCTAGGCCGCTCGGCGATGCAGCTCTCAACCTCGCGCCGCGCCCGCTCCCATTCGGTCACGGGTTCGGCTGGCTCAGATCAATCCCCGCCAGCTTCCAGCCGAACAGGTTGCGGCGCTTCATCAGCAGGGAGACCTGCTCGTCCGGCTGATCATCCCGCTTCAAGGTGACGGCGAAGGTGTCGAGGTCACGATAGCCCCAGGACTGGCGCACCTTCTGGCTCTCCGATTTCGGCTCGACGTCTGGCTCGACCTTGGCCAGGTCGGGTTTGGGCACCTTGCCCTCCTGCACCATGGCCGAGATGGCCTGGGGCGTGACGAAGGCGTCCACCGCGCCCGACACCAGGGTCGGGGCCAGCAGCATGCCCAGACCGGACAGGCCGCCCAGACGATCGTCCTTGCGCATCTCTGAGACCATGCGGGCGCTCAGTTCATCCTTCAGACTGGCGCGGAAGGCGGGAAAGTCGACCTGGCGCTCCAGCGCCTGCGCGTTTCCGGTCTTGGCCGCCTGCACCAGGGACCGCGCCGCCAGCAGGGGCGACGCGGCATAGGCCAGAACGAACGCCGCCACGGCGGCGCCCCCCAGGCGAATAATCAGTTTCTGGTTCATCGGCCCTCCCCTGCCTTACGAACGCGACGGGTAAGCGACATGGCGTGACACGACCTCGAAAACCCCCAAGGACATTAAGGGCATGGTTCGAAGGGGGGCTCAAGGGCGTCGTTAACCCTCAGTGTAATTGCGGGCGCGCAAACCGAACCCGCTGAATTTCATATTCAAGTGTTGTCACCCTTCCCCCTCGAGGGGGGAAGGGCCGGGGATGGGGGTGCTGAGCGCGACATGCCCAATGGAGCGCATGAGGCGAAGGCGAAGACCCAGTCTTCAGCGCCCCACGCGATAGGACCTGCCAACACCCCCACCCAACCCTCCCCCCTCGAGGGGGAGGGCTCTTGAAGCAGTCAGCAAAAAGGCCCGCCGGATTTCTCCGGCGGGCCCATTCTTGGTGCGTAACGCGCTTCGCGCTGCTTGAGCGCGTCAGGCCGCGTCGGGTCGAAAAGGCGGAGCCTTTTGACCGCGGCCCAACAAAGAAGCCTTAGCCGATGTTCGGCAGGGCCTTGCGCAGGTTCTCGGACACCTTGTCCAGGAAGCCTTCGGTGGTCAGCCACGACTGCTGGTCGCCGACCAGCAGGGCCAGGTCCTTGGTCATGAAGCCCGACTCGACGGTTTCGACCACGACGCGTTCCAGCGTCTCGGCGAACTCGAGCAGCGCACCGTTGTTGTCCAGCTTGGCGCGGTGCTTGAAGCCGGCCGACCATGCGAAGATCGAAGCGATCGAGTTGGTCGAGGTCGCTTCACCCTTCTGGTGCTGACGGTAGTGGCGGGTCACCGTGCCGTGGGCGGCTTCGGTTTCCATGATCTGGCCATCCGGGGTCATCAGGACCGAGGTCATCAGACCCAGCGAGCCGAAGCCTTGAGCCACGATGTCCGACTGCACGTCGCCGTCGTAGTTCTTGCACGCCCAGACGAAACCACCCGACCACTTGATGGCGGCGGCCACCATGTCGTCGATCAGACGGTGTTCGTAGGTCAGGCCGCGGGCCTTGAACTCTTCGGCGTAGTCGGCGTCGAACACTTCCTGGAAGATGTCCTTGAAGCGACCGTCATAGGCTTTCAGGATGGTGTTCTTGGTCGACAGATAGACCGGGTAGTTACGGGCCAGGCCGTAGCTGAACGAGGCGTGGGCGAAGTCACGGATCGACGAGTCGAGGTTGTACATGCCCATGGCCACGCCAGCCGACGGGGACTTGAACACTTCGTGCTCGATCACTGCGCCGTCTTCACCGACGAACTTGATCGACAGCGTGCCCTTGCCCGGGAACAGGAAGTCGGTGGCCTTGTATTGGTCGCCAAAGGCGTGACGGCCGACGACGATCGGCTGGGTCCAGCCCGGAACCAGACGCGGCACGTTCTTGCAGATGATCGGCTCGCGGAAGACCACGCCGCCCAGGATGTTGCGGATGGTGCCGTTCGGCGACTTCCACATCTTCTTCAGGCCGAACTCGGCGACGCGGGCTTCGTCCGGCGTGATGGTGGCGCACTTGACGCCGACGCCGTGCTTCTGGATGGCGTGAGCCGCGTCGATGGTGATCTGGTCGTCCGTGGCGTCACGGCTTTCCATGCCCAGGTCGTAGTAGTCCAGCTCCAGATCAAGGTAAGGGAAGACCAGCTTGTCCTTGATCCACTGCCAGATGATCCGGGTCATTTCGTCGCCGTCGATGTCCACGATGGGATTGGCGACCTTGATCTTGGCCATGCTCTGCCTCTGTCTCTAACTCAGGGAAGGAATATCGTGCGGGCGGTATAGCGAGACGCGCGCGCGGGCGCAAAGGCTGAGCGGTCTGATCGGCCTTGCGGCGTAAAATGCCCCACATGACTTGAACCCGCGGCCAGCTTGACCGTTCATGGAGCCCGCCTATCGCTCCCCTCTCGCCGATGAGACGCCAGACATGACGCTTCGCAGCCTGTTGCTGACCGCTTCCGCCGCCCTGACCCTGCCGCTGGTGCTGGGGGCCTGTGGATCGAAGGAAGGCGAGGCGCCGGCCTCGACGCCCGCCGCAGCCGGCTCTGCGGTCGAGACAGCCGCAACCGCGCCGGCCGCCGCGGTCCAGGCGTCGGCCAATCCGCCCAGCATGACGCGCGAGTTCCGCGACTGGACCGCCACCTGCGACAACACCAACCACTGCGTCGCCTTCGGCCCGGCGCATGAGAATATGGGCTTCGTCCTGGTCTCCCTGGCCCCCGGCCCCGAGGCCCGGCCCGTCGTCCACATGGGCGGCTGGGGTCTGGAGGACGGTCAGGGTTCCGTCCACGCCGTCATCGATGGTCGCCGCTATGCGGGCGAAAACGCCAAGATGGACGAGGAAGGCGACGTCATCGCCTTCAAGACCCCCTCGTCCCAACTGCTGCACGACCTGGGCAACGGCGCCTTCATGGCGCTGAAGCGCGGCGACCAGCAAATGAAGGTCAGCCTGGGCGGGGCGGCCGCCGCCTTCCTCTGGATCGACGAGCGTCAGGGCCGGCTGAATACGCCGACCGCCCTGATCCGGCGCGGCGACCGCCCGGCCGCCGAGGTGCCTGCCGCCCCCGCCGCGCCGCGCGTCAGCGTCGCCGCCGCCATCGCCCAGAACGGCCTGGTGCAGGACGACCTGTCCCCGGCCCTGCTGGCCCACCCCAAGGTCAAGGAATGCCTGGCCGAAACCCGCAGGGGCGAGCGGTTCGAGCCGAACGTCGAGGTCTTCCGCCTGGCCAATGACAAGCTGCTGTGGGCCGTGCCCTGCGGCGAGGGCGCCTATAATTTCAACCAGACCTACTTCATCACCCCGGCCGACGGGACCGCGCCCCAGCCGGTTGTCTTCCCCACGGCGACAGGCAACGAGCAGGACCTGGTCAACAGCCGCTATGACCCCAAGACCCGCACCCTGTTCGCCTTCGGCAAGGGGCGCGGCATCGGCGATTGCGGCCGCATGGGGACCTGGGCCTGGACCGGAGAGCGCTTCGCCCTGCTGGACGAGAAGGCCATGCCGAGTTGCACGGCCGTGCCCCAGGACCTGTGGCCGACCACCTGGCGCACAGCGACCTGATCGCCGGTCAGAGCCAATTTGAAAACGGCCCGGACATGCGAACGTCCGGGCCGTCTTTCTTTCAGTCCTGCGCGGCGCCTCAGCCCCGCATCTGGGCTTCCAGCACGGCCAGCGGCAGGGAGCCGTTCACCAACACCTTGTCGTGGAAGGCGCGCAGGTCGAAGCCAGGCCTGGCCTCGGCCTCGGCCCGCAGGCGGGCGATGACGGTGTGGCCGACCTTGTAGGCGCAGGCCTGGCCCGGCCAGACGCAGTAACGGTTGATCTCGCTGTTCGAGGCGTCCAGCGGCTTGGCGCCCGAGGCCGCCATGTATTCGACCGCCCGCTCGCGGCTCCAGCGCTCCGAGTGCAGGCCGGTGTCGACCACCAGACGCACGGCCCGGAACAGATAGGACATCAGGAAGCCGACCCGGCCCAGCGGGTTGTCAGCATAGGCGTGCAGGTCGTTGGCGGCGACCGCCTCGGCATAGAGGGCCCAGCCCTCATTATAGGCCGAGAAACCGCCCGCCCGGCGCCACTGCGGCAGTTCGCCCGACTCGCGCTGCAGGGCGACCTGCAGGTGGTGGCCCGGCGAGGCCTCGTGATAGGTCAGGGTCGGCAGGGCGAACTTGGGCCAGTTCCCACTGTCGCGCAGGTTGATGTAGTAGGCGCCCGGCCGCGAGCCATCCAGCGGCGGCCCCTGATAATAGCCGCCCGGCGCGCCCGACTGGATCGACACCGGCACGCGGCGGATCTCGACATGGGTCTTGGGCAGTCGACCGAAGACGGACGGCAGCTTGGGCTCCAGCGCCGCGACCTGCTGGTTCAGCCAGGCCAGCAGTTCTTCCTTGCCCGCGTCGGTGTTGGGGAAGAGTTGAGCTGGGTCCTTGTTCAGGGCCTGAATGCGTTCGCCGACCGTCCCTTGCGTATAGCCCTGCGACTTCAGGATCAGGTCGATCTCGGCGCTGATTTCGGCGACCTGCTCCTGACCCATCTTGTGGATTTCGGCGGCGCTCAGGGTGGTGGTCGTGTTGGACTTCAGACCGTTGGCGTAGAAGGCCTCGCCCTCGGGCAGGCGCCAGACCCCGGCGTCGTGGGTCGCCTGCGGGCGGATCGCCTCCAGGGCCGCGATCTGGCGAGCCAGGGCCGGCTTGACCTTCTGATCGACGATGGCGGCGGCGCGGGCGTCATAGCCGCTCAGGTTCAGCGCAGCGGTCTTGCGGACCAGCGACTTGACCATGGCCAGCTCGGCGGCAGGCGTGTCGCGCAGGGTGCGGACCTGCGGCAGCATGCGGTCAATGATGAAGTCCGGCGGGATGACGCCCTGCCCTGCGTCCTCACGCACCTTTTCGGTCTCTCCGTCCAGCACGCCGGCGAAGGCTTCCAGCCGCGACAGGAAGGCCTCGGCCCCCGCCGCGTCCTCGACCCGGTGCTGGTTGTCCATGAAGTCCGGCGTCTCGAAATAGGCGCCCGAGAGCTGGGTCACGATATAGGGCGACGGACGGCCCGGCCCCGAGCCGTAGGCGAAGCGCGAGGTCTCGGCCGAGGTCTCGCGACCGAAGGCGGCGATGGCGTAGTTCAGGGCGCCGGCCTCGCTGAGCCCCGTCTGGTCGAAAGCGCGCAGGGTGGACCAGCGGCTGATGGCCTTGTCCCGGTCGGCGCGGATGGCGTCGGGACTGATGGCCGTCAGCTTGGATGACAGACTAGAGCGCGCGCCACGATCCAGACCAAGGTTGGTCGCATATTCGGGGTTGTCGTCGATGTCGGCCTCGAACCAGCCGTCCAGCAGGGCGTTCAGCCGCCCGTCGGCATCATTGGCGGCGGCGTGGGCCAGCGAGGGCGCGACGGCGGCCGTGGCGGCGGCGGTCAGCAACAGGCGGCGGCGGTCGATCATGGTCCAAACTCCCCAAAGAGGCGGGCGCGACGCCGCGCGCCCCCTCAATACTCAGACAATCGTCGGGCCGGCGCGCCCGTAGCTCAGTCGGTCAGGCGGGCGTCCAGGCGTTCATGGTCCGCTCCAGCACCGTCAGCGGCACACCGCCCAGGTTCAGGCCGGTGTCATGGAAGCCCTTGATGTCGAAGCGGTCGCCCAGACGCTTCTTGGCGTCTTCGCGCAGCCTGACCCAGGTGGTGTGGCCGACCTTGTAGCTGGAGGCCTGGCCCGGCCAGACGCAGTAGCGCTCGACCTCGGTGGCGATGCTCGATTCCTGGTCGCCCAGGGTGTCGACCATGTAGCGGATGCCCTGCTCGCGGCTCCAGCGCTTGTGGTGCAGACCAGAGTCGACCACCAGACGCGCGGCGCGGAACATCAGCGACTGCAGATAGCCGACCTGACCGAAGGGGTCGTTCTCATAGAGACCGATTTCGTCGGCCAGCTGTTCCGAATAGAGGCCCCAGCCTTCTGAATAGGCCGAGAAGCCCATGACCTTCATCAGCAGCGGGGTGTCCGGCTGCTCCTGCTGCAGGGCGATCTGGAAGTGATGGCCCGGCACCGCCTCGTGATAGGTCAGGGTCGGCAGGGTCCACTTGGGCCATTCCGCCGTGTCGCGCAGGTTGATGTAGTATGCGCCCGGACGCGATCCATCCAGGGCCGGCGACTGATAATAGCCGCCCGGCGCCCCGGCCTCGATGGCCTTGGGCACGCGGCGGATGTCGCACGGCGACTTGGGCAGACGGCCGAAGTATTCCGGCATACGGGCCTGAACGGCGACCATCTGCTCGTTCAGGGCCTTCAGCAGCTCTTCCTTGGCTTCGTCCGTGTTGGGATAGACGAAGCGCGGGTCCTTGCCGAGGGCGGCGATGCGCTCGCCGACCGTGCCCTGGGTCAAGCCTTGCGCCTTCAACACGGCGTCGGCGCGGGCCGAAATCTCGGCCACCTGCTCCAGCCCCATCTGATGCACCTCGTCCGGCGTCATCGAGGAGGTGGTGTAGTACTGCAGACCGAAGC
Source organism: Brevundimonas sp. MYb52 (assembly GCF_002979535.1). Classification (GTDB taxonomy): domain Bacteria; phylum Pseudomonadota; class Alphaproteobacteria; order Caulobacterales; family Caulobacteraceae; genus Brevundimonas. The sequence continues at coordinate 36,968 of NZ_PCPB01000005.1, read as the reverse complement.
GGTAGTAGTCCTCGCCCTGCGGCAGACGCCAGACGCCGCCGTCGTGGGTCGCGCCGGGGCGCACGGCCTTCAACGCATCCGCCTGACGCTGGATGGCCGGATAGACCTCCGCCGTCAGAATGGCCTGAGCGCGCGCGGCCCAGTCGCCGGGGATGTTCTTCTCGGCGGTGCGGCGGGCCAGCGACTGGCTCATGACCGAGTCGGCCACCGCCGTGCCGGTGATGGCGCCCATCTGGGTCAGGGTGCGATCGATGACGAAGTCGGGCGGCACGGCGCCGGCGGCGAAGTCCGCCTGCATCCGCGCCCGCTCGTGGTCCAAGCCCTTGGCGAAGTCCGACAGGCGCGACAGATAGGCGTCGGCGTCCTCGGCGCTCTCGATGCGGTGCTGGCTGTCGAGGAAGTCGGGGATCTGCTGATAGGCGCCGCCCAGTTGGCTGACCGTATAGGGCGACGGATACATGCCGCCGCCATAGGGGAAGCCGTCGCCCTTCATCAGGGTGTCGCCGAAGAATTCCAGCGAGTCGTAATAGGTCTGCTCCGTCGCGGTCAGCTGGCTCTTGTCGATGGCCTTCAGGTCCGACATCGACGCCTTGAACTGAGCCTTGTCGGCATCGATCTTGGCCTGTGAACGGTCGCTCAGCTTGAAGCGGGCGCCAGCCATCGGCCCGCGGTCCATGCCCAATGCCGTCAGGGTCTCGGGATCGGACAGGATCATCTCCTGCGCGATCTTGTCCAGCAGGGCCAGGAACTGGGCCGAGGTCGGGCCAGCGGCAGGCGCGGCGGCTTGCGCCAGAGCACGGGCGGCGCCCGAGGTCGCGAACGCGCCTCCCAGGGCAGCGGTCATCAACAGGCGGCGACGGTCCATCATCGGGGCTTCCTCCCAAAAGCAATGGGAGGGGACACTATCGAAGCGACGCCGCCCCGCAAGGCGTCACTGTCCTGCGGCGGACGAAGTTTCGTTCATCCGCCGCCTGGAGTTCAGATCAGCCCGGCTGAACGTGGGCCTTCAAGCAGTCGCGAACGGCCTTCTTCAGGTCGCCCGGCGCATTGGGTTCGTCCACGCCCTCGGCGGCCAGCACGGCCTTCATCGCCGCATCCAGACCCTTGGGCAGGGCCGCGATCACCTTCTTCTGACCCTTGTCATGCAGGCAGAAGCCCACCTCGCTGCACAGGGCGGCGAACATCTCGTCGAAGTCCACGTGGTCGAAGTTGGAAGCGGCGTCAGTCATAGTCTCAGGCTTTCAGGCGGGTCGCATGGAAGGCGACGTGGTCATCCACGAAGCTGGCCATGAAGAAGTAGGAGTGATCATAGCCCGGCTGCATCCGCAGGGTAAGCCGCTGTCCCACAGCCTTGGCCGCCGCGACCAACAGTTCGGGTTTGAGCTGGTCGGTCAGGAAGGGGTCGGCGTCGCCCTGATCCACCAGGATGTCGTCGAAACGGCCCTTTCCATCTGCGTCTTGGGCCGCGCCGCCTTCGATCAGCAGGGCCGCGTCGTGTTTGGCCCATTCGGCGCGATCCTCGCCCAGATAGGCGCCAAACGCCTTCTCGCCCCAGGCGCAGCGCGTCGGCGACGAGATCGGCGCAAAGGCCGAGACGGAGGTGAACATTTCGGGATGGCGCAGGGCCAGGGTCAGCGCCCCGTGCCCGCCCATCGAGTGACCGAAGATGGAGCGCGTTTTCGTCGTGGGGAACTCGGCGTCGATCAGGGCGATCAGTTCGTCGGTGACATAGGTTTCCAGGCGGAAGTGCGGCGCCCACGGCGCTTGCGTCGCGTCGACGTAGAAGCCCGCGCCCTGTCCCAGGTCATAGGCCGGATCATCGGCGACCCCTTCCCCGCGCGGGCTGGTGTCCGGCGCGACGATGATGACGCCCTGTTCGGCGGCGGCCTTGTAGGCCCCGGCCTTGGTGGTGAAATTGTCCTCGGTGCAGGTCAGGCCCGACAGCCAGATCAGGACCGGGAAAGGCCCTTCGCCTGCGGGGACGAAGACCGACAGGGTCATGGGCGTGCCGGTCGTGGCGCTGTCGTGCTTCAGATAGCGCAGGGTCCCGCCGTGAACGACATGGCTCTTGGTGGTTTCCATCAACTCAAACTCCAGAAATCAGTCGGGCCAGACGCGGGCCATGAAGGCGTCGTCCAGTCGGCCGCCGTCCTTCGCAAAATGTGCATACCAGTCGCGCGGGATGGGCGGGCTGGCCCCGGCGGGCGGCGCGCCGCCGCCCCAGGCGTCAAAGCCGACGCCGACCAGGATCGGCCCCTCGCGCACGGCGGGCGCAGGCACGGCCTCGACCGCCTTGACCACCGCCGCAACGGTTTCAGACGAAGGCGCCGGTTCCCCGGTCACGACCCAGGCCTTGGCCCGCCCGCCCGGCTTGACCATCAGCAGCAACATGCCCGAGGCGCCGGGCTGGGCCGGCGCGGCGCGCACCGCCCCCTCGGCCGCAAGCGTCGCGGCGTTGACGTAGGGCGACAGGGCTGCGACCTCGACCCGCGCCTTCATGATGGGATCGGGCAGATAGAGGACCACGTCCTTGCCGACCCAGGCCTCGGCCTTGGCCGCTACGGGCGCGGGCTCGCCCCGATTGCAGGCGGCGAGGCCCATGACGACCGCAAGGGCCATGATCGACGCAGTCGCCGCCTTCTTCATCGCCTCAGTCCTCAGCCCGGCCGGTGAACGGCGCAGATCTTGTTGCCCGACGGGTCGCGCAGATAGGCCAGATGCATGGCGCCGAAGGGGGTTTCGCGCGGACCCGCGGGATCTTCAATCGCCGTGCCGCCCGCCGCCACGCCGGCCTCGGCGAAGGCGAGCACGGCCTCAGGGCTGGCCGCCGCAAAACCGATGGTGCCGCCGTTGGCGTGACAGGCCGCCTCGCCGTCGCGCGGGGTGACCACGCCCAGCATCCCGCGCGACGTCCTGTACCAGACGCCGGGGCGAGGCTGATCCGTGAAGGTTCCCGCTTCGTGGCCCAGGGCCCCGAGCACCGCGTCATAAAACTTGCGCGACGCCTCGACATCGTTGGCCCCGAGCGTGACGTGAGTGAACATGTATTTTCTCCCTGACGCCGCTCCGGCAACCGGCGGCTCGTTTCCATCTAGGTTGATAAAGTTTCTTTTGGCAACGAACCCAATAGCATTCCTATGAAGACAGATCACTCCGCCTTGCAGGAAGTCGGTCTCAATGAGGCCGCGACGGCATCGGCAAGTGCTCGCCTCGCATCATGCTCCCGAGGGTCCGGCGTGGAGGAAACGAAATCAATCCCAGCCCATGATCCGATCTCGATATCGGCTGTGCATTTTCGTTTCCAGATATAGCCGACCACATGCCGCTCGCCATCGGCCTCGATGCGAGAAACAACACGAGGATTATCGCGTACTGAGCTGATGGTTTCCCCCTCTTCCAAGGGTAGCATCTCTCCCGAAGGCCAAACCATAACATCGACAAGCGTGCCGATTTTAGGATCGACTACCCGGTACTCGATCTTCTCTCCACCAACCGCTCGCTTCAGAAATGTCGCACCCTCCGGCATCTTCAAAGTGAAGCCGTCACCCGATACCTCCGCGCCAAGGCGCGGCGCATCCGCTTCCCATGGTGCGCTGCACGCTGAGACTGCCGCCAGCGCAACGCAAGCAAGGTATCGGGAAAGAGCCATCTAGAAAACGAACACCGAGCGGCTCTTGCCCTCACACATCAGCTCCAAGCCCTCGTGAATGCGCCCCAGAGGCAGCGCGCGCGTGATCATGGTCTCTCCTGCAGACGCAATCACCCCGGCCTGGCCCCGTCACGCGCATAGCCTTCCATCAGTCCGGCATAGTCCTCGACCGGCGGGAACTCGGGATAGTGCACCACTGCGCCGGACTGGACGCCCGGCAGGCGTTCCGTCGCCCAGGTGTCCGCATAGGGGACGACCCAGCCCCCGTCATCCAGCAGGCTGGGCCGCAGGTTGACGAAGGCCCCACCGGCGATGCCGCGCGTGAACAGCCAGGTCTTGCACGAGGAACAGAAGTGATGCTCGGGCACAGGATTATGCAGGCCGCCGATCTCGGTCTCGCCCTCGACCGACAGCCCCGAGGCCGGCAGCATCAGGCTGAGCGAATAGGCCCCGCCCGTCAGCTTCTGACAGGCGCGACAGTGACAGGCGGCGGCGACAACCGGCGCCTCGGTGACTCGAACGCGCACCTGCCCGCACAGGCAGGCGCCGGTCCACGGCAGCTTCCAGTCACTCATAGGCCAGCCCTTCCTTGTTAAAAGACGATCACCGAACGGATGCTCATCTACAGTCAGCGCGCCCGCTCAGACATCTGGTCGCCAGACAGAGCCGTCGCCACTGACATCATAGAACCCCACGCCATGCCGCTTGGCGAGGGTGAGCGCCAACTCCTGCGCCACATCAGCGCGGCTCCAGGCAAACCCCGCGTAGATGGCGCTGGGCGCACAGGTGATGTCTGCGGAATCGGACGGCCTGAGCCACGGCCCTGTTCGCGAGGCATGTGGGCCGTTCAACGCCCAGAATCGCCGCCGCATCCCCGCTTCCCAGCGTTGTAGAGCGGGCGAACAGACGGCGGGATCATTGTAATTCCACGCACCGTCCCAACGCATGAAGGCGTCATACCAGGCCTGAAACGCGTCACGCTCGACCGGAGCGGCGGCGGGCTCGAACACCAGAAGATCGTAGCTCATCGCTGCCCCGCCGCCTCATTTCACCAGTCTGTTAAAAGACGATCACCGAGCGGATGCTCTTGCCCTCATGCATCAGGTCAAAGGCCTCGTTGATGCGTTCCAGCGGCAGAGTGTGCGTGATCATGGGATCGATCTCAATCTTGCCGTCCATGTACCAGTCGACGATCTTCGGCGTGTCAGTACGCCCGCGCGCGCCGCCGAAGGCCGAGCCCTTCCAGACGCGGCCGGTGACCAGCTGGAACGGACGGGTGGCGATCTCCTTGCCCGCCTCGGCCACGCCGATGACGATGCTCTCGCCCCAGCCGCGATGGCAGGCTTCCAGCGCCTGACGCATGACCACGGTGTTGCCGGTGCAGTCGAAGGTGTAGTCGGCGCCGCCGTCGGTCAGTTCGACCAGATGGGCCACCACGTCCGACACCTCTTTCGGGTTGACGAAGTGGGTCATGCCGAAGCGACGGCCCCATTCTTCCTTGTCGCCGTTGATGTCGACGCCGACGATCATGTCGGCCCCGACCAGCTTCAGCCCCTGGATGACGTTCAGGCCGATGCCGCCCAGACCGAAGACCACGGCCTTGGCGCCCGGCTCGACCTTGGCCGTGTTGACCACGGCGCCCACGCCCGTCGTCACGCCGCAGCCGATGTAGCAGGCCTTGTCGAACGGCGCGTCCTTGCGGATCTTGGCCAGGGCGATCTCGGGCAGGACCGTGTAGTTCGAGAAGGTCGAGCAGCCCATGTAGTGGGCGATCGGCTGACCCTTGTAGGAAAAGCGCGAGGTGCCGTCGGGCATCAGGCCCTTGCCCTGGGTCGAGCGGATCGAGGTGCACAGGTTGGTCTTGCGGCTCAGGCACGACTTACACTGGCGGCATTCCGGGGTGTAGAGCGGGATGACGTGGTCGCCGACAGCCAGCGAGGTCACGCCCGGTCCGACCTCGACCACCACGCCCGCGCCCTCGTGGCCCAGGATCGAGGGGAAGATGCCCTCGGAGTCCAGACCGTCCAGCGTATAGGCGTCAGTGTGGCAGACGCCGGTCGCCTTGATCTCGATCAGCACCTCGCCGGCGCGCGGGCCTTCCAGATCGACCTCGACGATCTCGAGCGGGCGTTTGGCTTCGAACGCAACGGCGGCGCGGGTTTTCATGATGTAGGTCCTTCGGACGTCCCTATCGCTCGCGACGCGGTCGCTCGCTGCTTCAGGGACAGGCGGTGGCTGAATTGGCGTCAGTTCTACGCCGCACCGCGCTTGGCCGAAACGGCGACAACCGCAAAACATTATTGTCGTGTTGCAACAATCATGATCGAACGTCCCGATGAGCCGCTGGGACGGGATCGACGAATTCACCGCTGTCGCCGAACAGGCCAGCTTCTCGGCCGCCGCCCGACGGCTGGGCCTTTCGACCTCGGCGGTCAGCCGCGAGATCGCGCGGCTGGAGGACCGGCTGCAGACCCGCCTGCTCCACCGCACCACCCGCCGGGTCGAGCTGACCGACGCGGGCCGCGAATTCCTCGCCCGTTGCCGTCGCCTGATCGACGAACGCGACGAGGCCCTGGCCGCCGTCCAGCCGGACGATCAGGCCCCGCGCGGCCTGCTGCGCATGACCTGTTCCGTCTCCTATGGCGAGCGGTTCATCGCCCCCGCCGTCAACGCCTTCGCGCGCCAGAACCCGGAGCTGAGGATCGAGCTGGACCTCGACAATCGGCTGCGCGATCTGGTCGGCGACGGCTATGATCTAGCGGTGCGCTTCGGCCACCTGACCGACTCGCGGCTGATGGCGCGGCGGCTGGCCTCACGAAGGCTGATCCTGTGCACCAGCCCCGACTATCTGGCCCGGCGCGGCGCCCCGCGTGACCTGTCCGAGATCGCAAGCCACGATGGCCTGATCGGCTCGGCCGAGCACTGGCGCTTCACCGAGGCCGGGCGCGAGGTCGCCCTTCGCCCCTCCGGCCGCTGGCGCTGCAACTCCGGCGCGGCGGTGCTGGATGCGGCCCTGCAAGGCCTCGGCCTGTGCCAGCTGCCCGACTTCTATGTCGCCGAGGCGCTGAGCTCCGGCGCCCTCGTCTCGCTGCTGGACGAGGCCCGCCCGCCCGACGAAGGCGTCTGGGCCGTCCATCCCCACCCCCGCCACGTCCCGCCCAAGGTCCGCGCCATGATCGACTGGCTGCATGACCGTCTCGCCCAGAGGAGCCCCGCATGAACCTCGTCGTCCTGACCGGCGCCGGCGTCTCAGCCGAGAGCGGCGTGCCGACCTTTCGCGCCTCGGACGGGCTGTGGGAGGGGCATCGCATCCAGGATGTAGCGACGCCCGAGGGCTTCGCGGCCAACCCGGCCCTGGTGCAGGACTTCTACAACCAGCGGCGGCGGCATCTGGCCAGGGTTCAGCCCAACGCCGCGCACCAGGCATTGGCCGATCTGGCGGCGCGGTGGCGGGGCGACTTCCTGCTGGTGACGCAGAACGTCGACGACCTGCACGACCGTGCGCACATGGACACGCCGCCCGCCTCGGGGTTCGAGCTGATCCATATGCATGGCGAGTTGAACAAGGCGCGTTGCACCGCCTCCGGCGTCGTCTGCGACTGGACCGACGATCTGGAGATCGCGCACGCCTCGCCGCATCATCCGCAGGGAACTTTACGTCCGCACATCGTCTGGTTCGGGGAGATGCCGCTTCAGATGGAGCGGATCGAGGCGGCGCTGGAGCGGTGCGACCTGTTCGTCTCCATCGGCACCTCGGGCGCCGTCTATCCGGCGGCGGGCTTTGTGCAACAGGCGCGCATGGCCGGGGCGCGGACGGTGGAGATCAATCTGGAGCCGACGCAAGGCGCCCGCCTGTTCGACGAGGGCGTCTATGGCCCCGCCACCGAGGCCGTGCCGGGGTTCTTCGCGGACCTCTAGCCGCGCGGGCCGAACAGGATGACCCCCGCCCCGATCAGGCAGACCGCCCCGCCGATCAGGTCCCAGCGGTCCGGCGTCGTCTTCTCGACCAGCGCCATCCAGGCCAGCGAGGCGCAGATATAGACCCCGCCATAGGCCGCAAACGCCCGCCCCGCCGTCTCGGCCGGAACCAGCGTCAGCAACCAGGCGAAGGCGATCAGGCTGACCACGCCCGGAACCAGCCAGACCGGCGACCGATCCAGCTTCAGCCAGGCCCAGAAGGCGAAGCAGCCGCCGATCTCGGCCAGGGCGGCCAGCGGGTAAATGAGGGCGAGTTTCATTCTATCTCCGTCATTCCGGGGCGGCGCAGCCGAACCCGGAACCCAGACCGTTCAACACGCGGGGCGGCTACAGGACAAGGCGCGACCCGATCAACCGCCTGGGTCCCGGGTTCGCTTCGCGCCCCGGGATGACGGCATGAGGGGTCAGCCATACCAATCCGCCGCCAGGTCTTCCCATACCGGATTGGCGGCTTCGATCAGCGCCAGCTTCCATGCGCGTCGCCACTTCTTGATCTGCTTCTCGCGGGTGATGGCTTCGGTCATGCCCAGATGAGGCTCGAACCACGCCCCTTGCAGCCGTGATCATCGGTGAAGCCCGTAAACGTCCCGAGTTTGTGCTTCCACACTCGGGCATGAAGGTCGCTGGTGACGCCCGTGTAGATCGTGCCATTACGGCGACTGGCCATGATGTAGGCGGCGATGATCGCGTCTGGGTTTCGCAACACCCCCTCCTCCCCTGCCGTCATTCCGGGGCAGCGCAGCCGAACCCGGAACCCAGACCATTCAGCACGCAAGGCGCGAACAGGACAAGGCGGCGCTCGCTCAACCGTCTGGGTCCCCGGGTTCGGCTGCGCCGCCCCGAGGATGACGGACGGGGGGCGAGCCTATTCGCCGCCCTTCTTCGCTTCCGCCGCGCGCTTCTCGGCCAGCTTGGCCAGCACCCGGCCGCGGCCCTTGGCCAGGGCGTGGATGGCGCCGCGCATGGTGGCGACTTCCTGCTCGGTGAAGGCGGCGCGGCCCAGCATGACGCGCAGGTTCTGGCTCATGGACGGCTTCTTCTCGGGCGGGTGGAAGAAGCCGCCAGCCTCAAGCTCGGCCTCGAAGTGCTCGTACATCCCGACCAGCAGTTCGTTCGACGCGGGCGGCTCGCCTTCGCGGAAGCGCGGCGGCGGGGCGTCGAGGATCAGGGTGCGCCACTCATAGGCGTTGATGGCCACGGCCTGGGCCAGGTTCAGCGAATGGTGGCGCGGGTCGATGGGGATGGTGGTGATCCCGGCGCACAGGGCGATGTCGGTGGTCTCCAGCCCCGCCCGTTCGCCGCCGAACAGCAGGCCGGTCTTCAGCCCCGAGGCCGTGTCGTCATAGAGGATGCGGGCGCTTTCACGCGGGGTGCGCACCGGCTGGCGCGTCTCGCGCGGGCGGGCGGTGGTGGCGAAGACGGTGTTCAGGTCGCGGATCGCCTCGGCCACGCTGTCGAAGACCTTGACCCCCTCCAGCACCCAGTCGGCGCCCGATGCGGTGGCCCAGGCGCGTTCCTGGGGCCAGCCGTCGCGCGGGCTGACCAGCCGCAGTTCCGTCAGGCCGAAGTTCGCCATGACGCGAGCGACCGCGCCGATGTTCTCGGCCATCTGGGACTTGTCGAGGATGACGACGGGGGGCGTGAGTTCAGTCATGGGGCGGTCTTTAGTCCTTCTCCCCTTGCGGGAGAAGGTGGCCCGCAGGGCCGGATGAGGGGTTTCTCATCAGTCGACAAGAATGACGCGGCCAGCCGCAGCGTGACCCCTCATCCGTCAGGCTTCGCCTGCCACCTTCTCCCACAAGGGGAGAAGGAAGGCGGGATCAGTCCTCGCCGATCATCGAGGTCCAGGGGTCGACCGTGCCGGCTTCGACCTCGGCCACCTTGACGGCGGGCCAGCCGATGGAGGCCGTGCCGCTCTCGCGCCAACTGAGGATGATCAGGTCGCGCAGTTCGGACGCGCCCGCCGCCAGACGCTCGGTGACGAAGGCTGCGCCGCGCGGGTCGGCGTCGCGGAAGCCGCCCGCCTTCTCCAGGCGATAGAAGGGAATGACCGTGCCCAGGGTGGTCTTCAGATAGCCGGCGGTGCGGGCGCGCAGGTCCAGGCTTGCGACCTGAGGCTGGCTCATGGCCGCCTCGACCGTGTCCAGACGAGCGACGCGCGAGGTGAACTCGCCCTCGAAGATGCCATGGGTCCGACGCGAGTTGGTGAAGCCCTCAGGGTTGGGATAGTCGCCCCAGCCGTTGAAGTGGATCGAGGTGTGGTGCGGCTGCGAGCCGTCGCCGACGTAGTGGGCCAGCACGCCGATGTCGCGCAGGATCAGGGCCTCGCGGCGCTCGCGGTCGGCGCGATACCAGGCCTTCCTGCCGGGGTCCGTCTCACGGCCCTCGGCGGCGGTCAGCACACGCCAGTAGGCGAAGTCGCGACCCAGGTTCTGATAGGCGTCCATCAGGGCGTAGGGCAGATAGCCGACCTCGTCGATCTTGATCCCCGCCTGCACCAGGGCGGTGTCGAAGTCCGACTTCAGGCGCGGCAGGGCATCGATGGACGGGCCGTTCGCCTTCATCGCAAAGCCGTTGTCGTCGAAGTCGATGAAGTGGGCCGTGTCGCGCTCGCGGTCGTGCGGCTGACCGGCCCCCTTCCAGCGGTCAGGCTCGCGCGCCAGTTCGCCGACATCGGCGATGGCGCCCGGCGTGCGTAAGAAGGCGGGCAGGTCGTCGCTGAGGGCGCGCATGGCGGCGACGCCGATCAGACGGTGGCCGGTGTTTCCCCAGGCGTCGACCTGAACGGCGGGGGCCGCGACCAGCATCAGGGCGGCGGCGGAGATCATCAGGCGTTTGACTTGACGCTTCATCGGGGGACACCGGCGGAAAATTTCGAAGGGAAACGACCGCTTATCCCATTCCCGCCGCCGCCTCCAGCCACGCCGCTCAGGGCGTGGCCGGGCGATCACGCCGCCGTTATCTTGAACCGAAACGCAGACATTCTTCGCAATAAAGTGTTACGCGTCCAGACTTAGGTGTTAACCGGACAGCTGATCCGAACAGTATAGAAGCCATGACGAATGAATACTGATTTCGTTGCTGCCACATATGCTGTGACATTTGGGCGATATGCTCATGGACCTGTGGACTAATCGAACGATGATCGTGACGCAGATGCGCGCCTGATCTCAAGCAACACGTTTTTGCCACAATTGGAGGTCAAAAACCCGCTGCCGGATCGTGTCGGGACCGGTGCTTCCTGAGTCTGTTCGATGCTGAACACAGCCGCTGCGCTTGCCATGTTCTGGGCTATGGCCTTCTCCGGTTCCGGAGAGCCTCAGCCCTATGAAGCCGTTGTCGCGATCGAAACGGCTGCAATGGAAACCGCCGCGGCGGCTGAAAGTTCCGTCGATGCCTCCGCCCTCTCCGCCGAACAGGCCGAGCTGATGGCGGGCGATCCCGACTGGCGCGCCTCGGCCCGCCTCTATCATGCAGGCGGCGGCGGCGCGACGGGCAACGACTCGCTGGGTTGCCGTCCCATCGCCATGCGCACGGTCGCCGTCGATCCCCGCGTCATCCCGCGCCGCACCAAGCTGTTCATCCGCGAGACGGTCGGCATGCGCCTGGCCGACGGCGGCGTCCACGACGGCTACTGGTACGCCTCGGACACCGGCGGCGCGATCAAAGGCGCCAAGATCGACCTCTACACCGGCCACGGCCGCGGCTCGATGCGCCAGGCCATGAGCCTGAACATGAAGACCCTGACCATCGCTGACGCCGGCGACTTCGACGGCTGCCCCCCGGCCTGGGAAACGGCCTCGAACTAAGGGGTTTCCGCCTCACCGACAAAAAAGGCGACCGGAGCGATCCGGTCGCCTTTTTGTTTGAGCGCTAATAGCTGCGTCGCCCCTCCACCGCTTCGCGGTCCCCCTCCCCACAAAGTGGGGAGGAAAGAGGCGGCTAGAACCTCCGCCGCCCCGTCACCGTCTCGAAGAAGAGGCGGAAATCCCCCATCAGGCTCCACAGCGGATATTTGAAGGTCGCCGGCCGGTTCTTCTCGAAGAAGAAATGCCCGACCCAGGCGAAGCCGTAGCCGACCAGGGGCATGGCCAGCAGCCACCAGGCGTTCAGCGAGACGCAAAAGGCCAGAAAGGCGGCGATCACCAGCCCTGTTCCGACCACATGGATGCGGCGGCAGGTCCGGTTGGAATGCTCATGGATGTAGTTGGGGTAAAACGCCTCGAACGAGGCGTATCGGCCTTGAGGATGTTCGGTGCTCATGGCCGCAGCCTGCCCCCGGATCGAACCGGGGGCAAGTCAGGGATCAATCAGTCGAAGCGCTTGCCGGGCTTGCCGGCCTTGTTGAACGGCTTGGCGCCGGGCTTGCCCGCCGGCTTGAAGCCCGGCTTGCCGCCGGCCTTGAAGTCCGACTTGGGCTTGAACGGCTTCTTGGCGCCCGGCCCCTTGGGGAAACCGCCTTCGGCGCGTTCGCCATCGGCGCGCGGGGCGTAGGGCTTCTTGTTGAAGGCCGGACGCTCGGCCCCGCCTTCACCCTCGCGCGGCTGCCACGGCTTCTTCTTGAACGGCGGGCGCTCGCCCTCGCCGCCCTCGTCGCGGCGGAAGGGCTTCTTGGCGTAGGGACGCTCGCCGCCTTCGTCGCGGCGGTTGCGCGCGCCGCCCTTGAACATGCCCGAATGCGGAGCCTCCGAAGGCGAGATGTTCGCCTCGTTGGTGTTCATGGCCGCCAGTTTCCTGAAGGCCTCGACGTGGGTGTTGGCGATCTCGAAGCGGGTCTCTTCGGGGAAGGTCTTGATCGCGCCGATCTGCTGCTTGGTGATGCCGCCGATGCGGCAGATCATGGGGATCAGCCACTTGGGGTCGGCGTTTTGGTTGCGGCCGATGTCCATGCGGAACCACGAGACCTGATCCGGCTGCAGACGCTCGAAGGGCGAGGCGCCGGCGGCGAAGGCGTCGCCGCTCTCGCCGCGCGGCTTACGCTGCGGGCCCTGGCCGGGATCGACCAGGTCTTCGGGGGCCGGCAGGTCCTTGCGCAGCAGGACCAGCAGGGCGCGGGCCAGATCCTCAGACGTGCGCTCGGCCACCAGCTTGGCGATCAGGCCGGCGTCGTCCTCATTGCCTTCCTGAGCGAAGACGGGCGCAGCCAGCAGGCGCTGCTCGTCCTTGGCCAGGATCTCGTCGGCGGTCGGGGCGCCGGCCCAGGTCGCTTCGACGCCTGCCGAGCCCAGCAGCATCTCGGCCTTGCGGCGGCGACTGCTCGGCACCAGCAGGATGGAGGTGCCCTTCTTGCCCGCGCGGCCGGTGCGGCCCGAGCGGTGCAGCATGGTCGCCTTGTTGATCGGCAGTTCGGCGTGGATCACCAGACCCAGGTCGGGCAGGTCCAGACCGCGCGCGGCCACGTCGGTGGCGACGCAGACGCGGGCGCGACCGTCACGCAGAGCCTGCAGGGCGTCGGTGCGCTCGCGCTGGCCCATTTCGCCGGAGAGGGCCACGGTCGCGAAACCGCGCTCCAGCAGCGACGACTGCAGGTGACGCACGCTGTCGCGCGTCGAGCAGAAGACCAGAGCGCCCGGCGCCTCATAGAAGCGCAGCACGTTGACGACCGCGTGCTCGATCTCGTTCGGGGCGATGCGCAGGGCGCGATATTCGATGTCGCTGTGCGGCTGGCTGCGGTCGACGGTGTCGATGCGCACGGCGTCGCGCTGATAGCGCTTGGCCATCATGGCGATGTCGCGGGCGATGGTCGCCGAGAACAGCAGGGTGCGGCGTTCCGCCGGCGACTGCTCGAGGATGTATTCCAGGTCCTCGCGGAAGCCCATGTCGAGCATCTCGTCGGCCTCGTCGAGCACCAGCACCTTCAGCGCCGACAGATCGAGGTTGCCGCGGTCGATGTGGTCCTTCAGGCGGCCGGGGGTGCCGACCACGATGTGGATGCCGAAGTTCAGGGCGCGCGCTTCCTTGCGGGCGTCCATGCCGCCGACGCAGGTGGTGATCTTGGCGCCCGACTGGCCGTACAGCCATTCCAGCTCGGCCGAGACCTGCAGCGCCAGTTCACGCGTCGGCGCGATCGCCAGCATCAGCGGCGCGTCAGCGGGACCGAAGCTTTCATTGTCGCCGAGCAGGGACGAAGCGGCCGCCAGGCCGAAGGCCACCGTCTTGCCCGATCCGGTCTGGGCCGAAACCAGCATGTCGGCCTCGCCGTGGTTGTCCAGAACCGCCGCCTGGACCGGCGTGGGCTCGGCATAGCCCTTGTTGGCGAGAGCGCGGTCTAGCGCGGGGTGGATCGCGGGAAAGGGCATATACGACCTGAAAAAGAGCATGGCGGCCGTAAAACGACCGCGCCCGGCCAAGGCGAACAGCCGGCCGGGCGATGAGGAGGCGGTCTCTATACACCAATAACGGCCCCGATGCGGCGGATTTCCGCAAAAAGACCGCCGTTCACCACGCTTGTTCAGGCGCCGTTGACCGCAAAGCCACGATCCTGACCGTTCGCCGGGCTCCCTTTCCGCCCGGAGACCGCCCCCGGAGACTCTTATGACGATCCCGCCCCTGAGCATCGCCGCTGTCGGAATGCAGAACGCCGCCAACCGCTTCGAAGCCAGCGCCCGCCGCACGGCGACCGGCTCGCTGGACAATCTGGCGGTCGAGGCGGTCGAGCAGATTCGCGCCAGGCAGGACTTTTCCGCCAACGCCGCCGTGGCGCGCACAGCGGACGAGATGACGGGCACGTTGCTGGATATTCTGGTCTGATCCGACTTCCGTTCACCCCCGCGGAGGCGGGGATGAGCGGGCTTTCGTGGCGTTTTACCCCGCCTTCTCCGGCAGGTGGAAGAAGTCGATAAAGCGGGCGAACACCTCGCGGTCGCCCTCGAGGATCATCGCCCCCTCGCCTTCCAGCGCCGCTAGCGGAACCTTGCCATAGACGGCGGCGGCCACGACCGGCGGCGCAGCACGCACCACGACGTCGCAGCCCTCGACCTCGCCGCGTCGGGTCGTGATCTCGCCGCCGCCCACGGTCACGACCATGCGGTCCTCGTCCAGGGCAAAGCCCAGACGCATGACGGCGCCATCCGCCCGGGCCGGATCGAACATGGTCTCGAACGACTGCATGATGGACACGGCGCTGATCGGCAGGGTCGGGTCGTGCAGGGGCGAGCGCGCGGCCCAGCGGCCCAGGACCATGAAGACCGGCTTGATCTCATAGCCCCAGTCGGTCAGCTCATAGACTTGGACCGAGGCGGGCGGCGGCAGCTTGCGGCGCTGCACGATGCCCGAGGCCTCCAGCCCTTCCAGCCTCTGGGTCAGGACGTTGGCCGATATGCCGCACAAATCCTTGCGCAGATCGCTGAAACGGCGCGGCCCCATCATGAGTTCTCGTATCACCAGCAGCGCCCAACGCTCGCCGATCAGGTCGAGCCCGTGCGCGGCGCCGCAGGCGTCGTGGTAGCGGCGCGACCGGCCAACAGCCTCTTTAGTTATCTTTTCTAACTTCATAGTTGACTAACATAACACAGAGACGCAAGACTGCCATCATCAGAGAGGGAGAACGCCATGTCCAAGCTTGTCTTCATCAACCTTCCCGTCACCGACCTGCCCCGCTCGACCGCCTTCTATGAGGCCGTGGGCGCCGCCAAGAACCCCATGTTCTCGGACGACACCGCCGCCTGCATGGTGTTTTCCGACACCATCCACGCCATGCTGCTGACTCACGAGAAGTTCGCCAGCTTCACCGACCGCGCCATTCCAGACGCGCACAAAACGGCCCAGGTGCTGATCTGCGTCTCGGAAGACAGCCGTGATGCGGTCGACGCCGTGATCGACCGCGCCGCCAAGGCCGGGGGCCAGGCCGATCCCAACGCCAAGCAGGACTATGGCTTCATGTACGGTCGCAGCTACGCCGACCCGGACGGCCACATCTGGGAAGTCATGTGGATGGACCCCGAAGCCGCCGCCGAGGGCCCCGAGGCCTTCGCCGCCCAGGTCGGAGGCGGCTGAGCCATGAGCGACCTGTTTGAACTGAGCGTCAGCCGCGTCTTCAAGGCCGCGCCGGACACCGTGTGGCGGGCCTTCACCCAGCACGGGACCGAGTGGTTCACGCCCCGCCCCTGGACCACCCCCTCGGTCGATTTTGACCTGCGCCCTGGCGGTCGCGCCGACATCGTCATGCAGTCGCCCGAGGGCGAGCGGCATGAGTATCGCGGCGTGGTGCTGGAGATCGAACCGGGTCGCCGCCTCGTCACCACCGGCGCCATGACCGAAGGCTGGGTCCCGCAGGCCGGCGAGATGAACTTCGTGCGCATCGACACGTTCGAGCCCGAGGGCGACGGCACGCGTTACACCAGCCGCGCCCGCCACTGGGACGACAAGGCCATGCAGACCCACGCCGAAATGGGCTTCGAGCCCGGCTGGGGCGCCGCCGCCGATCAACTGGGCGAGGTGGCCGAGCGTCTCGCCGCACAGGAGAGGACGCCGTGACCGACAAGATCATTCCCTGCATCTGGTACGACCTGGGCCAGGCGAAGAAGGCCGCCGACTTCTACGTCTCGCTGGGCCTGCCCGACAGCCGCATCGACCGGGTGGTCGCCAGCCCCGCTGACAATCCGTCCAGCCCCGAAGGCGCCGAGCTGGTGGTGGAGTTCACCCTGGCGGGCAGATCCTATGTCGGGCTGAACGGCGGGCCGAACTTCCCCCAGACCGAGGCCGTCTCCTTCATGATCATGACCGATGATCAGGCCGAGACCGATCGCCTGTGGGACGCCATCGTCGGCAATGGCGGCGGCGAAAGCGCCTGCGGCTGGTGCAAGGACCGCTGGGGCGTCAACTGGCAGATCACCCCGCGCCGCCTGATGGCCTTCTACGCCGACCCCAACCCCGCCCGCGCCAAGGCCGCCTTCGAGGCCATGATGACGATGCACAAGATCGACATCGGGGCCATCGAGACCGCTGCTGACAAGGCTGGGTAAGCGATCAAGCTAAGCTGTCCGCCTGCCCTGTCGCTTTCGACCAAGACACGATCCACGCCGACCACCGACCATCCCCACCCGCCCCTCAGCAGCAAGCCGCCGCGCGGCGAGCGATAGGGGCCAAACCTCCGAAGGAGACACCAAGATGGCCTACATCACCGGCTTCCTGACCCCCGTGAAGACCGAGAACAAGGACCGCTACATCGAGTCCGCCCGCAAGTCCTGGCCCCTGTTCAAGGGCTATGGCGCCACCGCCCAGATCGAGAACTGGGGCGTGGACGTGCCCGACGGCAAAGTCACCAGCTTCCCCATGGCCGTAAAGCTTGAGGACGGCGAGGCCGTGGTCTTCTCCTGGCTGGTCTGGCCCGACAAGAAGACCGCCGACGACGCCTGGGCCAAGATGCAGGAAGACCCCGCCATGGCCGACATGGACATGCCGTTTGACGGCAAGCGCATGATGTGGGGCGGCTTCGAGACCATCTTCCAGAACTGATCCCACAGCGTCGGGGCCGGTCACGCGCCGGCCCCGACCCTTCTATGCGCCTTCGTGCGCGACGCCGGGCCGCCCCCGATGAGCGCGCAGGCAGGTCGCGACGCTGAGCACCACCAGGACGAAGGCCAGCGCCTCCATCGCCGTCGGCGGGCGTTGCTCCCAGGCGAAGCCGTAGATCAGGGCGAACAGGGTCTCGAACAGAATCATCTGGCCGACCAGGGTCAGCGGCAGCAGGCGGCTCATCCGGTTCCACAGGTTGTTGCCGACGATCGAGGCCAGCACGGCCACGCCGACCGAAACTCCCGCCAGGCGCATCCAGTCAGCCGCCTCATGCTGCGCCCCGGCGGCGAAGAGCAGGGCCACAGGCAGCAGCAGCAGGCTCTGCGCCCCGGTGACGATCCCGGTCAGCAGGTTCCAGTCATGGGCGGACACGCCCTCCAACCGGCGCAGCCGCCGGGCGTTCCGAACCGCGAAGAAGGTCCATGAGGCCAGGGCGCCGACGGCGCAGGCGAAGCCGGTAAATCGCGTCATGTGCGAGGTCTCGGCCGGGGCGGCCAGGGCCTGCCAGCCGATGCAGACCGCTCCGGCGATGCAGAGCAACAAGGGCAGATAAAGTTGCGTCAGCGGCACGGCGCCGTGGTCGCGGCTGCCGATGATGGTCACCGCCACCGGCAGAAAGCCGATGACCAGGGAGGTCATGGCGATGCCGCCCGTCTGCACCGCCCCCGACAGCAGGATGTAGTAGAGGGTGTTGCCGGTGAGAGCGAGCCAGAACAGGGTCAGCCAGTCGCGCCGCCCGATCCACGCCATCACCGCCTTCCAGCGCGGCGCCAGCAACAGTCCGGCGATCAGGCCATAGGCGAGGTAGCGCCCGACCGTCAGTTGCAGCGGATTGAAGTCCCGCGCCAGCTCCGGCGCCAAGAAGACCAGACCCCACAGGGCGCCCGCCCCGATGCCGCAGGCGACGCCGACCGTCGTCCGGTTGTTGCGCCCCTGATCAATGATGTCCGTCGTCATTTCCGGTTCCCGCTTGGTTCGGCGGCGAGCTATACCAAGGGGCGGACGGGGCGTTTCCTCTCGATCACAGGCCCAAACGCAACAAAAACTCGCGCAAATCAAAGACCGCCGATGGCCGCACGCCCTGCTTCCCCACAACGCCCGCTGGACAGCTTTGATCGCGCGATCCTGCGCATCGTCCAGCGCGACGCCCGGACGCCGCAACGCGCCATCGCCGACGCCGTCAACCTGTCCGCCGCCGCCGTCCAGCGACGCATCGCGGCCATGGAGGCCAGCGGCGTCATTCGCGGCAATGTCGCCCTGGTGGACCCGAAGTCGATCCCCCTGACCATCACCTCCATCGTCGAGGTCTATCTGCAGGACGAGCGGGCCGAGACGGTGCAGAGCGCCAAGGCCCGCTTCCAGAGCGAGCCGGAGGTGCAGCAGTGCTACTACGTCACCGGCGGAACCAGCTTCATCCTGATCGTCGTCACCACCGACATGGCGGCCTATCAGGCGCTGACGCAGCGGCTGTTCGAAGAGAACGACAGCATCAACCGCTTCCGCTCCCTGATCGCCCTGGAGCGGGTGAAGACGGACGCCGCACTGATCATCCCCTGAAGGCCCGAGAGGGCGCCTAGAACGAAAAACGCCGGCGAGGTCGAAACCCCGCCGGCGCTGATCTTCAGGCGATCGGACCGATCAACTGTCCAGGAAGGAGCGCAGCTTGCGCGACCGCGAGGGGTGCTTCAGCTTGCGCAGGGCCTTGGCCTCGATCTGACGGATGCGTTCGCGGGTCACGCTGAACTGCTGGCCGACTTCTTCCAGGGTGTGGTCGGTGTTCATGCCGATGCCGAAGCGCATCCGCAGAACCCGCTCCTCGCGCGGGGTCAACGACGCGAGCACGCGCGTCGTTGTTTCGCGAAGATTGCTCTGAATCGCGGCGTCGATCGGCAGGACGGCGTTCTTGTCCTCGATGAAGTCGCCCAGGTGGCTGTCTTCCTCGTCGCCGATGGGGGTTTCCAGCGAGATCGGCTCCTTGGCGATCTTCAGGACCTTGCGGACCTTCTCCAGCGGCATGGCCAGCTTTTCGGCCAGTTCTTCCGGGGTCGGCTCGCGGCCGATCTCGTGCAGCATCTGACGCGACGTGCGGACGATCTTGTTGATCGTCTCGATCATGTGCACCGGGATGCGGATGGTCCGCGCCTGGTCCGCGATCGAGCGGGTGATCGCCTGACGGATCCACCAGGTGGCGTAGGTCGAGAACTTGTAGCCGCGACGGTACTCGAACTTGTCGACCGCCTTCATCAGGCCGATGTTGCCCTCCTGGATCAGGTCCAGGAACTGCAGGCCGCGGTTGGTGTATTTCTTGGCGATGGAGATGACGAGGCGCAGGTTGGCCTCGACCATTTCCTTCTTGGCCTGGCGGGCTTCGCGCTCGCCCTTCTGGACCGTCTGAACGATGCGGCGATAGTCGTCGATCGGCAGGCCGGCCTCAGTCGCCACGGCGGCGACGTCGGCGCGGATCTTGGCGATCTGGGCGGCTTCGTTGTCGCTGAACTTGGTCCAGCGCACGCCCATTTCCTTGACGCGTTCCGACCAGTTGGGGTCCAGCTCCGAGCCGAAATAGGACTTCAGGAACTCGGGGCGCGAAATGCCGTAGCTGTCGGCCAGGCGCAGCAGGCGGCCTTCCAGACCGATCAGGCGCTTGTTGATCGCATACAGTTGCTCGACCAGGGCCTCGATGCGGTTGTTGTTCAGCTTCATCGTCTTCAGACGATCGCTGATGGCCGCGGTCAGGGTCTCATAGGCCTTGTGGTCCTTGGCGCTCAGCACCTCGCCCTTCAGGCGTGCCTCGACCAGCTTGTCCTGCAGCTTGCGGAAGCCGCCGAAGTCCGAAGCGATGGCGTCCAGCACTTCCATGACGCCGTCGCGCAACTCGGCTTCCAGGGCCGAGATCGACATGCCGCCGCCGTCGTCGAAGTCGTCCTCGTCCTCGTCTTCGCCTTCACCCTCGGGCTTCTCGGCGCCGGGCGCGGGGGCCTCGCCAGCGGGGGGCTGGTTGTGCGGCAGGGAAGAGGGATTCAGGATGCCGTAGGTGGCGTCCAGGTCGATCACTTCGCGCAGAAGAATGCGGTTGTTGGCCAGCTCTTCGCGCCAGACCATGATGGCCTCGAAGGTCAGGGCGCTTTCGCACAGGCCCGAGATCATGGCGTCGCGGCCGGCCTCGATCCGCTTGGCGATGGCGATTTCGCCCTCGCGGCTCAGCAGCTCGACCGAACCCATTTCGCGCAGATACATGCGCACGGGGTCGTCGGTGCGGTCATAAGCGGACTTGGCCGGGGTCTCGGCCACGGCGGTCTCGGCGGCGGCGGTCACGTCGGTGCCAGTCGCCTCTGCGGCGTCCTCTTCGGCCTCGACGACGTTGACGCCCATTTCCGACAGCATGGCCAGGGTGTCTTCGATGGCGTCCGGGGTCACTTCCTCGGACGGGAGGACCTTGTTCAGTTCCTCCATCGTGACATAGCCGCGCGCCTTGGCCTGCTTGATGAACTTCTTGACGCCGGCGTCCGTCAGATCGAGCAGGGGCCCGTCGGTATTGGCTTCGGTGTCCTGCGTCTCGGTCTGCGCGCTCATTCAGTCTGTCTCCACGACCGCTCGGGGGTGATCAGTCCCCTGCGGCGAAAATACAACGCCCGACGACTTCGTTGGTTACGAAGAAGCCGCGTCTTCCCAAATCGTTCCGGTCTTGATGGCCCGTCGCAATGCATCGCGCTCGGCTTTCACCAGGGTGAAGGCCGAGTTGTCGAACGCCTTGTGGGCATCCGACTTTGCTGACGCCAGCGCCTGCTCCAACGCCGCTACGCGGGTCAGAGCGTCGAACGCCTGCGACCACCGGATCCTCGCCTCGCCGAGGGGCTTGTCTGCAGCCAGGAAGGGCGCGCCGGACTTTGCCGCCGCCTTCTCGACCTCGTGCATCAAGGCATCATGACCCGAGTGGGCCAGATGGCGTCGGATCGCGGCAGAGTCAAGGCTCTGGCCGGAAAAGCGTAACCGGACCAGTTCCTGGGCCAGTCCGTCCAGCCCCGGATCGCCGAAACCGTGCCGGGCGATGGCCTCCAGATGGTCGTCCATCCGTTCGGGGTCATCGACCGCGCCGTGGGCCAGGGCCGCGGCCACCGGTTCAATGGAGCGAAACAGGGCGTGCATGGCCTGGGCGCCCTCGGTCGTCTGACCCAATTTCGGCGGCGGACCGCGCCAGCGCCCGCCGGGACCTGGACGCCCGCCCTGCTGCGGCTGAAATTGTTGCTGCTGCGACTGACGCGGGAACAGGGCGTCGAAACGCTCGAACAGGTCGCGCCGATATTGCTCGGCCAGGTCCTTGTCCTGAATGGCCGACGCCGCCTGACGCAGCCGCCCCTTCAGGCCCGCCTTGCGCTCGGGCGTGTCCAGCGGTTCGGCCTCGGCCTCGCGGCGGAACAGGACCTCGATGAAGGGCCGGACGTTGGACAGGGCCTGACGCAGGGCCGGCGCCCCCTTGTCGCGCAGGATGTCGTCCGGGTCCTGACCCGCGTCCAGCAGGGCAAAGCGGAAGGACCGGCCCGACTTCAGCAGGGGCAGCGACCGCTCGATCGAACGATAGGCGGCGCGAAGCCCTGCCGCGTCGCCGTCGAAGCAGAGCACCGGCTCGGCCGAGACGCGCCACAAACGCTCCATCTGCTCTTCGGTCAGGGCCGTGCCCATGGGCGCCACGGCCGGCAGGCCCGCGCGCTGGCAGGCGATGACGTCCATATAGCCTTCGACGACGATGATGCCCTGCTCGCCCCGGCTCTCGGCCCCCAGGATGCGGCGCGCCTCGGGCAGGCCGTAGAGGGTGGCGCCCTTGTGAAACAGCGGGCTTTCCGGCCCGTTCAGATACTTGGCCCGGTCGTCGGGGTTCATGGCCCGCCCGCCGAAGCTGACGATCCGCCCACGCGCGTCCAGGATGGGGAACATCAGCCGATCGCGGAACCGGTCATAGGGGGCGCCGCCGCTGTCGGGCGAGATCAGCATCCCCGCCTCGACCAGATCACCCGGCTTGGCCCCGCGCTGGATCAGGGCGTTCTTCAGGCCCTCGCGGTCGTTGGGGGCATAGCCCAGACCAAAACGCTCCCACTGGTCCTCGGGCAGGCCGCGCTTTTCCAGATATTCGCGCGCCGCCTTGCCGACCGAGCGGCGCAGGTTGGCGGCGAACCATTTCTGGGACAGGTCCATCCAGTCGGTCAGACCCTGCTTCTTGGCCTCGCGTTCCGCCGACTGCGGGTCCTCGGCGGGAAGCTGCATCCCCGCCTCGCCCGCCAGCCGCTGCACCGCCTCGACGAAGCTGAGCCGCTCGGTCTCCTGCAGGAAGCTGATGATGTCGCCGTGCTTGCCGGACGAGAAATCGTGGAAGAAGCCCTTGTCGTCGTTGACGAAGAAGCTGGGCGACCGCTCCTTGGAGAAGGGGCTGAGGCCGACATATTCGCGCCCCTGCCGCTTGAGCTTCACCGTCCGGCCGATGACATCGGACGGGCGAAGGCGGGCCTTCAGTTCTTCAAGGAAACGATCGTCAAAACGCACGATCCCAGTCACTCCGGCGCGGCGATGAGGGGAAGGGTCGCCGCACCGTCAGACATGGCCATCCCCGACTCAGTTTTCCACAGCCTGTGAAGATTGAGGATGGAAAGCGTCGGTTTCGGACGCCGCCTACTTCCACGCCTCGCCCGTGCGGCCCAGGGCCTCGCCCAGGTCATAGACGGCCTGCATCGAGGCCTGGTTGAAGTCCAGGCTGTTGGCGCCGTCGAAGTCCTCGGGGATGGCGGCGACATGGAATTCCAGTCCGTTGCGGACGGCAAAGGCCCGGTTGGCGGCGATGGTGGCGCGAAGCTGGCCGCCCAGCACCGCATCCAGACTGCGGGTCAGGACCGGGATGGCGGCGTCGCGGGTGACGGAAAAGCGCGGCGCATCCTTGCCGTTGACCACCACGTGCAGGCGCGCGCCCTGGAACACCCCGGCGACGTCGTCCCAGTTCCACATGATCTGCGGCAGGGCGACAAAGGGGTTCATCACCCCGCCGTCGACGTGCATCTCCTCGAACACCGCGCCCTGCCCTTGCGAGCGGATCATGACGGGCGGAAAGGCGCCGGGAATGCTGGCCGAGGCGATCAGCACGTCGCGGAACAGGGACAGGGCCTCCGGCCCGCCGCGCTCGGCGATGGCCCCCATGTTCCAGATGACGCCGCGCTGGGCGTCCAGATCCGTGGTGGCGACCAGCAGCATCCTTCCCTTGGCGTGTTCGGCGGCGATCTCGGCCAGCATGGCCTCATCGACATTGCTCTCGACCAGTTGGCGCAGCGGCAGGCCGCTGAACACGCCCGACCCGACCAGGGCGCGCACGCCCCGGCTTTTCAACAGGCCGGTCGCCTGACCGCTGGTATAGGCCTCCTTCAGACGCCCATCCCAGCGCGGCCCCAGGAAGACAAAGGGCGCGGCCAGGGCGCCGGTGGACACCCCGGTCACCACCTCGAAATCAGGCCGCTTGCCGCTGGCGGTCCAGCCGTTGATCAGGCCGGCGGTGAAGGCGCCGTTGGCTCCGCCGCCGGACAGGGCGATCAGGTCGAAGTGGCCGTCCGGGCCCTTGGGCACGCCCTCGCCCAGTTGCTGCTCGATCTTCTGCGCCGCCGCCTCGTCCTCGACGGAGAAGCGGACATTGGCAAAGCCCACGGGCGAGGCCGCCTCGCGCTCGTTCAGGCCGAAGTCGCTGCGCGCGCCGCTGGCGCAGGCCGACAACAGCAGACCAGCGCTCAGAACGACAGCGACCGTCCGCATCAGGCTGAAACTCATGAGCATCCTCCAAGGTCGACCACCTTAGGCGGGATCGATGACAGATGAAAAAGGACCGCCCCTAAAAAACGACGTTAGGTTTTCATTAACCAAGAAGGCCGCCCCAGCCCCGACATCGTCCGAATGCGAACGAAATGCCGCGCGACAACGGCATTATCCACAGCCTGTGGATTGATTCGTTGAAGGACGTTCCATGTTCATCGCCATCGCCCGCCCGGCGGTGGAGCCTCAAGGCCCCGACGCCGTCGCCGTCCCCGGCTCCCCCGCCATTCCGTTCCTGACGCCCCGCGCCCTGCACGCGCGCCTGCTGGACAACGCCGCCGCGCGTCGTCGCCGTGGTCAGGAGCGCAAGTCGGCTCACAGGAGCGACGACGCCGCCTACTGGATCTCGGCCGCGCCGATAGCTGTGCGCAAGGCCTGCGAACTGCGACGGGATTCGACTTTCGTCGTACTGCCCTGACCCCTTCGTAACCGACGAGATTACAGAAAAATTCAGAGATTGGGCGCACACCGTTCCGGACGTTTCGCCTGAGTCGCTCCATGTCTGCTGACGCCCTCCACCCCCACGCCGTCTTTCTTCGTCCGCTTCTCGAAGTCATGGCCGAAAGACTGGGCGGGGCGGTCATTCTGCACGCCGCGCCCAGCGGCGAAGTCCTGGCGGTGACCGGCGGAGTGCCGGGACTGAACATCCGCGACCCAATCGGCGCCCGCCCTGAAGACTATGCCGACCGCTTCCAGGTCTTCGCCCAGGACGGGTCCGTGGCGCGGTTCGAGGATCTGCCGGTTGTTCGGGCGATGAAGACTGGCGAAGCCATCACGGACGAGGTCTGGCTGCTCGGCGCCGAGGCCGGTCCCGTCCCGGTCTTCGTGGATTCCTACCCGCTGAAGAGTGACGACGGCGCCGTCATCGGCGTGGTCGCCACCGCCACAGATCCCAAGCGCTGGAGCCAGCGCGCAGAGCGGCTCAAGCAGTCGATCTCGATCCGCGACGGTTTTGTCGGCTGACCGTCAGCGCAGTTCCGGCAGGCGGCGCAGGACGGAGTCCTTCAGCTTGCGGCGGCGCTGGGCGGCGCTCTGGGGTCGCACGCGTTCGCGTCGTTCCAGCCCGTCACCCCATCGCGCATAGGCCGCTTCCAGCAGATGAGGATGGCGGTCATGCTGGTGGACGACGGCGCTGACGCCGCCGTCGGGATTGACGATGCGCCCGTCCGCGACCGTCAGTTGCTGTCCAGGCGTCAGGCCGAGGGTGGCCACCCGGCCGTAGTTGGGTTTCACCTCGCCCTCGATCATGCCGAGATGAAGCGCGATGTTGCAGGCCGCCTGATCGGCGCCGAAGGCGCCCCCGATCTCCGACCGGGGAATGGCCGCCAGCATCAGCAGGGTTCGGCAGAAACGCATCATGGCGTCACGGGCGCCGACCACGGTGCCGACGCAGACGCACGGCCTGTCGGACAGGGCGCGGGCGATGTCCTCGCCGCCGACGCCGCGCAGATACTTCATGTTGAAGGCGTGATCGGCCAGCGTCCCCTCGTCATATTCCGAGAAGAACTCCGAGCCCTGGGGCGCGGGGAAGAAGGGATCGGCCTGGAACACCACGTCGCGAACATCGGTCATCAGGACGTGTCGCGCCCAGGGACGCTCGGCCATCAGGGCGTCAAAGGCGGCGAAACGGGCCATGACGGCATGGGGCGCCCAGGCGCCTGCGCCGACCGAACGCGGCGCCACGCCCTCGACCTCATGGTCCGCCAGGAAGGCCAGCATGGCCGGGTCCTGATCCACCACCAGAACCAGAGGCCCGCCCCAGACCGCGCGCAGAGACCGCACGAAGGGCGCCACGTCGGCGACGTCATAGCCGGTGGCGTAGCCCAGGATCAGATCGCTGGGCGCCCTGGTCGCGGTCGCGGCGACGCCCCTCGCCCCCGTGATCGCATCCGCAACCCAGCCGAGATAGGCCGATTTCGCCGCCGGCCCCGACATCTCAGGCCCTCATCGACTCGGCGAAGCGATTGAACAGATAGAGGCTGTCGGTCGGCCCCGGCGAGGCCTCGGGGTGGTGCTGGACGCTGAAGATCGGCTTGTCCTTGACCGCGATGCCGCAGTTGGTGCCGTCGAACAGGCTGACGTGGGTTTCGACCACGGCGTCCGGCAGGCTGTCGCGGTCCACGGTGAAGCCGTGGTTCATCGACACGATCTCGACCTTGCCGGTCGTCAGATCCTTGACCGGATGGTTGGCGCCGTGGTGGCCCTGCTCCATCTTGACCGTCTGGGCGCCCAGGGCGATGGCCAGCATCTGGTGACCCAGGCAGATGCCCATGAGGGGCTTGCCGCTGGCGACCAGCTTCTTGATCTCGGGCACAGCATATTCGCCGGTCGCGGCCGGATCGCCCGGACCGTTCGACAGGACTACGCCGTCAGGATTGCGGGCCAGGATGTCCTCGGCCGAGGTGGTGGCCGGAACCACGGTGATCTTGGCGCCGGTCGAGGCCAGGGCGCGCAGGATGTTGCGCTTGACGCCATAGTCCACGACCACGACATTCTTGTCCGCAGCTTCCACGCGCGGATAGCCGGCGGGCCATTCCCACACGCCCTCGTTCCAGTCGAAGGCCTGAAGCGTCGAGGCGTCCTTGGCCAGGTCCAGGCCGACCAGGCCGGTCCAGGCCTTGGCCTGGGCCACCAGGGCCTCCAGGTCGAACTGGCCGTCCGGGTGGTGGGCGATGACGGCGTGGGGCGCGCCCTTGTCACGGATGATCTTGGTCAGGGCGCGGGTGTCCACGCCCGACAGGCCGACCACGCCGCGACGTTTCATCCAGGCGTCGAGGTCGCCGCCCGCCCCCTCGCTCGCGCGCCAGTTGGCCGGATCGGTCGGGGCGTCGCGGAAGATGGCGCCGCGCGCCGAGGTGCCCGAGCCGTCGCCGATCTGCTCCACGTCCTCGACGTTGACGCCGACATTGCCGACGTGCGGGAAGGTGAAGGCCAGGATCTGGCTCATGTAGGAGGGGTCGGTCAGGATTTCCTGATAGCCCGTCATGGCGGTGTTGAAGACCACCTCGCCGAGGGCCGTGCCGACGGCGCCGACGCCGATGCCTTGCAGGATGGTGCCGTCAGCGAGCGCGAGGACGCCAGTGGCGCCGGACAGAATCTGGGTCGTCATGGCGCAGGCTCCTAACAATGAATACGGGCAGACAAACGGCGGCTGACTAAAGAGATGCAGGGGCGGGGTCAACACGCCCCGGAGATTAAACCTTCTGACCTTTTCGCACCCAGACCCAGGCCAGGCTGGTCAGGGCGAAGAATCCGACGCTGGGCAGGATGTAACCGCCCGCAGCCGCCGCCACCGCAAAGGCAGAGAAGACCACGCCGATCACGGCCAGGACGCGCCAAGCGGTCTTGGTCGTCAGCTTCCACAGCGTCATCGAACATAGGGCATAAAGACACAGCGTCAGGACCGAGGTGACGCCGATCAGGACGCCGAACTGCTGGCCCAGGGTCGGTTGGGCGCTGGCGATCACCAGAACGCTCATGACGACGCAGTTCAGGATGGGGTTGCTCAGCGGCGCCTTGCCCTTTTGCGCCCCGCCGAACCAGCGCGGCATCCAGCCGGCCTCGGCGGCCCCGCGCGAGGTCTCGCCCGCCAGCATGGTCCAGCCGGCGATGGTGCCAAGCACCTTGATGACGGCGCAGGCCGCGACCAGACCGGCCACCGACGAGCCCATGACCCGCGCCACCAGATCGGCATAGGGGCTGGTCGAATGGACCAGAACATCGGCCGGAATGACGCCGAAGACGGCGATGCTGGCGGCGACATAGACCACGAAGGCCAGAGCCACGCCGCCCAGCGAGGCGCGGCCCACGTCGACCGACGGGTTCTTGACCAGGCTGGACAGGGCCGCGGCGCTCTCCACGCCCAGGAAGGCCCAGAAAATGATGGCCAGCGAGGCCGGGACCGTCTTCAGCAGGGGCTGATCGCCGGGACTCCACGACCCCATGAAGGTGTCGCCGCTGAAAGCCATGGCCCCGGCGATGATGGCCAGGACAATGGGGATCAGGCCGAGGCCGAGCGTAATGGCGCCGAACCGCGCCGCCGTCTTGGCGCCCGAGGCATAGGCCGCCGTCGTCAGCCAGATCAGGGCCAGATTGCTGACCGCCGCCCACAAGGGCTCTTTCAGCGCCGGAATAAAGAAGGCCAGATAGCCCGTGCCCGCCACCGCCAGGGCCACGTTCCCGGCCAGGCAGGCGGCCCAGTAGGCCAGCCCCGTCTGATAGCCGATGAAGCGGCCCATGCCGCGCCGGGTGAAGTCCGACAGACCGTCGGCGTCGGGCTGCATCCGCCCCAGACCGCCGAACACCAGAGCCAGGGTCACCGCGCCCAGACCGCAAATCAGCCAGCCGATGATGCTGCTGCTGCCCGTCGGCGCCAGGGTCGCGGGCAGCAGATAGACTCCCGAACCGATCATGTTGCCGGCCACCACCAGGGCGGCGAGCGCCCATCCGATGCGGTGCGGCGGGTCAGGCAGGATTTCCGTCTGGGTCATCTTCGCCGCATAGACCGAAATGTCGCACCCGTCGCCTCTTTCTCTCGTCATCCTCCGGCAAGCCGCGCAGCGGCGCCGACCGGGGGACCCAGCGGCGCCCGTCAGGGCGAAACCCCACGCACCACACCCGCCTGAAAGATCGCCTTCGGCGCCGCTGGGTCCCCCGGTCTCGCGATGCTCGCCGGAGGATGACGGATGATGCTAAAGCCCCGCCCCAGATTTGCGGAGCCCTCCCCATGACCATCACCACGGTCGGCCTCGATGCCGACGACACCCTGTGGCACAACGAGACCATCTTCCGTCTCAGCCAGAAACGGTTCGTGGACCTGCTGGCCGATCACGCTGACGAACCGGTGATGATGGAGCGCCTGTCCCAGGTCGAGCGGCGCAACCTGCGTCTCTATGGCTACGGGGTGAAGGGCTTCACCCTGTCGATGCTGGAGACGGCGATGGAGTTGTGCGACGGCGCCGCCCCGCCCCACATCATCCGCGAAATCCTGGCCGCCGGTCGCGAGATGCTGGCCCACCCGGTCGAGACCCTGCCCGGCGTCGATGAGGTGCTGGCCGAACTGTCCGAGAAATACCGCCTGGTCCTGATCACCAAGGGCGACCTGATGGACCAGGAGCGCAAGCTGGCGGCTTCGGGTCTGGGCGAGTTGTTCGCCGCCGTCGAGATCGTGTCCGAGAAGGACCGTTCGACCTATGACCGCATCTTCGCCCGCCATGGCACCGGCGCCGCCGAGGCCGTCATGGCCGGCAATTCGATGAAGTCCGACGTCCTGCCCGCGATCGAGGCCGGCGCCTTCGCCTGCCACATCCCCTATCACATCACCTGGGCGCATGAATTGGCGGACGCGCCCGAAGGCCATCCCCGCTACGTCAGCCTCAGCCGCATCGGCGAACTGCCCGACTGGATTTCGGCCATCGACCACCCCGAGTAGATTTCAGCGTTTCGGGAACAGAAATATAAATTTCAAAGAACAGTGTAGCGAGAACACTGTAACTCCACATTGCGAAACGAAGATCGTCTTAATTGTGTCTTGTTTGCACCACCCGCGAAACAAGTCGTCGATTCGTCCACACTTTGACCAAAACCGGACAAACTCAGCCCCATTTCGGCCACACCTTGGGGAATGTGTGGCCGCTTCCGGCTTTTTTGTGTCAGGTGTATTATAGTAATGAGAGCATTCCTCCTCGGTTCGACGGTGTTGGTGAGCGCAATCGCGCTGACGGCTCCGGCTTTCGCCCAATCGGCCGACGCCGCGCAGCCCGTTTCCCAATCCGACGTGGCCACCGAAGTTGGCGAGATCGTCGTCACGGGTTCGCGCATCCGTCGCGACCCGACCAACGCCCCGACCCCGCTGATCCAAGTCCAGCGCGAAGCGCTGCTGACCACGGGTCAGACGACCGTCATGGACTACCTGGCCACCATCCCGGCCCTGGGCAACTCGGTCGTTCCGTCGGACACGACGGGCACGGGCCTGAATGACGGCGGCCTGTCGCTGCCGAACCTGCGTTCGCTGGGCTCCAACCGCACCCTGACCCTGGTCGACGGCCGTCGCCACGTCGGTTCGTCGGGCGGCTCGCTGGCGGTCGACATCGACACCATCCCGCGCCTGCTGATCCAGAACATCGAAATCGTCACGGGCGGCGCCTCGTCGGTCTACGGCGCCGATGCTGTTTCGGGCGTGCTGAACTTCGTGATGCGCAAGGACTTCGAAGGTCTGGAAGTCGACGCCAACTACGGCATGATCAACCAGGACGGCGAAGCCTCGAAGCGCGTCTCGGCCCTGATCGGCAAGAACTTCTTCGACGACCGTCTGAACGTCTATGCTCACGCTGAATACGAGCAGATCGACGAAGTCACCTCGATGGACATCGACTGGCTCCGTCGCGCGCCGGTCCGCCTCGGCATCGACGCCGACCCGACCAACAACCCGTATGACGGCGCGCTGGACGCCCAAATGTTCTACGGCGTCAACCGCATCGACCTGCCGCGTTGGGGCCAGACCACCCTGGCCAACGTCCAGCGTCCCAGCGACCTGACGAACCCGAACGTCGACTACCACAACTGCTTCTCGGGCGCCGGCGGCGCGTTCGCCTTCAGCGCCAACTGCTTCGGCGTCACCCCCGGCAAGACCTATTGGTACGAGAACGGCGGCGCTCGCCTGGCTGACTTCGGCGAACGCGTCGGCAACGTCGGCATCAACCGCCCGTACAACGTCGGCGGCGACGGTGAAAATCCGGCCAACTTCTCGACCGGCTCGCGCGTGCCCCGTTCGGAATCGCAGCGCTACCAGGTCGGCTCGACCTTCAAGCTGACCGACAACATCGACCTGTACGGCGAAGCCAAGTACGTCACGGAAGACACGTTCGACCGTAGCCAGCCGACCTTCTTCGACATCGATCTGATCAACTCGTACAGCGCGACCGAGGTCAACCCGATCCTGGCCACCAGCCGCTTCCAACTGCGCTGGGACGACAACGCCTTCCTGCCGTCGATCGTCAAGGACGCCATCCGCGACAACATCGTCACGCCCTACGGCCGCCCGACGGCCGACGCCGCCGGCGCCGCCCTGCCGGGCGTCAACGTGCAGACCGCCCGTCACTCCATGTTCGGTCCCGACCGGACG
Source organism: Brevundimonas sp. MYb52 (assembly GCF_002979535.1). Lineage (GTDB taxonomy): Bacteria > Pseudomonadota > Alphaproteobacteria > Caulobacterales > Caulobacteraceae > Brevundimonas. The sequence goes on along the minus strand of NZ_PCPB01000005.1, from coordinate 5,862 downwards.
CAGGACAACACCCGCGAACTGCAACGCTACGTCATCGGCGCCCGTGGCACGCATGACCAGTTCGGCTTCGTCAAGGACATCGCCTGGGACCTGGGCTACACCTACGGCAAGGTCGAGATTGAAAACCGCGAACGCGGCGTCGACATTCAACGCTTCGCCCTGGCCGCCGACGCCGTCGTCGACACCGCCGGCATCGTCAACGGCCAAGCCGGCCAGATCGTCTGCCGCTCGCAACTGCTGAACGCTCAGGGCGTGCCTTCCGGCGACCTGGCCGACTACCAGCGCGGCGGCGACCTGCGTGATACGGCATATGGCCGTGACTCGATCGCCCAGTGCACCCCGCTGAACGTCTTCGGCAAGGGCAACCAGAGCGCAGAATCGCTCGAGTACGTCGACGCCGTCATCGGCATCAAGGAGCGTAACGAGCAGCAACAACTGCTGGGTTCGATCTCCGGCAATCTGTGGGACTTCTGGGGCGCCGGCGCCATCGGCCTGGCCATCGGCGGCGAATACCGCAAGGAATCGACGGAAGCGACCGGTCGCGACGCCGACGCCGACGGTCGTCTGCTGTTCCTGAACTCGGGCCCGGCCTTCCCTGAAGCTTCCTACGAATCCAAGGAAGTCTTCACCGAGCTGTCGATCCCGCTGTTCCGCGACAGCTTCCTGGGCGAGTACGCCGAGCTGAGCGGTTCGTACCGCTACGCCGACTATTCGACCGTGGGCAACGTCGACGTTTACGGCCTGAACCTGATCTATCGTCCGATCCCGGACATCACGTTCAAGACCAGCTACAACACCTCGGTTCGCGTGCCTGATCTGGGTGAAAACTTCTCGCCCTACAGCGAGACCTTCCTGAACAGCTTCACCGACCCGTGCGCCACCAAGGCCATCTCGAACGTCGCCGAAGCCGACAAGAAGGCCAACCGGATCAAGAACTGCACCGCCTTGGCGGCGCAAAAGGGTCTGACCTTCGACTTCGCCGGCGCTACGGCCGAAAACACGGATGACTTCAACCCGATCTACACCTCGGGCATCTCCGGCTCCGCTGGCGGCAACCCGAACCTGAAGCCGGAAGAATCGACCAGCTTCACCTTCTCGACGGTGCTGAAGCCCCGCTTCATCCCGAACTTCTCGCTGGTCCTCGACTACTACGAAGTTGAAATCGAGCAGGTCATCTCGGCGGTCACGGCTGCCAAGGCGGCTGAAAACTGCGTCAGCGGCACGACGCTGGACGAGGCGGCCTGCGCCACCGTGTTCCGCAACAACCCGGATATCGAGTTCGGCATCGGCGCCCCCAACGGCGATCCGATCGGCGGCTTCATCCAGGGTTCGCTCAACTACGCCAAGCTGCAGACCCGCGGCCTGGACGTGACGGCGCGCTACGGCTTCGACTTCGACGAGATGCTGGGCCGCAACTGGGGTCGTCTGGACTACTCGCTGTCGGGCAACTGGCTGATCGAGCAGAAGAACTTCCTGAACGTCTCGAACCCGAGCGACTACACGGAACTGGCCAGCACCCTGGTCACCGGCGGCAACGCCTACCCGCGCGTCCGCCTGTCCTCGTCGCTGACCTGGACGCCGAACGAAGTCTGGAGCGTCAACTGGACCGCCGACTGGCAAGCCGCCACGGACATCGTCCAGCTGCGTGACTTTGTGCTGAACGCCGACTCGCGTTCGACGGACCAGCTCGACACGGACAACTTCGTCCGCAACGACTTCACCGTCCGTTGGAACGTCCGCGACGACCTGTCGCTGCGCGCCGGCGTGGTGAACGCCTTCGACGCCGAACAGGCGCCGTACCTGGGCACGACCCTGTACTCGAACTTCGACCCCTACGGTCGTCGCTTCTTCCTCGGCCTGAACTACCGTCCCTGGTAATTCCGGTCTGAAGACAGGTTGAAGGGCGGCCCGCGAGGGCCGCCCTTTTTCTTTGCCTCCTGCAAGGCTTTCCAGGTCTTGTCAGCGGGGGTCCGGCTCTCTAAACGGACCGCTTAACCGACAACCTGAACGGATCGGTCGCGGGCCTCGCCCTGCGTCCGGTTTCTTCGCGCGCGTGGAGCCCCGCCGCTGACCAGTCATGAGGAAAAGGATGCTATGGTGCGCGCTGCTCTGGCCGAGCAGGGCGACAGCGGGATCACCCCGCGCCATACGCTGTTCTATTTCTATGGCGACGGCGACCACGGCGACCTCAACGAGGTGGCCCGCCGCGCAGGGTTCCTGACACGGGGCCAGGACGATCTGACCGTTCTGGAGACGACCATAGCGGTCGACGAGGCGTCGTTTTCGCCTGTGTCGGCCATGATGCAATCCTGGGCCGCGGCCTTCCAGCTCGATTACGACGGCTGGGAGTGCGCGGTCGTGACGAACTGAGTAACGCCGATGCCCAAGCGCACAGACATCCAGTCCATCCTGATCATCGGCGCCGGCCCGATCGTCATCGGCCAGGCGTGTGAGTTCGACTATTCCGGCGTTCAGGCCTGCAAGGCGCTGAAGGCCGAGGGCTACCGGGTCATCCTGGTCAACTCGAACCCCGCCACCATCATGACCGACCCGGAGGTGGCCGACGCCACCTATATCGAGCCGATCACCCCGGACATCGTCGAAAAGATCATCGCCAAGGAGCGCCCCGACGCCCTCCTGCCGACCATGGGCGGCCAGACCGCGCTGAACACGGCCCTGGCCCTGAACGCCTCGGGCGCCCTGGCCAAGTACGGCGTCGAAATGATCGGCGCCAAGGCCGAGGTCATCGACAAGGCCGAGGACCGTCAGAAGTTCCGTGACGCCATGGACAAGCTGGGCCTTGAATCGCCCCGCTCGCGCGCCATCCACCACATTGAGGAAGCCGACGACGCCCTGGCCTTCGTCGGCCTGCCCGCCATCATTCGCCCCAGCTTCACCCTGGCCGGCACCGGCGGCGGCATCGCCTACAACATCGAGGAGTTCCACGAGATCGTGGAGCGCGGCCTCGACCTGTCGCCGACCACCGAGGTCCTGATCGAAGAGTCGGTCCTGGGCTGGAAGGAATACGAGATGGAGGTCGTCCGCGACACGGCGGACAACTGCATCATCATCTGCTCGATCGAAAACATCGACCCGATGGGCGTCCACACGGGCGACAGCATCACCGTCGCCCCGGCCCTGACGCTGACCGACAAAGAATATCAGCTGATGCGCACCGGCTCGATCAACGTCCTGCGCGAGATCGGCGTCGAGACCGGCGGCTCCAACGTCCAGTGGGCGATCAACCCGGCCGACGGCCGCATGGTCGTCATCGAGATGAACCCGCGCGTGTCGCGCTCCTCGGCCCTGGCCTCCAAGGCCACCGGCTTCCCCATCGCCAAGGTCGCCGCCCGTCTGGCCGTCGGCTACACCCTGGACGAGCTTCAGAACGACATCACCCAGGTGACGCCGGCCAGCTTCGAGCCGAGCATCGACTATGTCGTCACCAAGATTCCGCGCTTCGCGTTTGAAAAGTATCCGGGTTCGGAACCGCACCTGACCACGGCCATGAAGTCGGTCGGCGAGGTCATGGCCATCGGCCGCACCTTCCAGGAATCCATGCAGAAGGCCCTGCGTGGTCTGGAAACCGGCCTGAACGGCTTTGACGAAATCGAGATCGAGGGCGTCGCCGACGCCGACGACGACGCGGGCGCCCGCGCCGCCGTCATCCGCGCCCTGGGCGAACCGACCCCGGACCGCATCCGCGTCATCGCCCAGGCCTTCCGCCATGGCCTGACGGTCGAGGAAGTCCACGCCGCCTGCTTCTACGAACCCTGGTTCCTGCGTCAGATCGCCGACCTGATCCGCACCGAGGGTCATGTCCGCGTCCAGGGCCTGCCCGCGTCCGACATCGACTTCCGCAAGCTGAAGGCCAAGGGCTTCTCCGACGCCCGCCTGGCGGCCCTGACCGGCAAGACCGAGGCCGAGGTTCGCGCCGCCCGTCGTCACCTGAAGGTGCGCCCGGTGTTCAAGCGCATCGACACCTGCGCCGCCGAGTTCGCCTCCGCCACCGCCTATATGTATTCGACTTATGAGACCGGCGCTCTGGGCCAAATCCCCGAGTGCGAGGCCGAGCCGTCGGACAAGAAGAAGGCCATCATCCTCGGCGGCGGTCCCAACCGCATCGGCCAGGGCATCGAGTTCGACTACTGCTGCTGCCACGCGGCCTTCGCCTTTGCCGACATCGGCGTCGAGTCGATCATGGTCAACTGCAACCCCGAGACCGTCTCGACCGACTACGACACCTCCGACCGCCTCTATTTCGAGCCCCTGACGGGCGAGGACGTGCTGGAGCTGATCGATGTCGAACGCTCCAAGGGCGACCTGATCGGCGTCGTGGTGCAGTTCGGCGGCCAGACCCCGCTGAAGCTGGCCCACGCCCTGCAAGAAGACGGCGTGCCGATCCTGGGCACCAGCGTCGACTCGATCGACCTGGCCGAGGACCGCGAACGCTTCCAGCAGATGCTGCAGGCCATCGGCCTGCAACAGCCGCCGAACGGCCTGGCTCGCAGCGCCGAAGAAGCCGCGCAGAAGGCCGAGGAAGTCGGCTATCCCGTCGTCCTGCGCCCCTCCTATGTGCTGGGCGGCCGCGGCATGATGATCGTCCACGACCGCGAGCAGCTGGACCGCTACGTCCATGAGGCCATGCGCGTCTCGGGCGATGATCCGGTGCTGATCGACCACTATCTGAACCGCGCCACCGAGGTGGACGTGGACGCCCTGTGCGACGACGAGACCGTCTTCGTCGCCGGCGTGCTGGAACACATCGAAGAAGCCGGCGTCCACTCGGGCGACAGCGCCTGCTCCATGCCGCCCTTCTCGCTGCGTCCCGAGATCGTCACCGAGCTGAAGCGTCAGACCACGGCCATGGCCAAGGCCCTGAAGGTGCGCGGCCTGATGAACGTGCAGTTCGCCATCGAGGAGCCGCACAGCGACAACCCGCGCATCTTCGTGCTGGAAGTGAACCCGCGCGCCAGCCGCACGGCGCCCTTCGTGGCCAAGACCATCGGCCAGCCGGTCGCCGCCATCGCCGCCAAGGTCATGGCCGGGGTTCCGCTGAAGTCCTTCGGTCTGGTGGACAAGGAACTGGAGCATATCGCGGTCAAGGAAGCCGTCTTCCCGTTCGCGCGCTTTGCCGGCGTCGACACCATCCTGGGCCCGGAAATGCGTTCGACCGGCGAGGTCATGGGTCTGGACTGGAAACGTGAGGGCGAGGCCGATCTGGCCCCCGCCTTCGCCCGCGCCTTCGCCAAGTCGCAGATCGGCGGCGGCACCGTCCTGCCGACCGAGGGCTGCGCCTTCGTCTCGGTCAAGGAGGCTGACAAGCCCTTCATCGTCGAGGCCGTCCGCTCGCTGCTGGAGCAGGGCTTCTCCGTGATCGCCACCTCCGGCACCCACGACTACCTGAAGGCCCAGGGCCTTGAGGTCGGTCTGGTCAAGAAGGTGCTGGAAGGTCGCCCCAACATCGTCGACGCCATGAAGAACGGCGAGGTCCAGCTGGTCTTCAACACCACGGACGGCAAGCAGGCCCTGGCCGACAGCTTCTCCATCCGTCGCACGGCCCTGATGATGAAGATCCCCTACTACACCACCGCCGCCGGTTCGCTGGCTGCGGCGCAAGGGATCGCCGCCATTCGCGCCGGCGAACTGGATGTCCGCCCGGTGCAGTCCTACAACTGAGCCCTCACGGTTTCAGCCTGATCCAGCCCCCGGCGTTCCGACGCCGGGGGCTTTTTCGTGAACTAGGCCAAAGCCCTCCCCCTCGAGGGGGGAGGGTTGGGTGGGGGTGCAGGCAGACCGTTCATTTGAAGGCAAGGAGACGCCGCCGCCTCATGCGTCTGCATCGGTGAAGTCGCGCCCTCA
>NZ_PCPB01000004.1 GCF_002979535.1 Brevundimonas sp. MYb52 | reverse complement strand
CCTGGCCAAGGCCACTGCTGACGGCGTGCGCGAGCCGCTCAACCGTCGCGCCACCATCGACATCAACTTCTAAGACTCAAAGGGACCGGTTCGCGCCGGTCCCGATGATCTTGAAGGTCGATAAGATCAAGGGCGGTCGATCCATTCGGGTCGGCCGCCCTTTTTCTTTGCCTGCAAATGGTCGTCGGCTGGAAAAAGACCTGCTCCAAGGCTATTTCGACTGAACTGTATTGAGAGGATGACCGCATGCGCGTCGCAATGATCGGCACCGGCTATGTCGGGCTTGTTTCCGGGGCCTGTTTCGCCGACTTCGGCCATGTCGTGACCTGCGTCGACAAGGATGCGGGCAAGATCGATCAATTGAACGCTGGACGGATGCCGATCTATGAGCCGGGGCTCGAAGATCTGGTCGCCGCCAACGTCCGCGACGGCCGTCTGTCCTTCGCTCTCGACGGCGCGGCAGCCATTCGCGAGGCTGATGCGGTCTTCATCGCCGTGGGCACCCCTTCGCGGCGCGGCGATGGTCACGCGGATCTCTCCTACGTCTATGCCGCGGCTGAAGAGATCGCCGACCTGATCCAGGGCTTCACGGTCATCGTCACCAAGTCGACGGTTCCCGTCGGCACGGGCGACGAGATCGAGCGCATCATCCGCGCCCGTCGCCCCGACGCGGACTTCGCCGTGGTCTCCAATCCCGAGTTCCTGCGCGAAGGCGCCGCCATCGGCGACTTCAAGCGCCCCGACCGGGTCGTGGTCGGCATCGAGGACGAGCGCGCCCGCCCGATCATGGCGGAGTTGTATCGCCCGCTGAACCTTAACGAGACGCCGATTCTGTTCACCGGCCGCCGCACCTCGGAACTGACCAAGTATGCCGCCAACGCCTTCCTGGCGCTGAAGATCACCTTCATCAATGAGGTCGCGGACCTGTGTGAAAGCCTCGGCGCTGATGTGCAGCAGGTGGCGCGCGGCATTGGTCTGGATAACCGCATCGGCTCCAAATTCCTGCACGCCGGGCCGGGCTACGGCGGCTCGTGCTTCCCGAAGGACACCCTGGCCCTGGTGCGTACGGCCACCGACGCCGGGGCGCCGCTGCGCCTGATCGAGACGACGGTCGAGGTCAATGACACGCGCAAGAAGGCCATGGCCGATCGCGTCGTCGCCGCCTTGGGCGGAACGGACCTGAAGGGCAAGACCGTCGCCCTGCTGGGCCTCACCTTCAAGCCGAACACCGACGACATGCGCGACGCTCCGTCGCTGGACGTCGCGCCGGCCCTGATCGCCAAGGGGGCGACGGTTCAAGCCTTTGATCCCGAGGGCATGCACGAGGCGGCCAAGTTGCTGGACGGCGTGATCTTCCGCGATGGTCCCTATGATGCGGTCGAGGGCGCCGACGTCGTCGTCATCCTGACCGAGTGGGACCAGTTCCGGGCCTTGGATCTGGATCGGGTCAAGTTGCTGCTCAAGCAGCCGGTCATGGTCGATCTGCGCAACGTCTATCGCCCTGAAGACATGAAGGCGCGCGGTTTCCGCTACAGCTCGATCGGTCGGCCGGAGAGTACTCGCTAGGCTTTTAGTTCAACAAAAAAGGGCGGCGCTCGCGAGCGCCGCCCTTTGTCGTTTCAACGGCTATAGCCGCTGGATCAGCCCGTGAACGGACGGATCAGGATCTCGACGCGGCGGTTCTTGGCCTTGCCGTCGACCGTGGTGTTGTCGGCGATCGGGTTACGCGCGCTGTTGCCGGCGACATAGAGGCGCTCGCGGATCACGCCGTGGTCCATCAGGTAGGAGGCGACCGACGAAGCGCGGCGCTCCGACAGGGGTTGGTTGATCGCGTCGCCGCCCGAGGAATCGGTGTGGCCGATGACGTCGACCATCGAACGATCATACTCGTTCAGCACGCGGGCCACGTCGTCCAGCACCGGCAGGAAGCGGCTGTCGAGGCTCGACTGGTTGGTGGCGAAGGTCACGTCGGACGGCATGCGCAGCACCAGGGTGTCGCCCTGACGGGCCACGCCGACGCCGGTGCCGGACAACTCGGCTTCGAGGGCGCGCTGTTGACGGTCCATGTACTGACCGACGCCTGCGCCCGCCAGGGCGCCGATGCCCGCGCCGATCAGTGCGTTCTTGCGGCCCTGTTCGCCGTTCGAGGTGTTGGTCAGGTAACCCAGCAGGGCGCCGCCCAGGGCGCCGGCGATCGCGCCCGTGCCGGTGTTGTTGCGATTGGGGGTCGAGCTGTAGGGATCGGTCGTGGTGCAGGCGGCTGCGCCGAGCATGGCGGCGATGCTGACGCTGGCGACGAGGAGCTTGGCGCGCATGGGATGTCCTTTTGAAGTAGAGGTCAGGCCGAAAAACGTGGCCCTACAGTGAAGGTTCCAACCTGTATGTCACGTGAACAGCGGCGAGGCCTAGCCGCACGGTTGACCATGCCGCCGCCCATAACCATTTGTTGCAAACGGCCGCACGCCCTTGCCGCTGCAGGGGGGGCGTGGACGGTCGGGTCGCTTGTTTGCGAGGACCGATGACCACACGCACCATCCTGTTCGACAGCCCCTTCCTGCTGGGCTTCGACCATACCCGCGCCCTGATCGATCGTGCGGCCAAGGCGGCGGCCGAGAGCTATCCCCCCTATAATGTCGAACAGGTCGGCGAGGCGGCGGTGCGCATCAGCCTGGCTGTGGCAGGGTTCGCGCCCGAGGAGTTGGCCATCACCCTGGAAGGCCGCCAGTTGACGATTGCGGGCAAGCGCGACGACGCCGGCAAGGGCGAGCAGGCTTTCCTGCATCGCGGCATCGCGGCGCGCGGCTTCGTCCGCAGCTTCGTCCTGGCCGACGGGCTCGAGGTGGCTGAGGCCAGGCTGGAGCATGGCCTGCTGCACGTCGATCTGGTCCGACCCGAGCAGGAGCGCCAGATCCGACGCATTCCCATCACGACGGGCTGAAATCAGCCGTCGAACCGTCCGGCGGGCCGGGCGTTCAGTCAAGCGTAAGGAGGCGGTCTTATGACGCCGATGATGAACAAGACGGAATTTGCAGGCCTGGGCGCGCCTGACCTGGTTTACGTGCGCGCCATCCGCGCTTCGGACCTGATGGAAGACGCCCATGTCGAGGTCGGCCCCGGCGTCGATCTCGATCCCGACCAGGTTCTCTACGCCGTTCACGGCGCCGACGGCGAACGCCTGGCGGTCATGCTGGACCGCGAGACGGCCTTCGCCGCCGCGGCCGCGCATGAGTTGGAGCCCGTATCCGTCCACTAGTTTGGGCGCTATCGGCCCTTCGGCCTCGTTGAGCGCAGTAGGCGATGACGGCCGGCAAGCGCGAGCCGACAAGGGTCAGGCGGCGGCGACAGGCACGTCCTTGACGAAGAGGGCGCGCACGGCGTCGATGGTGCGCGCCTGACGCAGATGCTCGCGCAGTTCCGGCGAACGCATGGCGCGCGAGACCGCCGCCAGGGCCCGCAGGTGCTCGGCGCCGGCGTTCAGCGGCGCGAACAGGGCGAACAGCAGGTCCACGGGCCGGTCGTCCAGAGACTCATAGGCCACCGGCGTCTCCAGCCGTACGAAGACGGCGCAGACGCGGTCCAGGCCCTTGATGCGGGCGTGCGGAACGGCGACGCCCGAACCGAGGCCCGTCGAGCCCAGGGCTTCACGCTCCAGCAGGGCTTCCAGCGCCCGATCCTCATCTATGCCCAGGGCCACGGATGCGGCCTCGGCCACGGTGTGCAGCGCCTGACGCTTGGATGACACGCCGCCCCGCAGGACGATCCCGCCCGACGACAGCAAATCAGCGATGTCCATAATGACCCCGAAAACTCGAACCCGACATTGCGGAAGGGCGAGGCGTCTTTAGCGCCTTCACCCTCCGCGTGGAAGCCTTACGACCCCGAGCCGTTTTTTGCTTTGAGCGTCCGCTCCGGATCGATCCAGCCGACATTGCCGTCTGGCCGCCGATAGACGACCGACAGACCCCCGTGCGCTGCGTTGCGGAACATGACGATCGGATAGCCGGTCATGTCGAGTTCCAGCACGGCGCGACCGACGGTGATGGTGCGGATCTCCGATTCGGTTTCAGCGATGACCATGCCGACGGGCGGCGGTTCATCGGGCGCCCCGGCGTCGCCGAAGGCGTCGTCCTCGACCGTGTCGGGGTTGCGGAAGACGGTCAGGGCGGCGACCTCGCGGGCCGCGTTCTCGGTCTTCTCGGGCGACAGGCCCTTGGGACCGATATGGTGATCTTTCAGGCGACGCTTGTAGCGGCGCACGCGCTTCTCGAGCTTGTCCAGGCTGTCCGAAAAGCCGGCATGGGCGTCGCCGCCGAAACCCGTGGTCACCAGGCTCTGGCCGGAGGCCAGGCGAACCCAGCAATCGACGCGGAAGCCGTGGCGGTCCTTGGACACCACGACCTCGGCGTTTTCGCCGCCGCGGGCGAAATACTTGCCGACTCCCTCTTCGAGTTCCTGGGAGATGCGCGAGCTTAGCGCTTCGCCGACATCCACTTGCTTGCCGCTGACTTGGATCTGCATAGGCATAGAACGCGACGGGAAGGGTTTGGTGTCAACGCCGATCACCGATTTGTGGTGACGCTTCGCCGCAGCGTGATCAGCCAGCCTTCATCAACCGCCGACGCTGGACAGATGACGGAATTCTAAGGGCTTCTCGGTATTTCGCCACGGTACGCCGGGCGATGTCGATGCCGGTTTCATTGAGGATTTCGACGATCCGGTCATCGCTGAGGACATCGCCGTCGGCAGCTTCCCCGTCGATCATGGTCTTGATCCTGTGACGGACGGCTTCGGCCGAGTGAAGCGCCCCGCCGTCGGACGACTGGATGGCGGCGGTGAAGAAGAATTTCAGCTCGAAAACGCCGCGCGGGGTCGAGACATACTTGTTCGAGGTGACGCGGCTGACCGTTGATTCGTGCATGCCGATGGCGTCGGCCACGGTCTTCAGGTTCAGCGGGCGCAGGAACTCGACGCCGAAGGCCAGGAAGGCGTCCTGCTGGCGCACGATTTCGGAGCCGACCTTGAGGATGGTCTTGGCGCGCTGATCCAGGGATTTGACCAGCCAACTGGCCTGGGCCGCGCAATCGGCGACGAAGGCCTTTTCGGTTTCGGAGCGGGCGCCCGCTGAAACCACGCCGTGGTAGCGCTTGTCCATCAGCAGGCGGGGCAGGGTGTCGCTGTTCAGTTCAACCCGCCAGCCGCCGGCGGGGTCGGGGCGGACGTGGACGTCGGGCACGACCGTCTGGGCCGGCTCGCCGCCAAAGCCGGCGCCGGGGCGCGGCGTCAGGCCCTTCAGCTCAGCGATCATCTCGGCCAGGTCCTCGGCATCGACGCCGCAGACCTTGCGCAGGGCCGCCAGGTCGCGCCGCGCCAGCAGTTCCAGGTTGTCCAGCAAGGCTTCCATCGCCGGATCGAAGCGGTTGCGCTCGATCAGCTGTAGTTTCAGGCACTCGGGCGCCGAACGGGCCATGACGCCGGTCGGCTCGAAGCCGTGGCAGACGGTCAGGACCGCCTCGATCCGTTCCAGGTCTACGCCCAGGCGATCAGCGATCTCCTGCAATTCGCCGCGCAGATAGCCGCCCTCGTCGGTCGCGTCGATCAGGGTCAAGGCGATGGCGTGGTCGGCGGGCGTGAAGCCGGCGGCCGAGGCCTGGGCCTGCAGATGCTCCCACAGAGTCAGGTCACGCGTGTCAGGCCGCTCCATGCCCTCGTTGTCCATGCCGCCGCCGCTACCGGCGCGGGACCAGTCGGACAGGCCGGGCTGTTCGCCCGCTTCGCCCGCGTCGCGCTTGCGGTCTGCGTCACGTTCGCCGGGGGCGTCGTCGTAGAGATCCTCGGTGCGCGCATCCATGGCCTGTTCGGCCTCGCCCGAGGGCTCGGTGAACTGCAACTCGCTGGCTTCGCTGGAGGCGGCGGCCTCGACGGGCTCGTTGCTGGCCTCGCCGCCGGTTTCACCCTCGTCGCGTTGCAGCAGGGGGTTCCGTTCCAACTCGCCCTCGATGAAGGCTTCCAGCTCGAGATTCGACAGTTGCAGCAGCTTGATCGCCTGCTGCAGTTGGGGCGTGATGACCAGCCCCTGTCCCTGTCTGACCTCCAGCCTCTGACCGATCACGGCGCTCTAGTCCCTCCCCCGGACGCACTTGGCCCGGTTCTTGCTGGGATCGTGCGGCAGAGACCTTAACGTCTGGCGAACGGATGGTTCGGCGGGCGAGGGGATGTGCGTCAGGCGTACATTTCGCCCAGATAGACGCGGCGCACCTCGGCGTCATGGACAGCCTCGTCGGCGGTGCCTTCGAACAGGACCGACCCGGCCGAGATGATCGAGACGCGGTCGATGATGTCCAGGGTCTCGCGCACATTGTGGTCGGTAATCAGGACGCCAATGCCCTGGCTAGACAGGTAGCGGATCACGTGACGGATGTCGGCGATGGCCAGCGGGTCGATGCCGGCGAAGGGTTCGTCCAGCAGCATGAAGCTGGGGCGGGCCGCCAGGGCGCGGGCGATCTCGACGCGACGTCGCTCGCCGCCCGACAGTCCGGTAGCCGGGGCGTGGCGCAGGTGGTCGATGCGCAGTTCTTCCAGCAAGCGGCTGGTTTCCTCACGCACGCCGGCGGCGGTTTTTTCGCGCAGTTCGACCACGGCCTTGATGTTTTGCTCGACCGTCATGCCGCGGAAGATGGAGGCTTCCTGCGCCAGATAGCCCAGGCCCATGCGGGCGCGCTGATACATGGGCTGCTGGGTGATGTCCTGGCCGTCCAGCCAGATCGAACCGCTGTCAGCCGGAATCAGGCCGGTGATCATGTAGAAGCAGGTGGTCTTGCCCGCGCCGTTAGGGCCCAGCAGGCCGCAAACCTCGCCGCGCTGAACCGTTAGCGAGACATCGCGCACCACCTGACGCTGGCCGAAGCTGCGGGCGATATGCTCGACGCGCAGGCCGGTCTGGCGCGCTTCTTCCATGACGGGCGCGTCGTCAGCGGCCGCCTGATCGAGGTTCAGGGCTGAGAGTTCCTTGCGCGCCAAGCGGGGTCAGTTCCCTTGCGGATAGAAGACGCCCTGGACGCGGCCGTTCCCGCCTTCCATGCGGGCGCTCTCGGTGCGGACGTTATAGACGAGGCGGTTGCCGGTCAGGACGTTCTTGCCCTGGGTCAGGATGACATCGCCGGTCACAACCACCTCGGCGTTGTTCAGGGTATAGACGGCCCGGTCGCCGCGCATGCTCTGGTCCGGGGTGACGAAGTAGACATTGCCCGTCGCCTCGACCCGGCTCAGGTCGCCATTGGCTGTGACCCCGGTGATGGAGTCGGCGCGCAGGCGGTTGCCGCCTTGCGTCAGCTCGGCCCGGCCGCGCAGGGAGAAGCCGTTGGGCGTGTATTCGCCGCCGTCGGCGCCATACTGGACCGGCTGCTTGGAGGCGTCGGCGCGAGCGCTTTGGGCGCCCGAGGTCGCGGGGACCGTCAGGGCGAGCAGCAGGGCGGCGCCTGCGATCATGGTGTTCGACTTGGACATGGTCATCTGCCGGATCCCGCGGGGTTGATGGTCCCGCTCATCTTGTTGTCGCCCTGGCCGCTGAAGACGACCCGTTGGCCCTGGTCATAGATGGCATAGGACGAAGCATTGATGGTTCCAAGAGGCCCTTGCCCCTGGACGCCCTTGTCGCCCGTCACCACGCCGGTGTTGGTGTCGACCACGGCTTCCGGCGTGGTCAGGACGAAGCCGGAGCCGCCGTCCGAAATTTTCACATTGGGCCCGATCACCACCTTGCGGCTGGTTTCGATATAGGTGCCGCCGTCGGCGGTCAGTTCCGTCACCTTGCGCCCGCCGAGGTTCAGCTTCAGCAGCGGACCGACCAGACGGAAATGGCCTGTGGCCGGGTCGCGGATCGCGCCCTTGGCCCCGACGACGAAGGAGCGACCCTGCGCGTCCTGGCCGTGGAACATGGGGTTGTCGAGGCGGATCTCGCGGCTTTCGCTGGCCTTGCGCTCGACGCCGGACATCACAGTGCGGAACACGGTCCAGGTCAGGGCCCCGCCGGCCAGCGTCAGGATGACGATCGGCAGGATGCGACGGTAAAGCTTGACCCGGCGCGAGCGCGCGCGCCAGCGCTCGCCCGCCTGGGCGACCCGGGCCTCGTCGGCCCGCTTGCGCGCTTCCTGGGCGTCGCGGTCGCTCATTTGATCCTCAGGCGTGGGCGAAGATGTCGATCTCGTCCCAACCAGCCAGGTCAAGACGCGAACGGGTGGGCAGGAAGTCAAAGCAGGCGCGGGCCAGCTCGGCGCGGCCTTCGCGCTCCAGCATGAGGTCCAGCTTGGCCTTGATGGCGTGCAGATAGAGGACGTCCGAGGCGGCGTAGTCCAACTGGGCCTGCGACAGGACCGGGGAGCCCCAGTCCGAGCTCTGCTGGGCCTTGGACATGTCGACGCCGGCCAGTTCGCGCGCCACGTCCTTCAGGCCGTGACGGTCGGTATAGGTGCGGGCCAGCTTGGAGGCGATCTTGGTGCAATAGACTGGGCGGGTCTCGACGCCGAGGTGCAGGTCGAACATGCCGATGTCGAAGCGGCCGAAGTGAAACAGCTTCAGCACCTTGGGGTCCGCCAGCAGAGCCTTCAGGTTCGGGCAGTCATAGTCAGGCCGGTTCATGCGCACGACATGGGCGTCGCCGTTGCCCGAGGACAGTTGCACCACGCACAGCGGGTCGCGACGGAAGCGCAGGCCCATGGTTTCGGAATCGATCGCGACCTCGGGGCCGAGGTCGAGGCCGTCGGGCAGGTCGCCTTCGTGCAGGTAAACGGTCATGCTTGGAAACTCGGGTGGGCGTTCAAGGCGACAACATAGACGAACCGCGCGCTATCGCTAGGACGCAGGGCCAACCTTTGCTTTCGCCGAGAGATAAAGGGGAGGGCTGAAATGACAAACGGCGCCGCATCCGTTGGGATGCGACGCCGTTTGAGAATATGGTGCCCAGAAGAGGACTCGAACCTCCACGACCGTTAAGTCACTGGCACCTGAAGCCAGCGCGTCTACCAATTCCGCCATCTGGGCCCGGTGGGTCGCCCCGCCGAGGAGCGATCTAATAGGGGGGACCTTTCGGCCGGTCAACAGGCTTTTTCCCGATCTCCGAAAAAACTGCACTGTTGACCGATTTTCCCGCGAAATCAGCGTTCTATCAGGCCAGCCAGACCATCATCCGGGTGTCGGCGATGGCTCCGCGCGCCTGGCTGAAGGCCGGGCGGGTCTCGCCCGTATAGAGGAAGCCCGCCTTCTCCAGCACGCGGCCCGAGGCGGGGTTGTCGGCGAAGTGGCCGGCCACAAGGGCGCGGCGCTTCCACCGCTTGGAGGCCCAGACCAGAGCGCCTTCCAGGGCTTCCGTGGCGAAGCCCCGGCCCCAGAAGTCGCGGCCGATCCAGTAGCCGGCCTCGGGCACGGCGTCCTCGCCCTCGAACAGGCCGATGACGCCGACCGGTCCCAGGTCCTCATGCTCGATGACGAAGGTATTGGCCCGCTTCGGGTCCTGAGCCGCGACGTGCAGGACGAAGTCCTCGGCGTCCTCCACCTGAAAGGGGTGGGGCATGCGCTTGGTCATGCGCGCGATGTCGCGGTCGTTGGCCATAGCGGCGATGCGGGTCACGTCCTGGGCGCCGGGCGCACGCAGGATGAGACGCCGGGTTTCGACGACGGGAGAGGTTTCAATCACGCACATGGGTCACGCCCCTTTGGTGCGACCGCCGTCCTTGTTCATCAGGGCTCGGGCGGTCAGCGAGGCGGGGAAACGCAAACGGGGAGCCTGGTGATCCAGACTCC
Source organism: Brevundimonas sp. MYb52 (assembly GCF_002979535.1). GTDB lineage: Bacteria > Pseudomonadota > Alphaproteobacteria > Caulobacterales > Caulobacteraceae > Brevundimonas. Next base: position 182,844 of record NZ_PCPB01000004.1, on the reverse strand, counting down.
CCGCGGAAAATTTCCCTGGTCCGGATCGCGGCTTCTTGAGCAACGCGATCCCGGATTTTGTCCAGTTCGCGTTACTCGGCGGCCATAGCCTGAGCGTCGTCGTTGGCCGCGAGAATCGACACGTAACAACGGCCGCCACGTTTGGTGGTGAATTTCACAGCGCCGGTCGCGGTGGCGAACAGGGTGTGGTCGCGGCCGAGGCCGACGTTCTCACCGGGGTGGAAGGTGGTGCCGCGCTGACGCACGAGGATGTTGCCGGCCAGAACCTTCTCGCCGCCGTACTTCTTCACGCCAAGGCGCTTGGAATGGGAGTCGCGACCGTTACGCGACGAACCACCGGATTTCTTGTGAGCCATCTTGCTGCTCCTCTTCCTTAGGTGCGCTATCGCCCCTGAGGGCTACTTGAGCGCGACCTTACGTCTTGGCTGGCGCCGCGAACGGGCGCCGGTGAATGTCTTAGGCTTCGGCGCCTTCAGCCTTGGCGGCTTTCTTGGCGGGAGCCTTCTTGGCCTTGGGGGCCTCGGCTTCAACAGCTTCAACGCGCGGGGCGAGGCCGCGGGCGCGAGCGTTGATTTCAGCCTTGGTCATCAGATCGACCGTGCCGTCCCATTTGGCCTTCTCGCCGGCGCCTTCGATGCCGGTGATGCGCAGGACGGTTTCCATCTGGCGATGGCCGTTCGTGCGGCGATAGCCCTGACGACGGGTCTTCTTGAAGATCTTGATCTTCTCGCCCTTGCGGGTTTCGACCAGGGTTGCAGCAACCGCCGCACCGTCGATCAGCGGAGCGCCGACCGTAACACCCTTGTCGCCGCCCAGCATGAGGACTTCACCGAAATTGACGGCAGCGCCAGCGTCGCCGTCGAGTTTCTCGACAACAATCACATCGCCCGGTTGAACCCGGTACTGCTTTCCGCCGGTCTTGATCACCGCGTACATTTGGAAGCCTCAGCGTGAACGCAAAAAAGAATGCGCCCGTCAGGAAACCCTGCGGGCGAAGAGCGGCGACATATACGGAAGGGGGAGCCAGAGTCAACGCGAAAGGGCGCAAAAGCCCGCGCGGCGGCTGAATGGTTCGGCCGGGCTGGCCCCGCGTCGCCGCCTGTGCAATTTGCGAACCCTGTTCGGAGGGGCTTGATATGAACCAGACCACAGACCGGCGCGTCGTCGCCGCGCGGCGTATTGTCAGCCATATCGCAGAGCACCTCAAGGCCGACCTATCTCTACGTCTGTGGACCGGGGAGGTCCTGCCGCTGGGGCCGGGGGCGCGCGATGACATCCAGATCGTGGTGGCGCGGCCGGGCGCCGTGCGACGGCTGATTCTCAAGCCCGGTCTGATGACCCTGTTCGAGCTTTTCGCCTCGGGGGATCTGAAGGTCGAGGGCGGCAGCCCGCTGGAGGCGGCCGATCGCTGGGACCATGGACGGGCGGTGCATCTGAAGCGGTCGCTGGACCGCTGGCTGGTTGCGCGCGAGGCCTTACCCTTCCTGCTGGGGCGAGGCGAGGCCGAAGGCGACGCCCTGCCGGCCTGGGACGCCACGGGCGACGACGGGGTGGGGCGTGATCGCAGCGGGCGGCGCGACCAGGACTTCATCCAGTTCCACTATGATGTCGGTAACGACTTCTACGGCCTCTTCCTCGACCCGGAGATGGTCTATTCCAGCGCCTACTTCACCGCTCACGATGCGACGCTGGAGGCGGCCCAGCAGGAGAAGCTGGATCGCATCTGCCGCAAGCTGCGGCTGAAGCCTGGCCAACGCATGCTCGACGTCGGCTGCGGCTGGGGCGGACTGGCCTGCTGGGCGGCCGGCAATTACGGCGTCCATGTTCATGGCGTGACCCTCAGCCAGGCGCAGCTCGATTTCGCGCGCGCCAAAGTCGAGCGGCTGGGCCTGTCGGACAGGGTGACCCTGGAGTTGAAGGATTATCGCGAGGTCGAGGGGGCCGAGGCCTATGACGCCATCGCCCAGGTCGAGATGTTCGAGCACGCCGGTTTCGCCAACCACGAACGGCACTTCCTGCAGATGCGTCGCCTGCTGAAGCCCGGCGGCCTCTATTTCCATCAGGCGTCGGTGCGACGCGGCGGCAAGGGCGAACTGCGACCCACGCCGACCACCAAGGTCATCACCCGCTTTATCTTCCCTGGCGGGGAACTGGACACCATCGGCATGACCGTCACCAACCTGGGGCGGCTGGGCTTCGAGACTCTGGACGTTGAAGACATGCGCGAACACTTCGAGCTGACGCTGCGCGAATGGACGCGGCGTCTCTATGAGCGCCGCGACGAGGCCTATCGATCGGCCGGTGAGGCGCGCACGCGGCTGTGGCTCATCTATTTCGCCCTGTTCGCCAAGGGGTTCGAGCGGGGCGCCGTGCAGGTCTATCAGACCGTGGCTCAGAAGCGGCGGGCCGGAGCGTCGGGTCTGCCGCTGGACCGGGCCAGCCTTTATCAGTAGCGAAAAGGTATCGACTGTTACAAAGTAACACGATATAGCGACCGGAATGTCGCCGCCCGATCTCCAGCAGCCTGTTCTGATTTCGCTTCTGGGCGGGGGTTTCGTCGCCGCTTTCCTGCATGCGGCCCTGCCGACCCATTGGCTGCCCTTTGTCCTGGTCGGGCGGGCGCAGCGGTGGAGTCTGATGCGGGTTATGACGGTGGCGGTGACGGCCGGTCTGGCTCACATCGCCTCGACGGCCCTGGTCGGGTCGCTGATCGTGGCGGCGGGGCTGGCGTTGAACGCCTGGATCGGGGGGCTGCTGCCGCACCTGTCAGCAGCCTTGCTCTTTATATTCGGCGCCTTCTATCTGGCGCGGGCTTCACTGCAGAAGCCGATCACGGCGACAGGGCCGGAGGCCGAGACGCCTGAGCCGGCCGTGTCGGATCGCGCCGCCTTCTGGGGCCTGGTGCTAATGATGGCGGTGACGCCGGGCGAGGTCCTGCTGCCCATCTATCTGTCGTCGGCGACCGAGGGCGTGATGGCCCTGGCCCTGCTGACCGTCGCCTTTGCGGCGGGGACGGTGCTGGGCATGACCCTGCTGGCGGCGCTCGCCAGCGCCGGCTACTCCATCCTGCGGCTGGAGCGGTGGGCGCGTTATGAAGGGGCCATTCTGGGCGTCGCCCTGATCGTGATCGGCTTCCTGGTGATGACTCATCAGCATTGATGCGCTGATAGGTTATATATTTACATTCAATGACTTATGTTCGTTGTCGTTGACGCGGCGCGGCGGGCGGGCCTAGAGGGGACGGGATGGCGCACGATCACGCACACGACCATGACGACCACTCGCATGCGGGGCATGGTCATTCGCATGGCCACAGCCACGGGCACGGGCATGACCACGGCCATTCTCACGGCATCGGCGGACATCATCATGGGCCGGTGGACACCGGCGACTGGCGCTACGCCGTTGGCCTGATCGTCAACCTGGCCTTCGTGGCCTGCGAGTTCGGCGCCGGACTTTGGGCCGATTCGACCGCCCTGATGGCTGATGCCGGGCACAACCTGTTTGACGTCCTGGGTCTGGCCATGGCGGGGGGCGCGGCCTGGCTGGCCCGACGCGCGGCGGGCCCTAAGCGCACCTATGGCTATGGCAAGGCCACCGTTTTGGCCGCCCTGGGCAATGCCCTGCTGCTGATCTTCGCCTGCGGAGCCATTGCCTTCGAGGCCATTCGCCGCCTGGCCGAGCCGGCCCCGGTGGCGTCCGGCGTCATCATGATCGTCGCGGGCATCGGCTTCTTCATCAACCTGGGCACGGCCCTGCTGTTCATGAAGGACCAACACAAGGACCTGAACGTGCGCGGGGCCTATCTGCACATGATGGCCGATGCGGCGGTGTCTCTGGGCGTGGTCGTGGCGGGCGCCGTCATCCTGCTGACGGGTTGGGCCGTGATCGACGCCCTGGTCAGTCTGGGCATCGTCGTCGTCATCATGATCGGGACCTGGAGCCTGTTGAAGGACTCGGTCAATCTGGCCTTGGACGCCGCCCCCAACGGGGTCGAGGTGGCCGAGGTCCGCGAGGCGTTTCTGGCTCTGCCCGGCGTCAGCGCCGTGCATGACCTGCACATCTGGGGCCTGTCGACCACGGACACGGCGCTGACAGCGCATCTGGTTCACGACCGGCCCGACGCTGACGCCCTTCTGATCGAGGCGCAGGCCGTGGCCCGCGGCCGCTTTGGCGTCAGCCACACCACCTTCCAGCTGGAAAGCGGCGCCCTGCCGGACTGTCCGGCCTGTTAAGCAGTCAGCGCCTCTTCCCTTCCGGCCCTCTAGCCGCCATCTAGCCGACCATGACCCAGAAGACTCCCGTCACCGTCCTCACCGGCTACCTCGGCGCCGGCAAGACCACCCTGTTGAACCGCATCCTCACCGAGGATCACGGCAAGCGTTACGCCGTCATCGTCAATGAGTTCGGCGAGATCGGCATCGACAACGACCTGGTGGTCGGCGCCGACGAGGATGTGTTCGAGATGAATAACGGCTGCGTCTGCTGCACGGTGCGCGGCGACCTGATCCGCGTTGTTTCGGGCCTGATGAAGCGCCAGCGTCCGGGCAAGCCCGCCTTCGACGCCATCATCGTCGAGACGACTGGTCTGGCCGACCCCGGCCCGGTGGCCCAGACCTTCTTCGTCGACGACGAGGTCAAGGCCAAGACCCAGCTGGATAGCGTCACCGCCCTGGTCGACGCCAAGCATGTCATGGCGCGTCTGGATGACAGTAAGGAAGCCCGCGAGCAGGTGGCGTTTGCCGACCGCATCATCCTGAACAAGGTCGATCTGGCCTCGGAGGACGAACTGGCCGTGGTCGAGAGCCGTCTGCGCGCCCTGAACCCTCTGGCCCCCATCATTCGCGCCGAGCGCGCCAATGTGCCGCTGGATCAGATCCTGGGTCTGCACGGCTTTGATCTGGAGCGCATCGTCGAGGTGCGTCCCGACTTCGTGAATCCGCCCCACGGCGCCGAGGGCCATGTCCACGACGCCGACTGCGGCCACGATCATGGCGACCATGGGCACGACCATGACCACGTGCACGACGAGCACTGCGGCCATGATCACCACGATCATGGGCATGACCACGGCCATGAGCATGGCGCGCGCGGCCACGCCCACAACGACGACATCAAGGGCATCTCCCTGACGCTGGACCGTCCGCTGAACGGCGCCAAGTTCACCGCCTGGCTGGACAAGCTCCTGGGCGAGCAGGGGCAGAACATCCTGCGGGCCAAGGGCATCATCGACGTGGACGGCGAGGACCGCCGCCTGGTCTTCCAGGCCGTGCACATGATCCTGGAAGGCGACCTGCAGAAGCCCTGGGGCGACAAGGAACGCCGTTGGAGCCGCGCCGTCTTCATCGGCCGCGACCTGAACGAGGCCGAACTGAAGGCCGGGTTCGAGGCCTGCGCGGCATGAACCCGCCGCCCAGAGCCCGGGTCGAGGCCAAGCTGATCTACGGCACGCCCGAGTTCGAGATCATCAAGGGCGGGGACCATGTCGTCTGCGCCGTCTCGGGTGTGGTGATCCCGCTGGACATGCTCAACTACTGGAGCGTGGAATTGCAGGAGGCCTACGCCTCGGGCGCGCTGATGACCCAGCGCTGGGTCGAGACGCATAAGGGCTGAGACCAGCCGTCTCACCGTCGCGCCCGACCTTTTTAGCTGCCGTCATCCCCGCGAAAGCGGGGACCCAGGCGGTAAGGAAGGGCTGCGTCGTCTCTCTGAACGCAGACTACTGAGGGCGCATCTGACGTCTGGGTCCCCGCTTTCGCGGGGATGACGGCGTGAGGGGGCGAGGAGAGGCGGCTAGAGTGTAGGCTGTTCGGCGAGCCAGTCCGTCATCACCTTCGCCAGGGACTGCGGCTGTTCCAGCGGGATCATGTGGCCGCTGTGGGCGACGTGGGCCAGGGCCGAGCCGGTGATCCCTTGGTGCAGTTCCTCGGCCTCGTCGGGGCCGCGCAGGCGGTCGGCGTCCGCCGTCACGATCAGGGTCGGTTGATGGATTTCGCCCAGCCGATCGAGGTCGCCCGCCCGCGCCAGCGCCGATTGGCGGTGGAAGACCTCGCCCCCCAGCCGCAAGCCCATGTCGCGCACGCGGGCGATCATGGCCTCATCTCCGGCCCGGTCAGGATGCAGGGACGAGACGATGGCCGGACGGCTCAGGCCCTTGAACGCCCTGGGCGCGGCCTTCAGGGCCGAGCGGCGCTGGCGGATCAGTTCCTCGGTGTCGCCGCGCGCCGAGGTGGCGATCAGGATCAGGCCTGCGACCCGCTCGGGCGCCATGCGCGCTAGCTCGCGCGCCACATAGCCGCCCATGGAAAAGCCGACGGCGACAAAGCGGTCGGGCGCATCGGACAGGATGGCGGCGGCCATGCTCTCGATGTCCTCGCCCCGGCTGAGGTCAGTGGCGACCAGCGGTCCGAACGGGGCCAGGTCGTCGGTCATGGCGTCCCACAGGGTGGCGTCGGCCATGAAGCCGGGGATGAGCAGCAGGGTCATGACTCTCTATAAGCCGGGCGGGCGACAGACGCGACGCAGGAGGCTATGAGGCGCGTCTGACTTTTTCTGCCTTGCGTGAGCCGACATGCCGACCTTCTCCTTCGACGCCCAGGTCACAGCCGCCCTGTTCGACAAGACGGGCGCCATCTTCGCCCTGGGCGATGGTTCGGTACGCTTCGAAAACGGCGCCCGCAGCGAGGTCCATGACGGCGCCATCCTGTGCGCCTGCGTCCACCCCTCGGGCGAAGGCGTCGTCACCGGCGGCGACGACGGCAAGGTGGTGTGGAGCCGTGAGGGCGAGAGCGTCGTCCTGGCCACGGCCAAAGGGCAATGGATCGACTCCATCGACGCTTCGTCGGAAACCGGCCTGATCGCCTTTTCGGCGGGGCGCACCCTGTCGGTGATCGACAGCAAGGACGTGGCCTTCCGCCGCGACTTCCAGCACGAGCGCACCGTGTCGGGCGTGGCCTTTGATCCCAAGGGCCGCCGCATCGCGACCTCGACCTATGGCGGGGCCTGGCTGTGGTATGCGCGCATCGAGCAGCAGCAGCCGGTCAAGCTGGCCTGGGCGGGCTCGCACCTGGCGGTTTCCTTCTCGCCCGACGGCGCCTTCGTCGTCACCGCCATGCAGGACAACCAGATGCACGGCTGGCGTCTGAAGGATCAGAAGAACATGCGGATGGGCGGCTATCCGTCCAAGATCAAGAGCTTCGCATTCCTGGCCAAGGGGCAACTGCTGGCCACCGCCGGCGCTCAGGGCGTGGTGCTGTGGCCGTTCATCGGCGCCAATGGTCCGATGGGGCGCGAGGCGACCGAGATCGGCTTCGATGAAAGCACCCTGATCGCCCATGTCGCCTCCGCGCCCGCCCACGGTCGTCTGGCCGCGGGACTGGAGGACGGCCGCGTCTGGTGGGCCGATCCGGCGGGGCAGGGGCTGGACTTCATCAGGAAGGACAAGGGCGCGCCCATCGTCGCCCTGGCCATGAGTTCGGGCGCGGCCCGCATCGCCTGGGCCGACGAGGATGGTCAGGCGGGCGTGGTCTCGCTCTGAGATCGCGCTTGCGCTGAAGCTTGAGCCCGGCAGGATGGCGTCATGACCCGTGCGAAGACCCGCAAGCGGCGCCCGCTGCTGACCCTGCTGCTGATCCTGGCCCTGATCCCGATCGGCGGGGTGGTGCTGCACCGCTTCGTGCCGCCGCTGTTCACCATCCTGATGGTCAAGCAGGCGATCGCGGGTCACGGCATGGACTACCGCTGGCGCTCGCTGGATCATATCTCGCCGCGTCTGGTCGAGGCGGTGATCGCCGCCGAGGACGCCCGCTTCTGCCAGCATCACGGCTTTGACGTCGAGGCCATCCAGAAGGCGCTGGAGGCTAATGAGCGGGCCGAGCAGCGCGGTTCGGGCAAGGTGCGGGGCGGCTCGACCATCAGCCAGCAGACCGCCAAGAACGTCTTCCTCTGGCCGGGCCGCGACTGGGTGAGAAAGGGGCTTGAGACCGGCTACACCGGCCTGATCGAACTGGCCTGGGGCAAGCGGCGGATCATGGAGATGTATCTGAACGTCGCCGAATGGGCGCCGGGCGTCTATGGCGCCGAGGCCGCCTCGCGGCACTGGTTCAACAAGAGCGCCGAGAACCTGACGGCGCGCGAGGCCGCCCGTCTGGCCGCCATCCTGCCCAGCCCGCGCCGTTACAAGGCCGCCTCGCCGGGCCCCTATGTCCGTCGCCGCGCCAGCCGCATCCAGGCCGCCATGGGCACGGTGCGCCAGGCGGGGCTGGACGCCTGCGTCGACCGCTAAGGCGGCGTTAACCGTCACCATAGAGCCAAGCCTTAACCGAACCGCGTCACTGTGATTTGAACTGCGGACCCGTGTCCGCCGCGAAATTCAGGGGCCGAAACGGTGAAGCATGGTGCGACGAGCGGATTGAGCCGGCTGGCGCGCGCGACGCGGGGCTTTGCGGCGCGCTTCGCCAGGGGCACGCGCGGCAATGTGGCCATGCTGTTCGCCCTGGCCCTGCCGGTGCTGCTCATGGTGTCGCTCGGCGCCATCGACATCCACCAGGCGTCCAAGGTGAAGGCCGACCTGCAGGACGCGCTGGACGCGGCGGCCCTGGCGGCGGCGCGCACCAATTTTACGGCGGATGATGATCTGAACCGGGTCGGCCTAGCCGCGCTCAAGGCCAACATGCCGGCCTATTTTCAAGAGGATGGGGACGGCAAGCTGATCCGTGACGAGGCCAGTTTCAAGCTGGTGGAGAACACCATCGTCGCCAACGCGCGCGTGGACGTGAAGGTCCTGGTCGCCAATATCGTCCTGCCGCCCTACGGCCAGATCCTTGATGACTACCTGCCGGTGGGCAGCCGCTCGGAAGTTCTGCGGGCGTCTCGCGACGTCGAGGTGGCCATGGCTCTGGACATCACGGGGTCAATGGACAACTGCTCCAGGAACTGTCCCCCCACCACGAAAATTGAAGATCTGAGGGCCGCCGCCAAGGAACTGGTCGATCTCGTCGTTCAGGATCAACAGTCGCCCTTCACCTCCAGCGTCGCCCTAGTGCCATACGCAGCGAGCGTGAACGTGGGAAGCTATGCGACGTCGGCGCGCGGGGCTTTGGACAGTACGTCGAAATCGATTACGGCTGCGAGCTGGATCACGGGCACGATCGCCACCGTGAGCGGGGTGTCAAGGAGCAGCGCCGCCACCGTCACCGCTTCGAGCCACGGGTTTTCGAATGGAGATCGCGTGGTGCTGTGGAGCGTTGAAACCATGCGCGAAATCAATGGGGTGCCGTACGAAGTCGAACGAGTCTCCAGCAGCCAGTTCAGGTTGAAGGTGCTCAACAGTTCAGGTGCGGCTTCGGGCTATCTCAATACGTCTGGATATAACAACTCGTTTTCCAATACGGCCTACGTCGCCAGATGCGTCCGGACCGACTGCGGTCTTGCCTTGACGGTGTCGGGTCATGGTCTTGTCGCCAACGACTATGTTCGGCTGGCGAGCATGGGGGGCTTGGCGCAACTGACCGATGGGGGTTATCGCGTGGCCAGCCAGACGTCGAGCCAAGTAATACTGGATACCTCCAGGAGCCTTGCTCTGGTTAGCGCCTCCAAGGGCGGCAATGCCTATTCCAGCGGTGGAAAGCTGTTCAACGGCAAGGACGGCAACACGTGGCGGGCCTTCCCGACCGCGAGCAATATGGTGGCGGTTCTGGGCTCCAGCACCTGTGTCAGCGAACGGGCGGGGTTGAGCCGATACACTGACGCCGCGCCGGCAACAGGCACCTATGTCGGTCGCAGCTATCTTGAGAGCAGCAATGCCTGTCCCACGGTGGAGATTACGCCGCTTTCTCGCAGCCGGGCGGATCTCGGCAACCAAATCGACAAGCTGCGTGCTGGCGGCTCGACCGCAGGCCAAATTGGTTTGGCCTGGGGGTGGTATATGATCTCTCCGAATTTCGGCACGCTCTGGCCCGGAACGAGCCGACCGGCCGAGTATGATCCCAGCAGGACGCTGAAGGTTGTGATCCTCATGACCGACGGGGAGTTCAACACGCCGTTCCAGGCCGGCGTGATCGCAGCGGACGCCGGCACCGGTAGCGGCAGCGAAGACGCCCACATCAACACGAACGCGGGTAACGGGAACCCCTTCTCTCAGTCCATGCAGATCTGCGATGCAATGAAAAAAGAAAACGTCGTTGTCTATACGGTCGGTTTCCAGATCAGCAGCGACGTCGGCAAGACGGGTGTTGATACCGCTTATGAGCTTTTGGAGCAGTGCGCCACAAGTCCAGACAAGCACTTCTTCAAGGCCACCAGCGGCACGGATCTGAAGGAGGCCTTCAAGGCTATCGGCCGCGACATCACCCGGCTGCGCATCGCCCGCTGACGCGGACGGCGGTTGGAGCCAACAAAAGGGCCGGCGGATCGCTCCGCCGGCCCTTTCTTCATTGTGGCGATACGCCGACCCGTCAGATCAGGCGGATCTCCTTGAGGCGCTCCATCAGGAAGTCCTCGGCCAGGATGGTCTTGCCTTCATAGCGGTCGGGGTTTTCCGGGGTGATCGTGGACGGCAAGGTCTCGATCGGGAAGTCCGGGTTGAAATGCAGGAAGAAGGGCGTCGAATAGCGGGCGAAGCCGCGACGCTCGGGGGCCGGATTGACCACGCGGTGCGTCGTCGACGGCAGGACGTGGTTGGTCAGGCGTTGCAGCATGTCGCCGATGTTGACCACCAGGGCGCCGGGGGGCGGGGCGATGTCCAGCCACTCGCCGTCTGCGTCCTTGAGCTGCAGACCGGCCTCTTCGGCGCCCAGCAGCAGGGTGATGACGTTGATGTCCTCATGGGCGCCGGCGCGCACGCCGGGGGCGTCGGCCGGAACCGGCGGATAGTGCAGCATGCGCAGGACGCTGTTGCCCAGCTCGACCTTGTCCTCGAAATAGTCGTCGCCCAGCTTCATGTAGCGGGCGATGGCCTTGAGGATCTTGCGGCCCAGCTGATCCAGAGCGTCGAACATGCCGTAGAGGTGGGCCTGGAAGCCCTCGATCTCGGTCGGCCAGACGTTGTCGCGCATGTATTTGCGATAGGGATGGTCTGCGGGCAGTTCGCGACCGACGTGCCAGAACTCCTTCAGGTCCACGGCGGCGGCGCCCTTGGCGGCTTCGACGCCGAAGGGGGTCAGGCCGCGCGCGCCGCCGGTGCCGGGCTGGTGATACTGGCGCTTCACATCCTCGGGCAGGGCGAAGAAGGCCTTGGCGTCGGCGATGGCGGCGTCGATGGTCGGCTGGTCCAGGCCGTGGTCGGCGATGACGGCGAAGCCGTAGCGCGAGAAGGAGGCGCCCAGGGCGTCGGCGAAGGCCTGGAAGTCGGCGTCATAGGCCTGCATCGACACGGGGACGATGGCGCGGGTCCTGGTCTGGTCCTCGGCGGAGGACGCGGCCAAGGCAGAAGGGGGCAGCGATGAGCTCACGGGCGGTTCATGCCTCTGAATGAAAATATGGCGGCTTCCATACGCCTTGCCGGAACAAATTGGCAGTCCGGCGCCCTTTCGGCTGAGCTATTGCCTTTTGACTCTCAAGCGTGGCTGCTGTGGGGTGGGGGTTCAGTCAGGATGGAGGGCGACATGGACCCGCGATCTCAAGCCGGACGCCCTGAGGGCGAGGGCGAGTGGACGTTGTTGCAGCAGCGGATCGATCGCAGTTTCTGGCAGCAGACGCGATCGTTGGAGGGGCGATCCCTGACCACATTCGTCATCGTCCGTTCGCCGGAGCAACTGCGCTACGACACCTTCGATGAGGCGGAGGCCATGTTCGAGGCCATGGATGAGGATTGAAGCGGGCCAGACAGGACAAAGGCCCCGCGGGGGTTCCGCGAGGCCTTTGATGGTGGAGCTTAGCGGAGTCGAACCGCTGACCTCTTGCATGCCATGCAAGCGCTCTACCAACTGAGCTAAAGCCCCGCGCCTTGCGGCTTGGGTATGAACCGGCGAACCGGGGTAGAATGGACGAAGGCCCCGCGGGTGATCCGCAGGGCCTTCGATGGTGGAGCTTAGCGGAGTCGAACCGCTGACCTCTTGCATGCCATGCAAGCGCTCTACCAACTGAGCTAAAGCCCCGAACCTTTCGGTCGGCCTCGCCGGAGATTGTGGTCCCCAGCGAGGGGCGGAAACTATGTCAGGCCTTTTGAGAGATCAAGCCGCTCTGACAACTTTTTTTCCGCTTATTTTTCCGACCCTTGGTCACCGAGCCTGATCGGTTGAGGAGGAAGCGCCGCGCGCTTCCTCCGATGCCGTGAAACAGGCTCGCTGCATTATGCCGAGCGAAGATCTGGGTTTGGACGCGAGCGCGTCCAAACCGATTTCGCTTCTAGTCGTCGTCGCGCGACGGCTTGACGATCTCGTCGTCGAGGTTGTCGTCGTCCTCGTCTTCGATGAAGGGCACCGAGTCATCGTCGTCGTCGCCCAGGGCATCGTCATCGTCGCCGTCCGAGGAGCCCATGCCGGCGTCGTCGCTGGGCTCGGCGTCGTCATCGTCGTCGGGCGTCAGGATCGGCTCATGGCCTTCCTCGTCGATTTCGGGCGTCGAGGCTTCGGTGTCTTCTTCCTCGTCGTCGCTTTCGGCGGCCTTGTCGGCGACCTGATCCTCGGCCTCGTCGTCGGCGGCGAAGCCGGGGCCGGTGCGGCCGCGAACGCGACGGTTGCGCATGGCTTCTTCAAGCGGATCGAACTCGGTGTCGCACTTGGGGCAGTGCGCCGGACGACGGTTCAGGTCGTAGAATTTGGCCTGGCAGTTCGGGCAGACCTGCTTTTGGCCCAGTTCGGGTTTGGCCACGGGATTACCTTCGCAGGAGTTGAATTTCGGAATTAGGCCGGCTCCCTTGCCACCCAAGGGGGCCGCTGTCAAAAGCCTTCTTATCCGCTTAGCGCGGCCGTTCCTGAACAATCGGAGTTTTTGGCCAGGTGACCGCCCCTTCGACCCTGACTGCGCGCCCTGTTTCCGGCCCCTTGAAGGGGGCTGTGCGTGCGCCCGGCGACAAGTCCATGTCGCACCGCTCGCTCATCTTTGGCGGCATGGCCGAGGGCGTGACCGAGATCGAGGGTCTGCTGGAAGGCGACGACATCCTGGCCACCGCCCGCGCGGTCGAGGCCTTCGGCGCGACTGTCGAGCGGCTGGACGAAGGGCGCTGGCGAGTGACCGGGCAGGGTGGGTTTACGACCCCGACTTCGGTCATCGACTGCGGCAACGCCGGCACCGGGGTGCGGCTGCTGATGGGCGCCGCCGCCGGCTATGACATTAGCGCGACCTTCGACGGCGACGCCTCGCTGAGGAAGCGGCCGATGAAGCGCGTCACCGGGCCCCTGGCGGACATGGGCGCGCATTTCGACTGGAACGGCGCCGAGGACCGCGTACCTCTGACCCTGCACGGCGGTGGTCTGACGGGCATTGAATATGTGCAGACGGTGGCCTCGGCCCAGATCAAGTCGGCCATCCTGCTGGCCGGACTGAACGCGGCGGGCGAGACCGTCGTGGTCGAGCCGGAAAAGAGCCGCGACCATACCGAGCGGATGCTGCGCGCTTTTGGCGCGGTGGTGGACGTGACCGAGGAGGGTGAGGGCTGGCGCATTCGCCTCAAGGGGGGACAGGAACTGACCGGAACCGCCGTGGCCGTGCCGGGCGATCCGTCCTCGGCGGCCTTCCCCCTGGCGGCGGCCCTGGTCACGCCGGGGTCCGAGGTCACGGTCGAGGGCGTCATGCTGAACCCGCAGCGCACGGGCCTGTTCGACACCTGGGTCGAGATGGGCGCCGACCTGACCATCTCGAACCGCCGTGTCAGCGGCGGCGAGGACGTAGGCGACGTCACCGCCCGCCATTCAGCGCTCAAGGGCGTGGTCGTGCCGGAAGACCGCGCGGCCTCGATGATTGACGAATATCCGATCCTGTCGGCGACGGCCGCCTATGCCGAGGGCCGCACCATCATGCGCGGCATCGGCGAGATGCGGGTCAAGGAAAGCGACCGGATCGCCCTGATGGTCGCTGGGCTGACGGCCTGCGGCGTCGCGGTCGAGGAAGAGGCTGAGGGCTTCATCGTCACCGGCGGGCCTGTGAAGGGCGGCGCGACCGTCGCCACCGCCCACGATCATCGCATCGCCATGAGCCACCTGATCCTCGGCCTGGCCGCCGAACAGCCCGTCTCGGTGCTGGACCCGGAAATGATCGCCACCAGCTTTCCCGGCTTCGTCGAGATGATGAACAGCCTGGGCGCGGACATCGGATGAGGGCGGCTGGATCGGCCGTCCGCATGCCCTGGCTGGGCCATGCCGTCGCGGCTGGTCTTCTCGGCGCCCTGTTGTGGATCGGCGGGCGCGAACTGATCGAGATCGTTCAGAACGGCTGGCTGCCGGGCCGAAAGGGGCCGGGTCTGAGCGCCGGCGACCATCCGATCGCCTTCTGGGCCATGATCGCCTTCATCGGCGCGGGGCTGGCGTGTTGCGCCGGCGTGGCGACGGTCTGCGCATTGTCGGCTTTTCGCGCGCTCTTCGGGCGGGAGCGGCCGCATTGATAGGGCGCGCGGCGTGAGTGCGCCTGCATCCAGGCCCCTGCCGCCGCATGTCGTCTTCAGGGCGATCGGCGTCAGTCTGCTGGTTCTGTGTCTGAGCTTCCTGCTGTTTGCGCTCGGCTTTTTCGCCGAAGGGCTGCTGGACCTGTCGGACGGCCGTATGAACGGTCACGCGGCCCTGGACCTGTCGGAGGCCATCGCCATCGAGCACTTCTGGCGTCGCGTCGCGATCATGCTGGGATCAAGCGCGGTTCTGCTGGTTTTCGCGCTGGGATGCTTCTGGATCGCTTGCGTCCTGAAGCCGAAGCCATGAGAAGCATCGGACACGCCCGGCGGGCCGTGAAGGAAATATCGATTTGAACAAGAATCTTGTCATCGCCGTCGATGGCCCCGCCGCCTCGGGCAAGGGCACCATCGCGGCGCGTCTGGCCGCCTGCTACGGCCTACCGCATCTGGACACGGGCTTGCTGTATCGGGCTGTCGGTCTGGCGGTGCTGGACGCAGGGCAGGACCTGGGCGACGCCGCGGCCGCAGAGGCCGCCGCGCGGTCGCTGGATCTGACGGGCCTGTCGGACAACGCGCGTCTGACTGAGCGTCATGCCGGCGAGGCGGCCAGCCGGGTCGCCAGCCATCCCGGCGTGCGGGCCGCCCTGCTGACCCTGCAACAGGATTTCGCGGCCCAGCCCGGCGGCGCGGTTCTGGATGGACGCGACATCGGCACGGTCATCGCCCCGAACGCCACAGCCAAGCTCTATGTCACCGCCAGCGCCGAGGTTCGCGCCGAGCGTCGCTGGAAACAGTTGACGGCGCGGGGCCAGGACATCGCCTTCGCCGACATGCTGGAGGACATCCGCCGTCGCGACGAGCGGGACTCGGGTCGGGATTCGGCCCCGATGGTCCAGGCCGAGGACGCGGTCTTGCTGGATACGACCGATCTGGGTATAGAAGCCGCCTTCGATGCGGCCCGCCGTATCGTCGAGGCGGCGCGCGTCCGGGCCGGGGCTTAGGCCTTAGCTGGACAAATCCAACGCTCCTGACCTCGGCTTCCGCGGGCGTCCTGGCTTTATTTGTTTGCGCCCCTTGCGCCGGCCTCGCGTCCTGACGACCTGATTTTCCCTTTTCCTGTTTATCCACCCGTGCGGGACCATTCGGTCGCGCGCCCCAACCCCAGAGCTACATGACCGACACCCATAACCCCTCGCGTGACGATTTCGCCGCGCTGCTCGACGAACAACTGCAGGGTCGCGACCTTGGCGAAGGCCAGGTCGTTCACGGCCGCGTCGTCGGCATCGAGAAAGACATCATCATCATCGACGTCGGTCTGAAGACCGAAGGTCGTATCCCGGCCCGCGAATTCGGCATCGGCGAAGGCGCCGTCATCCCGAAGGTCGGCGACAACGTCGAAGTCTACCTCGAGCGCGTTGAAAACGCCCTGGGCGAAGCCGTCATCAGCCGCGACAAGGCTCGCCGCGAAGAAGCCTGGACCCGTCTGGAAGTCGTCTTCGCCGAAGGTCAGCCGGTCAACGGCGCCATCGTCGGTCGCGTCAAGGGCGGCTTCACCGTCGACCTGGGCGGCGCCTCGGCCTTCCTGCCCGGCTCGCAAGTCGACATCCGCCCGGTGCGCGACGTCGGCCCGCTGATGGGCAAGGAACAACCCTTCGCCATCCTGAAAATGGACCGTCCGCGCGGCAACATCGTCGTCTCGCGTCGCGCCATCCTGGAAGAAGCCCGCGCCGAACAGCGCACGGAGCTGGTCGGCCAGCTGCAAGAGGGTGAAGTCCGCGAAGGCGTCGTCAAGAACATCACCGACTACGGTGCGTTCGTTGACCTGGGCGGCATCGACGGCCTGCTGCACGTCACCGACATGTCGTGGAAGCGCGTCTCGCATCCGTCGCAAGTCCTGGCCGTCGGCGACACCGTCAAGGTTCAGATCGTCAAGATCAACCCGGACACCCAGCGCATCAGCCTCGGCATGAAGCAGCTGCAGTCGGACCCGTGGGACGGCGTCGAAGCCAAGTACCCGGTCAACGCCAAGTACACGGGCCGCATCACGAACATCACCGACTACGGTGCATTCGTTGAGCTGGAAGCCGGCGTCGAAGGCCTGGTCCACGTCTCGGAAATGTCCTGGACCAAGAAGAACGTCCACCCGGGCAAGATCGTCTCCACCTCGCAGGAAGTGGAAGTCATCGTCCTGGACGTCGACAGCGCCAAGCGCCGCATCTCGCTGGGCCTGAAGCAAGCCCAGAACAACCCGTGGGAAGCCTTCGTCGAGGCTCACCCGGTCGGTTCGACCGTCGAAGGCGAAGTCAAGAACGCCACCGAGTTCGGCCTGTTCGTCGGCCTGGACAACGACATCGACGGCATGGTCCACCTGTCGGACCTGGACTGGAACGTGTCGGGCGAAGAAGCCATCCAGCGTTACCGCAAGGGTGAAACGATCAAGGCCAAGGTGCTGGACGTTGACATCGAGAAGGAACGCGTCTCGCTGGGCGTCAAGCAACTGGGCGGCGATCCGATGGAAGGCGACGTCTACAAGCGTGGCCAGCAAGTCACCGTCACGGTGACCGCGGTTGAAACCGGCGGCATCGAAGTCAAGTTCGGTGAAGACGACGCGCCGGTCACGGCCTTCGTCCGCAAGTCGGACCTGTCGCGCGATCGTAACGAGCAACGTCCGGAACGCTTCGCCGTCGGCGACCGCGTCGACGCCATGATCACGGGCATCGACAAGGCCACGCGCCGCGTCTCGGTGTCGGTCAAGGCGCTGGAAATGAAGGACGAGGCCGAGGCCATCGAACAGTTCGGTTCGTCGGACTCGGGCGCTTCGCTCGGCGACATCCTGGGCGCCGCGCTGCGCGAGAAGGCCGGTTCGAAGGAATAATCTTCCTTTTCGACCAGAAAACGGGGCGGCTGGAGCGATCCAGCCGCCTTTTTTCTTGCGCCAAGGGCAAGAACCCGCGCCAATGGCGAGGCTACCCTATGAGAATCGCTCTTAATCCGACGCGCCCTCTTTATTCCTGTGGCGTCAGACGGTTAGGGTGCGGACCTGAACGGAAGCGACTGCATCTGAAACAGCCACGGGCGGGGGCCTGAATGATCAAGTCTGAACTGATCGAGAAGCTGGCGGCCGAGAACATCCACCTGACCCACGCCGAGGTGGAGCGGGTCGTCAACGTCATCCTGGGTCAGATGACCGAGGCCCTGTCCGACGGCGGACGGGTCGAACTGCGCGGCTTCGGCGCCTTTTCGGTGCGCAGCCGGCCGGCGCGGGTCGGACGCAATCCTCGCACAGGCGAAACCGTGGAAGTGCCCGCCAAGGCCGTGCCCTTTTTCAAGAGCGGCAAGGAACTTCGCGAGCGTTTGAACGCTTCTGGCGACGCTTGAAACGAAAGACTGAAGAATGAGCCTGCTGACCGAGTTTCGTGAATTCGCCGCGCGCGGCAACGTCGTCGACCTGGCGGTCGGCGTCATCATCGGCGCCTCATTCGGCAAGATCGTCACCAGCCTGGTCGATCAGATCATCATGCCGCCCATCGGCCTGCTGCTAGGCAAGGTGGACTTCTCCAAGCTGGAATGGGTCCTGGTGCCCGAAAATCCGGCGACCGAGGCCGTGGAAAAGGTGGCCATCCAGTATGGCGCCTTCATCAACACTCTGATCCAGTTCCTGATCGTGGCCTTCGTGGTCTTCCTGCTGGTCAAGGGCATCAACAAGATGCGCCGCGAACAGCCGGCCGAAGCCGCCGCCCCGACCGCCACCGAGGCCCTGCTGGCCGAGATCCGCGACGAACTGAAGGCTCGCCCCTAACCCAGGGCTCCGGCCTTGGAGCCGGTCGGTGCGGCCTTGTCGGCGAACCATCGCCGCGTGGCAGCAGTCGGCCGCGCGGGCAGGGGCCGCACGCAGAACGAATAGTCGCCGTCGAAGGGCGTGGGCCGCCAGTCTTCGGCGTTCGCGATGTCGGGAGCGAAGGCGACATGGCAATGTCCCCAGCCGCCTTCGCGCCGCGCCCGAAACGCCAGGGCGCCCAGGTCATGCAGGGTGCTTTCCGTGACCACCTGAAGCCTGACCTTGGCGGCGCCGAGGGCGGGGGCGATCTGCAACAGGGCGGCGACCAGGGCTGGAATGGCGGCCCTGTCCCGATCCAGCGCCTCCAGGTCGAGGATCTCAAGCGTGGGCGGTTCGATCGAGTTGCCCTTGCCTAGCAGGGCCAGGGCGTGGCCGGTGATCTCGCCGTCCCGTCGCCGCACCAGATGCAGGGGCTGCACGCTTAGGTCGGGATCGGACAGTCGCCAGCGCATCATGGCGGGACTGCGGTCCGCCGTCACGCGCCCCTGAGCGCGCAACGCCGTCCAGAAGCCGCCATAGGGCGAGGAATCGGACAAGTCGTCCAGGCTCGAGACACCGCCCGCGAAGCTCAGGCCTTTGATCGGTCGGGGAATGGAGCGCCGAGGCATCAACTGTTCCCCGAGCCAGCGCGCAGCGCGCGGCTCTCGCGCTACCAGGGCCCGCAAGCCCCGGCTGTAGAGGCAGGCGGCAGGGTTGATGATCCATGACAGCTTCTGTGCATGGGTCTTGGTCGGCCAGGCGACCATGCCGAACTTCCGATACAGGGGGCTGGACCGGGCGTTGGCGTTCAGGGTGTAGCGAAGAAAGCAGCCAGGCTGGGCCATGAAGGCGCTGATCAGGTCGCGGCTGCGGCCCTTCTGTTCCGGCGGGACGATGACCGAAAAGCCCGTCGCCCCGTAAAGCGGGCGATCGCCGATCCAGAAACGCTGGACGAAGTTGCCCAGAAAGGCCGCGGGCCGCCCCTCGGCGTCCTCCACCACCCAGCCCGCAGGCGCGGACAGCGCAAGGCGGGCGGGATTGCCCTCAAGCCAGCGCCAACCCTGGACCGAACGCTCGGGCCACCAGACCTTGCGATGCAAGGCGTTCACATCAGACACGTCAGCGGAGCGGAAGCGACGAACAGTCATGAGCGTCTGACCTTTCCAGAAGCTGGAACACCGAGGAGGCCAAACCCTTAGTTGTGTGGCCGCAATTTTGATTGCATAAACAATCTAAGGTTGAGTTATCGGGGCTGACAAATGCGTCATTGCGGTGACGGGTCGCGGCGTTAACGCTTGTTCGCACGGCCCTGCCGTGCTGTTTCTCCGCCCTTAATGCGCCAGTCAGGGCGCAGCATTTGGGAGAACGCCGTTGAGCACGACGGATGGGGGGGGCGCGCTGTCGGTTGCGCCTCGCAAGACGTTTCTAGGACACCCGCGGGGGCTGGTGATCCTGTTCCTTACAGAGATGTGGGAGCGCTTCTCCTACTACGGCATGCGGGCCCTGCTGGTCCTTTACCTGACCCAGCACTTCCTGTTCGGACCGAAAGAGGCCCAGGGCATCTACGCCGCCTATGCGGCCCTAGTGTACCTGATGCCGGTTGTCGGCGGCATGATCGCGGACAAATACCTGGGCTCGCGCAAGGCCGTCATCATCGGCGCCGTTCTTCTGGTCGCCGGTCACTTCATGATGGCGTTCGAAGGGACGGGCGGTCGTGAGAACCTGACCATCGGCGCCACGACCTATGAGCTCCAGGTCGAAGGCCGCGATCAGAACCGCAGCATCTTCGCCGTCAACGGCGATGAGCGGACCCAGATCACCATCTCGCCCGAAGGCATCACCCGCGTCGGCGCCGCGCCGGCTGCGGCCGCTGCGACGGACGCCGCCTCGCCTGCCGCCAGCGCGACGGAGGGCTTCCCGGCCTTCACCGCCACCGACGGTTACAAGCTGGAAACGGTTCGGGATCTTGGCTTTGGGGAGCCGGTCCTGTTCTTCGCCCTGTCGCTGATCATCGTCGGCGTCGGCTTCCTGAAGGCCAATATCTCGACCGTCGTCGGCGCCCTGTATGAAGAGAACGATCCCCGTCGCGACGGCGGTTTCACCATCTTCTACGTCGGCATCAACCTGGGTTCCGTGCTGGCCACGGCGGCCTGTTCCTACCTCGGCATCAAGTATGGCTGGGCCTATGGCTTTGGTCTGGCCGGCATCGGCATGCTTCTGGGCCTGCTCACCTTCATCCTGGGGCAGAGCTGGCTGGAAGGTCGCGGCGGTCCGCCGCACCCGGAAATGCTCAAGACCCGCAAGGTCTTCGGCGTGCCGTTCGAAGCCGTCTTCTGGATCGGCGGCCTGGTCACCGTCTTCCCGGTCTGGCTGCTGATGCAGCGTCACCACCTGATCGAAACGGCCCTGCCGTGGCTGGCTGGCGTCATCTTCGCCTCGGTCGTCGGCTATGTGGTGTTCAAGCTGCGGGGCGCAGAGCGCAGCCGTATGCTGGTCGCCCTGACGCTGATCTTCTTCTCGGTCCTGTTCTGGGCACTGTTTGAACAGGCCGGCTCGTCGCTGACCCTGTTCGCGGACCAGTCGACGTCGATGCCGTCGTGGTTCAATGCCCCCATGACCCAGATGTTCAACCCGGGCATCATCGTCATCGGCGGCCCGATCATCGCCGCCCTGTGGGTGTGGCTGGGCAAGCGCAACATGGAGCCCTCGACCCCGGTCAAGTTCTCCTTCGCCCTGGTCCTGGTCGGCGCCGGCTTCCTGCTGCTGACCTGGGCGGCGGCGACGCAGGCCAACGTGGACTTCCGCGTGCCCCTGCTCTTCCTGTTCCTGACCTACTTCCTGCACACGATGGGCGAGCTCTGCCTGTCGCCGGTGGGCCTGTCGATGATCACCAAGCTGTCGGTTGACCGCGTCGTGGGTCTGATGATGGGCGTCTGGTTCCTGTCCAGCTCGGTGGCCCACATCGCCGCCGGCTTCATCGCCCAGGCGACCTCGACCGACACGGTTGCAGGCGTGGTGACCAGCCCCGAGTTGGCGCTGCAGACCTATGGCTCGATCTTCGGCACCATCGGCTGGACCGGCGTTGTCGTCGGCGTGGTGCTGCTGGTGCTGTCGCCGCTGCTGAAGAAGGGCATGGCGGGCATTCACTGACCGCCTGACCTCTTCGTCTGACAAGGAAAGGGCGGCGTCTCGCGAGAGGCGCCGCCCTTTTCAGTTGGTCCGGGGGAGGCCCGCGCTGTCCTCTCCGGGGTTGGGGCCGACCGGAGAGGCGCGGGTTCTTGCTCTTGATCCTCAGAAGGTCTTGCGCACGCGGATCTGCCAGAAGGTGCGCGGATCGACGAAGCGGCTCTCGACGAACTGAACGGGTCGCGTGTCGCGATCGGCGAAGACGGTACGCGTCACGTCGAAGTCATTCCAGATATTGACCTGGCCGCGGATCGACAGGGTCGGGGTCGGCTTATACTCGGCCCACATCTCGTAGTAGTCGGTGCCGCGCCAGCCCGAGACCTGATCTGGCTGGTAGCCCTTCTGACCCAGCAGAGGGATCCAGGCGCCGCCCCATTGCAGCTTCCATGAGGTGATGTCCTGTTGGAAGGTGATGGTCGCCTGGGTGGCGCGCACGTCCGAGATGGGGCGTTTCTCGCCGGTGGTGGGGTCGGTGACCTCGGTCTTGTTCCAGGTGTTGCGGAAGCCGAACTTGCCGCCCGAGACACCCAGCTTGTCGGTGGGGATGGTCACGTTCAGGGCCAACTGGTCCAGGGTGCCGTCGCCGATGTTGCCGACCGCCGCCAGCCCGCCGTCCAGGGGGATCAGGTCGATGGCGTTGCTGATCTCGTCGTGACGCAGGCCGATGCTGATGATGCCCTCGCCCCAGAAGCGCTTCTCGTAGGTGGCCTCGGCGACCCAGCGCGATTCCGGCTCCAGGTTCACATTGCCGCCGAAGACGTTCTCGTCCGCGAACTCGGCTGAGGCGGCGAAGTCGCCAAAGTCCAGTTGGCCGACGGTGCGTTCCAGGCGCAGGCGCAACTGGTTGTTGGGCATAGGCGTCCAGGTGGCCAGGATACGCGGCTTGGCGAAGAAGAAGCTCTTTTCCTGCGAGGCGTCGCCGGATTGGCTGATGGTGGAGGACTCCAGCCGCAGGCCGCTTTCCAAGGTCCACTTGGGATTGATCCGCCAGGTGGCCTTGCCGAACAACTCGCCGCGCGTCTCCTCGACCTTGACCGAGGCTGACGGCAGGGGCACCGCCACGCCGCCGACGGTATAGGCCTGCTGGACCTCCAGCATGTTGTAGGCCACCTCGCCGCCGGCCTCGAAATCCATGGCCGGCGAGCGTTCATAGCGCACCAGGCCGCGCAGAATGGTCTCGGACGACTCGCCGTCGGCGTTGAACAACTGTTCGGGCTCGTGGGTCGCGCCCAGGCGAGTGCGCGACGTGGAGACGGAGTCGAAGTCGCCGAACTCGTGGATGAAGCGGGTCTCCAGCTTCAGCTTCTCGGACAGGGGGCGGGTGTAAACGACGCCGAACTCGCCGCTGTGGCCGTCCTCGTCATAGAGGCTCTCGCGCAGGATGTCGGGCGCGGTCTGGCGGTTGATGTTGTGCCAGTCGTTGATGCCGTAGCGCGCCGTCAGATCGACCTTGCCGCCCATGAAGGGGGTAGAGAAGTTGCCGCGGATCGAGTTTCCGCCGCCGTAGCCATCGTTGTAATACTGCTCGTTGCGCAGAATGTTGCCGTTGGCGTCTGTGCGTACGACGTAGCCGGCGCCGTTGGAGTCGCTGGAGGAAATGCCGTCGCCCAGGGTCACGCCCCAGGTGCGGTCGCCTTCACGCGCGGTGAACTGGTAGGTGCCGCCGAACAGGTCCTGACCGCCCTCGAACAGGCTGGCGTTCGCGGTCAGCACGTGCTCGCGGCTGGAGGTCGTCTTCAGGATGACGTTGGCGACGACTGAATAGCCCTGCATGTCGATGCCGGGCGCGCCGCCGCGCACCAGTTCGATGCGCTCGACCTGGGTGGCGACGGTGCGGCCCAGGACGTTGGAGCCGGTGTCGTTCTTCGACGCGGGGCGCGAGCCGTTGATCAGGATGTTGCCGACCGCGCCCTCGAAGCCGCGTGCGCCGTCGCCGTCGTTGACCGAGAAGCCGGGCACGCGATTGACCATGTCCAGCGCCGTATTGGGGCGGGCGTCGGCGAAGAAATCAGGCGTGAAGACCAGGACCCCCTGATCGCCGGCCTGCGCCGTCTGGCGCGGCGTCGTCGGGGCGGCTTCGGCGGCCAGGGCCGGGGCGGCGGCGGCGATCGTCAGCGCGGCGGTGGTGGCCAGCAGAATGGTCTTGGTCATGGGTCGTCCTCTCCCTCGGTCGTGATGAGAGGTTTGGCGGGGGGCGACCCAAGTCTCCAGTTACAAGCCTGACAGGTGGATTAAATCGGGGACAGCATTACAGAACCGTCAGATTACAGCCTGGTTAGATACTGTTAAGCCCGCAGACATGAAGCTTCGTATCCTTGTTACCTCAGCTCTTGTTGTTGGCCTGTCGCTGGGCGCGCCCGCGCGGGCTCAGGACGCGTCGCCTGCGCCCGTGACTACGGTCGATGAGATCGTCGTCACCGCCCGTCGCACCGAGGCGCCGATCTGGCAGGTGACGCGCGGCGACAGCACCCTGATCCTGGTCGGGGCCATCAGCGGCGTGCCCCGCGACGTGGAATGGCGGCCCGAGGCCCTGGAGGCGGCGACGCGCCGTTCGCAACGCATCCTGTTCCCCCAGGAGGGCCGCGCCTCGGTCGCTGACGTCTTCCGCCTGATCTGGCGCATTCGGACGGTGGCGAGTCTGCCTCGAGGCACGACGACCGCGGACTACCTGTCGCCCGACGTTCAGGCGCGGCTCGACGTGGTGATGGCGGATCAGAAAAACGATAGCTGGCGCACCAACAGTCTGATGATCCTCAGCATGGATCTGATGAGCGACAAGGCTGGCTATGAACGCGGTCGCACCCGAAACGCGACTGATGTGATCAAGAAGGTCGCGCGTGACGCCCGCATCCCGGTGCGCCCGGTCGGAACCGTGCGCGGCGATGAGATCGTCGACAGCCTGATCACCGCTCCGCCCGCCACCTATGCGCCCTGCGTAGAGCGCGCCCTGGCCGCCGCAGAAGCAGGCCCGGAGGGCGCCGCCATCCGCATCGCCGACTGGCGCGCCCGACGCGTGCCCGAGGTCATGGCCCAGCCGCTGGAACAGGCCCTGGGCCTGTGCTGGCCCTGGGGCGATCCTGAGATCGCGCCCCTGCTGCGCCGCCAGTGGGCCGAGGCCGTGCAGACGGCTCTGGGCGAACCTGGCGTGACCATGGCCGTGGCCCAGCTACGGGTTCTGGCCGAGCCGGACGGCGTGCTCGATGCCCTGGCGGCGCAGGGCTACGAGATCGAAGGGCCTGAGTGGAAGGCTGAAGCGGTCGAGGCGACCGTCCCTTAAACCGCCGTGCCGCCGACCGTCAGCCCGCCGATCTTGAGGCTGGGCTGGCCGATGCCGACGGGGACGCCCTGACCGGACTTGCCGCAGGTGCCGACGCCGGGGTCGAAG
Organism: Brevundimonas sp. MYb52; assembly: GCF_002979535.1. Lineage (GTDB taxonomy): Bacteria > Pseudomonadota > Alphaproteobacteria > Caulobacterales > Caulobacteraceae > Brevundimonas. Next base: position 157,914 of record NZ_PCPB01000004.1, on the reverse strand, counting down.
GCGAAGTCGTCGCCGATCATCTGGATGTGGGTCAGGGCCGTGGCCCCGTCGCCGATCAGGGTGGCGCCGCGCACAGGCGCGGTGATCCTGCCGTCCTCGATCAGATAGGCCTCGGTGCACTGGAAGACGAACTTGCCGTTGGTGATGTCCACCTGACCGCCGCCGAAGTTGGCGGCGTAGAGGCCGCGCTTGGTCGAGGCGATCATGTCGGCCTGCGAATCCTTGCCGCCTTCCATGAAGGTGTTGGTCATGCGCGGCATGGGCATGTGGGCGAAGGACTGGCGGCGGCCGTTTCCGGTGGCGCTCGCGCCCAACTGACGCGCCGAGAGACGGTCGTGCATCAGGCCGACCATGATGCCGTCCTCGATCAGGACGGTGCGCGAGGTCGGGGTGCCCTCGTCATCGAACGACAGCGAGCCGCGACGCCCGGCGATGGAGCCGTCGTCCACGACGGTCACGCCCGGGGCGGCGACGCGCTGACCCATCTTGCCGCTGAAGACCGAGGAGCCCTTGCGGTGGAAGTCGCCCTCGAAGCCGTGGCCGACCGCTTCGTGCAGCAGGACGCCGGGCCAGCCGGCGCCCAGCACCACGTCCATCTCGCCCGCCGGGCAGTCGATGGCGTCGAGGTTGACCAGGGCCTGACGCAGTGCCTCGTCGATCTGGCCCTGCCAGCGGTCAGGGGCGATCCAGGCCTCGAAGCCCGCGCGGCCGCCGGCGCCGGACGAGGCGCTCTCGCGCTTGCCGTCGCGCTCGACCGTGACCGAGACGTTCAGCCGGACCAGGGGGCGCACGTCGCTGAGCAGCCGACCATCGGCACGCAGGATCTCGACCGCGCGGCGCTCGCCGATGATGGAGGCCGAGACCTGAACCACGCGCGGGTCGCGGGCGCGGGTCCAGGCGTCGATTTCCGACAGCAGTTCGATCTTGTCCGAGAAGCCGGGCGAGGCGAGGGGGTCGACCTCGTCATAGAGCTTCTGGTTGGTGGCGCGCGGGGCTTCGGCGGCGTGACCGGCATAGCCGCGCTTGGCCAGCGACGCGCTGTCGGCGGCGCGGCGAATGGCGGCGGCGGAAATCTCGTTGGCGTGGGCGTAGCCGGCGGTCTCGCCCGCCACGACGCGCAGGCCGAAGCCTTCAACCGCATCGTAGGACGCGCCTTTCAGCCGCCCGTCGTCGAAGACCAGGGATTCGCTCTCGGTCTTTTCCAGAAACAGCTCGCCGTCGTCCGCCCCGGCCAGGGCCGTCTGCAGGATGGACAGGGCCTCTTCAGGGGCCACGCCCGCGGCGTCGAGGATAGGGGAGGGAGAGGTGCTCATGCTGGCTAGATAGGGGCTGCGGGGCGCGGCGTCACGGTCTGGACGAATAAAGCCCTCCCCCTCGAGGGGGAGGGCTGGGTGGCGGAGAAGGCAGACAGTGTGATCGGAGAAGGCAGGCGGCGCCGCCTCTCGCGTTTTGATGGTCAGGGCGGCGACCACACCCCCATCCCCGACCCTTCCCCCCTCGAGGGGGAAGGGCGCCTTTAAGGCTTAGTCCTGCGTCACGTCGCCCGAGCCGCTGATGTCCTGGCGCAGCTGGGCCGGGCGGCGGGTCAGGCGCACCGTGCCGCTGCCCGAGACGTCGACCTCGGCCTTGCCGGTCGGGCCGACCTCGGCGTCGCCGCTGCCGCTGACGCGCAGCTTGGCGTCAGTGACGAACAGCTCTTCCAGTTCGGCGTTGCCCGAGCCGGAGATGTCTAACGTCACGGCCTCGGTCTTGCCCTGGGCCTGCACGTCGGAGCCGCCGGTGAGGGTCAGGTCCAGCGTCGGCTGGTCATAGCCGCGGATGTTCAGTTGGGTCATGCCCGACAGGTCGAAGGCCTTCACCGAGGGGGCCTTGATGATGACCTTCAGCACGTCGGTCTCGCTCCAGCCGTGAATGCCGGTGCGGGTCCAGCGGATGTAGCTGCGGTCGCCGCGCGGGGCGTCATCCATCGTCAGCCGACCGTTGGCGAAGCGGACGCGGTCCACGACGGTCTTGGGGCCGATGATGGTGACGCCCGGCTCGTCCGCCTGCTGGTCGTAGGTGATGTCGGCGGGCAGGTTGATGGCGAGCCTCTGGTCGCCGGTCCAGGCCAGGGTGCGCGTCGTGTCCGGCGAGACGGCGCCGCGCTCGATCTTGAAGCTGTCGTCGCCGGCGTTGTCGTCGGTGACCACCCAGGTCCAGTCGTGGCGGGCCAGATCGCGGCCCCCGACGGCAAAGGAGCCGCCGATGCCGACGATGGCCAGGATCAGACCGGCGCCGGAGATGATGAGCAGATTGCGGATCATGTCAGTTCCTCCCTCAGAACCGGATCAGGCTTGCGATTGGGGTTCGAGCGCGGGTTTGACCACGCGATAGTGCAGGCGGGCGTACCAGACGGTGGCGTCGATCAGCCACTTGGTCAGCAGGGCCATCAGGCCGCCCATGAAGAGGCCCAGACCCATCAGGCCGACCCCCAGAAGAGCCGCCGCCAAGGCACCGCCCGGCACGCCGAGGAAGGGTCCGGCCACCAGGACGAACCCGCCGGCGACGAAGACCGCTACCCCGCCGATCAGGATGGACAGCACCGTGCCGAACACCGGCAGGGCGATGGGCAGCAGGATCAGGATGTCGATCGCGCCCAGCCCCAGGATGCCAAAGATGGCCCCGGCGGCGGAGGAGGCGGTCTGTTCTTGTCCCCAGCGCTTGGCGCTGGCCTCGGCCTTCAGTTCGCGGGCCAGACGATCAGGGTCGCCCAGGGCCTCGGCGACCTGCGCCTCGGTGCGGCCGGCGGCGGCGCCGTCGGCGAAGTGGCTTTCATAGTCGGCGACGATCTCGTTCGCCGTGGTGGTCGGCAACCCGACCAGGCCGCGTTGCAGGCGGGCCAGGAATTCGGCGCGGTTCATTGTTCAGCTCCCCTTTGTGCGTCTGCGGATTGGTCGGTCAGGACGGCCGGTTCGACCGGCGCGCCCGCCGCTATTGTGTCGCTGTGCGGCGCGGTTCCGGCGACCAGGGCGTCGACCGCCTGGGCGAAGGCGCGCCATTCGGCGGTTTGACCTTGCAGGGCCGTGCGGCCGCCTGGCGTCAGGCGGTAGTACTTGCGCGACGGGCCGCTGGGCGATTCGACCAGATAGGTCTCGACCAGGCCGTCCGTCTGCATGCGGCGCATCAGCGGATAGATGGTGCCTTCGCCCATGCCGATGGCGTCGGACAGGCGGCTGGCGATCTCGTAGGCGTAGCTGTCGTCGCGGGCCAGCAGGGCCAGCACGCACAATCCCAGCACGCCTTTCTTCAGTTGGATGTCGATGGAGTCGGGCATGGCGTTCCCTTCGTTGATGACGAATGGGTATCGCAAGGTATCGTGCGCTGCAAGGTAGCTGTCGCTACATGACAGCGAATTAATCCGCCGAACTTTTGCCTCATCCCGTCACTTGAGCGTCTTGATCGCTTGGCAAGCGCTACCCGAGCCGATAAGGACCGGCCTGAAACGCCGAGGTCCGCAAGGGCCCGGGGGTGTTTGCGAATTGCTCGCAAGTATCGGCTGCGAAACGGTTTATGAGGAATCGAATGGGGATGGGCACGCGAGCCATGGCGCGGATCGGAGGCGGTGTCGCCGCGACCGCCCTTGCCGCCTTCGTCGCCGCGCCGGCATGGGCGCAGGATCTGCTGGGTCAACCGACCCCCGGCGGAATCGACCTGCAACCCGCTGCGGCGCCGCTGAAGCACGAGGCGATCTTCTTCCACAATGTGGTGTTGATGCCCGTCATCACGATCATCACCCTGCTGGTGCTGGGCCTGCTGATCTGGATCGCCATCCGCTACAACAAGAAGGCCAACCCGGTTCCCGCCAAGTGGAGCCACAACACGGTCATCGAGGTCATCTGGACCGTGGTGCCGGTGTTGATCCTGGTCGGCATCTCGCTGTTCTCGTTCCGCCTGCTGTTCGCCTACCACGACATGCCCGACCCCGATCTGACGGTTAAGGTCACCGGCAACCAGTGGAACTGGGCCTATGAATATCCCGACCAGGGCGTGGCCGAATACATCTCGAACATGACCCCCGAGGACAAGGCTCCGGCCCACCTCTACCGTCTGGCCGCCGACGAACCGATGGTCGTGCCGGTCGGCAAGACCGTCCGCCTGCTGGTCACCGCGTCTGACGTGATCCACGCCGTGGCTCTGCCGGCCTTCGGCCTGAAGACCGACGCCGTTCCGGGCCGCGTCAACGAGACCTGGTTCAACGCCGAGAAGACCGGCATCTACTACGGCCAGTGCTCCGAGCTGTGCGGCGTCGACCACGCCTTCATGCCGATGCAGATCAACGTCGTCACCGAGGCTGAGTTCGCCGCCTGGGTCGCCTCCAAGGGCGGCTCCATGACCAAGAAGGCCGACGAAGCCGCTGCGGCCGCCGCCGCTGCCGCAACTGCTGCTGCTCCGGCCGCTGTGGTTGACGACGCCGCGGCTTCGGCCGCCGCCGCCGCCGCACCGGCCCCGACCGCCGCCGCTCCCGCGGCCCCCGCAGCCGCTGCCGCGCCCGTCGCGCCGGCCGCCCAGTAACCAGACGCGAGAGCCCCAAGATCATGGCCACCGCTGCCGCAACACACGACGATCATCACGATCACAAGCCGGGTTTCTTCACCCGCTGGTTCCTGTCGACGAACCACAAAGACATCGGGATGCTCTACCTGATGTTCGCCATCTTCACCGGTCTGGTGGGCGGCGCCCTGTCGGGCCTGATCCGCTGGGAACTGGCTGAGCCGGGCATCCAGCTGTTCAAGGAAGGCACGATCATCCAGCAACTGGGGATCGTTGAAGCCTCCAAGCACGGCTACAACGTCACGGTCACGGCCCACGCCCTGATCATGGTCTTCTTCGTCGTCATGCCCGCGACCATGGGCGGTTTCGCCAACTACTTCACGCCGATCATGATCGGCGCGCCGGACATGGCCTTCCCGCGCCTGAACAACATCTCGTTCTGGCTGCTGTTCGCCGCCTTCGTCCTGCTGTGCATCTCGATGTTCGTCGACGGCGGCCCGGGCAAGGGCTTCGGCGGCGGCTGGACGGCCTATCCCCCGCTCTCCACCATGGGCCACACGGGACCGTCGTTCGACCTGGCGATCTTCTCGCTGCACGTCGCCGGCGCCTCGTCGATCCTGGGCGCGATCAACTTCATCACCACCATCTTCAACATGCGCGCGCCGGGCATGACCCTGCACCGCATGCCGCTGTTCGCCTGGGGCGTGCTGATCACGGCCTTCCTGCTGCTGCTGTCGCTGCCGGTTCTGGCGGGCGCCATCACCATGCTGCTGACGGACCGTAACTTCGGCACCAGCTTCTTCGATCCGGCCGGCGGCGGCGACCCGGTGATGTACCAGCACCTGTTCTGGTTCTTCGGTCACCCCGAAGTTTACATCATGATCCTGCCGGGCTTCGGCATCATCTCGCACATCGTCTCGACCTTCTCGAAGAAGCCGATCTTCGGCTACCTCGCCATGGCCTACGCCATGGTCGCCATCGGCTTCATCGGCTTCATCGTGTGGGCGCACCACATGTACACCGTGGGCATGAGCATCAACCTGCGCGCCTACTTCGTGGCCGCGACGATGATCATCGCCGTGCCGACCGGCGTGAAGATCTTCAGCTGGATCGCCACCATGTGGGGCGGCTCCATCACCTTCAAGACGCCCATGCTGTGGGCGATGGGCTTCATCTTCCTGTTCACCCTCGGCGGCGTGACCGGCGTGGTCCTGTCGAATGCCGGCATCGACTACAGCCTGCACGACACCTACTATGTTGTGGCCCACTTCCACTACGTGCTGTCGCTGGGCGCCGTCTTCTCGATCTTCGCCGGTTTCTACTACTGGTTCGAAAAGATGTTCGGCGTGAAGTACAACGAGTTCCTCGGCGCGACCCACTTCTGGATCATGTTCGTCGGCGTGAACCTCGTCTTCTTCCCGCAGCACTTCCTGGGTCTGCAGGGCATGCCGCGTCGCTACATCGACTACCCGGAAGCCTTCACCTACTGGAACCACATCTCGTCCATCGGCTACCTGATCACCATCGTCGGCGTCGCCGTCTTCCTGGTCATGCTGGCTGAAGCTGCGATCCGTCGCCGCAAGGGCGAGGCCAATCCGTGGGGCGAAGGCGCCACCACCCTGGAGTGGACCCTGTCGTCGCCCCCGCCGCACCACCAGTTCAACGAACTGCCGGTGGTCAAGGCGGACAACCACTGATCCGAACCGGATAACCCTAGAGAGGCCGCCCTTTCGTCACCGGAAGGGCGGCCTTTGGCTTTTTATGACCATGACCGACCGCCCCACTCGTGAGACCCCCCTCGTGACCACAGCCCAGCCGGAAGACTTCTTCCAGCTGCTGAAGCCGCGCGTCATGTCGCTGGTGGTCTTCACCGCCGTGACGGGGCTGGTCGTGGCGCCGGGGCGCCCCAACCTGCTATTGGCTGCCATCGCCGTCCTGTGCATCGCCGTGGGGGCGGGGGCTGCTGGCGCCCTGAACATGGCTCTGGAAGGCGAGACCGACGCCCTGATGCGCCGCACGCGCGGCCGTCCCGTCGCGGCGGGCCGCGTCCGGAAAAACGACGCCATGGCTTTCGGCGTCATCCTGTCGATCTTCGCGGTCATGCTGTTGGGCATGACGACCAACTGGCTGGCCGGCGGCCTTCTGGCCCTGACCATCGTCTATTACGCTGGCTTCTACACCCTGCTGCTCAAGCGCCGGACGCCCCAGAACATCGTCATCGGCGGCGCCGCCGGCGCCTTCCCGCCGGTCATCGGCTGGGCGGCGGTGACGGGCGACGCGCCGTGGCAGGCCTGGCTGCTGTTCGCCATCATCTTCCTGTGGACCCCGCCGCATTCCTGGGCCCTGGCCCTCTATTCGGCCGGCGACTACGCCAAGGCGGGCATTCCGATGATGCCGGTGGCGCGCGGCGCCAAGTCGACCCGCCTGCAGATCCTGATCTACACCCTGATCTTCGTGCCGGTGGCCATCGCCCCGGCCTTCCTCGGCCTCGGCGGGGTCGTCTATCTGGCGGTGTCTGTGGCCGGAGGGCTGTTCTTCCTGGCCCTGGCCGTCCGCCTGTGGCGCTCGCGCGCCGGTGATCAGCCGGACAAGGCCGAGGCGGTGGGGCGAGAGGCCGCATTGTATGACGTCCGGGCCGAGGCCAAACCGGCCCGTAATCTGTTCGCCTTTTCCATCCTGTATCTGATGGCGCTGTTCTCGGCCCTCCTGGTCGAGCAGCTGCCGGGCCTGGGAGCCTGACCGCGTGACCCGTCCTGATTTTGTCAAACTGACCGACGAGCAAGTTCTGGCGCGCAAGCGCCGCAACGTGGCCATTGCCCTGGGCCTGGTCGGCTTCATCGTTCTGGTCTTCATCGTCACGGTGACCAACCTTCAGCGCAACACCCAGGCGCGCAAGGCGGCCGAGGCCGCCGCCGCCGCAACGCTGGAACGCGCCGACCCGGCCCTGCCTGCACCGGAGGCCCCGGTCGCGGAGCCGGCCCAGTGAAGGACCGCAAGAACCTCGTCGCGCTGATCTGTGCGGCCGTGGTCATGGGCATGACCGGTGCGGCCTTCGCCGCGGTGCCGCTGTATCGTCTCTTTTGTCAGGTGACCGGCTTTGACGGCACGGTGAAGAAGGCCGAATCCGCGCCGACCCAGATCCTGGACCAGAGCGTTCTGATCCGCTTCGACACCAACGTCCGCAATCTGCCGATGGACTTCAAGGCCGAGCAGGTCAGCCAGCGCGTGCGGATCGGCGAAACGGGCATGGCCTATTTCAAGGTAACCAACACCTCGGATCAGCCGATTCATGCCACGGCGGCCTATAACGTCGTGCCGGAACGCGCCGGTCCCTATTTCCAGAAGCTGCAGTGCTTCTGTTTCGAGGGGCAGGAAATTGGCCCTGGCGAGACCAAGGAATTCCCGGTCCAGTATTTCGTCGCCCCGGAAATCGCGACCGACGCCGAGTCGAAAGGCGTGCGGGAAATCACCCTCAGCTACACCTTCTTCCCCACCAAAGGGTTCCAGCAGGCCGCTTCCGGCCAATCCGCTACTGGCAAAGCCGGATAGCGGAGGCTATAGCCCCTGTAAGAACGATCTCTCGCCTTAATTCAGAGACCCTGGAATGGCCGACGCGCACGCGAAACCGCATCACGACTACCACCTGGTGGACCCGAGCCCCTGGCCGCTGATTTCGTCCCTGGCCTGTGTGGTCATGTTCGTTGGCGCGGTCATCTGGATGAAGGGCCTGTTCGGCCTTGAGGCCGGCACCAAGTACGTCTTCTTCGCTGGTCTGGCCGGCGTCCTTTACGCCATGTACGGCTGGTGGTCGGACGTCATCAAGGAATCCAAGAAGGGCGACCACACTCCGGTTGTCTCGATCGGCCTGCGCTACGGCATGATCCTGTTCATCGCTTCGGAAGTGATGTTCTTCGTCGCCTTCTTCTGGATGTTCTTCGACATGGCGCTCTTCACCGAGTCGCGCGCCCTGACCCCGGAAGTCGGCAACTGGGCCGACACCGCCGCCTCGTGGACGACCTGGCCGCCCAAGGGCGTCGAGCTGCTGGACCCCTGGGGCCTGCCGCTGCTGAACACCGTCATCCTGCTGCTGTCGGGCACGACCGTCACCTGGGCGCACCATGCGCTGCAGGTCGGCGACCGCAAGGCCGCCAAGCTGGGTCTGCTGATCACCGTCCTTCTGGGCGTGCTGTTCACCGGCGTTCAGGCCTATGAGTATCACCACATCCTGCACGAGGGTTACTTCTTCAACGAAGCCGCGACCCACTCGAAGCTCTATGGTTCGGTCTTCTTCCTGACGACGGGCTTCCACGGCTTCCACGTCCTGATCGGCACCATCTTCCTGGCCGTCTGCCTGCTGCGTCTGCAAGCCGGTCAGATGACGCCGCAGAAGCACTTCGGCTTCGAGGCCGCCGCCTGGTACTGGCACTTCGTGGACGTGGTCTGGCTGTTCCTGTTCGCCTTCGTCTACGTCACCTTCGGCTGACGTTGAGCGATCGAGGCTCTGCACTTCAAACGGCGCGGGACGAACAGTCCCGCGCCGATTTGCTTGGGGGGCAGGCGGTTCTGGCCGGTGTTCGGGGGCGCTGTCCCAACTGCGGGCAGGGCCGACTGTTTCAGGGCTTTCTGAAGATCCGTCCGACCTGCGAGACCTGCGGCTATGACCTGGCCTCGGTCGAGACCGGGGACGGCGCCGCCACCTTCATCATGCAGATCGCCGGCTTCCTGGTCGGCTTCACGGCTCTGGCGGTCGAGATCGCCTGGCATCCCCCGATCTGGCTGCACCTGATCATCTGGCTGCCTCTGGTCGCCGCCCTGGCCCTGGGCCTGATGCGCCCCGGCAAGGGGCTGATGACCGCCCTGCAGATGCTGAGAACCCGAGACCCGAAATGACAGTCGCCGCCCGCCCGCGTTTCCCGGTCGTCCTGACCGTCCTCGCCGTCCTGCTGCTGGGCGCTCTGCTGGCGCTCGGCGTCTGGCAGGTGCAGCGGATGCAGTGGAAGGAGGGCCTGATCACTGGGGCCGAGGCCGCCGCCGACAAGCCGCCCCTGCCGCTGGCCGAGGTCCTCAAGGTCGAGAACCCCGAATTCCGTCGTGTCATCCTGACCTGCCGCGGTCTGTCGGCGGCGCCCTATGTCGAGCTGCAATCCATCGAGAACAGCGACGCGGGCGTGCGTCTGGTCTCCGCCTGCGCCGTTGAGGGCGGCCCGACCCTGCTGGTCGATCGCGGCTTCGTCGCGGCGGACATTTCGGCCCGCCCGTCGGTCAAGGCCGACGACACCATGCCGGTCGTCATCACCGGCGTTTTGCGTCGCTCGCCGGCGCCCAGCGCCCTGACCCCGCCGCCCGCCGGCAATCATTTCTACGGGCGCGACGCCGAGGCTATGGCCCGCGCGCTCAAGGTCGAGGGGCCGATCTCGCCCTTTACCGTGTTTGCGACCACTTCGACCAATCCCGATTGGCAGGCGTTGAAGCCGTCCGCGCCGCCCGCCGCCTTCACGAACAACCACCTGGGGTATGCCCTGACCTGGTTCGGTCTCGCCGCCGCCCTGATCGCCTTTTACGTGGTGCTGCTGCGCCGCCGCATGACCCGCAAGGATTCAGTCTCCTGACCGCTCGCCTACACACCCTGTCCAACGGCGTTCGCGTCGTCTGCGACCCCATGCCCGGTCTCAGGACCTTCGCCCTGACCGTCGCCGTGCGCGGCGGGGCGCGGATGGAGGATGAGGCCCGATCCGGCTGGTCGCATCTGCTGGAGCATCTGGTCTTCAAGGGCGCCGGGAACATGGGCGCGCGCGACATCGTCGAGCGGATCGAGGCCGAGGGCGGCTCGATCAACGCCGCCACTGGCTATGAGCGCACCAGCTTCGAGATTCGCGCCCTGCATGGCTCGCTGCCGCTGGCCATGCAGGTGGTGTCGGATCTGGTCTTCCGTCCCACGCTCGATCCCGTCGAGATCGTCCGCGAGAAGGACGTCGTGGCTCAGGAGATCGCCGAAGCCTTCGACACCCCCGACGACCACGTCTTCGAAATGGCCCAGACGCAGGCCTATGCGGGGCAGTCGCTGGGCCGCCCGATCCTCGGCACCGTCGAAAGCCTGAAGGCGGCCGACCGCGCCGCCGTCGCCGATTGGCGCGCCCGGCTCTATTCGCCGGACCGAATGGTGGTGGCGGTGTCGGGCGCGGTGGACGAGAACGAGCTTCTGGCCTTGGCCGAGCGCTGGTTCGGGCAGGAGGCGACGACCCCGGTCGAACGTCTGGCGCCCGCCGTCTTCGTCGGCGGCGACGCCAGGCTGACGCGCAAGATCGAACAGGCCAATCTGGTCTTCCAGTTGCCGTCGATGGGAGCAATGGACCTGCGCTTGCCAGCCTTGCGGCTGTTCACTGAAATCCTCGGCGGGGGCATGGCCTCTCGCCTGTTCCAGAGCGCGCGCGAGGATCGGGGGCTGGCCTACGCCATCGACGCCTATCAGGAGGCCTATGAGGACGCCGGCCTGCTGGGCATCTACGCCGGGGCCGCCGCCGACCGCGCGGTCGAACTGGCCGAGGTCAGCGCCGCCGAGCTGCTGGACCTGGCCGAAAACGGCCCGACCGACGCCGAACTGTCCCGCGCCAAGGCCGTGCTGAACGCCACCCTGTGGATGGCCGACGAGAGCCCCGCCAGCCGTGCGGGCCGCAACGCCGCCCAGACCCTGATCTTTGGCGCCCCGGTCCTGTCCGAGGACAGCGCCGCGCGCATCCTGGCCCAGACCAGCGACGACTTGCGCGCCGTCGGCCGGTCCCTGATCGAGGCCGGCCGAACAGCTACGGCGGTCCTGGGGCCCAAGGCGGCGGGACCAGCGGGCGCGGCCTTCTCTGCGCGATTGAAGCAGGGCGGCTAAGTCCTGGCTGGCGTCGGCGGCGCATCAAGGTAATCTGCGCCCATGGCCCTGTTCGACTGGATGGCCGAGGCGACCGGACCGGTCCTGCGCGGACAGGGGGTCCTGCTGCGCCCGCCGCGTCCCTCAGACCATGCGGAATGGGCCGAACTGCGTGGCGGATCGCGCGACTACCTGCAGCCGTGGGAGCCCGCCTGGGCCGAGGACGACCTGACACGCTCAGCCTTTCGTCGTCGCCTGGGGGTCTATGCTCGCGAGATGGAGTTGGGGACGGCCTGGCCCCTGTTCGTCTTTGATCCCGAGGAAGAACGGCTCATGGGAGCCATTACCCTGTCCAACATCCGGCGCGGCGTGGCTGAGACCGGCACGCTCGGCTACTGGATCGGTCAGCCCTATGCCGGGCAGGGGGCGGGCACGGCGGCGGCGCTGGCCATGCTGGGCTTCGCCTTCGGAGCGTTGAAGCTGCACCGGGTCGAGGCCGCCTGCGTCCCGACCAACCAGGCCTCACGCCGGGTTCTGGAAAAGGCGGGCTTTCGGCATGAAGGACTGGCGAAAGCTTATTTGAAAATTAACGGCGCATGGGCAGATCATCTGCTGTTCGGCGTCATCGAGGACGAGTTCGTCCCGGACCCGGCCGTGTTCAGTTCTTACACCCGGGATTCGCTTTGAATACACGATCCAGAGCGCTGGCCTGGGACCCGACGACGGCGATCGAGGCGCTGGCCGCCGCCGATGCCGCGCTGTGGATCTGGACCCCCGCAGACGACCAGATTCGCTTTACCGGGGCCACGCGATCATTGGGCCTTGGCCCACTGGCGCCGGAATGCTCGGGCGCGGCTTTCGCCGCCCTGGCCATGCCGCAAGACCGGGCCCTGGCCGACCGCCTGCTGAAGCCTCAGGCCGAGGGCACCGAGATCGCCGTGCGGTTGCGGATGCGCGGCTGCGAGACCTGCCTGTGGCGCGGCGTCTGGCTCGAGGACGGCCTGCGCGCGGCGGGTGTCGTGGCGCTGGAGACCAAGTTCGCCGGCGCCGACCGCGACGTCCTCACGGGCCTGCTGGACCGCCGCACCTTCCTGGTTCGTGTGGCCGAGACCTTGGCCCAGCCAGGCGATTATGAGCTGGTTGTGGCTGACGTGGATCGCCTGCGCCGCCTGAACGAGGCCCTGGGACATGAACGCGCCGATCTGGTGCTGTCGGCCCTGGGCTCGCGTCTGTCCGGCGCCTTTTCCCAGGACTGCTCACCGGCCCGCATCGGCGAGGATGAGTTCGCCGTCCTGGCCCCGCGCGGCGCCACCAGCGCCAGCGAACGCATGCGTGAGGCGCTGGAGCAGCCGCTGCGCGTCGCCGGCTTCGACATCTATCCGACCGTCTCTATCGGCGCTGTCGCTGCCGAGGGCGGGCCGGATGCGCCTGATCCCGCAGAACTGCTGCGCCGGGTCGAACTGGCGGTGGAGCAGGCCAAGACCGCCGGGCGCGGCGGGGCGGCCGCCTATGGCCGGGCGCTGGAGACCGACAGCCTGTCGCGCCTGGCGCTGGAATCGGATCTGCGCAACGCCTTCGTGCGTGGCGAGATCGAGCCCTTCTATCAGCCCATCGTCAACCTGAAGACCGGGGCCGTCGCCGGCTTCGAGGCCCTGGTGCGCTGGCGCCATCCGCAGCGCGGCCTGGTGCCGCCGGACGAGTTCCTGACCCTGGCCGACGAAATGGGCCTGATGAACGAGCTGGGCCTGCTGATGATGACCCAGGCCTCGCGTCAGTTGGCCGAGTGGCTGCACCGCCACCCCGGCGCGGGCAAGCTGTTCTGCAGCGTGAACCTTTCGGTCGGCGAGATCGAACGCGACCATCTGGTCGAGGACGTGGCTCGCATCATCCAGGAAACCGGCCTGCCGCGCGGCGCGCTGAAGCTTGAAGTCACCGAAGGCGACATCATGCGCGACACCGCGCACGCCGCCGAGGTCCTGACCCAGTTGCGCGAAGCTGGGGCTAGCCTGGCGCTGGACGACTTCGGCACCGGCTTCTCGTCCCTGTCCTATCTGGCGCGCCTGCCCTTCGATACGTTGAAGATCGACCGCTACTTCGTCCTGACGATGAACAAGGACGAGGGCTCGGCCAAGATCGTCAAGTCGGTCGTCAACCTGGGCCGCGACCTGTCGCTGGAGGTCGTGGCCGAAGGGGTCGAGAACGCCGAACTGGCGGGCCTTCTGCTGGACGCCAGCTGCCACTACGGCCAGGGCTTCGGCTACGCGCCCGCGCTTCCGGCCCAGGAGGCCGAGGTCTATCTGAACGAGTCCCTGGCCGACGGTTCCGCCCCGATCAAGGCGCGATCGGCTTGATCAAGGCGCTTCATCGCGCCGGAGCCTTGCCGGTTGTCGCCTGGCTCTTTCTGTTCCCCCCTCTGATGGTCGGGGTGGTGCTTTGGGAAAGATGGGAGGAACGCCGGTTCGCACGTCTGGCCATTGCACCTCTCGTTGAAGCTAGCGACAGGCCCATCGAGATCACCTCGAAAGGTCAGTGGGCCGGCGCCGAGTCCTTGAAGCGGCAATGGCGGTTGGTTTGCGGCACGGCAGGGAAACGCGACTTCGCCGTTCTGATCTTCAAACGCAGCAAAGGCCAAGAGCGGCGGGCCGTAGAACGTGCGGTTGAGGGGGCGACAGCCGCGACCAGCCTTCAAGCGTCCTTGATGGCGACTTGTCGGAAGTGAGCCATCAGGCCCGCCCGCTCTGCGCTGACAGGCGGGCCGCATCGACGCCGAGGCCCGCCAGCGCCCGGCTCCACTTGGTGGCGTAGTCGGCGTCGAAGATCAGCTCGGGATCGGCGTCGGCGGTCAGCCAGACGTTTTCGCTGAGCTCTTCATCCAACTGGCCCTCGCCCCAGCCGGCGTAGCCTAGCAGCAGGATCGACTGGCGCGGGCCTTCGTCGGGGTCGCTCATGGCGGCCAGGGCGTCGCGGGTGCCGGTCACGGCCAGACCCTCGCCGAAGGTCAGGCTGACGTCGTCATTGGTCCAGTCGTCGGTGTGCAGGACGAAGCCGCGCTCGCGTTCGACCGGCCCGCCGATCAAAACGGACTGGGCCGCCATGGCTTCGGAGACAGGCGTATCCAGCTTCGTCAGCACCTCGGAAAGGGTGACGCCCGGCGCGGGCTGGTCTAGCCGCAGGCCCATGGCGTGCTCGTCGTCGTGAGCGCAGACCAGGATGACGGCGTGGCGGAAACGGTCGTCGTCTATGCCCGGCATGGCCACCAGAAGACGCCCGGTCAGGGAGGAGAAGGCGGTCATAGGGCTATCATCGGGTGGCGAAGGGCCATGTGCAAGATGCAGGGAACGAAGTCCGCTTGGCGATCCTTCTTCGCGTCTCTATCTGACGTTTGAACGCCGCCCGGATTCCCCGGGCCATTCCAGCTCCGGAGACCTCCATGACCATCCAGATCGGCGACCGCATCCCCGACGCGACCCTGACCACCATGACCGCCGACGGCCCCAAGCCGGTCACCACGGCTGAACTGTTCGGCGGCAAGACGGTCGCCCTGTTCGCTGTGCCCGGCGCCTTCACCCCGACCTGCTCGGCGCGTCACCTGCCGGGCTATGTTGACAACCGCGCTGACCTGGCCGCCAAGGGCGTCGACGCCGTGGCCTGCCTGTCGGTCAACGACGCCTTCGTCATGGGCGCCTGGGCCCAGGCCAACGACCTGAACGGCACGGACGACATCATCATGCTGGCCGACGGCAATGGCGACTTCACGCGAAGCGTCGGCCTGGCCCTGGACGCCAAGGGTTTCGGCATGGGCGAGCGTTCGCAGCGCTATTCCATGCTGGTCAAGGACGGCGTGGTCGATCAACTGAACATCGAACAGGGCGGCGAGTTCAAGGTGTCCTCGGCCGAGCACTTGCTGGCCCAGCTCTGATCCCGCCTGTCATGGTCTGAGCCATGACAGACGTCTTCACCCCGGAAAAACGCAGCGCGGTCATGCGCCGGGTGAAGGGGCGCGACACCGCGCCCGAGATGAAGGTCCGGCGGATGCTGCGCGCCGCCGGGATCGGCTACCGTCTGGGCGGCTGCGGCCTGCCCGGACGGCCCGACGTGGTGATGAAGGGGCGCAAGGTCGTGCTCTTCGTCCACGGCTGCTTCTGGCACGGCCATGATTGCCCGCGCGGGGCGCGAAAACCCCAGACCAACGCTGAGTATTGGATCACCAAGATCGAGCGCAATCGGGCGCGCGACCGTCGTGTCGCGGCGGCGTTGTCCGCCACCGGATGGCGCGTGGTGACGGTGTGGGAATGTCGCCTGCGGGACCCCGGCCTGGCCGAAGATCTTCTAGCCGAGATCGAAGGGGGTCAGGCCGCCGCGCTCTCGGCGACGACAGCGGCCTCTTCCAGCACCTGCGACAGAGCGCCCAGCAGCGATCCGGGGGTCAGCGGCTTGGACACGAAATAGTTCATTCCGGCGGCGGTGCAGGCAGCGATGTCTTCCGGCGCCGTATCGGCGGTGACCGCGATGACCGGAACGGCGGCGTTCAGCCCGCCCCCTGCGCGCAGGCGGCGCGTGGTTTCGCGACCATCCAGTTCCGGCATCCGCACATCCATGAAGACGACGTCGAACGCCGTCCGGTTGCAGGCGTCCAGCGCGGCCAGACCGTCCTCGGCCATGGCGATCTCGCAATCGACCGATTGCAGGATCAACTGGATGGCGCGGCGGTTGATGGCGTGATCGTCGACCACAAGAACCCGCAAGGGGCGCTCGTCGAATGACGCCTCATCGACCGTCGGCGCCGGTTCGACAGTCTCGGGCTCCGATGGCGGCAGGGGCGGCGTCGGGCGCGACAGGGCCTTGGCGACCAGCCCGCGGGCTTCGGGCGTCAGGGCGGTCTCGATGTCCGCGCTCGCGCCACGCGGCAGGACCAGGGAAATCGTGAAGACCGCGCCCTGACCTGGCGCGCTGCGCACCGTCAGCCGGCCGCCCATGAGCTCGGTCAGATCGCGGCTGATCGCCAGCCCCAGGCCGGACCCGCCATAGAGGGCGGCGACGCCATCGGCCGTCTGGTCGAAGGGGGTGAAGAGGCGCGCCAACTGCTCCACGCTCATGCCCGGACCGGTATCGGCCACATTGATCAGCAGAACATGGGCGCCATGCTCGTCAGGCCAGGACTGCAGGCCCAGGGTGATCGACCCCGCGTCCGTGAACTTCATGGCGTTGGAGATCAGGTTGTTCAGGACTTGGCGAAGCCGCATGGCGTCGCCGCGAACCATTCCGGGCAGGGTTCGCGCGCCTTCCATCCGAAGGCGCAGACCTTTGGCTCGGGCGGGGCCGGCCCACAGCCGGGCCGTCTGCGACAGCAGCAGGCGCAGGTCGAAATCCCGGCTTTCGACATTCATCCGCCCAGCGTCCAGGCGGGCGTGATCCAGCAGATCGTCGAGCAGGTCCTTCATCATCAGACCGGCGTCCGTGATCAGGGCGACCTGCTGACGCGACGAGGATCCCGTCTTGTCGCCGCGGTCCAACTCGGCGGCGCCGGTCAGGATGGCGCTGATCGGGGTGCGCAGGTCGTGGGCGACGGCGGCCAGGAAGGCGCCGCGGCTGGCCATGACGGCCTCGGCCTCGGCACGTTTGCGGTCAGCCTCGATGCGAGCCTCGGTCTCGGCGCGGTTGGCGCGGAACAGGTGGCGGCGCGTGTTCAGACAGAAGACGGTGTAGGACAGGATGGCCACCGACACGGCGGTCACGATATGGGGCGCGGCGCCCATCCGGGCCATGAACAGCGGAGTCAGGGCGAAGATCGCCAACTGGGGCAGGACGGTGCAGGCGAAGATCCGCATCGAGCCGGCGGACATGATGACCGAGTTGATCATGCCGGCCGACAGCAGGACCGAGGCCGCGACGCCGCCCATCGCTCCGCCGACGACCCATAGGGGGACCGCCATGACGCCGAAGAAGCCGGCGTTCAAGATCAGCACCAGATCGCCATAGACCCCGCGCCAGCCAGCCGGCTCCGTCACCGCGCCGGCGACGACCGGGCGGAAGACCTCGGCCTCCAGAAACTGGATCAGGGTGTAGATCACCAGCCATATGGCGCTGAAGCGCCAGCCGAGCATGGGGCTGAACACCAGCGCGGTCGCCGCCCCCATGACGATGCGTTGCAGCATCGCCTTGCGGCGTTGGCGGATTGCGGGCGCCCAGATGGTGGGGGCGTCGGCGGCGGTTTGCGTCATGCGACTTTCCGAGCAGGCGATTTCGCCCATCGAAGCGATGATGCCGTCGCTTGCCCTAATGCTCCGTCAACGGCCGGCGCCAACCGCGTCAGAAATGTGGCGGAAGCCTTCAGCGCGCAGGCGGGCGACCAGATCCCGCTTGATGGCGCCGACCAGGCCGGGGCCGTCATAGATGAGGGCTGAATAGATCTGCACCGCCGAGGCGCCCGCGCGGATACGGGCCCAGGCGTCCGCGCCGCTCTCGATGCCGCCGACCGCGATCAGCGGCAGACGCCCGGCTGCGGCCTCGGCGGCGGCTTCCAGCGCCTTCTGCGCGAAGGGCTTGAGCGGGGCGCCTGACAGGCCCCCGGCCTCGCCCGCAAAACCGGATTTCAGCGAGGCGGGGCGTTCCAGGGTGGTGTTGGACACGATCAGGGCGTCGATGCCGTGCGCCAGCGAGGCCTCGACGATCATGCCGATCTCTTCGCCGATCAGGTCAGGCGCGATCTTCAGGAAGACCGGGGCGCCGTCGCCTGGACGGGCCTCGTTGATCCGACCCAGCAGGTCGTCCAGCGCCTCGCGGCCCTGCAGGGCGCGCAGGCCCGGCGTATTGGGCGAGGAGATGTTGATGGTGAAATAGTCGGCCAGGCCCGCCAGACGGTGCAGACCGGCGACATAGTCGGCCGCCTTGTCCTCGGTGTCCTTGTTGGCCCCCAGATTGGCGCCGATGGGCGTGCGCTTGGGCCGGTTGGCCAAGCGACCAGCGAAGGGTTCCAGCCCCTCGTTGTTGAAGCCCATGCGGTTGATGACGGCCCGGTCTTCGGACAGTCGGAACAGGCGCGGCTTGGGATTGCCGGGTTGCGGCCGGGGCGTGACCGAGCCGCATTCCACGGTGCCGAAACCCAGCCGCGACAGGCCGTCCAGCGCCTCGCCGTTCTTGTCCAGACCGGCGGCCAGACCGACGGGATTGGACATCTCCAGCCCGGCGATGCGGGTCATCAGGATGGGGTCGTCGGCGCGCGGCGCGGGCAGGGGCGTGACCTGCAGGGCGCGAATGGCCAGCCGGTGCGCGGTCTCGGGGTCCATCTGGCGCAGGATGACGGCGCCAAGGTCGGTCAGGCTCATGGAAGCTCGCTCAGGATCATGTCGCCGCCGTCTGTCACCGCCAGGGCGCGCACGCCCCGCGTCGCCGCGACGGGCAGGGGGCCGTAGATATGGGGGAACAGGGCGCCGCCGCGCGACGGCTCCCAGACCAGAGTCTCGCCCAGCGCCTCCAGATCGACTTCGACCAGCATCAGATCGCTCTGACCCGCGTAATGCTTGGCGGCGGTCACGGCCAACTGGTCGGCGGCGGACAGGTGGATATAGCCGTCGGCGTGGTCGACCGGGGAGCCGTCATAGGCGCCCTCGGCCAGGCTTGCCCGCCAGTCGGCGCGGCTCAGGATCTTGAAGGCGGTGGTCGGCAGGGCGTCGGTCATTTTTCGAGATCGTGCGGCGTCAGCCAGCCTTCATAGGAGGGGCGTCCCGCGACATCGACGGTGAAGATCGCCGCCGCCCCGGTGGGGAAGCCGCCGCTCATCTTGTCCAGCACGCCGGGCGAGGCGGCGCTCTCGATCAGGTATTCGACCGCCAACTGATGCACCCCCGGATTGTGCGCCACCAGCATCAGGCAGCCCGCTGTGTCCTCGGCGGCCTCGACCGCGCGGCGCAGCACGTCCGACGAAGCGTTGTAGAGGGCAGGCGACAGATGCACCTCGACGTCGCCCATGGCCTCGCTGACCGCGTCCCAGGTCTGATGCGTGCGCCGGGCTGCGGACACCAGGGCGGTGTCGGGGCGCAGGCCGCGTTCGGACAGAGCCCGGCCCATGGCCAGGGCGTCGGCCAGGCCATGCTTGGACAGGGGGCGGTCGATGTCGCCGCCGGGCGCGCTCTTTTCGGCCTGGGCGTGACGCATGATGATCAGTCGCTGCATGGGCTCGCCTTAAGGCCGTTTGCGCTCGCCGACCAGAGCATGGGCGGGCGGCCCATGGTCGCGCGACGCGGGCGAGGGGGTCAGGGCGGGGCGTCCCGCCAGCACGGCCTGGGCCAAACCCTGGGGGCGGATGCGGGCATAGGATTGCCGCGTGGCCTCCAGCATGATCAGGCCGGCGGCGCCTGGAAACACCCAGCGACCCAACTGCTCGATCCCGTCCGCCATCGGCAGCAGGGGGCGCCACGGCGGCACATAAAGGGCCTGGGACCAGGCGGCGGGCTCCAGCCCCACCTCGCGCACCAGCCGTTCCAGCTGGCCGCGGGTGAAGGGACGGCCGTGGCCAAAGGGGGTGGTCTCGGCCCGCGCCCACATCCCGCCGCGCGCTGCTGTGGCCAGGATGATGCGTCCGGCGGGCGCCAAGGCCCGAACCGCCTCGGTCAGCAGGGCGCGCGGATCGTCTGCCTCTTCCAGGGCGTGAACCAGCAGGATGCGGTCAAAGGCGCCGGCGGCGAAGGGCAGGCGTTTCTCATCGACCAGAAGCGTGCGGTTGCGCCCCGCCGCCGCCCACTGCTCGGCGCCCTGTCCGCCCGGCATGGCGGCGATGATCCGCCGCGCCCCGACAAAGCCGTCCAGCCAGGGCGTGGCGTAGCCGATGCCCAGCACATCGCAGCCATTGGCCTCGCCCCAGGCGTCGTCCAGCCGTCGCGCCAGCACGCGCCGCACCAGCGCGCCGGTCGGCTCGCCGTAGAAGGTGCGAAGATCGTCGATGCTGCGCCGCATTTCTCTCACTCACGCTCTATTCGCTGCGTTCATCGCTCCGTGGGGGCGGCGAACGATCGCCGACGCCCGGTCGGGCTTTGGGCAGCGGGGTCGAGCTTGGCTCGTTTCGCGCCACTATAGTCCCCGGATGGCCTCGGCTGCTAGAATGCCCGCATGACCCTGACCGTGCGCCAGTTCGCCTGCCTGTCCGACAACTACGGCTTCCTGATCCGCGACGAGGCGACCGGTCTGGTCGCCGCTGTGGACACGCCGGACGCCGACGCGATCCTGGCCGAGATCGAGGCGTCGGGCTGGGGCCGGCTGGACCTGATCCTCAACACCCACTGGCACCCCGATCACACCGGCGGCAACGAGCGGCTGAAGGCCGAGACCGGCTGCGAAATCATCGGCCCGGAAGAGGTCCGCCGCGCGGCGCCCCTGGATCGCGACGTGGCTGACGGCGAGGTGGTGCGGCTGGGCGAAACCGCGTTTGAGGTGGTGCTGTCGCCCGGCCACACCCTGGGTCACGTGGTCTATCGCGCCGTGACGGATGATCTGGCCTTCGTCGGCGACGTCATCTTCGCCCTGGGCTGCGGCCGCCTGTTCGAGGGCACGCCTGAACAGATGTGGGACAGCCTGAGCCGCATCGCCGTCTGGCCCGAGACCACGACGCTCTATTGCGCCCACGAATACACAGCCTCGAACGCGCGCTTCGCCCTCAGCCTCGATGAGCGTCCGGAAATGCTGGCCCACGCCGAGGCCGTCTTCGCCGCCCGCGAGCGGGGCGAACCCACTGTGCCGACCAGCGTCGGCGTGGAGCGCCGCTTCAACCCCTTCCTGCGCGCTGCCGACGCCACAGACTTCGCCGTTCGCCGCGCCGCCAAGGACGGATTCCGGGGCTAGGGTCTAGCGCAGCAGCCGCTTCAGCAGGGCCGCCGTCGAGGGATCGAGGTCAGGCGAGGGCGCGCCCGCCGCCACATCCTTCAGCACGGCCTTGGCCAGAACCTTGCCCAGTTCGACGCCCCACTGGTCGAAGCTGTTGATGTCCCAGATCACGCCCTCGACGAAGGTCTTGTGCTCATAAAGCGCGATCAGGGCGCCGAGGGTCTGCGGCGTCAGCCGGTCCATGACGATGGCCGTCGAGGGGCGGTTGCCCGGGAAGGTCTTGTGCGGGGCCAGACGGTCAGCCTCGGCTTCGGAAGCGCCCGAGGCGATCAGTTCGGCGTGGGCCTGAGCTTCGGTCTTGCCCTGCATCAGGGCCTGGCCCTGGGCCAGGGCGTTGGCCCACAGCGGGCTTTCCGACCTGTCGTCGTGGGTGGAGGCGACAATGACGAACTCGGCCGGAACCACCTGCGGTCCTTGGTGGATCTGCTGGAAAAAGGCGTGCTGGCCGTTGGTGCCGGGCTCGCCGAAGACGACGGGGCAGGTCTGGCGACCGACCGGCGCGCCGTCGCGGCGCACCCGCTTGCCGTTCGATTCCATTTCCAACTGCTGCAGGAAGGCGGGCAGGCGACGCAGGGCATGGGCGTAGGGGGCCACGGTGCGCGCGGGGCGGTGCAGGCCGTCGACGTTGTAGATCTGAGCGAGGGCCAGCAGGACCGGGGCATTGACCTCCAGCGGAGCCTCCAGGAAGTGCCGGTCCAGTTCAGCGGCCCCGTCGAGGAAGCCCTGGAAGACGTCCCAGCCCAGTCCGATGGCGCAACTGAGGCTGACCGCCGACCACAATGAATAGCGTCCACCGACCCAGTCGCGGAAGGCGAAGGTGCGACCGCAACCGAAGGCGGCGGCCTTCTCCGGCGCGGCGGTGACGCCGATGAAGTGCCTGTCCATGCCGTCGGCAGGCAGGGAGGCCGCCAGCCAGGCCTTGGCGGCCTCGGCGTTGGCCAGGGTTTCCTGGGTGGTGAAGGTCTTGGAGACGACGATGATCAGGGTGGTTTCCGGGTCCAGCCCGGTCAGGGCCTCGGCCATGTCGCGCGGGTCGATATTGGCGACGAAACGCACCTCGATGGCCGGGGCGAGCGGGCGCAGGGCGTCCCAGATGACGCGCGGCCCCAGATCCGACCCGCCGATCCCGATATGGACCACGGTTTCAAACGGCCGGCCGGTCGCGCCTGTCTCGATGCTGGACCGGACGGCGTGGGCGTAGTCGCGCATCTGACCGCGAACGGCGTCCACCTCGGCGGAGACGGCCTCGCCCAGGGCGTGGAAGTCGGCGCCTTCAGGCGCGCGCAGGGCGGGGTGCAGCACAGCCCGGCCCTCGGTGGCGTTGACGGCCTCGCCGTCGAACAGGGCGGCGCGGCGGCCCTCTACGTTGGCGACGCGGGCCAAGGCCAGGGCGGCGTCGAAGCCGGCGCGGGTCCAGCTCTGCTTGGACAGGTCCAGATGCAGGCCGGCGGCGTCCACGGTCATACGCGCCAGGCGACCGGGGTCGGTGGCGAACTGATCGCTGATGCGGGCGTCGGCGTCGTGGCGGGCGACGGCCTCCAGTTCGGTCCAGGCGGCGTGCGGCATCCTCGTCTCCCCCGTTGGCGTCGGCCCAGGAAACGGCACGACGCTTGCAACCCTTCGTTTATGGCTCAGGCCTAGAAGAGTTCAATCAACGGCCGGGTCAACTTGGATTTCCAATTGGTCTTTTCCCCCGACCGCCAGTGAAAAGGGATGCCCCCATGTCCTGCGGAATCATTCTCGCCGCCGTTCTGATGCTCAGCGATCCGGCTGTGGCCGAGGCTGCGGCCCTGCCGCCCGTCGCCGCCGACGCGCCGGTCTCGGTGGCCCAGGAGCCCCTGTTCGCTGACCTGGTTGAACGCTCCGGCGCGCTGAAATCCATCGTCGACGGCTGGATCGCCTCGGGCGCTGCAGACGCTGAAGGCTTCATGGCCGGCGACGTCTTCACCGGCTTCAAGTCCCAGGCCGCCGACCTGGCCGCTCGCGATCTGCAGGGCCATCTGGTGCTGAAGGAGCGCGGCACTGACAATGACCTGAAGTGCATCCTGCGCGGCATTTCCGAGGACATGCCCAAGAAGGTCGCCGCCGTCGAAGCCGCCCCCAACGCCGCCGAACGCAAGGTCGCGCTGGAAGAACTGGCCTATCTTCTGAACGACAACGTCGAGGTCATCACCTCGCCGCCTCACCCGGCCGTCTGAGGACGACCTGGCGAGGCTTCTTTGTAGGGGCCTATCGCCCTTCGGGCTATTTGAGGCGCATTCGTGAGGGGCCTACCGCCCCTTGAAGTGCTGGGCCTGGGGCGAGAAGCGGTCGAGCTGGACTTAGCTCTCGACCGTCTCCGGGTATTTGATCGCGCAGCCATAGGGCTGGGCGAAGGCGGTCTGGACGGGGCGTCCGGCCTTGGCGTCGGCCAGGGCGGTGCGGACGAAGTTCTCAGCGCCTTGCAGGTCCTCGACCTTGTTGGTCGGCTTGTCGTCGATGCCGCCGACGAAGATCAGGCGGCCTTCAGGGTCAATGATGCGCATGTCGGGCGTGGTCTTGGCGTCATAGCGTTTGCCCACCTCGCCCGTCGGGTCCAGCAGCAGGTGGGTGAAGGCGGCCTGGTGTTTGGCCTTCCAGGCCGTCGCCTCCTCGCCCTCGACGAAGCCCTGGGTTCCCGGCGCCGAGGAGATGATGGTCAGCCAGACCACGCCGTCGGCGACCGCCTCGCGCTGCAAGGCCTGCATGGCGCCGCTGTAGTGCTTCTTCACGAAGGGGCAGCCTTCGTTGGTCCACTCCAACACCACCGTCTTGCCCTTGAAGTCCGCCAGCGAGCGCTGGACGCCCTCTGCATCGACCAGGGTGAAGGCCGGGGCCATGTCGCCTGGCCCGGCGATGGCGGGCGTCGCGGTTTCGGTCGCGGCGGGCGCGGCCTTGTCCGGCGCGGTGGCGGGTTGCTGCTCGCAGGCGGCGAGCAGGAGAAGCGAGGCGGAAGCGACGGTCAGCATGCGGATCATCGGATGGTCTCCTTCAGGTGAAAGTCAGCGGGCGGCGTCCTTCAGAGCGCCGACGACGGTGCCCTCGGTCAAAAGCTGGGGCAGGATGCGTGGCGCCGCCTGACCGGGTTGATAGAGCAGATACAGCGGCACGCCCGAGCGGCCGTGGCGTTGCAATTCGGCGGTGATGGCGTCGTCGCGACGGGTCCAGTCGCCGATGAGGTAGACGGCGTTGGCCGCCTGCATGGCCTCGGCCGTGCGCGGCGAGGACAGGGCCGCGCCCTCGTTGATCTTGCAGGTGACGCACCAGTCGGCGGTGAAGTTGACCAGAACCGGACGGCCCTCGGCCAGGGCCGCCTGAACCGCGGCTTCGGACCAGGGCTGGGACGGCAGATGGGCGGAGGCGGAGGCTGCGGCCTCGCTTGAAGCCGGGCCGGCGCGGGCCGCCAGGACGCCAAGGCCGAGCGCGGCGATCATCGACAGGGCGGCGGCGATTCCGGCGAGACGGCGCGTGCCGCTGGCGGCCTGAGATCGTCCATACAGCCACAGGGCCAGGGCCAGCATCAGACCGGCGCCAAACAGCAGAGCCAGGGCGTCGGCGGTCTGACGGCCATAGACCCAGGCCAGCCACAGGGCGGCGCCATACATGGGGAAGGCCAGCAGGTTTCTCAGCGTCTCCATCCACGCGCCGGGCCGAGGCAGGCGGGCCAACAGGCGCGGCGACAGGCTGATCAGGACATAGGGCAGGGCTAGGCCCAGCCCCAGCATCAGAAAGACCGCCAGCGCCATCGGCCAGGGCATCAGCAGGGCGGCCCCCAGCGCAAAGGCCATGAAGGGGGCGGTGCAGGGCGCGGCCACGACCACGGCCAGAACCCCGGTGAAGAAGGCGCCCGCTGCGCCCGGCAGGCGCGACAGCGGACCATGCCCGGCGCCCTGCAGGCCCGAACCGATATGGAAGACGCCTGACAGGTTCAGCGCCACGGCCAGCATCAGCAGGGAAAGGGCGGCGACCACGCCCGGCGACTGCAGTTGGAAGCCCCAGCCCAGGGCCTGACCGCCGGCACGCAGGGCCAGCAAGGCTCCGGCCAGCAGGAGGAAGGTCGCCAGCACCCCGGCCAGGAAGGCCAGGCCGTCGCGGCGGGCCTCGGCGGGGTGGTGAGCCGAGCGGCTGAGCGCCGCCGCCTTCATCGCCAGGATGGGGAAGACGCAGGGCATGAGGTTGAGGATCAGTCCGCCCAGCAGGGCGAACAGGGCGGCCTTGGCGAAGTCGGCGGGGGCAGTCGATCCAGCGGATGACGCCCTGGCCTCATCGCCGTCGCCGAGCGCGCCCTGACCCGTTGCACCAAGCAGGGGCGCGCCCTGATCGGCTGAAATCTCCCAGGCGCCGAGATCGGTGGACAGGACCCCGGTCAGCGGCGGTTTCAGGCCGTTGGCGGACAGGCCGCGGCCGGGCGCGAGGTTCAAGGTCAGGCCCTGTGGCCCTCGCTCGCCGGTTTGAACGGCGGCATGGTCGATGACGCCGCCCTCGAACGGGAAGAAATAGGCCCACTTAGGCGTTGCGTTCGCCAGAGGGCCGCCGGTCGCCGTCAGGGTCAGCGCGCCGTCGGCAAAGACGGCGCGCGCCTCGATTCCGGCAGGCCGGGGGGCGATGGCGACCACGTCCTGCACCAACTGGCCGAAGCGTGGGTCCAGCGGCGCGGCGCCGTCGCGCACCGGCAAGTTCAACGCCAGGTCCAGATCCTCGGGCACGCACATCTCGTCGCTGCAAACGTAGAAGTGGGCGGTGACACGCAGGGGCAGGGTCTCGCCGGGGCGGGCCGAGGCCGTGACCTCGATCGGCACGGGCAGGAAGACCGTGTCCGAGTAGCCGTAGTTCATCAGGCTCTGCAGACGCTGACGTTCCGGCAGGGGCCACAGGATGTCGCCGGGCGAGACCCCGGCGGGCAGCGACCAGGTCAGGGTGGTGGGGCCGCCCGAATCGCCCTGGTTGCGCCAATAGGTGTGCCAGCCAGGCTTGATCTTCTGACGAATGGCGACGATCGCCGTCGAGCCAGGCGCGGCCCAGGCGCTCATCGGGACCAGTTCGGCCTCGATTCGCTCGGTGCGCTGTGGTCCTGCGGCGGAGGGGACGGCGCCGGCCTTCAGCGCCTGATCCAGGGCAGAAGGCGCGGCGGTCGCCGAGGCGGCGAAGGTCAGCCAGACGAGAAAGGCGGCGAAAAGACGCAAGGGCACGGCACCGTTCGAAGAGAGCAAGGCGTGACCTTAGACGCCGCGCGCCTCCTCAGCCACCATCCCGAGACGGTCTGACGCAGCCCCGTGGGAAGCTCAGCCCCTGCCCAGCGCCGGCTCAGTGTCTGGGCTTGGCCTCGATCAGGACCTCTGTGCGGCGGCGCAGAGGGTCGTTGACGCCGTTGACCACTGCGCCCTCTGCGCCGGCGGCGGCCACCTCGAAGGCCGGGGCGGGCAGGCCGGCGGCCGCCAGGGCTTCAGCCACCGACCGGGCGCGGCGCTCTGACAGGGACTGGTTGACGGCGGCGGTGCCGCTGCGGGCGTCGGCCAGACCCAAGACCTGGACCTTGGTCACGTCGCAACCCTGAAGCTGGGTGGCGGTCAGGCTGATGGCCTCACGCGCGGCGGTGGTCAGACGAGCCTGATCCTGGTCGAAATAGACCTCGAACCGCTTGGCGGCGCAGGCGGCGGGATTGCTGACCAGATCGCTGCGCTTCTTGTAGACGCCGGGCGTGGTGCAGCCGGCCAGCAGAGCCAGGGTCAGGCCCCCGACGATGACGGCAGGGAGGATCGGTTTCATCAGTCAGCCCCTTGGAAAACGCCCAGCCCCGGGCGGAAAACAGACGCAGCAAGCAAAAGGGCGGCCCGCCTGCGCGGACCGCCCTCGAAACCTGACCCGAAAAACTATCGGGCGCCAGTCGTCTTAGTAGCGACGCTGACCGTTCTCCCAGTAGCATTCGCTCTGGCGGTTGTCGTAGCAGTAGTAATAGCGGCCTTGGTTGTCGCGATAGCGCTGCTGATTGCCGCGGTCCTGGTTGGAGCCGCGGATGGCGCCCGCGGCACCGCCGGCGAGAGCGCCGATAGCTGCGCCGGTGGCGGCGTTGCCGCCTCCAACATTGTTGCCGATGATGGCGCCGGCGACCGCGCCGAGGCCGGCGCCGATGGCGCCCTGCCGCACGGTTTCGTTGTTGCCGCCGCCGTAATACGGGTCACTGGCGCAGGCGGTGACCAGAAGGCCGGCGCCGGCGATGGCGATAATCGCCTTGTTCATGGATCTGTCCTTCATCCCGAGGGGGCTCCCCTGAAGCCCAAAGAACGCCGAGAAAACGCGGCGGTTCCGAGGCGAAGGCGATAAGCTTTGCATTATTTTGTTCGATGGGGCGCGTTCAGCGGAACCGGGCAGGGAAATGGGGCGTTCGCCGCCCATGACCGACGCTTCCGCGCCAGCCGCCTCTCCCGACCTTCCCCTCCGCGCGCTCCACGCCTCCATCCGCAAGGTGGCGATCGTGGTCAATCCCCTGTCCGGCGGGGTCGGCCCCCAGGCCGCTGCTGAAGCCGGGGCCATCCTGTCCCTCTATGACTGTGAGGCGCAGGTGACGACGCTGGAGGGGGCGAAGATCGCCGACCAGATCGCGGCGGCTCTCGACGCCAAGCCGGACGTCCTGTTCGTCCTGGCCGGCGACGGCACGGCGCGCTCAGTGGCGGCGCGGGCGGGCCCCAGGGGGCCTCTGATCGCCCCCCTGCCGGGCGGCACCATGAACATGCTGCCCAAGGCGCTTTACGGCACGGCCGACTGGAAGGCGGCGCTGCGCCGGGCGCTGGACGAGGGGGAGCCAACGGTCGTGGCGGGCGGGGTGGTCGAGGGCGAAGCCTTCTATTGCGCCGCCATTCTGGGCTCGCCCGCCCTGTGGGCGCCGGCGCGCGAAGCCATGCGCACGGGCAAGCTGAAGCTGGCCTGGATGTATGGGCGAAGGGCGCTGAAGCGGGCCTTCAGCGGGCATATCCGCTTCAGTCTTGACGGCGGCAGCCGACGTCGCGCCGAGGCTCTGGTGCTGATCAGTCCGTTGATCTCCAAGGCCATGGTCAAGTGCGACGGGCTGGAGGCGGCGGCCATGACGACCTCTGACGCGGCCCAGGCCTTTCGGCTGGCGGCCCACGCCCTGTTCGACGACTGGCGCCATGATCCGACCGTGACCACGCAGGGAGCGCGTTCGATCACGGTATCGGCGCGCTCGAAGATCCCGGCGGTGATCGACGGCGAGCCCATGCTGCTGGGCCGCGACGCCAGCATCAGCTTCCTGCCGCGCGCCTTCATGGCCTTGGCGCCGCGTCCTCCGGCGGGCGAGGACAGTGTCTGATGGGGCGGGTGCTCCAGTTTTCGGACGTGCATTTCGGGTGTGAGCATCAGCACGCCGTCGCCGCTGCTCTCGATTATGCTCATGCTACGCCGCACGATCTGGTGTTGATCACCGGCGACATCACGCAGCGGGGCTTGCCGGCGGAATTCGCGGCGGCGGGGGCCTGGGTTCGCGCCATGCCTCAGCCGGTTTTCGTCACCGTGGGCAATCACGACGTGCCTTACTGGGATGTGATGGCGCGGCTGTTCTGGCCGTGGCGGGCATTTGAGCGGGCGACAGGACATCCAGCCCATGATCACGAGTTCAAACGCGACAACCTGATGGTGCGCGGCGTGACCACGGCGCGGGGCTGGCAGGCCAGGCCCAACTGGTCCAAGGGCGTCATCGATCTGGAGCAGACGCGCCGAGCGGCCGAGGCTCTGCGCCACGCGCCGATCGGAGCCTTGCGGATTCTGGCCTGTCACCATCCGCTGATCGAGATGATCGGCGCGCCCATGACCGGCGACGTCAAGCGCGGCGACAAGGCGGCTCTGATCTTCGCCGAGGCGGGCGTCGACCTGATCACGACGGGCCATGTCCATGTGCCCTTCGCCCTGGGCATCGATCTTTCGGACCGGTGTTCCTACGCTATCGGCTGCGGGACCCTGTCGCATCGCGAACGCGGCGCGCCGCCCAGCTTCAACCGGATCGAATGGGACGCGCGCGAGATCGTGGTGACGGCGGTGGTCTGGACCGGTCGGCAGTTCGAGGACCATCAGGTCTGGCGTCTGCCGCGTCGTCAGGACACGCGGCGGGCCGAGACGGCGCCCGATCCGACGACGCCCGGTGAAATGGAAGCCGCTGACGTCTAGTCCGCGGCTGTCGAGGTCAGGCCGGTGTCAGCATGGCCAAGGCGGTCAACAGGTCGCGGGCGGTGATCGGCTTGGCCAGGTGAAGATCGGCGCCGGCGGCGCGGGCGCTGTCGCGATGCTCGGGCATGGCGTTGGCGCTCAGCATCAGGATCGGCGTCGGCGCAGCGGCGGGTCGGGCCGCCTCGACGGCGCGCAGGGCGCGGGTGGCCGTCAGGCCGTCCATGCCGGGCATCTGCATGTCCATCAGCACGACGTCGAACGGCTGGGCTTCAAAGGCGGCCACCGCCTGGGCGCCGTCATCGACGATCACCAACTCGGTCACATGATCGGCCAGGATCAACTGGATCAGGCGCTGGTTGGTCGGGTGGTCTTCCGCCAGCAAGACCCGCAGCAGGCGCGTCGGGTTGGGCGGCGCGGCCAGGTCGCGTCTCGTCAGGTCATTGGTGCGGGGCAGGGGCAGTTCCACGCGGAAACGGCTGCCGACGCCGGGCGTGGAGGCTCCCTCGATCCGTCCCCCCATCATCTCGGTCAGCGACCGGCAGATCGACAGGCCCAGGCCGGTGCCGCCGAAACGGCGGGTGATGCTGCTGTCGGCCTGGCTGAACCGCTGGAACAACTGGGCGGCGTGCTCGGCGTCGAAGCCGACACCCGTGTCCTCGACCTCAAATGACAGCAGGGTCGGGGCGCCATCGCCTTCGCTGATGGCGAAGCGGACGGTGACCGCGCCTTCAGCCGTGAACTTCACGGCGTTGGACAGAAGATTGTTCAGGATCTGACCCACGCGCACGCTGTCGCCGATAAAGGCGCCGCGCACATGGGCGGGGCGTTCGACATGGAAGGCCAGCCCCTTGTCCTCAGCCCTGATCCTCAGGGTTTCCAGCGTCGCGGCCAGGGCCTCGTCCAGATCGAAGGGCCGCAACTCCAGATCCAGCTTGCCGGCCTCGATACGGGACACGTCCAGCATGTCCGAGACCAGCCGTTCCAGCGTGACGCCCGAGGCGGCGATCAGATCGACCATTTCAGTCTGGTCAGGCGACAGCGGCGTGCGCGACAGGGCATCGACGATGCCGATGACCCCGTTCAGCGGCGTGCGGATCTCGTGGCTCATATTGGCCAGGAAGTCGGACTTGGCGCGATTGGCGGCCTCGGCGGCGGCCTTGGCCTCGATCAGGGCCTGTTCGGCGGCGATCTTGGCGGTGACGTCGCGGGCCACGGCATAGATGCGCTCACCGAACTTCTGCGCCCGCCATTCCAGGGTGACGTAGTGGCCGTCTCGGTGGCGGTAGCGGTTGGTGTGCCCCAGAACCGGGGCGTCGGGACGCCGCGTCTCGACCTCGACCACGCTGTCGCGCGTGCCTGGCAAGTCGTCGGGATGCACCAGGGTCAGAATGGCCAGGCCGACCAGGTCGTCGGGATCATAGCCCAGGATCGCGGCCCAGGAGGCGCTGACTCGAACGATGAAGCCGTCCAGATCGCGGATCACCAGCAGGTCCAGCGACACGTCGAAGAAGGTCGCCAGATCGCCGCTTGAATCCGGGTCCGTCGCCCCGGTCTGTCGCGAAGCGGCAGTTTGGCGGGGGCAGGTCATGTTGGACTATCCTTGGGCACTTCCGCGACACTGGAGCGTCAGCCGTTAAGCTCGGCTTTCAGTAATTGCGGTTTCTGTCGGCCCTAGTAGGCGAAGTCGCGATAGATGCGGCTGACGTCGCCCTGCCAGTCGCCGTGATACAGCTCCAGCAAGCGGTCGGCGGGGGTCACGCCGCTGTCGGCGATGTCCTCCAGTTCCGACAGATAGCCGCGCTCATCGACCATGCCGCCGCTGAAACGGGCGCGGTTCTTCAGGCCGTGCTTGGCGATCTCGACCAGGTCGACGGCGATGTCGCGGACGCTGCGGCCCGCCACCTCGGCCTTGAGGCCCAGACGGGTCACGTCGCGGCGCAGGCGCTCGTGGTCGGCGATGTCCCAGTCCTTGCACAGGTCCCAGGCCGCAGCCAGCGACGGTGCGTCATAGAGGATGCCGGCCCACAGGGCGGGCAGGGCGCAGATGCGGCTCCACGGACCGCCGTCGGCGCCGCGCATCTCCAGATACTGTTTCAGCCGCACTTCGGGGAAGAGGGTGGTCAGGTGGTCGGCCCAGTCCTTGGCCGTGGCGCGCTCGCCGGGCAGGGCGTCCAGACCCTCGGTCATGAACTTGCGGAACGACTGGCCCGACAGGTCCACGTATGTCTCGCCGCGCTTGGCGAAATACATGGGGGTGTCCAGCGCATAGTCGGCGTAGCGCTCGTAGCCGAAGCCGTCGGCGAAGACGAAGTCCAGCATGCCCGTGCGATCGGGGTCGGTGTCGGTCCAGACATTGGCGCGCGCCGACAGGAAGCCGTTGGGCTTGCCCTCGGTAAAGGGCGAACAGGCGAACAGGGCCGTGGCGATGGGTTGAAGCGCCAGCGAGGTGCGGAACTTCATGATCATGTCGGCTTCTGAATCGAAGTCGAGGTTGGCCTGGATGGTGCAGGTCCGCAGCATCATGTCGAGGCCCAGCGAGCCCTTCTTGGGCATGTAGGCGCGCATGATGCCATAGCGGCCCTTGGGCATGACGGGGATGTCCTCGCGCCGCCACAGGGGGTCGAAACCGGCGCCGAGGAAGCCGAGGTTCAACTGGTCCGCGACCTGCTTGACCTCCATCAGGTGCTGGCCGGTTTCCGAACAGATGTCGTGGATGGTCTGCAACGGCGCGCCCGACAGCTCGAACTGGCCGCCCGGCTCCAGGCTGATCGAGGCGGTGAAGCCCTCGGCGTTCTTGCGCTCCAGGGCGATGACGTGGCCGGCCTCCTCGACCGGGGACCAGCCAAAGCGTTGCAAGCCGGTCAGCATGGCCAGGATGCCGTTGTCGCCCTCATAGGCGGGGCGACGCAGGGTGGACTTGTCGAAGCCGAACTTCTCGTGTTCGGCGCCGATGCGCCACTGGTCGGCGGGCTTCTCGCCCTTCGACATGGCGTGGATCAGTTGCTCTTTCGAAAGCGGCGCCGTGTCGGTCATCTGTAACCCCTGCTGTCGCGGCTAGATGGGCGAGGATACGGCCCCGCTCAAGAGGGAAGGCGATAAACTTCTTATCGGTCCCAGTCGCCGATGGCCGCCTGCCACAGGGTCAGGGCGGCGATGGCGGCGGTGTCGGCGCGCAGGATGCGCGGACCCAGAGAGACGGCGGTGGTGAAGGGCAGGGCGCGCAGCCGCTCGCCTTCCTCGGGCGAGAAACCGCCTTCAGGGCCGATCAGGATGGCCCACTTGCCTTCGCCCGCAGCGGTCAGGGCGCCGATGGCGGGTGCGCCGCCGGTCTCGTCGCAGAACATCAGGCGGCGTGAGGCGTCCCAGCCGTCCAGCAGGGTGTCCAGCTTGATTGGGTCATCGACCAGGG
The DNA here is from genome assembly GCF_002979535.1 of Brevundimonas sp. MYb52. Lineage (GTDB taxonomy): Bacteria > Pseudomonadota > Alphaproteobacteria > Caulobacterales > Caulobacteraceae > Brevundimonas. The sequence continues at coordinate 125,050 of NZ_PCPB01000004.1, read as the reverse complement.
GCACGTCCAGACGGCCGGTCTGCTCGGCGGCCTCCTCGGCGATGGCGTCCAGCCGGTCGAGACGCAGCCGGTCGGCGTTGGTGCGATGGGTCAGGACCAGCCGCACGCGGCTGGCCCCCAGCTCGGTCGCCTTCTCGACGATGGTTTCGATCCGCGCCTTCTTCACCACGGCGACGATCAGTTCCAGATCGGGGCCGTGGGTCTGCGCCCGCACCTGTTCCTCGGCGCGCAGGATGACGCCCTTCTTCAGGACTTCTGCGACCGAAACGCGCCACTCGCCGTGACGGCCATTGAAAGCCAGCAGGTCGTCGCCGGCCTTCAGCCGCATCACCTGGGTCAGGTAGCGCGACTGGTCGAGGGTCGGAGCGACGGCGAGGCCGGGGGCGAGATCGCCCTGAACGTGCAAACGGATCATGTCAGGGATTTAGCGGGCGCGCGGGCGCGCGTCACGCGCTGAGCCGGGATCAGGTCAGGCGGTCGCGCTGGGCGGGCCAGGCGGGGGGCAGGTCGGTCTGGCCCTGGGCGTGGCGCAGCTCGCGCTCCAGCATCCGGCTCATGGCGTCCAGCGGCAGGTCGTTGGGATCGTCGCCGAAGGGGTCTTCCAGTTCGTCGCCCAAGGCGTCCAGACCGAAGAAGGTGTAGGCGACCAGCAGCGACACCGCCATCGTCCACCACCCCAGAGACGGGGCCAGGGCGAAGGGCAGCATCAGGCAAAAGGCGTGGGCCGTCCGGTGCAGCAGCAGGGCGTAGGCGAAGGGCAGGGGCGTGGTCTTGATCCGTTCGCAACCGGCCAGGACGTGGCTCATCTCGGTCAGCCGCAACTCCAGCACCGAATAGCGGATCGGGTCGATCACGCCGTCGCGCAGCAACTCGGCGCACTGGCGGCCCACTTCGGTCAGGGCGGCGTCGGTAGGGTGAGGCGCAGGCTCGCTGGCGGTCCAGCGGGCGATCTCTCCCGCCTCGTCTCGGTCGCGCAGTCGGGCGGCCAGGCCGAAGACGAAGCCGCCGACCCCGTCCAGCAGGGGCGTGCGGCGGTCCTCGGGCAGCAGGGCCGTCTGACGCGCGAACGAACGGACGGCGATGATCAGCTCGCCCCACAGCTTTCGCGCCTCCCACCAGCGGTCGTAGCAGGCGTTATTGCGGAAGCTCATGAAGATGGACAGCGCCAGCCCGATCAGGGCGAAGGGCGCCGCCGCCAGATGCACCGGCAGGTCGGGCCGTTCCCGGTGCAGCATGACCGCCGCCACGGTGATGGCGACCGTCAGGGCCAGTCGCCCGACCACGCGCGGCAGGATGGATCCGTTAATCGCAAACAGGATTTCGAGCGGGCCGGGGCGGGAGCGGACGATCATGCGCCACCCCTTACCCCTGCGCCCGGTCGTTTTACAGGGTGCGCGCGATCAGCAGCTTCATGATCTCGTTGGTGCCGCCGTAGATGCGCTGGACGCGGGCGTCCTTGTAGAGCTGGGCGATCGGGTACTCGTTCATGTAGCCGTAGCCGCCGAAGAGCTGCAGCATCTCGTCGATGGTCTCGCCCTGGATGTCGGTGACCCAGTACTTGGCCATCGAGGCGGTGGCGGCGTCCAGCTGGCCCTTCAGGTGCAGGCCGATGCAGTGGTCGACGAAGACCTTGGCGACGGTCAGTTTCGTTTTGACCTCGGCCAGCTTGAACTGGGTGTTCTGGAAGTCGATGACGCGTTTGCCAAACGCCTTGCGCTGCTTGACGTAGTCCAGCGTCGCTTCAAGCCCGCGCTCGGCGGCGGCCACGCCCTGAACGGCGATGTTCAGGCGTTCCTGCGGCAGTTGCTGCATCAACTGGACGAAGCCCTGGCCCTCGCCGCCGCCGATGACGTTGTCCAGCGGGACCTTGACGTCGTTGAAGAAGAGCTCGGAGGTGTCGTTGGCCTCCATGCCGATCTTGTGCAGGTTGCGGCCGCGCTCAAAGCCTTCGGCCCCGTCGGTTTCGAGCACGATCAGGCTGGTGCCCTTGGCGCCTTCCGCCGGGTCGGTCTTGGCGACGACGATGATGAAGTTGGCCAGCTGGCCATTGGTGATGAAGGTCTTGGAGCCGTTCAGGACATAGTGGTCGTCGGATTTGACGGCGGTGGTCTTGACGCCCTGCAGGTCGGAACCCGTGCCCGGCTCGGTCATGGCGATGGCGCCGACCAGTTCGCCGGACGCCAGACGCGGCAGCCAGCGCGCCTTCTGCTCGGCCGTGCCGTAGTGCCAGATGTAGGGCATGACGATGGCGTTGTGCAGTGAGATGCCGAAGTGGTCCGCGCCCTTCCAGCCCAGCTGGCGCATCAGGACCACCTCATGGCGATAGTCGCCGCCGAAGCCGCCGTCTTCTTCCGGCAGGCTGAGGCCCAGCAGACCCGCGTCGCCCGCGTCATTCCACAGCTGGCGCGGCACCGACGAGGCGGCGATCCACTGCTGGAACTTCTCAGGCGGGGCGTGCTCGTCGATCCACTTGCCGACGCTGTCGGAGAAGAGGGTGATCTCCTCGTCCTGCATGAAGTCAGGTTCGGGCGTGTTGAGCACGTTCATGGTCGCGTTTCCTGCTGGCGCGGTTCGGACTCTGGCGGTCGTCTGGGCGCGGTCGGTAGAGAAAGGGCCTCTCCACGTTAGCAGAGAGGCCCTGTTGGTCATCGGCGGATCAGAAGGCCTCGGCGGGCATCTGCATCAGCACCTCTGCGCCGGTCTTCAGCTTGGTCAGGTGGGCGGCGGCGTCGGGCAGGATGCGCTCGACGAAGTATTGCCCGGTCTGCAGCTTGGTGACGTAGTAGGGATCGGCGTCGCCGGCGGCGATCCTGGCCTGGGCCGACTTGGCCATCTGCGCCCACATGTAGGCCAGCGCCGTCAGGCCGAAGATGTGCAGATAGTCGGTCGAGGCTGCGGCGGCGTTATCCGGATTGGCCATGCCGTTCTGCATCAGCCACATGGTGCCGTCCTGCAGCTTCTTCTTGGTGTCGGCCAGGCCGTCGACGAAGGGTTTGATGGCCTCGTCGGCGCTGTTCTCAGCGACGAAGGCGTCGATGTCGGCGAACCAGCTCATGATGGCGCGGCCGCCGTTCGACGGCAGCTTGCGGCCCACCAGGTCGAGCGCCTGAATGCCGTTGGTGCCTTCGTAGATCATGGTGATGCGCGCATCGCGCAGATACTGCGAGGCGGGGAAGTGTTCGGTGTAGCCCGAGCCGCCATGGACCTGCATGGCCAGCGAGGCGACGTGGAAGCCCTTGTCGGTCAGATAGGCTTTCAGCACGGGCGTGATCAGGCCCATGTAGTCCTTGGCCTTGGTCGCCGTGGCCTCGTCCGAGGACTTCTGCAGGTCAGCCTGCAGGGCGGTCCACAGGATGAAGGCGCGGCCGCCTTCGACGAAGGCCTTGGATTCCAGCAGCATCCGGCGCACGTCGGGGTGGACCATGATCGGGTCGGCCGGGCCGTCCGGGTTCTTGGCGCCGGTCAGGGCGCGGCCCTGCAGACGGTCGTTGGCGAACTCGACGGCGGCCTGATAGGCGGCGTCGCCGATGGCCAGGCCTTGCAGGCCGGTGCCGAGGCGGGCCTCGTTCATGACCACGAACATGTTGTTCATGCCCCGGCCTTCTTCGCCGATCAGCCAGCCCTTGGCGTTCTCATAGGCCATGACGCAGGTGGCGTTGCCGTGGATGCCCATCTTGTGCTCGAGGCCGGCGCACTGGACGCCGTTGCGCTCGCCGATGGAGCCGTCTTCGTTCACGAGGAACTTCGGCGCCACGAACAGGGACAGGCCCTTGATGCCCGGAACCGCGCCTTCGACGCGGGCCAGCACCGTATGGATGATGTTGTCGGCGAAGTCGTGCTCGCCCGCCGAGATCCAGATCTTCTGGCCGGTGATCGAATAGGAGCCGTCGCCATTGGGCACCGCCTTGGTGCGGACCATGCCCAGGTCGGTGCCGCACTGGGGCTCGGTCAAGTTCATGGTGCCGGTCCATTCGCCGGTCGCCATCTTGGGCAGATAGGTCTGCTTCAGTTCGTCCGAGGCCGAGGCTTCGATGCCGTGATAGGCGCCCGCCGTCAGGCCCGGATACATGGAAAAGGCCGCCGAGGCCGCCGCCGTGAATTGGCCTACCGCCATGGACACGATCGAGGGCAGGCCCTGGCCGCCGTATTCCGTGCCGAAGGCCAGGCTGGTCCAGCCGGCCTCGACCATCTGATGATAGGCTTCCTTCCAGCCCTTCGGCCCGGTGACCACGTCGCCGGTGATGTGGCAGCCTTCCTGATCGCCCTGACGGTTGATCGGGGCGATGACTTCCTCGGCGAACTTGCCGCCTTCCTCGATGATCTGGTCGATCAGGTCGCGCGACAGGTCGGCGTCGGCGAAGTGGTTGGCGTAGCGTTCGACCTCCAGCACGTCGTGCAGGACGAAGGACAGGTCGCGGACAGGCGCCTTGTAGGCCATGGGATTACGCTCTCGCTTTGAAGGGCTGGAAGTGGTTGTCGGGGTTGAGCCGTTCGCTCAGCAGGTTGGCGTATTCGTCCGCCCCCGGCAGTAGGTCGGGGCGGTGTTCGCCCAGCTTGGACTCCATCCAGGCGCAGGCTTCCTCAGCCGTCTGAATGGCGCCCTCGATGTCTTCGAGTTGCTGTTTCAGCGCCTCGACCTGGGCGCGGTGGCGGCGCAGGGCCACGGCCATCTGATGGACGTTGTGATCCTTGCGGTCATACAGATCCAGCATCTCCTGGATCTCCTGCAGGGTGAAGCCGATGCGGCGTCCCCTCAGGATTAGCTTCAGCCGGGCGCGGTCGCGCGCGTCATAGACCCGCGTCTGGCCCTTGCGGGCAGGGGTCAGCAGACCCTTGTCCTCATAGAAGCGCAGGGCGCGCGCGGTGGCGCCGAACTCACGGCACAGGTGCCGGATGGAATAGGTGCGGTGATCGTCAGCGGTCGCCATGCGTCATCCATAACTTGACGCGGACGTAAAGGGAAGCTTCTCGCTGATCGCCTCGACAAGTTGTGATCGGCGAGGGGCGCAAACGCAAATCGGCCGCGGAGAGCTTGCGCTCGCCGCGGCCGATCCGGGGAGGAGACGGGTGTCAGGCGATCAGTGGCGGCGGAACCACAGCACCGGCGCCGTGATGGCGATCAGGAAGAGATTGGTCAGGGCCAGGCCCACATTCAACTCCATCGCGTGCAGGATCAGCATGATGGTCTGCAGCGCCAGCAGGCCGACGCTGGCCGTCAGCAGAAGGGGGCGGCCGAAGCGCCACGACACCAGGGGGCTGAGCACCATTAGGGCCAGGACCATCTCGACCACGCCCAGACCGCGCACGAAGTTGACGCTGGCCATGGCGGGCCAGTGCATCAGCACGGTCAGGTTTTCCATCGACTCCGTCAGCTTGGCGTAGCCGGCCGCGATGAAGAACATCGCGATCCAGCCCTGGAAGGTCCAGAGCGTCAGGTTCAGGTAGTCGGATTTTGCGCGGGAGCGGGGCGTCAAGGTCGTCGAGGTCATGGCCGAAACCGTTGGGGTTTAATTGGTAACAGTTGCTAGATCAGATTGCCGGAGGCGATCGTCAAGGAAGTGTAACAATCTGTGAACCGGGGGTAGGCGCGACCTGCGGCGGCGGCGTGGCTGAAACCACAATTCCCCGTAACCCGACGCAGGACGTGAGCGTGGTCTAGGCCTGCTGGGGCAGCCTGTCAACGACCGATGACATCGGTTGATGACTTAATCGAAATGTCCGCCCGAACTCGCTCGTCTCCGCCTCCGCGGGATGAGCGGAATTATAGGGCCCAGGCGCTCCGCGCCGCCTCCAGCCGAGCCAGCTTGGCGTGCAGAGGCGCCCAGTCGTCGCCCTGTGCGATGGCGGACCAGATCGCCTCGACCTCGTCGATCAGCAGCTCATCGGGCTCAAGCTTGGCGAACATCGGATGCTCCAGCCGCTCGGGGCGGTCGGGCTCGTGCTCCAGCAAGGCGAAGCGGAAGGCGTCGAAGGCCTCGCCCTGATAGGTCGAGCCGCGCACCCCGCCGAGCGCCCGCGCACTCGAACTGAAGCCCCCGAACCAGTCGAAGAAGAGCGGCTCCCAACGCAGGGCCTCGCCCTTGTCGCGCAGTAGGGCCAGCGTCGCGTCCAGCAGCCGCTGATCGGCGGCCTCGCTCAGGCTCTTGACCCCCAGGCGGTTGAGGAAGGCCGCGCGCAGATGGCGGATATAGGCGGGGCCGAAACCGTTCAGCGCCTCGGTCAGGGCGGCGACCTGCGGCTCGGCGATCAGCTTCAGGCAGCCGGCCAACTGGGTCAGGTTCCAGAACACAGCCTCGGGCTGACGCGCGAAGGCATAGAGGCCCTCGCTGTCGAAATAGGCGGCGGTGAAGCCCGGATCATAGTGGGGGAGGAAGCGCCACGGGCCGTAGTCGAAGCTCTCGCCCGTGACGTTCAGATTGTCGGTGTTCAAAACGCCGTGGACGAAGCCGGCGGCGATCCACTGGGCCGTCAGCCGCGCCGAGGCCTCCACCACGGCGGCCAGGAAGCCGGGCGCGTCGCCGGGGGCGACTGTCGGATGATAGAGGCTGCGGGCGTGTTCCAGCAGGACTTCGATCTGATCCTTGCGCCCGTGGTAGGCGGCGCGCTGGAAGGTCCCGAAGCGGATATGGCTGTGCGACAGCCGCACCATGACGGCCGAGCGGGTGGGCGAAGGCTCGTCATTGCGTTCCAGCGCCTCGCCCGTCTCGACCAGCGACAGGATGCGGCAGGTCGGAACCCCCAGGCTTTCCAGCATGGCGGCGGCCAGGACCTCGCGCATCCCGCCCTTCAGCGTCAGCCGCCCATCGCCGCGCCGCGACCACGGCGTCTGGCCCGAGCCTTTGGTGCCCAGGTCCAAGAGTCGACCTTGAGGGGCGCTATCGCTCGCGACGCGGTCGCTCGCTGCTTGAGCGCCGACTGTTTCTCTGAGTTGGGCGGCCAGAAAGCCGCGCCCGTCGCCGAGGTCGGGGTTGTAGGTGCGGAACTGATGGCCGTGATAGCGCATGGCGATCGGTCCGGGTTGGCCGGGCAGGGGCTCGAAACGGCCGAAGTGGGCGCGCCATTCGTCGTCGCTCAGGGTCTCCAGCCCGACGCTGGCGGCCGCGCGGTCGTTGCGCACGCGCAGGATCGTCTGGGGAAAGTCGGCGGGCAGCACCGGATCGCCGAACTCGGGGCCGAGGTCGATGAAGCGCGGATCGGGGTGATAGGCGGGGGAGACGGGCATGAAGCGGCAGATGCGCGTTCGATGTCCGTTTCGCAACCGCAACATCAGCGGTCGACTTGGTCTTGAACCTGCGGGCGGGTCGGTTATTTTCAAAGGCAGAGATCAGGTCCCGCTTCGCTTGTCGAGCGTCGGGGCCAGGCCGGCGCCGTCGTTCGACGCGCGAATCCGGTCAGGCGTCCGTCGATAACCTGACGCCACGACAGTCCTTTTGATTTCGGAGACCGCCGTGGCCAAGAAGCTCACGCTCGACTTTCTCAAGACCGAAGCCGGGTCAGGCGCCGCCCTGGGCCTGGCCGCCCTCGCCGCCCTGATCGTCGCCAACTCGCCCTGGGCCGGCGACTATTTCGCCTGGCTGAAGAGCGTCCACGTGCTTCAGGTCGGTCCGCTGCGGCTGGAGGAGACGATCTCCAACTGGATCAAGGAAGGCCTGATGGCGGTCTTCTTCCTCGTCGTCGGGCTGGAGATCAAATACGAGATCCTTAAGGGTGAACTGAGCAATCCCAAGAAGCTGGCCCTGCCGATCATCGCGGCTCTGGGCGGAATGGCGGTTCCGGGTCTGGTCTATCTGGCGGTCGCCGGAATGCTGGGCGGCCCGTCGCAGGGCTGGCCCATTCCCCTGGCCACCGACATCGCCTTCGCCCTGGCCGTCTTCGCGGTGGTGGGCAAGAAGCTGCCGTCGTCGCTGCGGGTCTTCCTGCTGACCCTGGCCATCGTCGACGACCTGGGGGCTATCGCACTGATCGCCGTCCTGTTCAGCCAGGGGGTGCAGTGGCTGCCGCTGCTGGGCGTGGCGGGTTTGATGGTCGCCTTCGCCCTACTGTGCCGTCGACGTCTGGCCGGTCCCTTCTGGGTGCTGGGCTTCGGCGCGGTCTGGTATCTGACGGTTCTGTCCGGTCTGTCGACCTCGCTGACGGCGGTGGCCTTCGCCATGATCGTCCCGGTTGAGCCGCGCCGAGAAACCTCGCAGAGCCCGTTGAAAGAGGCGATGCACGACCTGCATCCCTATGTCGCCTTCCTGGTCCTGCCGCTGTTCGCCTTCGCCAAGGCCGGGGTTTCCTTCGCCGGCCTGTCGCTGGAGCAGGCCTTTGCGCCCCTGGTCATCGCCATCGCGCTCGGTCTCTTCATCGGCAAGCAGGTCGGCGTCTTCGGCGCGGCCTGGCTGGCCGCCAAGCTGAAGATCGGCGACAAGCCCTCCGGCGCCAGCTGGCTGCAGATCTACGGCGTCAGCCTTCTGTGCGGCATCGGCTTCACCATGAGCCTGTTCATCGGCGTCCTGGCCTTCCCTGGCGCGGTGGACTCGCCCGAACAGATCGAGGTCAAGCTGGGCGTGATCGGCGGATCGGTGCTGTCGGCCCTGGCTGCGGCGGTGATTCTGAACCTTGCAGGGCGACGTCAGAAGCAAAGAGAAGATGAGTCTTCTGGCAAGATCTTGCAGTGAACGTTGATAATATTGACCTTGCGTAATCGGTTTTTGTCGCTTTCTCGCCACACGTAGAGCGACGTTGGCTGAAATCGCCGTTCGCAGCTTGGCGGCTTCTTGTCGCTGTCCCAACCCTGGCTTACCCCTGTCATTGGAGAATTCACGCCGTTCAATGAGCGTGGATCGACAGGGACAGGAATCGCCACGGTCGCCGCGGGCGGCCGGGCCATAGAGCCGGGGAGCCGCCATATGCGTTTCAACCACATTCTTCGCTGCACGGCGTCGGCCGCCGTCGTCGGCGCCGTCGCCTTCGGCTTCGCGGGAGCCGCCGCCGCCCAGGACGGGCCGACCACGATCGACGACATCATCGTCACCGCCCAGAAGCGCGAACAGAACCTGCAGGACGTGCCGATCGTGGTCACGACCCTTTCGCAGGAGGCCCTGGACGGGGCCGGGGTCCGCGACATCAAGGATCTGCAGATCCTGACGCCGGGCATGACCGTGACCTCGACCCAGTCGGAAGCCTCGACCACGGCGCGCATCCGCGGCGTTGGCACGGTCGGCGACAACCCTGGCCTGGAAAGCTCGGTCGGCGTGGTCATCGACGGCGTCTATCGCTCGCGCAACGGCGTCGGCTTCGGCGACCTGGGCGAACTGAGCCGCATCGAGGTGCTGAAGGGGCCGCAGGGCACCCTGTTCGGCAAGAACACCTCGGCCGGGGTCATCAACATCATCACCGAGGCCCCGTCCTTCACGCCGGGCTTCAACGCCGAGGCGACCTATGGCAACTTCAACGCCTGGGGGATCGCAGGTTCGGTCACCGGTCCGATCACCGACAAGATCGCCGGCCGTCTGTACATGGCCAAGCGCGAACGCGACGGCTTCTATGACGTCGTCACCGGCGCCGGCCCGCGTCAGGAGACGGACGACCAGAACCAGAACTTCTGGACCGCGCGCGGCCAGTTGCTGATCCTGCCGTCGGACGAGGTGTCGATCCGCCTGATCGCCGACTATTCCAAGCGCGACGAATACTGCTGCGTCTCCACCCAGATCCGTACGGGTCCGACCTATGGCGCCGTCACCGCTGTCGGCGGCCAGCAGACCCCGCCCGCCTCGGGGTTCGGCCCGCTGCCCTTCTCGCGCACGGCCTACGCCAACCGCGGCACGGGCCAGACCATGGAAGACATGGGCTTCTCGGCCGAAGCCAACATCGACATTCCCTCGTGGAACGCCACCCTGACCTCGGTCAGCTCCTGGCGGAACTGGGAGGGCATCAACGCCATGGACCTCGACTATACGACGGCGGACCTGCTGTATCGTGTGGACGACGGCGGTTACGGCTTCGAGCTGGACAACCTGACCCAGGAGTTCCGCCTGGCCGGCTCGACCGACAAGCTGGACTGGCTGGTCGGCGTCTTCGCCACGCGTGAGAACATCAGCCGCGACGACAGCTACTGGTATGGCGCCGGCTATACGCCCTTCCTGTCGCTGTTGATCTCGTCGCAGCTCAACGCCGGGACCGGCGGCCTGATTCCGCAAAGCGGAAAGATCATCGGCTGCCTGACGCGACCCGGCACGACGCCGCAATTCCTGGCCGGCTGCCTGTTGAACGGAGGCACGTCGACGTCAGGGCCGTTGGCGCCGACCGGTCCGGGCTTCGGCACTGGACATGGGGTGCAGGACCACTACAGCCAGCGCTCCGACTCCCTGGCCCTGTTCACCAACAACACCTGGCACGTCACTGAGCAGTTCGATATCACCCTCGGCCTGCGCTACACTCAGGACAAGAAGCGTCTGGCGGGCGTTCAGGACAACCTGGGCTCGAACGGCGCAGCCTGCGGCGGCGCCCTGGGCAATGTCACCAATCTGACCAACGCCTTTATCGGGGCCGGCCTGCCTGCGGGAGCGGCCGCCGCCAGCGCCCAGCGCGTCGCTGGCAACATCTGTCTGCCCTGGGCCAACCCCTTCTTCGACAACCGTCGGATCTCGGAAGAAACCGATGATGGCGAGCTGAGCGGCACCATCAAGGCGGCCTATCGCTTCAACGACTCGGTCATGGCCTACGGTTCTTACGCCCGCGGCTACAAGTCGTTCGGCTACAACCTGGACCGCGTGCAGACCGGCGTCACTCCGACGGCTTCGCTGCTGTTCCCGTCGGAAACCGTCGACAGCTTCGAAGTGGGTCTGAAAAACACCCTGTTCAACCGCACGGTCCTGTTGAACCTCACCTACTTCAATCAGAAGTTCGAAGACTTCCAGCTCAACACCTTCCTGGGCACGGCCTTCGTGGTCGAATCCATCCCCGAGCTGAAGTCGCAGGGCGTGGACGCCGACTTCGTCTGGTTCACCCCGATCGAGGGCCTGTCGTTCAACGGCGGCGTCACCTACACGGACACCAAGTACGGCGACTTCGTCGCCGGCGACCTGACCAACCCGGGCAACTTCCCGCAGTTGTCGCTGCTACCGGGCGCGCGGGCCTCGTTCGCGCCGGAATGGTCGGCCACGGGTTCGGTCTCCTTCGACCGTTCGATCGGCGGCGGCCTCAAGGCGGGCTTCAACCTGTCGGCCAAGTATTCGACCGAATACAACACCGGCTCGGACCTGCTGCCCTACAAGATGCAGGACGCCTTCACCCTGCTGAACGGCCGGATCACCCTGGGTTCGGAAGACGAGCGCTGGGCTCTGGACATCTGGGCGCAGAACCTGACGGACGAGGAATACAAGCAGGTGGCGATCAACGCTCCGCTGCAGGGTTCCGCCTTCCAGTCGACGGTTCAGCCGAACGGCACCTACTTCAACCCGGCTCTGGACACCCAGACCTACAACGCCTTCATGGGCCAGCCTCGCACCTATGGCGCCACGCTGCGGGTCAAGTACTGAGACTGAACGACCTTCGCCCCCGCGGCGAAGCGAAGAGGCCGCCCGGAGCAATCCGGGCGGCCTTTTTCTTTGACTCTTCCTACGAGCAGCGTCCCCCGACGCGCCCCTCCGCCGGTCTCGATCGCGGCCAAGAAAAAGCCCCCCGGAGAGCGATCTCCGGGGGGCTTGGTCATGTTCGTGCGGCGCGCCCTAGTCGTGAAGGGGCTCGCCTGGGCGGCTGCCGTCGGCCAGTCTGCGCTGACCGGCGAACATCCGGCCCAGCAGCCGGCGACCCCAGCCGGCGATGTCGTCGACGATGGTGAAGATGGCCGGGATGTAGAGCAGGGACAGGAAGGTCGACGAGATCAGACCGCCCAGGACGGCGATGGCCATGGGCGAGCGGAACTCGACGTCGGCGCCGATGCCCAGGGCGATGGGCACCATGCCGGCCCCCATGGCGAAGGTCGTCATCAGGATGGGCCGCGCCCGCTTGTGGGCGGCGTCCATGATGGCCTCGCGGCGGGTCATGCCCTCCTTCTCGGCGATGATGATGTAGTCGACCAGCAGGATGGAGTTCTTGGCCGCGATCCCCATCAGCATCAGCACCCCGATCAGGGCCGACATGGAGAAGCTCTTGCCGCCGATCACCAGGCCGATGAAGGCGCCGCCGATGGCCAACGGCAGGGCCGCCATGATGGTGACCGGATAGGCGAAGCTTTTGAACAGCAAGGTCAGCACGGCGTACATCAACAGGATGCCCGAGATGAAGGCGATGCCGAAGCCGACCAGCATTTCCTGAATGAACTCGGCGTCGCCGGCGGGCACCTGACGGATACCGGTGGGCAGGTTCTTGACCGACGGCAGGCGGTTGACGGCCTGGCCCGCGGCGCCGGTGGTGATGCCGTCCAGTTCCGCGCGGATCGAGGCGATGCGCGAGCGGTCCTGACGGCTGACGGTGGCTGGCCCGGCGCCGAAGGTGATGTCGGCCACGGCGCTGAGCGGCACCGAGGCGCCGGACGTGGTCGGCACGCGCAGGTTCTCCAGCACGTTCAGATCCTCGCGGGCCTCTTCGGTCAGTTGCAGCCGGATCGGGATCTGGCGGTCGCCCAGATTGTATTTGGGCAGGTTCTGATCGACGTCGCCGATGGTGGCGACGCGGACGGCCTGGGAGATGGTCCCGGCCGAGACGCCGGCCAGGGCGGCCTCATCCGGTCGCGGGGTGACCAGGATTTCCGGGCGGGCGATGGCGGCCGTATTGACGATGTTGGCCAGGCCCGGCACGCCGCGCATCTCTTCCTCGACCTTGCGGGCTGCCGCTTCCAGGGCGACGGGATCGTCGCCGAGGATGGAGAAGGTGTAGCTGGTTCCGTCGCCGGGGCCGCCGCCCTGTTGGGCGATGCCGGCGCGGATGCGGGCGCCGGGGATCTGTTTCAGTTCATCGACCATGACGCGGGCGAAGGCCTGCTGGCTGAGGGCGCGCTGACCCTTGGGCACCATGTCGGCATAGACATTGGCCTGGCCTACGTCCTGACCGCCAACGGCGGCGTAGACGGAGGTGACTTCGGGGCGGGCGTTGAGCTTCTGCGTCACCTGCTGCACCACGGCGTCGGTCTGGCGCAGGGTCGAGCCGGGCGGCAGTTCGATCTGGAAGGCGGCGCGCCCTTCATCGCCGGGGGACATGAACTCGAACGACATCTTGGCCACGACGGACAGACTGACCGACCCGACCAGGAAGACGGCGCCGAGCACGAAGACTTTCCAGCGGTTGCCCAGGCACCAGTGCAGGGCCCTCAGATAACCCGCCATCCAGAAGGGGTCCTTGTCCTCGTGCTTGGTGTGCTTGAGCAGATAGGCCGCCATCAGGGGCGTCAGGGTCCGCGCCACCACCAGCGAGAAGAAGACGCTGATGCAGGCGGCCAGGGCGAAGGCCTTGAAGAACTGACCGATGATGCCGGGCATGAAGCCGACGGGGGCGAAGACGGCGATGATGGTGCCGGTCGTGGCGACCACCGCCAGACCGATCTCGTCGGCGGCCTCAAAGGCGGCGTCATAGGGCGGTTTGCCGTCGCGCATGTGCCGGACGATGTTTTCGATCTCGACGATGGCGTCATCGACCAGGATGCCGATGGTCAGGGACAGGGCCAGCAGGGTGACCACGTTGAGCGACTGATCCATCGGCCCTAGCAGGGCGAAGGTCGGAATCAGCGACATGGGCATGGCCGTGGCGGCGATCAGCGTCGCGCGCCAGTCGCGCAGGAAGATGAAGACGACGATGACGGCCAGGACGGCGCCGAGCAACAGGGCTTCCAGCGAAGCGAGGTAGCTTTCCTCGATGTATTGCACGCTGGAGGTGACCTGTTCGATGGTCAGCTCTGGGTGGGCCTCATCGATCTTGGCGACCTCGGCGCGGACCTTTTCGGCAACCTTGACCTCACTGGCCTCGCGCGAGCGCAGGAAGTTGAAGGTGACGGCCTCCTGGCCGTTGTAACGCGCCAGGCGGCGGGGTTCGCCCCACTTGTCCACCACGGCCCCGAGGTCGCCCAGACGCACGCTCTTGCCGTCGCCGACCGGGACCAGGGTCTCGCGCAACTGATCCACGGACCCGGCGGCGCCCAGGGTACGGACGGCGCGCTCGGACCCTGCCACGGTGACGCGGCCGCCGGGCAGGTTGTTGTTGACGTTGGTCAGGGCCTGGCTGACCTGGGCGGCGGTGACGCCGTAGGCGGCGAGGCGTTGCGGGTCCAACTCGACGCGGATCTCGCGGTCGACCCCGCCAGAGCGGTTGACCTCGCCCACCCCGCCGAGCGCCAGCAGGGCTCGGCTCATCTCGTTGTCGATGAACCAACTGATCTGTTCCGGCGTCATGGTCGGCGAGCGGACCACATAGGTGATCAGGGCGTCGCCGGTGATGTCGATGCGCTGGACCGTCGGCTCCTGCATGTCCTGGGGCAGGGAGCCGCGCACGCCGCTCATGGCGTTGCGCACGTCGTTGGTGGCGCGCTCGGTGTCGGTGCCCAGTTCGAACTCGATGGTGGTCGAGGACACGCCGTCGGTGACGTTGGAATAGATGTGGCGCACGCCCGACAGGCCGGCGATCGAGTCCTCGATCACCCGCGCCACCTGGACCTCCATCTCGGCCGGCGCCGCGCCCGGACGGGCGGCGGTGACGGCGACGAGGGGGAAGTCGATGTCGGGGTTGTTGTTGATCCGCATCCCCAGGAAGCCCGTCACGCCGCTGAGCGTCAACAGGACGAACAGCAGGATGATCGGAATGGGATTCTTGATGGCCCAGGACGAGATGTTGTTCATGGCTGGGCCTTACTTCGCGGCCGGAGTCGCAGCCGCAGCCGCTGCGGCGGCCGGGGCGGCGGCGATCGTCACCTTGTCGCCCTCGTTCAGGAAGCCGGCGCCTTGGACCACGACGCGGACGCCGGCCTCGACGCCGCTGACCGAGGTCTGGTCGTCGCGGCGCGACAGGACCGTCACCGGGCGGAAATGCGCCGCGTTCTGGGTGTCCAGTACGAAGACGCCCGACTTGTTGTTGCGATAGAGGACGGCGGCGGTGGGCACCACGGTCGTCGGCTGGGCGCCGGCGGTGATCGAGGCGCGGGCGAACATGCCCGGCTTCAGCCCGCTGCCTGGCGACAGGGTGATGCGGGCCAGGCCCAGGCGGGTCTGGGCGTCGACCTCGGGGGTGACGATGCGGATCGTGCCGCTGGTGGCGACGCCCTCGTTGGAGGTGATGGTGGCGGTCTGGCCGGCGCGCAGGGCGGGCAGGTCGGTTTCAGGCACCTGAGCGTCCAGTTCCAGACGGCCCTCGCGAACCATGCGGAACAGTTCTGTGCCGGCGGCGACGATCTGGCCCTTGGTGACGCTGCGGCTGATGATCAGGCCAGAGACAGGGGCCTTGATCTCGCTTTGCGCCAGACGGGTGCGGGTCTCGGACAACGACGCCTGGGCCGAGGCCAGGTTGGCGGCGGAGGCGCGTTGGTTGGCCAGGGCGGTGTCGAGCGAGGCCTGGCTGAGGAAGCCGCGCGTCTTTAGCTCCTGGGCGCGGGCCAGGGCGGCGTCGTCGCGGGCGGCGTTGGCCTCGGCGGTCTGGACGCCCGCCTGTTGTTGCCGCAACTGGGCCTGCAGCAGGGCGTCGTTCAGTTTGACCAGGGTTTGGCCCTGGCGGACGTAGGAGCCTTCATCGGCATAGACGCCGATGGCGGTCAGGCCGCCGGTCTCGGCACCGACCGGGACTTCCTCCCAGGCCGAGACCGTTCCAGAGGCCACGATGACGCGCGGCAGGGCCTGTTCGATCGAGGTGGCGACGCTGACGGTCTGACGCGAGGCGCCTGGCTTTTCGCCGGCCTTGGACTTGTCGTCGTGTCCGCCGCAGGCGGCCAGGGTCAGGGCGGCGGCGGCGGCCAGAAGCAGGGCCGGGGTACGAAGGGTTTTCGCCACGTGCGAGGATCCTTGAAAGGGTCAGGGCAGGGGCGCGAACCTTCTGTCCGGCGCCGGACACGAGTTTGATAGCCTCGCTTCATAGCGTTCCGCGAAGCGTTCTCAAACATCGCACGCCAGGATTACCGCGAAGTAATCCCTCGCCGCTGCGGGGCGGGCCGGCGGCGGCGAAGGGCGATCAAGGGGGGCTAGGGGCGGTTGCGCTCGGGCAGGGCCTCGACCTCGGCCGCCGTCAGCTTCTTGACCACCTGGACCCGGCATTGGTTGGCGGACGAAGGGCCGTTCCCCACGATGATCCGCGACAGGTCGCCGGTGCACAGGCGATTGGAACCGCTGTTGGGCAAGAAGGCGATGCTGAAGGCGAAGTCGATGTCAGAGCAGTAGCCAAACGACTGAAGCTCGAACACGTCCGAGCGGTGGGTTCGGACGTAGAGTGTTTGGCTGTCGCCGCGGAAGTTGTCGACCTGGTCGGCGTAGAAGCACTGCCGGCCGGGAGACGAGGCTTGGCTCGGGTCGGCGCCTGCAACAGGAGCGCAGGCGGAAAGGACGGTCGCGCTGGTTGCGGCGACTGCGAACAGGAAAGGGCGCGCCATTAAGAACCTCCGTTGGAAACGGGATGAATTTGCGCCGTTCAGGCGGGGGCGTCGAGATCTTGTTTGCAGCTAGAAGCGTGTGGCCTTGAGCCTTTGTCCAAACCTCTCCGGCAGAGGCGACGGTTGCTTCAGTATGAGTGCGGCCAGATGCTCGCCCAACAGAGGCGCGACGCAGAAACCGCGTGAACCGAGGCCGGTCAGGGCGTAGAGGCCGGCCTGGCCGAGCGATCCCGCAACGGGCAGGCGGTCGGGCGTGGTGGCGCGCACGGCCTTGCGGCTCTGCGATGCTCCGGTCGCCGCGACCTGGCTGGCCAGGCGAGGCAGGGCGGCGGTCAGGGCGGCGAGATTGCGAGCGGAAGCCTCGGCGTCGGTCGAGAGGTCCGTCTGGCCCCGGTCATGGGTGGCCCCGAACAGCAGGCCCTTTCCAGTCGGCACGGCGTAGCCGCCCCAGGCGACGGGGGCGATGCCGGGGCCGTCCACCCAGTCGGCCTGACCGGCGACGGGCGTCAGCGGCAGGTCGGGAGCGAGGGGTGCGGCGCCCCATCCAGCAGTCAGGATCACGGCTTCAACTTCAAGGATCACGTCGCCCTGGGCGTCGAGCAAACGCCAGCCTGTGTCCTGAGCCTGGATGTCGGCGACGCGGGCGGTTAGGCGTTCGGCGCCCGTCAGCCAGGGCTCCAGCACCGCTGAGGGGCGAAGCGCCAGGGCGCCCGACATCATCAGGCCGCCGGTCGAGACGGCTTCGTCCATACGTTCGGAGACGGCTTCGGGAGCCTGGCGCGTCATGGTCTCGGCCGGCCACAGGTCCTGAACCGCGATCTTGTCGAACCGGGTCGCGTCGCGCGGGGTTTGCTCCAGTTGCAGCACGCCTTCGGCGATCACGGCCTCGGGCAGAGCGCGGTAGAGGTCTCGGGCGCGCTCCAGGGCCTGGGCGTGAAAGCCGGCGATCAGGGCGTCGCCGGCGTCGAGACGCGGCGTGACCAGGGCGGCGGGAAAGCCCGATCCGCCCGCGCCGGGACGCTCGGCCTCGATGACGGTGACGCGGGCCCCGCCGGCGATCAGGGCGCGGGTCGCCGAGGCCCCGGCGACCCCGGCCCCGATGACGGCGACATGGGGGGGCGACTTCGCCGCGAGCGACGCTGAGGGCAGGCGGGCCTCCAGCCGTTCGCGCTTTCTGCCGTGGCCGGGCTTCTTCTCGACGACGAAGCCGTGTTCGGCCAGGCCGCGGCGCACGGCGCCCGCGACGGTGAAGGTGGCGACCCGCGCGCCGGGGGCGGAGCGCGCGGCGATCAGGCTCATGATCTCGGGCGACCACATGCCGGGGTTGAGGGCGGGGGAGAAACCATCGAGGAACCAGGCGTCAGCTGCGCCAGACCATTGGTTCAACGCCCACTCGGCGTCGCCGACGGCCAGGTCGATGACGGCGCCCCATTGCGGCAGATCCAGGCGGTGGAAGCCGGGGGGTCCGGCGGGCCAGACGTTCAGCAGGGCGGTCGCGGTTTCGGCCAAGTCGGGCCAGGCCGATAGGGCGCGGGCGGCCTCGTCACGCGTCAGGGGGAAGCCTTCGATGGAGAAGACGTGCAGGCGGCCGTTCTCGGGTCGAGCGCGGCGCCACAGGTCCAGCAGGGCCACGATGTTCAGCCCGGTGCCAAAGCCCAACTCGGCGACGGTGAAGTCGGCGCGGTCGCTCCAGGCGCCCGGCAGACCGCAGCCGTCGAGGAAGACGGCGCGGGTCTCGGCCAGGCCATCGTCCTTGGAGAAATAGACATCGCCGAATCGACCCGAGCGGGGCGAGCCGTCCTCGGCCCAGAAGAGTTGCGGCGAGGCGTCGTTTTCCAGGTCGTCGGGCAGGTCATTGGACATGGTCGGGCTTTAGCGACCCTGGCCGGTGCTGGATAGCGGGCACGAAAAAAGGGGCCGTCCGAAGACGACCCCTTTCCGCATCGCGACCCGAGGGCCGCGATCCAAGACGTAAGTCTTAGTGAGCGGCAGCCGGAGCGGCCGGAGCAGCGGCGGCGTCAGCAGCCGGAGCAGCAGCGGCGTCAGCAGCCGGAGCAGCAGCAGCAGCAGCGTCGGTGGCGGCGGCGGCAGCGTCGGTGGCGGCGGCGTCGGCGGTGGCGGCGGCGTCCGTGGCGGTCGCAGCGGCGTCCGTGGCGTCGGCAGCGGCGTCTTCAGCCTTGTCGGTGGCGGCGGGTTGGCAAGCGGCCAGGGCCAGAGCAGCGGCCGAAGCGGCGATCAGAGCGGTGATGCGCATAGTTGTTGTCCTTCAGAAGGTAAAAGCGAGATCATGAACCCTCGCTGAGAGGGAGATAACGGGATCGTGAGGAAAACCGCAAGCGAAATTCTCACGGGTTCGTGAAGTCCCGTTATCCCCATGAAGAAAGGGCCGCCCCGACACCAGTCGGAGCGGCCCTTTGCCGGCTTTCTGAGGGCCGAAGTTTTTTAGTGAGCGGCCGGAGCCGGGGCGGCCGGAGCGGGCGCCGGGGTCATGGCGGCGCCCGCGGCGTCGGCGGCTTTTTCGGTTGCAGCGCCGGCGGATGCAGCGGCGTCGGTGGCGGCGCCGGCCGCAGCCGTGGCGGCGTCAGCGGCGGTGGCTGCAGCGTCCGAGGCGGTGTCGGCGGCCGCGTCAGCGACGGCGGCGGCTTCTTCGGTCTTGGGCGCAGGTTGTTGGCAGGCGGCCAGCGACAGGGCGCTGAGCCCGGCGGCGACGATCATCAGGCGACGGATGGTCATGTGACTAGAGCCCCTTCGATTTCAAAATCCGGCGGGGCTGATCCCCGCCGATGCAAGGCGTAACGCGAGATTGCCGGGTTCGACAAGTCCGATGTCGGCACTCAGGCCGGGGGAACCGGCGGCGAGGTCGGGTTCATCGGATCGGTCGGCGACCGGTCCTCGGGCAGGGTCGGCGGGGTCTGGGCCATTGGCGGGGTCGAGGGCGGCGCGACCGATTCGCCGGGCGGCGGGGCGGCGCTGTCCGCCGGGGCGGTCATCGAGTCCGCGCGGCGGGTTCGGGGGGAGGCGCTGTCGAGGCCGGCGCCGGCGGCGATGTGTCGTTGCAGGCCGCCAGCGTCAGGGCGGCGAACAGCAGGGCAGGGAGGGCTTTCATGCAAGGCTCCACGGGAATGCACGCGAACGTGACCCGTGGAGAACCGATGTGAGCAATCCGTGTTCCCGTCCGCGATCGGATCAGGCGTCCATCGGCGCGGCGGCCAGGGCTTCTTCCATTTCGGTGAAGGAGGGTTGGGCCGTCGAGGGGATGTCGCCACGACCGATCTCGACCGAGATCTGGGCGGCGTTGCCGTGCAGGTGGGCCACCAGCACCGAGCGGATGATCTTGTAGTAGGAGGCTTCCTCGTCGACGATCGCGCTCAAGCGGGCGGCGAAGGGGCCGACCAGGCCATAGGCCAGGAAGACGCCGAGGAAGGTGCCGACCAGGGCGCCGCCGATCATGCCGCCCAGGACTTCCGGCGGCTCGGTGATCGAGCCCATGGTCTTGATGATGCCGAGCACGGCGGCGACGATGCCCAGGGCGGGCAGGCCGTCGGCCAGGTTCTGCAGGGCGTGGGCCGGGGCCAGGGCCTCGTGGTGATGCTTCTCGAGCTGCTTTTCCATGGCGTCCTCGATCTGGTGCGGATCTTCGAGGTTCATGGTCATCATCCGCAGCGTGTCGCAGATGAAGTCGGTGGCGAAGTGGTCCTTCAGCACCTTGGGATACTTCTGGAAGATGGTGCTTTCTGCCGGCTTTTCGATGTGGCTTTCCAGAGCGATGACGCCCTTGGACTTCATGGTCTTGGTCAGTTGGAACAGCAGGCTCAGCAGGTCCTTGTAGTCCTGCTTTTTCCACTTGGGTCCGGCGAAGGACTTGCCCAGGCCGCCCAGGGCGCCCTTGATGACCGGCAGGCTGTTGGAGATCAGAAAGGCGGCGATGCCCGCGCCGAAGATGGCCATCAGCTCATAGGGCAACGAATACAGGATCGTCGCCATCTTGCCGCCGTGCAGCAGGAAGCTGCCGAACACCATGGCGAACAGCATGATGATGCCGATAATCTGGAACATGGGGCCGCCGGACGTCCTGAAGAAGAGAGCTCAGGACGCCCGTTATCAGCGTTAATGCTTAAGAGCGCGTTTCAGGAATCCCGGTTCGGGACGCGGAGGCGAACAGCGGGGCTGTCGGTTGTCGCGTGCATCGCAGCAATGATAGGCGTCAAGGCATGACGCCTTCTGCTTCTATCCCGCCGCCTTTCCGAGAGTTGTCGGTGCAGACGCCGCGCGGGCTGGCCTTTGTCGCCGTCTGGGGCGAGTTGGAGGCGAACGCCGCCGCGCCGATCATCCTGTTGCACGACTCCCTGGGCTGCACGGCCTTGTGGAGAGACTTTCCGATGCAACTGGCGGCGCGCACGGGGCGGGCCGTGGTCGCCTATGACCGGCCGGGCTATGGGCGCTCGGTCGTGCGGCGCGACCGGATGGAGGTCGACTTCGCCCGAGCCGAGGCGGACGAGGCTCTGATCCCGGTGCTGGACGCCCTGGGCCTGGAACAGGTCGTCCTGTTTGGCCACAGCGTCGGCGGGGGCATGGCGGCGGCGGCCGCCGCGACGGCGCCTGAGCGGGTCGCGGCGGTGATCACGGAATCGGCCCAGGCCTTTGTCGAGGACCGCACCCTGGCGGGCATCCGTGCGGCGCGCGACGCCTTCGCCGCGCCGGGCCAGGTCGAGCGGCTGGGCCGCTATCACGGCGAGCGGGCGCGCTGGGTGCTGGACGCCTGGATCGACACCTGGCTGTCGCCCGAATACGCCGATTGGTCGCTGGATCGCGACATCGCCGCTGTGCGCGCGCCGCTTCTGGCCCTGCACGGGGATCAGGACGAGTATGGCTCGCTGCGTCACCCCGAGCGTCTTTCAGGTCTGTCGGCGGGCGAGGGGCGGATGCAGGTCTTCGAGGGCATCGGCCACGTGCCCCACCGCGAGGCGCCCGAGGCGGTGCTGGCGGCGGTGGCCGACTTTCTGCAGGCCGCGCCCTAGATCATGTAGGGGCCCCACATGAAGGCGACCGCGCCGAAGACGCCCAGGGCGGTGACGGCGGCGGCCAGGACCATGCCGGCGGCGGTCAGCCGGCGGGCGGCAGGCCTGGCGCTGCGCCCGGCGCGCCAATAGGCCTCGAACATGGCCAGGGGGATCAGATAGGCGCCGAACTGCAGCACCACATCGGCCGGGCCTGACAGGGTCTGGTTCATGCCCAGCCCGCCGGTGGCGATGGCCCAGGCCATCAGCCCGACCCGCAGGAACCAGACGCCGTTGACCGCCAGAAAGGCGCGCATGGCCCAGCGCCGGTGGGCCTCGAAGTTCCGCTCGACGGCGGTGCGCCAGGCCAGGGCGGCGAAGATCAGGATCAGCACCCCGTCTACCGAGACCGCGATCGCCGAGATGAGCGACAGATAGGTTCCTCGTTCCCAGGTCAGCCACAGACCGCCGACCGCCATGATGACGGCCGTGGTCAGAAAGACGCGCCCGTTCCAGCGATGCAGGCCGGGCGCTCGGCGGCGTAGAGCGGGGATCAGTTGCATCAATCCGCTGAGGGTGACGACCGCCGCCAGCAGGACGTGGACGGCGAACATCAGGTTCCCCGCGTCGTCGCCGGGCGCATAGCCCTTGATCAGCGGCTTGTCGTTCCAGCCGGCGAAGTCGCCGACCAGGGTGCGCCGCCCGAAATGGGCCAGGATCATCCAGACGAAGGCGGCCTGGCCGACCGCGGCGACGCAGAACCAGATCAGGCCGGATCGGCGCAGCAGGGGCGCGCCTGACATCGCCTTGATCGACGGGCTTGCGATTTTCGATGTCGTCACGTCCAATTCACCCTTGGTTCGTCTGAGGTGATCCGGGCTGTGAGCGGTTTGACGGTCGTGATCTCGCCGATTTGGAAATCGGCCATGGATTCTCACTCCGTCCGGGCGGGGAGGCGCGGTCGTGAGTGCTGAGGGTCTGACAGCGTGGCGGCGCGGGCAGATCCGCCTGACGGACATTCAACTCTATGGCGGTCTGTTCGCGACGGCGGTGGCGGCCTTCTGTCTGGCCCAGGTCATGGGCCATCGCTTCGGGGCGGCGTCCGAGGTCGTGGCGGTGCTGGGCGACGCCACCTGCGGCTGGTCCTGGCTGCTGGTCCGCGCCCTGTTCCAGCGGCCTTCGCCGATCGGAAGCGAACGCGAGAGATGGCCCCTGATGCTGGTCCTGACCCTGGTGGGGGCGGGCGCCTTCCTGCGATTGGCGCCGGACCTGTCGAGCGCGGCGCCGCGCATGGTGGACAATGTCAGCGGCCTGGTCAGTTCGGCCCTGCTGCTGCTGGCCGCGGTTGAGCCTCTGAAGGGGCTCGGTGCGGGCGTTTCCGCCTCGGAACGGCGCTTCCGCATGGGCTTCGCGGCTGGCTATGCGATCATTCTGGCGGTGGCCGTCATCTGGGTGAACGGGGCGCCGGGCGACAGTTGGGCGGCGCGCTGGAGCGGACAGATCAAGATGGTCTGCGCCCTGATCGCCCTGGCCGGCATGGGCTTCGCCTTGGTGTGGCGCCGGGGTCATCCCCTGGCGGCGGTCGGACGCAGCCGCGCGCGGCCCCTGACGGATGAGGAGGCGGGCCTGGGCGACCGCATCCTGCGCCTGATGACCGAGGAAGGGGCCTATGCCCAGCCCGACCTCAAGGTCGCGGATCTGGCGCGGCGTCTCGGCGAGGCCGAATACAAGGTCAGCCGCAGCATAGCCGGCCTGGGCTTTCGCAACTTCAACCAGATGGCCAACCGTTTCCGCATCGAGGAGGCCAGGCGGCGGCTGGCGGACCCGGCCCTGCGCCGCCTGCCGGTCCTGACCATCGCCTATGACTGCGGCTTCGCCTCGATCGGGCCGTTCAACCGGGCCTTCAAGGCCGAGACCGGCATGACGCCGCTGGCGTTCCGCGCTCGCGTCTAGAGCCGCGTCGTGCCGTCGAGGATGGCTTCATAGGCCTTGGCGGTCAGCTTCTGATAGCCGGCCTTGCCGCCGCGCACATAGACGGCGCCCTCGACCTTGGCCGCGTCGAAGCCGTCAGCGACCAGGTCGACCTTGCGGTATTTGAAGGTGCCGGTGGTCTCTGCCGACTTCATCATGCGCAGGAAGACGGGGCGGGCGTAGGGCGGCAACTGCTCGTCGGCGTAGGCGGCGAAGGCGGCGGCGTCGAACTTGCCCTCCAGCACCAGGGCCGCCATGCCGGCCTTGCCTTCCTGGCCAGGGACGGAAACGCCGTAGGCGATGACTTCCTGAACGCCGGGGGCGTCATGCAGGCGCTGCTCGACCTCGGCGGTCGAGACGTTCTCGCCCTTCCAGCGATAGGTGTCGCCCAGGCGGTCCATGAAGTAGAAATAGCCGTCGCGGTCCTGACGCATCAGGTCGCCGGTGCGGAACCAGCGATCGCCCTTCTTGAAGACGTCGGTGAGGATCTTCTTCTCCGAGGCCTTCTTGTCGGCGTAGCCCGAGAAGTCGTGGCGGATGTCCGAGGCGATCTGGCCGATGGCCTCGCCCGTCTCGCCGACCGCGACCAGTTGGCACAGGCCGTCCGACCGGCGCAGCGGTTCGCCCGTTTCCGGGTCGAGCGCGATCAGGCGGATATTGATCTGCGACTTCAGATAGCTGGGCACCCGGCCGATGGCGCCCGACTTGCCGTCGAAGTTGAACAGGGAGACATTGCCCTCGGTGGAGCCGTAGAACTCCATGATGTCCTTGATGCCGAACCGCGACTGGAACTCGGTCCAGACGTCGGGGCGCAGGCCGTTGCCGAAGGCCAGGCGCAGCTTGTGGGCGCGCTCGTCCTCATTGGGCGGGCAGTTGACCAGATAGCGGCACAGCTCGCCGATATAGACGAACATGGTGGCGCCGGACGTCTTCACATCGGGCCAGAAATGGGTCGAGGAAAAGCGGCGACGAATGATCATCCGCCCGCCGTTCAGCAGGATCGAGCCGACCCCGACCAGGCCGCCGGTCGAGTGATAGAGCGGCAGGCAGTTGTAGAGGGCGTCCTTGGTCGTCGAGGCCGTGGCTCCGGCGAAGGCGCGCATATAGGTGCGGGCGCGCGAATGCGGGATGCGCGCCGCCTTGGGCAGGCCGGTGGTGCCCGAGGTGAAGATAAACAGGGCCGTGTCGCGGTTGGTCAGGCCCTTGCGCAGGCTCTTGTCCGGGCGAACCGAGGAGGCGCTGCGCACCGCGTTGTCGATGTCGCGGCGATCGTTGGTCTCGTCCTCGTCGGCCAGGCCGTGGACCCAGCTCATCAGATTGCGATCGACGAAGGGGCGGGCCTCCTCGACCGCGCGCCAGCTTTCCTGGTCCGTGACCACGTTGAAGGCGTTGGAAATGGTCAGACAGTGGGCCAGGGCCTGACCCGTCAGATTGGTGTTGATCAGGGCCGTGGCCACGCCAACCTTGGAGAAGCCGAACCAGGCCGCCAGATATTCGACCCGGTTGTGCATCACCAGGGCGATGACGTCCGAGCGCTTCAGGTTTCGCGCCTTGGCCCAATGAGCATAGCGGTTGGCCAGGGCGTCCAACTCGCGATAGGTCAGGCGGCGGGTCTCGTCCTCGAGCGCGACATTGTCGGGGAACTTGTCGACGGCTTCTTCGATGTCGTCACAGACCAGGACGTCGCTGTCGAGAGTGATGGGCTTGATGCGCTTCAGGAGGCGGTACAGCCCGCCCGCGAACTTCATATCGCGCCGGATGTTCGCTGCCAGACCCATGGTTGCGCCGCCTCTTCCCGAATTATGCCTTTCAATGGTGATGAACGGGCGACGGCGGCGGGTCAACAGGTCGCAAGCGCGCATCGCCACAATGTTTGACGAAAGCGATGCTTTGTCCGTTTTTTCGATGACGCTGCGTAAGGTTGCTTTGCGACGTTACGTCAACCTCCGTGACGATTTGTCGAAAGAAGGTCGAAAGCAATGATGGCCTTATGACTTGATCATGCTTTCGCCTGAACTGTGGCGAGGGTGGTGCTTCTTCGGGGCGAAGATCATATTCGCGGAACCTTGCTCTTCTGGATCGAGTTGTCTGGCTCTGGATCAAAGGAGAAGACAAAATGTCCGTGACCTATACTGATCAGGTTCGTCCCGCCGCCGCTCGGGTCGACAGCGAGGCCTATGTCCCGGTCTATGCCCGCAGCGGCGCTCGCAAGTCGAACAAGCCGCTAAAGACCTGGATGATCCTGGCGCCTCTGGGCGTTCTGGTGCTGGGCGGTGCCGCCGCCGCTATGCTGATGCAGCCCGCCGAGCCGGCGCCGACGCCCCTGGAGGCCGCGCCGTCCGCCATCGCGTCCGAGGTTTCACCGCTGACGGCGGCGACCATTCCCATGGAGACGCCGGCCGAATTGACGACGGCGACGCCCATTCCCCCGGCGGCCGCCGCGCCGGTCGAACGTCGCGCGATCCCGGCCCCGGCCAGGGCGTCGACGCCTCTAGCCAGGGCTGAACGCGCCGCGCCTGCGCCGGTTGAACCGGCCGTCGAACCGGTCGCGCCGATCGTGTCGCCAGGACCGCAGCCCTATCTGTCGGTCGCGCCGCAAGTCCCGACGACGCCGTCGGCTCCGGCTCCTGCTACGCCAGCAGCGCCGCCCGCACCCATTGTGATCACGCCGCCGAACTGATTGGGACGGTGCAGCCTGAGAGGCCCGGCTCACGCCGGGCCTTTTCATTGAGGGATCAGGGGCGGGCGGGCGTTATGCGCCAGATGATATTCCCCACGTCGTCGGCGACCAGAAGCGCGCCGGAGCGGACGCCCAGAACCCCGACCGGCCGGCCCATGGCCTCGCCCTTGTCGTTGCGAAAGCCGGTCAGGACGTCCTGCGGGGGACCCGCCGGCTTGCCGCCGCTGAAGGGAACGAAGATGACCTTGTAGCCGGCGGGCGGGTTGCGGTTCCAAGAGCCGTGCTGGCCGACGATGGCCCCGTTGCGCCACTGGGGCATCAGGGCGCCGGTATAGAAGGTCAGGCCTAATGAGGCGGTGTGCGAGCCGAGGGCGTAGTCGGGCTTGATGGCCCTGGCGACCATGTCGGGGCGGGGCGGCTGGACCCGCGCATCGACGGTCTGGCCGTAATAGCTCCACGGCCAGCCGTAGAAGCCGCCGGGCGTGACCGAGGTCATGTAGTCGGGGACCAGGTCGTCGCCGATCTCGTCCCGCTCGTTGACCGAGACCCAGAGGCGGCCGTCTTCAGGGTTCCAGGCCATGCCGATCGGGTTCCTCAGGCCCGAGGCGAAGACGCGGCGGGCGCCGGTGGCCGGGTCGATCTCGAGCACGGCGGCGCGGTCGACCTCTTCGTCCAGCCCGTTCTCGCCGACGTTGGAGTTGGAGCCGACGCCGACATAGAGCTTCGAGCCGTCCCTTGAGGCCACCAGGCTCTTGGTCCAGTGATGATTGCGCCCGCCGGGCAGGTCCGCGACCTTGACCGGCGCAGCGTCGATGCGCGTCTGGCCGGTCTGATAGGGGACGGCGACCACGGCGTCGGCGTTGGCGACGAACAGGCGGTCGCCGATCAGGGCCATGCCGAAGGGGGAGGTCAGGCCGGACAGGAAGACGGTCTTCGTCTCGGCCACGCCGTCGCCGTCGGCGTCGCGCAGCAGGGTGATGCGGTTGGCGCTGGGCGCGCGGGCGCCCGCCTTGCCCATGATGCGGCGCTCGAACCAGCCGCGTATGCCGCCTCCGTCGCTGGCCTCAGGCTTGGCCGGGGCGTTGGTCTCGGCCACCAGGACATCGCCGTTGGGCAGTTCATAGAGCCAGCGCGGATGGTCAAGGCCCGTGGCGAAGGCGTTCACTGCCAGGCCCTGGGCCGCGATCGGGGCGCCGCCCGCGGGCCAGCCGACGGCGGGGGCGATCTTGACCGTTGGGACGCGCTGGACGCGGGCCTGCGGCAGTTGCGGGTTCGCCCCGAAGCCGAGGCTTTCAGGCAGGGTGCTCTCGGTCTCGCAGGCGGACAGGGCGAGGATCAGGGGCAGGGCGGCGACGGCGAGGAAACGGGAACCGGTCATGGGCGAACCTTGCGTCTCTGGGGGCCTTCTGGAAGATCGACACTATAACGCGGTTTCGTCGTGTGGGATCAGCGTCGCCGTCAGGCCTTGAGCCTGTTCAGGCGCCTCCCTATCTGCGCAACCTGCGCCGGGAGGGCCTATGCCGTCAGTCATTTCCATTCAAGGTCTGACCAAGACCTATAAATCCGGTCATCAGGCGCTAAAGCGCGTCGATCTGGACATCGAGAAGGGCGAGATCTTCGCCCTGCTGGGGCCGAACGGGGCGGGCAAGACGACGATGATCTCCATCGTCTGCGGCATTGTCACGCCCTCGACCGGCACGGTGATCGCTGACGGCCATGACATCCAGAAGGACTATCGCGCCGCCCGCACGCGCATCGGTCTGGTGCCGCAGGAACTGACGACCGACGCCTTCGAGACCGTCTGGGCCACCGTCACCTTCAGTCGGGGCCTGTTCGGCAAGGCGCCGAACCCGGCCTATATCGAGCGCATCCTTCGCGACCTGTCCTTGTGGGACAAGAAGGACGCCAAGATCATGACCCTGTCCGGCGGTATGAAGCGCCGCGTCATGATCGCCAAGGCCCTGAGCCATGAGCCCGACATCCTGTTCCTGGACGAGCCCACGGCGGGCGTGGACGTGGAACTGCGCCGCGACATGTGGGGCCTGGTGCGCAAGCTGCGAGAGCGCGGCGTCACCATCATCCTGACCACCCACTATATCGAAGAGGCCGAGGAGATGGCCGACCGGGTGGGGGTCATCCTCAAGGGCGAGCTGATCCTGGTCGAGAAGACCGCCACCCTGATGCGCAAGCTGGGCAAGAAGACCCTGACGCTGAACCTGCAGGAGCCGATGACGGTCATCCCTCCGGAGCTGGCCGAGTGGGACCTGAGCCTGAAGAATGAGGGCGGGGAGCTGGAATACGCCTTTGACGCCCACGCCGAGAAGACGGGGGTGCCGTCGTTGCTGCGCCGCCTGTCCGATCTGGGCATCGCCTTCAAGGACCTGAACACCCGCCAGAGCTCGCTGGAAGACATCTTCGTCAGCCTGGTTCACCGCGACAGCACGAGCGAAGGGGAGAGCGCGTGATGACCTTCAACGGACATGGCGTCTGGGCCATCTATCGTTTCGAAATGGCGCGGGCCCTGCGCACCCTGTGGCAGTCGATCGTGACGCCGGTGATCACCACGGCGCTCTATTTCGTTGTCTTCGGCGGGGCCATCGGCAGTCGGATGCAGGAGGTCGGGGGCGTGCCTTACGGCGCCTTCATCGTGCCGGGCCTGATCATGCTGAGCCTGTTCACCCAGTCGATCTTCAACGCCAGCTTCGGCATCTATTTCCCGAAATTCACCGGCACCATCTATGAGATCCTGTCGGCGCCCGTCAGTCCGCTGGAGATC
The DNA here is from genome assembly GCF_002979535.1 of Brevundimonas sp. MYb52. Taxonomy (GTDB): domain Bacteria; phylum Pseudomonadota; class Alphaproteobacteria; order Caulobacterales; family Caulobacteraceae; genus Brevundimonas. The sequence goes on along the minus strand of NZ_PCPB01000004.1, from coordinate 96,083 downwards.
GTCATCGCCTATGTCGGGGCGGCGGCGACCAAGTCGGCGGTGCTGGGCCTGATCATCCTGGCCACGGCGGCGCTGTTTGTGCCGTTGCAGATATTGCACCCCTTCTGGATGCTGGCCTTCCTGATCCTGATCGCCACGACCTTCAGCCTGTTCGGCTTCATCATCGGGGTCTGGGCGCAGAATTTCGAGCAGCTGCAGATGATCCCCATGCTGATCGTCACGCCCCTGACCTTCCTCGGCGGGGCCTTCTATTCGATCGATATGCTGCCGGACGGCTGGCGCACGGTGACCCTGTTCAACCCGGTGGTCTACCTGATCTCGGGCTTCCGCTGGGCCTTCTATGGCATTGGCGATGTCAGCGTGGGTCTCAGCCTGACGGCGACGCTGGGCTTCTTCTTCGCCTGCCTGGCGGCGGTGGGCTGGATCTTCAAGACGGGCTATCGTCTGAAGAACTGAGGTCCATTCAGCGCGTCACGAAACCGCCGAACTCGCTCAGCAGTTTGAAGGTCTGCCGACCTTCTTCGTGATGCGCGCCGCCCGGCGCCGGAGACCGAATGTCCGACGCCGACGACAAGTCCGTTCCCTTCGCCCGCCGTCCGGTGCAGTGGGGCCGCCCGCCCCAGACCACCTTCCGCGCCGGACCTCTGCCGCGCGGCGCGGGCCTGACGCCGCCGGTCGCGACGCCTCAGCCGACGCCTCGACCGACGCCTCAGCCTTCCGTCGCAGCGGTCGCGCCGCGTCCGTCGTCCGGCAGCATGTTCACCGGTTCGCTCGTGCCGCAGCGCCGTCCGACGCCGCCGGCCGCTGCGCCGAACCTGATCACCGCGCCCATGCCGAGCGCGCCGCAGCCGCAACCCGCTCGGCCCGCTGCGCCAGTAGCCGCCCCGGCCGCGCCGGTGGACGCCACGCCGCGCGCCTTGCCGAAAACCGCAGAGGCTCCGGTCGCCGCGCCCGCATCCGCCGCCAAGCTCTCTCCGACGCCCGCCCCCCGGATCGAAACGGCGTCCGTCACGCCTCCGGCCGCCGCGCCGCTTTCTGCGTCCCGCAAGGGCGTCAACCGCGCGCCGCTCTATGTCGCCGCCGCCGCTGTTGTCGTGATCGGCGCTCCCCTGGCCACCTGGCTGATCACCCGCGCGAACAGTGAACCGGCTCCGGTCGCGCCGGCCTCGACCTCGGAGGCCTCGCCTTCGTCCGCTGTGCCCCTGCCGACGACGGACACGGCGGCGCCGATTGAGACCGAGACCTCCTTGGCCGCCGCGCCGCCTGTCGTTGCGCCAGCAGTCCGGCCCACAGCGCCGCGCCCGGTCGCACCGCGTCGGGCCAGCGTCGCCGCTTCAACTGAAACCCTGGCGGCAGCTACGGCCGCACCCGTCGCACCGCCTGTCGTTGCGCCGCCGCCGCCGGTCGTGGTGATCGCTCCGGCGCCCGAGCCGGCTCCGCCCGCCGGCCCCGCGCCGACCGCGGCCCGTCCGGCCCAGGCGGACCCCGACGCCCCGATCGTCACCAAGCCCCAGCCGCTGGACTAGAGCCGCTGGCCGAGGGTTCGGGGGGCGGTGCAGGTCCCGGCCTGGATCATGGCGGGGGCGTCTGCTCGGCCAGGGGCGGCACGCGGCTCGCCTTGCGAACGGCGTCGGTGAGCAGGTCGCGGTCGAGGGCGCTCTGGATCGTCGCTTGATCTGGAATGGCGATGAACTGGGTGCCGTAAATCTGAGGTCGGTCCGTCGCCACCAGGTAGCGGTCCAGGCTGGCGGCGGCCAGCCAGGCGCCGTCCTGTTCGCCCAGGCTCAGTGCGGCGGTCGCCAGGGCGTGGGCCAGCAGGAAGTCTTCGGGCCGGTCGCCGTGCTGGAAGATGAAGCCAGCGTGCCAGTAGTCCTTGCCGGAACGCACCTCGTCCCGGTCCAGCATGGCCCGGACCTGCTCCCGGCGCTCGGCGTCGGCGAGGCTTTCCATCAGATCGGGCCCGCCGTCCTTGCGTGCGGCCTGATCGTCCCTGAACAAGGCCGCTAGCGCTCGGTTGTCCGCCACGGCCACGGGTGCGGGCGCGTCGTCAGTGCGAGCCGAGGGACCGCAGGCCGTGAGCAGGAGCAGGGCCGCGAGGAGGGGAGCCAGAGGTTTCATGCCCCTGGATAAGGGGAACGGCCACGCTTGGTGCAAGCCTGGGTATCTTTGTTCTGTAATCTCGGCGAGGGCCGGTCGCCCGGATGGACAGGCCCTTCTAGTCCAGGCGGTAGAGCGTGCGGCTGACGACGAGACGGCCGGGCTCGACGCCCGGTCCGAGGCGCAAGCGCGAGGAAGGCAGGGCGTCCAGGGTGGCTTGCCCGAAGCCGACGCGCGGCGGGTTCTCCATCTCGATGCGGCAATCGCGCAGTCGGCCGGCCTCGGCCACGATGCAACTGAACAGGACCTCTCCGGCGCCGGCCGACATGGCGCTGTTGGGATACTGCGGCGCCGCGAACCTTTGCCAGATGTCGGGAAAGACGCCGGGACGTTCGTAGGGCGGATCGATCTCGATCAGATCGTCGCGCGGATCGTCCAGTCGGGTTTCGCAGGCGGCGAGGACCTGATCGAGGCCGTCAGGGTCGGACGGGAGAGGTAGGTCGTATCGATGGGCCTGGGCGGTCTCGCTGCTGGCTGGCAATCGAACCGACGCCATGCCGCCCTTTTTCAAGATGCGGGCGACATGGGCGGGGCGGCTAGCGAAGATCATGGGCTGATCGGCAAGGTTGAGCCAGGTCTGTCTCTGATGCTCCCCGCCTTGCGCCGCCCATTCGAGCCGACGGGTTTGCGGGCCGGATTCGGTCGGCACGCCGGTCATCATGACGTCCAGGCGCTTGTTGCGACATCGGACGACAAAGGACTGGCCGCTCTCATAGCTGGCGCTGGCGATCAGGGCGCCGCTGGCCTCCGTCAGGGTCCAGCCGTCCTGGTCCTGCGCGGCCGCCGGAGCGGCGACGAGCAGGGCGGACAAAAGGGTTGCGGCGGCGATCATGCCGCTGATAGGCGCATGAAGGCGGCTCTATCGCAAGGTCAGATAGCCCCGCTCGACCATGCGGCGCAGGGCCTCATAGGCCTCGGCCAGTTCCTCATAGGCGGTGCGGGCGGCGGTCAGGCGGGCGGTCTGGTCGGGCGTGACGGCCGAGCCGGATTCAGACAGGCGCAGGGCCTCGGCGGCCCAGCGGGCGCGGGCGTTGGCGGTCAGGACGGCCAACTTCTGGAAGGTGGCGACCTCGACCCGCGACAGGGTCTGGCCGAGGACCTCGCGGTTCGAGACGAAGGCGGCGTAGTCGATCTGCTCCAGTTGGCCGCGCAGGCGGCGCTGTTCCTGCGGGTCCAGGTCCTGCGGCTCGAAATGGTCGCGCTGGCGACGGTAGCTCTGGGTCAGCACGGTCGACATCGGCGGCGCTCCACAAGACGGCCCACACGGGCTGCGACTGCGAGGCTGCGCCGCTTCGGTTAACGGGTCGTTTGCGTGGTTCCCGTCGGCGCCAGCTTCAGCCGCTCGCGGTCAGGCGCGCCCAGGCCGCGCGGGCAGCGCATGGGACGATAGTCCTTGGAGTAGCAGAGCCGCGCCTCGCGGAACCAGCCGTCGGTGGTGGCGATGAAGACGCCTTCGCGCGGCAGGCCGGGATTGGCGGCGACAAAGGCGTCGCGGATGGCGCCGGCGGTCAGGCGCTCGGCCGGGATGGCCTCCAGGTCGGGCTTGTTCAGGCCGTTCCACATTCGCGCGGCCTGTTCGAAATAGGCCTCGGGGCTGTCCCAGCCGCAGGTGCCGTGGGCGGCCCATTCATGCTGTTGCAGCGACGGCGAGGGGGTCATGCAGAAGTTCTTCTTCACCGTCTCGACCGGGATGGCCGGGCCGGGGGCGGCGCAGTAGCGCGGGTGCCTGTTATCCGCGCCGTTGGGCCACAGGCCGTGCAGGGTCAGACCGAACTGGTTCTGGGCGCACTGATAACGCGCGTCCGGGTAGTCCTTGCCCGAACGACAGGCCTGGGGCGACCAACTGACGGCCAGCATGTTGAAGGCGACCGGTACATCGGGCGCGGCCTCGTCCGTCGGGATGCGGTAGGGGCGGGCGGGGGTCAGGTCGGCGGGAATGTCGCAGGTCGCGCCGGCGACCTCGGCCGCCGGAACCGAGGCGGCGGGCGGCAGGCCGTCGCAGGCCGTGAGCGTCAGGGACAGGGCCAGCAGGGCGGCGGGGATGGTCAGGGTTCGCATCGGGGCGCTCCTTCTGGCTGGCGACGGATGGCCCGCCCGTAAACCCTTCGTGAGCGGCGGCCAAGACGGAACCCTCGCCGCGTCCGCTCATTGAAAAGCGTAAGCATAATGAGGATGAGGCCTATGCCCGATCAAGCCGCCTTCGAAGCCGCCCTGGAAGAGGCGATCGCCCTGTTCGAGCAGGGCGAGGGGCTGGACCACAAGCGCTTCGACGCCCTGCTGGTCGAGATCGAGACCCGTCGCGCGGCCCTGACCGCCGTGCCGGAGGACGACCCGCGCGTCGAAGAGATTCGCCGTCTGCAGGAGCGGGCCGACGAACTGGAGGCTCGCGTGGCCGCCGGCAAGGGCTCGGTTATGGACGAGGTCAACCAGACCCTGTCGCCATTGATGGGGCGCAAGGGGGCCTAGTAGCGTCCGTCGAAGCCGAAGCTAGGCTGGCGCTCGCTCCACTTGCCACGCGTGAAATCGGGGAAGTCCAGGGTGCGGGCGCCCTCCGCGATCGACTGTTCCGACAGGGGGGTGATCGCGCTCCAGCTGACGCCGTCATAGATGTCCAGCGGCATGGGCGCCTTGGCCTTCAGGGCTTCGATGAAGGCGTGGATGACGAAGAAGTCCATGCCGCCGTGGCCGGTCCCGGCGGCGAGGGCCTCGTGGGTCTTCCACAGCGGGTGGTCGTACTGCTCGAACCAGGCCTCTTGCGCGTCCCACTGGTGGGCCGGGCTGCGGCCCTCGATGTGGACCGACTTGTTCACATCCATCCAGAGGCCGCCCGTGCCCTGGACCCGGAAGCCCAGCGAATAGGGGCGGGGCAGGCTGGTGTCGTGCTGCAGCAGGATGGTCTCGCCGTTGGCGCAGGTGATCGAGGTGGTGACCACGTCGCCCAGCTTGAACTTGACGGCGGCATTGGGGTGATCGGCGCCGCCGGTCTTGACCACATAGTCGTGCAGGCCGCGCGCCTTGGACGAGTGGCTGGTCAGATTGACCATCCGGTTGCCCCGGTTCAGGTCGATGTAGTTGGCGATCGGGCCGATGCCGTGGGTCGGATAGAGCTCGCCGTTGCGGTTGACCGAGTGCCAGGTGCGCCAGCGCGCCTCGGACCAGCCTTTCGGCCCGAACTCGACGCCGCCGCCATAGGGGCGTTCGGGGTCGCCGCTGTTGAACTTCACCGCACGCAGGTCGTGCTGATAGCCGCCCTGCAGGTGGACCAACTCGCCGAACAGGCCCGCCCGCACCATGTTCAGCGCCGCCAGGACATCGCGGCGATAGCAGACGTTTTCCAGCACCATATAGGGGGTGCCGGTGCGCTCATGGACCTCGATCAGGTCCCAGTGGTCCTGCAACGTCACCCCGGCGATGACCTCGCAGGCGACGGGGATTTTCGCCTCCATCGCGGCGATGGCCATGGGGGCGTGCCATTCCCAGGGCGTGGCGATGACCACGGCGTCGAGGCCGGGATGGGCCAGAAGGTCCAGATAGGCCCGGTCGGGCGCCCCCTCATAGGCGCGCGACGCAGGCCGTCCGGCGGCGGCGATCATGCCCTTGGCGCGGGCGATCATCAGGGGCTCGATGTCGCAGATGGCGACAATGTCCACGTCGTCGCGCTTCAGCAGGATGGGCATCAGGCTCTGCGCTCGCAGACCGACGCCGATGACGCCGATCTGCAGCCGGTCGGTGCGGTTGCCGCGCCGGGTCTGAGCAGAGGCCGCCAGTGCGGGCGTCGCCAGGGTTGTGGCGGCTGAGGCGGCGATGAAGGCGCGGCGATCCATGAGAGCTCCTTGGGGCAGGCGTGATTGCGCCATACGTCATGCCAACGGACGCGCCAATCATTGCTCCGGTCAAGCGGAGAAGGATGACGGCGCGCGCTTCCCCGGCTAAGTCCATGGCCAAGGGAGAAACCACATGACGCGATCCAACGCGCCCGCCTACCAGACCGGCTTCGCCAACCATTTCGCCACCGAGGCCGTCGAGGGCGCCCTGCCGGTCGGCCGCAACTCGCCGCAGCGCCCGGCCCTGGGCCTCTATGCCGAGCAGTTGTCGGGCGCGGCCTTCACCGCCCCGCGCGACCACAACCTGCGCAGTTGGCTCTATCGCCTGCGTCCTTCGGCCCAGCACGGGCCGTATCAGGCTTTCGCGCAAGGTCGGGTCCGTTCGGGGCCCTTCACCGAGACCCCGCCCAATCCCAACCGCATGCGTTGGGACCCCCTGACCATGCCGGATCAGCCGACCGACTGGGTCGAGGGCCTGACCACCTATGGCGGCAACGGCGATGCGGATTCGGGCGTCGGCGTGGGCGTCCACCTCTATGTCGCCAACCGCTCGATGGTCGATCGCGTCTTCTATTCCGCCGATGGCGAGCTACTGATCGTGCCGCAGCAGGGGGCGCAGCGCTTCGTCACCGAGATGGGCGTGATCGAAGCCGCGCCGGGGCATGTCGTCGTCATTCCGCGCGGCGTGCGCTTCCGCGTCGAGGTGGACGGCGAGGTGCGCGGCTATGTCTGCGAGAACTACGGCGCGCCTTTCCGCCTGCCGGACCTCGGCCCCATCGGCTCCAACGGTCTGGCCAATCCACGCGACTTCGAGACCCCGGTCGCCTGGTTCGAGGACGTCGACCGCCCGACGGAGTGCGTGCAGAAATACGGCGGACTTCTGTGGACCACGACCTTTGATCACAGCCCGCTGGACGTGGTCGGCTGGCACGGCAACTACGCCCCCTATCGCTATGACACGGCGCGGTTCAACACCATCGGCACGGTCAGCTTCGACCACCCGGACCCGTCGATCTTTACGGTCCTGACCTCGCCCAGCGACACGCCCGGCACGGCCAACTGCGACTTCGTCATCTTCCCGCCGCGCTGGATGGTGGCCGAGGACACCTTCCGCCCGCCGTGGTTCCACCGGAACGTCATGAGCGAGTTCATGGGGCTGATCTTCGGCGAATACGACGCCAAGGCCGGCGGCTTCGCCCCCGGCGGCGCGTCCTTGCACAACCGCATGAGCGGGCACGGCCCCGATCAGGCGAGTTGGAACGGCGCGACCCAGGCCGAACTGAAGCCGATGAAGATCGAAAACACCCTGGCCTTCATGTTCGAGACGCGGATGCCGATCCGCACCACGGCCTGGGCCGAAAAGACACCGCTGATGCAGCTCGACTACGACGACTGCTGGGCTGGGTTCGACAAAGGAAACCTCGGATGAAGCTGACAGCTGTTTTCATCGCGGCGGGGCTCAGCGCCCTGCTGTTGGCCGGGGCCTGCGCGCCGACCGAGACCCCCAGCGGTTCAGGCGCTGAAGCGCCGGTCCAGAGCGCCGAGGCTTCGGCCTGTGCTGCGCGCGGGGGCCAGATGCAGCAAGTCGGGCGGATGCAGTCCTGGCAATGCGTGATCAAGTACGCCGACGCAGGCAAGCGCTGCACTGACGCCTCGCAATGCCAGGGCCAGTGCGAAATCCCCGGCAACAACGGCATTGCGCCCGGCACGACGACTTCGGGCGTCTGCCAGGCCGACAGCAATCGTTTCGGCTGCCGCACCACGGTCAAGGACGGCAAGGCCGAAGCCACCCTCTGTATCGACTGAGACTGCCCGAGTTCCGTCCGTGAAAAAGCCCCCGTCGCGGTCGCGGCGGGGGCCTTGTCTTTTGTGCCGGCCCTAGTGGGTCGGGGCGGGCGCTGGCGGGGTGGTGCTCGGCGAGGTGTTCGGCGTGTTCTGGGTCGTCATGCCGCCATCAGCGTTGCCCGCCTGCTGTTCGATGCGGTCGGCTTCGGCGTTCAGGGCCTGTTCCTGGGCCTCGTTCGGCGTCGCTGCGGCCTGGGCTTCCAGGGCGTCGGCCTGTTTTTCGGCGGCCTTGTCGGCGGCGCTTTCGCCACAGGCGGCCAGACCGGCGATAGCGAAGATGGAGGCGGCGGCGAGAACGAATTTACGCATGGGACTGCTCCTTGTGGACCAGAGGAACGCCGCGTTTCACGTTCGGTTCACGCCGCCGTGATCACGTTTTCAGCCCGCCTCGTTGAACGCGACCCGCGCGGCGCCCAGCAGGGCGGCCTGCTTGTGCAGGATCACCTTGGTCGGGATGGCCTGCATGTACTCCTTGAACCGGCCCTTGCGCTCGAAACGGGTGCGGAAGGGGCTGGCCTTCAGGAAGGGCAGGATGCGCGGGGCGATGCCGCCGGCGATATAGACCCCGCCGCGCGCACCGGTCGTCAGGGCGATGTCCCCGGCCACGGCGCCCAGGATGGCGCAGAAGCGGGCCAGGGTGGCGCCGCAAGGACTGTTGGGGTCCTTCATCGCCGTCTCGGTGATTTCGGCGGGATCTTCTATGTGCGTCTCGCGCCCGTCGATCTCGGCCAGGGCGCGGTGCATGTTCAACAGGCCGGGGCCGCAGATCAGGCGCTCGATCGACACCCGGTCATAGCGACGGCGCAGGATACGCAGGATCTCGTCCTCGACTGGATCGCCGGGCGGGAAGCAGGCGTGACCGCCTTCGGACGGCATGGCCATTTCCCTGCCGTGGGCGTCGCGCACCAGGGCCGAGACGCCGAAGCCGGTGCCGGGTCCCAGCACCGCCACCGTGGCGTGGGGATCGCCGTCCACCGGCCCGCCCAGCGACGCCAACTGGTCCTCAGGCACGATGGGGGCGCCCCAGGCCAGGGCCTCGAAGTCGTTGATCAGCTTGATCGGCTTCAGGCCCAAGGTCTGAAGCTCGCCCTCGGACACTCGCCAGGGCGAGTTGGTCAGGTCGATCTCGCCGTCCGTCACCGGTCCGGCCACGGCGATGACGCCGCCGGTCGGCTTGACGTCGCAGCCGTCGAGGAAGGCCTTGACCCCGCCGAGGAAGGTGGGGTGTTCCGAGGCCGGGAAGCTCTCGTGGTGCTCCAGCACCGGGCGCCCGTCGACCATGCGGGTCAGAGCGAAACGGGCGTTGGTGCCGCCGACGTCGCCGACGAGAAGAATCTGGTCATTCATGGGTCGTTTCCTGCGCTCGGTTGGGCGGATCAGGCGTCCACCGTCCGGTCGACGAAGTTGGGGTTGGGCGGGGTGTCGGTATGGCCGCCGACCCCGGTGGGAAGGGCGAAGCAGACGCTGGCCCCCTGTTCAGCCGTGCTCACCACATGGCGGAACGCCCCGAACAGTTCGCGGCCGTAGCCCCAGGACGAACCCTCGGCGTTGGCGGTCGAACGGACGGCCAGAGGGCGCGCCGTCAGGTCGGCCACGCCCACCGTGGTCAGCACCCCGGCTTCGGCGTCCAGACGGATGATGTCGCCGTCCCGCACATGGGCCAGGGGGCCGCCGGCAAGGGCTTCGGGCGAAACGTGGATGGCGGCGGGGGTCTTGCCGCTGGCGCCCGACATGCGGCCGTCGGTGACGAAGGCAACCTTGAAGCCCTTGTCCTGAAGCACAGACAGGGCGGGCGACAGGGAGTGCAGTTCCGGCATGCCGTTGGCCTTGGGCCCCTGGAAGCGCAGCACCAACACCACGTCGCGGTTCAGCTTGCCGTCCTTGAAGGCCTGCAGGGCGTCTTCCTGGGTCTCGAACACGGCGGCGGGGGCCTCGACGATGCGGTTCTCGGGCTTGACCGCCGAGACCTTGATCACCGCCCGGCCCAAATCGCCTTGCACCAGACGCAGGCCGCCGTCCTTCTGGAACGGGTTCGACGCCGGGCGCAGGATGTCCAGGTCCAAGCTGTCCTCGACCGTGTCGCGCCAGACCAGTTCGCCGTCGATCAGGCAGGGCTCCTGGAAATAGGCCTCCATGCCCTGACCCATGATGGTCGTGACGTCGTTGTGCAGGATACCCGCCCGCACCAGTTCGCGCGTGACGAAGGCCGTGCCGCCCGCCGCCTGGAAGGCGTTCACGTCGGCCGAGCCGTTGGGATAGACCCGCGCCAGCAGCGGCGTCGCCGACGACAGCTGGTCCATGTCGGTCCAGTCGATCAGCACCCCCGCCGCCCGGGCCATGGCCACCAGGTGGATGGCGTGGTTGGTCGAGCCGCCGGTGGCCAGCAGGGCCACGATCATGTTGACGATGGTCTTTTCCGACACGACATCGGCCATACGGCCTTCGCCCGATCGGGCCAGTTCCACCGCCCGCTTGGCCGCCGCCGCCGTCAGGGCGTCGCGCAGGCCCGTCTCCGGGTGGACGAAGGCGGTCGAGGGCAGGTGCAGGCCCGCGATCTCCATCATCATCTGGTTGGAGTTGGCCGTGCCGTAGAAGGTGCAGGTGCCCGGCGAGTGATAGCTGCCGATCTCGCTGGCCAGCAGGGTGGTGCGATCCACCAGGCCTTGCGCGTATTCGGCGCGAACGCGGGCCTTTTCGGCGTTGGGAATGCCCGAGGGCATGGGACCGGCGGGCGCGAAGACAACCGGCAGATGGCCAAAGGCCAGGGCACCCATGAACAGGCCGGGCACGATCTTGTCGCAGACGCCCAGCATCATGGCGGAATCAAAGGCGTCGTGGGTCAGGGCCACGCCGGTCGCCATGGCGATGGCGTCGCGGCTGAACAGCGACAGCTCCATGCCGGGGCGTCCTTGCGTGACGCCGTCGCACATGGCTGGGGTCCCGCCGGCCACCTGGGCCGTGGCCCCGACCTCGCGCACCGCCTTGCGGATCACCTCGGGGAAGCGCTCGAACGGCTGATGCGCCGACAGCATGTCGTTATAGGCGGTGACGACGCCGACATTGGGCTTGGACCCGTCCATGGCCGTCAGCTTGTCGGCGATGGTCTGGCCTGCGAAGGCATGCGCCCAGTTGGCGCAGGACAGCTTGGCCCGACCGGCGCCGCTGTCGCGGGCGGCGTCCATGCGGCGCAGATAGTCGGCGCGGGTTGCGCGGCTGCGTTCGATGATGCGGACGGTGACTTCCGCCACAACCGGGTTCAGGGGAGGGTTGAGGGCCATCAGACGGCCTCCGTCCAAAGCACTTCGAGAGGAACCTTCGCCGCGATCATCGCCGCGATGGGATGGATGCGCGGATCGCCCGCCGCCTCGCGTTCGAACACGGCGCGCTTGGCGGCGCCGGTCAGGGCCAGGACGACCCGGCGGGCGCTGATCAGATAAGGCAGGTTGATCGACAGGCGTTCCAACGAGGGCGCCAGGCCGTCGCGACCGGCCGGCACGCCATAGACGGCGGGCTTCAGGTTCGGCGTCAGCAGGGTCTTCAGCGTCGGGCTTTCGGGGAACATGGAGCAGATGTGCCCGTCCTCGCCCATGCCCAGCAGAGCGGCGTCCAGACGCCCGCCCTCGGCGGCCAGCGCCTTCGACGCCTCGGCTGCGGCCCGGTCCACGGTCACGGAGGGGCTGTAGAGCGGCAGGAAGCGCGCGGCTGCGGCGTTGCCGGTGAGCAGGGTCCGTTTCATCAGCGCCGCGTTCGAGTCCGGCGAGGTCTCGGGCACATAGCGCTCGTCCACCAGGGTCGTCGTGACCTTGGACCAGTCCAGATCGGCTTGCGCCAACCGCGCATAGACGGGCGAGGGGGTCGACCCGCCCGCGCCGGCGAAGACCGCGCGGCCCTCTGCGGCGACGCCCTCGGCCAGGGCCTCGGTCAGCCGCGCGGCGGCGGCCTCGGCCCAGGCGGCGGTGTCAGCGAAGGTCTCGATCGCGAGGCTACTCATCACGCGTGTTCCACTTGCGTCCGGTGCGCGACAGCAGCAGGTCCGCCGCCTCGGGACCCCAGGTTCCAGCGACATAGTCCAGCGGCTTGAAGGCCGCGCCCGACCAGGCGTCAGACACCTCGTCCACCCATTTCCACGCCTGTTCCGCCTCGTCGCGACGCACGAACAGGGTGCTGTCGCCGTGCATGGCGTCCAGCAGCAGCCGCTCATAGGCGATGCGGCGGCGCGGCGGGGCGGCGTCTTTACCGTTCACGCCCCAGGACAGGCTCATCTTGATCGGCTGCAACTGCATCCGCTGATCCAGCCCCGGCTTCTTGTTCATCACCGACAGCGAGATGTCTTCCTCGGGCTGCAGCTCGATGACCAGACGGTTGGCGTTGATCTCGCCGCGCTCGCCGTGGCCGAAGATGGAGTGGGGCACCGGCTTGAACTGGATGACGATCTCCGTGCGCTTCTCGGGCAGGCGTTTGCCGGTGCGCATGAAGAAGGGCACCCCCGCCCAGCGCCAGTTGTCGATGTCGGCGCGGATGGCGACAAAGGTCTCGGTCTCAGAAGGCTGGCCGCGTTCCTCGTCATAGCCCTTGGCCGGTTTGCCCTCGCTGGTCCCCGCCACATACTGGCCGCGCACGGTGACGCGCTCGGCTTCTTCCAGGGTGATGGGGCGCAAGGACCTCAGCACCTTGACCTTCTCGTTGCGCACCGAGTCCGGGTCCAGGTCGCTGGGCGGCTCCATCGCCACCAGGCACAGCAGCTGCAGCATGTGGTTCTGCAGCATGTCCCGCAGGGCGCCGTACTCGTCGTAATAGGGCCAGCGGTCGCCGACCCCCACCGTCTCGCCGACCGTGATCTGGACGTGATCGACCGTCAGATTGTTCCACAAGGGCTCGAAGATGGTGTTGCCGAAGCGCAGGGCGATCAGGTTCTGCACCGTCTCCTTGCCCAGGTAGTGGTCGATGCGGAACACCTGCCGCTCGTCAAAGGCGTGGGCCACGGCGTCGTCGATTTCGAGGAAGCTCTCCAGGTCGCGCCCGACCGGCTTCTCCAGCACGATGCGGCAGTTCTTCTCGGCCAGGCCCGCCGTCTTCATCGCCGTGACGATGCGGCCATAGAGGGAGGGCGACACCGCGAGGAAGGACGTCACCTCGCCGTCGCCGCACCTGGCCTTCAGCGGGGCCAGACTGGCCGGATCGGTGGCGTCCACCGCCAGATAGTCCAGCCGCGCCTTCATCCGCGCCCAACTGGCTTCGTCCCAGCCGCCGTCGACCTCGGCGCGGGCCTTTACCGCCTCATGGACCTTGGCGACATATTCCTCGGCGCTTTCCTCGGACCGCGCGGCGCCGATGATCTTCAGGCCGTCCGGCAGCAGACCGTCGTGGTCGAGGAAATAGAGCGAAGGCAACAGCATCCGCATGGCGAGGTCGCCGCCGCCGCCGAACAGAATCAGTGCCGCCATTCGTCCCATTCCTCCCTGATCCCGACATGCGGGATATTCGCCTCAAGGCCTAGGCTTTGGTCTTGGCCGCTTCCGCGCGCTTCGCCAAGACGACCAATACGTCCTGAAACACCATGTTACGGGCATGGAGAAGAACGAGCAGGTGATAGATCAAATCCGCGGCCTCGCTGGCGAGTTCCGCCTCGTCGCCCGCAGCCCCCGCCAGGGCCGTCTCCACGCCCTCTTCGCCGACCTTCTGCGCCGCCCGCTTTGGCCCCTGAGCGATCAGGCGCGCGGTCCAGCTGTCATTGGGATCGGCCTGGGCGCGGACGTGGATGGTGCGCTCCAGTCGCGCGATGCGGCCCAGCCCCGGCGCGTCCTCGTCGCCGAAGCAACTGATGCGGTTCAGGTGGCAGGCGTTGCCGACCGGGCGCACCTTCACCACCACGGCGTCGCCGTCGCAGTCGGGCGTCACCGATACGACATTGAGGAAATCCCCCGAGGTCTCGCCCTTGCGCCACCGCCCCCCGCGCGAGCGTGAGAAGAAGGTGGCCTGGCCGCTGTCCAGCGTCTCGCGCAGCGCCGCCTCGTCCATGTAGGCCAGGGTCAGTACCTGCAGGGTGTCGGCGTCCTGCACCACGGCGGGGATCAGGCCGTCGCCCTTGGCGAAGTCGATTTTGGAAATGTCGAGGGTCATATCCTCACCTCCACGCCTTGCGTGTCCAGGTAACGTTTGAGATCGGGAATCGCGATCGCGCCCGAGTGGAAGACGCTGGCCGCCAATGCCCCCGACACGTCCGCCTCCACAAACACGTCGCGGAAATGCTCGACCGCCCCGGCCCCGCCCGAGGCCACCAGCGGGATGGTCAGCCGCCGCCGCGCTTCGGCCAGTTGTTCGATGTCATAGCCGCGCCGCACCCCGTCCTGATCAATGCAGTTCAGCACGATCTCGCCAGCGCCGAGGCCTTGCGCCTCGACGATCCAGTCCATGGTCAGCCGGCCGGCGCCGCGTCGGGCGTCGGGATCGCCGGTGTATTTGTGCACCCGCCATTCGCCGTCCTGAAAGGCGCTGTCGACGCCGACGACGACGCATTGGCGCCCCAGCCGCGCCGCCATCTCGCCGATCAGCTCGGGGCGCTCCAGCGCGGGCGAGTTGATCGACACCTTGTCGGCTCCGTGGTCGAGACAGCGCGCCGCCTGCTCCACCGTGCGGATGCCGCCTGCGACGCAGAAGGGGATGTCCAGCAGCCGGGCGATGTCCTGCACCCAGCCATAGTCCAGCGTCCGCCCCTCAGGGCTGGCGGTGATGTCGTAGAAGACCAGTTCGTCGGCCCCGGCGTCGCGATAGCGCGCGGCCAGTTCGGCGGCGTCGCCCATGTCCACGTGACCCTCGAACCGCACGCCCTTGACCACCCGTCCGTCCTTGACGTCCAGGCAGGGGATGATGCGTCTCGCGGTCATCCGGCCACCGCCTTCAGCGCCTCGGCCACGGTGAAGCGGCCTTCGTAGAGGGCGCGCCCGACGATGGCCCCGTCGCAGCCCAGGTCGCGCGCGGCGGTCAGGTCGTCCAGCGTCGCCACCCCGCCCGAGGCCTGAATCTTCAGTTCTGGACGACGCGCCAACGCCTCGCCCAGCAGGTCGAGATTGGGCCCGGTCAGGGCGCCGTCGCGGCCCACGTCGGTCATCAGGACGTGGGTCAGCAGGTCGGACGGATAGCGCGCCAGCACGCTCCACAGATCGACCCCCGCCGACTGGGTCCAGCCCTTCAGCGCCGGCACCGGAACCCCGTCCTCGTATTTCACATCCAGCGCCAGGGTGATGCGCTCGGACCCGAACCGATCCAGCCAGGCCAGCACTTCGTCCGACTGCGTCACCGCCAGCGACCCGACCACGACGCGGCTGACGCCCGCCTCCAGCAGTCGCTCGACATCGGCCTCGGAGCGCACCCCGCCGCCCGACTGGATCTTGACCGCGACGGAGGCCGCCAGCTCGCCGATCAGGCCGTGCTGCATGGCGCGCCCGGCCTCGGCCCCGTCCAGATCGACCACGTGCACCCATTCGGCGCCCTCGGCGGCGAAGGCGGCCAGACGCGCGGCGGGGACCTCGTCATAGCGGGTCACCTGATCGAACCGCCCGTGCATCAAGCGCACGCAGACGCCGTCCTTCAGGTCGATGGCGGGATAGACGATCACGCGGGCAGCTCCAGGAAGTTCTTCAGAATACGCGCCCCCGCCGCCGCCGACCGCTCCGGGTGGAACTGGCAGCCCCAGCGGTTGGCGCTGTTGACTACGGCGGGGACGGCGATGCCGTAGTCGGCGGCGGCGATCGTCGCCGGGCCGTCGGGGCAGACGAAGCCGTGGACGAAATAGGCCCAGTCGCCGTCCTTGATCCCCTCCAGCAGCGGATCGGGACGACGGATCGTCAGCCGGCTCCACCCCATGTGCGGCGAGGGCCGCGACGGGGCCGGCGCGATGGCCTCGACCCTGCCCGGGATCAGGCCCAGCAGGTCCGCGCCGCCATTCTCTGTGCCTTCATCCTCGGCGCTGGCCTCGAACAGCAGCTGCTGGCCCAGACAGACGCCCAGCAGCGGCCGCTTGAACCGCCGCAGCGGCTCGACCAGACCGAGCGCATTCAGCCGCTTCATGGCGTAGCCCGCCGCGCCGACGCCGGGCAGGATGACCCGCTCGGCTTCATCCAGATCGGCGGGATCGGCGCTGATCCGCACCCGCGCGCCCAGTCGCTCCAGCGCGAACCGGACCGAGGCCACATTGCCCGAGCCGTAGCCGATCAGGGTGACGTTGCTCATGAGGCTGTTCCGATCCTCCCCTGTCGCATAGCGACGGGGGAGGGGGACCATGCGAAGCATGGTGGAGGGGGCGAGAACTGGTCGCGGAGGCTGGGGTTCGCCCCCTCCACCGCTACGCGGTTCCCCTCCCCCGCTTCGCAGGGGAGGATTGCAAATGCGGTTCCCATCACAGCACCCCCTTCGTGCTCGGCACCACATCGCCCTCGACGCGGATGGCCTGACGCAAGGCGCGGCCCAGGGCCTTGAACACGGCCTCGGTCTTGTGGTGGTCGTCGTCGCCGGTGACCGTGACATGGATGGCCGCGCCCAGGTTCTCGGCCAGCGAGCGGATCACGTGGGCCGTCAGGTCGGTGCGGTAGTCGCCGATGAAGGGGGTCGCAAACGTCCCCTCGAACACCGGATAGGGCCGCCCCGACAGGTCGATGGAGACCGCCGCATTGGCCTCGTCCATCGGCAGGACGAAGCCATAGCGCTGAATGCCTTTTCGCTCGCCCAGCGCCTGTTTCAGCGCCTGCCCCAGAGCAATGGCGCTGTCTTCGATGGTGTGGTGCGGATCGGTGTGCAGGTCGCCTTCGCACGACAGGCGGATCGAAAACCCGCCGTGCGCCGCCACCTGTTCGATCATGTGGTCAAAGAAGCCGACGCCCGTGTGGATCGTCACCGGTCCGGTGTTGTCCAGATCGACGGCGCAGACGATGCGCGTTTCCTTGGTGTCGCGCACGGCCTGACCGACGCGCGAGCGGCGCACCTTGGGCGCGGCGGCGCCGAGGGCGACCAGCAGCCGGTCATTGACCTCGGGCTTCAGCGAGACCGGCAGACGCACGCGGTCGCCGGCGGCGTCGGCGCTCAGTCCGAACCGGCGCAGATCTTCGATCACGGCGGCCGGATCAGACGGCCGGGCGATGATCACCGGGCCAACCCCGGCCTCCAGCGGCATCAGCCGCGACAGGGCCTCAGCCACGCGGGCGCGCTCGCGGCGCACCCCGTTGATGCGCTCGGCCGTCTCGATCATCCGCGACGGGTCCAGCGCCTGCAGCGCCAGCCGCACCGAGACCTCGGGCAGGGCATAGGGTTCCAGCACGCTCGCCAACCGCGCCAGTGTCTGGGCTTGGGCGACCGCGCCGCCGACCCGCGCCCCGGCCAGACCATAGGCCAGAGACAGGCTGCGCAGCACGATCAGGTTGGCGTGGTCCTTGACCACGCTTGCAGCCGAGGCCGCCTCGGCGAACTCGACCAGCCCCTCGTCCACCACCAGCAGGGCCGGGGCGACGCGTTCGGCCATCTCGGCCACGGCCTCGGGCGAACCCAGGGCGCGGATCACGACGGCGGCGATCTCCGCGCCTTCGGCAGGTCGGGCGTAAAGAGCCGCCAGTCCCAAATAGGGCTCCGCATCCGGCGCCTGAACCTTCAACCCGTCGCGCGCCGCCAGACGCCAGACCAACTCCAGCCCGTGCGTCAGCCCGCGCACCGGCAGCACCTGATCGGCGGCGACGCCATAGAGGTCAGCCAGTCGGGCGCCGAGCGTTGTCGGGTCGGTCGGATAGCGGTCCAGACCCTCGCCGCCTGACACCAGCGGCGCATAGGGTGCGGGTAGGGTCATCCTTCCGTCCTCAGATCGGCCGCCCGCGCGTGGGCCTCCAGCCCCTCCATCCGCGCCAGACGGGCGGCGACGGGGGCCAGGGCGGCGGCACCGGCTTGGGTGACGGTCTGCACTGACATGGTGGTCATGAAGCTGGCGGTGGTGATGCCGCCGAGCGTCCGCGCCCCGCCGTCGGTCGGCAGGACGTGGCTGGGTCCGGCGGCGTAGTCGCCGAGCGTCTCGGCCGCCCACTGGCCGACGAAGACCGCCCCGGCGGCGGTGATCTTGTCCACCAGACGCTCGGCCTCCTCGGCCTGAATCGACAGGTGCTCGGGCCCATAGAGGTTGGCCACGGCGCAGGCCTCGTTCATGTCGGCCACGCGGATGGCGCGGGCCTGCTCCAGCGAGGCGCGAGCCACGGCGGCGCGGGGCAGGGTCTGAACCTGACGCTCGACCTCGGCGACGATCTCGGTCAGGGCTGTGCCGCTGTCGGAGACAAGGATCACTTGCGCGTCGGCGTCATGCTCGGCCTGGCTCAGCAGGTCGGCGGCGACGATCTCGAAGTCGGCGTCGCGGTCGGCGATGACCAGCAGCTCCGACGGCCCTGCCGGCATGTCCTGCGCCGGGCCGTTCGGCAGCGACGAGGCATAGCGCTTGGCCTCGGCCACATAGGCGTTGCCGGGACCGAACAGCTTGTCGACGGGTTCGATGACGCCCGCCTCCAGCTCGACGCCAAACGTCAGGGCAGCAATCGCCTGCGCCCCGCCCAGCAGCCACAGCTCGTCCAGACCCGCCTCGGCGGCGGCGACGATCATGGCCGGGTGCACCGAGCCGTCCTTCGACGGCGGGGTGACGGCCACGCGCCGCCCGACCCCGGCCACGCCCGCCGGAATGGCCAGCATCAGCAGGGACGAAAACAGCGGCGCCGTGCCGCCGGGCACATAGAGACCCGCCGAGCCGATAGGCCGCCAGACCAGCTTCGACTTCACGCCCGGCGTCGTCTCGATGAAGGCGGTGTCCTCGGGCCGCGTCGCCGCGTGGAAGACGCGGACGTTGTCGGCGGCGACCCGCAGGGCGCGCGCGGCGGCGGGCGGCAGGTCGGCGCGGGCCTCGGCGGCGGCCTTCTCGGTGATCGCCACCCGGCGAGGGGCGGCGCCGTCCAGCTTGATCGCCCAGTCGGTCACGGCCTGGCCGCCGCGCGCCTGCACGTCGTCGAAAATCTCGCGCACCACGCTGGTGACGAAGCCCTCGGTGCGTTGCTGCGGACGCGCCAGCGCCGCCTTGCGCTCGGCGGCGTCCAGTTTGTTCCAGTCGATACGCTTCATCACATCATCTTCTCGATCGGCAGGACCAGGATGGCCGAAGCCCCCGCCGCCTTCAGCTTCTCCAGCGTCTCCCAGAAGACGGCTTCCTGACACACGGCGTGGACGGCCACGGCGTCGTCACGGCCCGACAGGGGCATGACGGTCGGCGACCCGGCGCCGGGCAGGATGGCGGTGATCTGATCCAGCGCCGAGCGCGGCGCGTTCAGCATGACGTACTTGGCGCCCTGCGAGGACACGACGCCGGCCATCCGCTCGATGATGCTGTCCAGCAGGTGCTGCAAGCTGGCCTCAGGCGCGGTCGGCGACTTGATCAGCACCGCCTGGCTATCCAGCACGGTCTCCTTAGGCGTAAGGCCGTTGGCCTCCAGCGTGGCGCCGGTCGAGACCAGGTCGCAGATGGCCGAGGCCAGCTTTAGGCGGGGGGCCACCTCGACCGCCCCGCGCATGGTGACGATGTCGGCGCGCACGTCGCGGTCGTTGAGGAAGCGACGCAGGATCTTGGGATAGGAGGTGGCGATGCGCAGACCGTCCAGCGACTGCGGCCCGGTGTAGTCCAGGCTCGGCGGCACGGCGATCTTCAGGGTGCAGCGGCCAAAGCCCAGCGGCATGACCACCTCGGCGTTGGGGCCGCCGTTCCTGAGCTCTTCCAGCACGTTCTCGCCGACGATGCCGAGGTCGCAGACCCCGTCCGCCACGAAGGTCGGAATGTCATCGTCGCGCACCCGCAGCAGGTCGATCGGATAGTTCTCGATCCGGTACAGCAGCTCGTTGTTGCCCTTGACGACGCGCAGACCGGCGTCGCGGACCAGGTCCAGGCTGCGTTCGGCCAGACGGCCGGATTTCTGGACGGCGATGCGAAGCCGTCCTTGCACGGTGCTCATGATGGTAACTCAGGCTTTCTGCTTCAGGCGGTCCAGCACCAGGCGATAGCCCTGGTGCGGCATGTCCTTGAGGGAACGCGCGACGCGCACCACGGTTGTCGGGCTGGCCGAGGCCTCCACCGCGATCTCGCGATAGGTCTTGTCCCCGCCGTCCAGCAGCCGCGCCACCTGCCACCGCTCAGCAAAGGCGCGCAGCTCGGCGGGGGTGCACAGGTCGGACAGAAAGGCGTCGGCCTCCGCCCGCGTCTGCAACGAAAGCAGGGCGTCCAGCAGGGCGGTCTTGGCGGCGTCGGTGCTCATGGCGCGTTCCATTATGCTGTAACAATGGAACGGTCAATCGGCTTCTTGCTCGCCAGCTGTGATGGCCAGTTCGTCGTCAGCGCGCCAAAGAAGGCCTGATCTGCAAGCGCGCGGCTGGAGAGAGGAAGTCCCTATTCCCCGCATGGCCTGTCTGCTAGGCAGATTGCGACGATATTTGAGTGGCGAGAATAGCGTTGAAAAACAAAATAATGATGGCTGTTCTGGCCTGGTCGCTGAGCGCGCCCGCCATTGCGGGAGAGACGATCTTGCGCGGCCCCGCACCCACTTGGGTCCCGCTCGTTGCGCCCCATTTGTCCAACCGGCCGGATGCATCATCTCAACACGTTCGCTACGAAGTGGTCGAACGCCATGTGCGCGCCTTCGGCGACCATAGCGAAACCTATGTCCGCATGAGGTTGCGAGTGTTGTCGCCCCTGGGGCTGCAACAGGCCTCGCAACTGGGCCTGGAATGGAATCCGGCCTTGCAGACACCGACCGTTCACCATGCCCGTATCATCCGTGCAGGCGAAACCTCTGACATTCTGGACAAGGCCGACTTCACCATCCTCCGTCGCGAAGCCGCGCTGGAGCAGTCGTTGCAGATCAATGGCGTTCTGACCGGCGTTCTGGTGAATCCTGACATCCGCGTTGGGGACGCGATTGACTTCGCCTATTCCTTCCGCACGCAGTTCGACGTCTTCAACAATCCGCTCGAAGTGCTGGCCTATTCCAGCTCTCCGCTTCCTGTGGACCTGGGCGTGATGACCATCAGTTGGCCGGCATCAATGAGGGTTCAAACCCGCGCCGGACGTCATGCCGCGGTTCCCCCGATCTCCCAGCATGAAGGCTTCAAGGTCCTGATCAATCGCGTGACCGATGCTGAAGGGGAAGTCTATCCAGACACGCTCGCGACCCGTTCTCTTGCCGACTATGGCTGGCAGGTCAGCAGCATTCCGCAATGGGGAAGCATCGCGGATCACATCGGCCCCGCCTATGAGCAGGCCAGCGTCTTGCCCGACGCTTCAGATCTGGCCGCTCACGTGGCGCGGATAAGGTCAGAGCACGCCGCCCCGGAGGCCAGGGCTCTGGCGGCGCTGCGACTGGTTCAGGACGAGGTGCGCTATATGGCCCTGACGCTGGGCGAGGGCGGTTGGCTGCCAACCTCGGCCAGCGAAGTCTGGGCAAGGCGTCAAGGCGACTGCAAGGGCAAGACCGTGCTTCTGGTGGCGCTGCTGAGAGAGCTGGGCGTCGACGCGGTTCCCGTTCTGGTGTCCTCCGAAAATCTGCCGCTCGATAAGTACCTGCCAATGGTCAGCGCGTTCGACCATGTCATCGTGAAGGCCCGGATCAACGGCGAGACCTATCTGATGGACGGGGCGCGTATCGGCGATCGCAGCCTGACGCCGGACGTTCCGCTGGCTCACGAATATGTTCTGCCCGTCGTCGAGCGCGCCCATCTGGAGCAGGTTCCGCTCCGACTGCCGCCGCGCCCGACCGGCATGATGCAGGTCGAGATCGATTTTTCCGACGGCGTCTACAGCCCTGCGCGCGTGACCTTGGCCGAAATCAGTCGAGGCGCCAGCGCCACTGAAATGCAGGCGGCTACGGCGCAGGTTCCCGCCGCCGAACTGTCCCGCTGGTATGACGAGCGCTGGACCAAGTTTGTAGAGGATTACGGTCAGGTTTCGGACCTCAAGAGCCACTGGGAGTATCGCGAGGACACTCATGAATTCGTCGCCAGCGCGACGGCTCGCATCGCCTTCGACTGGAGCGACGGGCCGGTCGACATCCCCTTGGCCCACGTCACATGGAAGGGCTTTGAGCCTCACCAGAACGAGAAGTTCAAGGACGCCGACTACGGCAAGAAATTCCCCAGCTCTTCCTCATTCCGCACCACCGTCATCTTGCCTGAAGGCGAGGATGTCATTGATCTGTCGGTCCAACCCTATGAGGTCGAGGCTGGCGCAACCCGCTATTTCCGCACAGTTCAGCGCGACGGCGCACGGCTGGTGACGGATCGCGGCTCGATTGCTCTGCGCCCTTACGCCACGGCGGCGGAAGTCCGAGCCGAGCAGGCAGGCATGGACAGCTTCAAGGACCTGAAGGCCACCATGCAGGTGAAGCGAGGCTACACCCTGACCGCAGCCGACCGCCAAACCCTGACAACGACCCCCGAGGGCGATCCAGAGGCTGCCCTGCGTCGCGGCTACGCTCTTCACACCGAAGGCGACTATGCCGGAGCCATCGCCCAGTTTGACGCCGCCATTGCGGGCTTTGCTTCACCCCACGCCAACGCCCTGGCCAATCGAGCGCTGGCCTATCTGGCGTTGAATGATCTGGAAAAGGCCCGCGCCGATATCGCCGCTGGGGATGCCGCTGATCCTGATGACGCGATCCTGTTCCACGCCAAGGGGCGTCTGGCCGAGATCGAGGAAGATGACCTGGAGGCCGTTCTGGCCTTCACCGGCGCTCTTCGCTCGTGGCCGGAGAACACGCACGCCCTCTACCGCCGCGCTGCGGCCTATGAGCGGATGGGCCAGTCGGCTCGCGCCCTTGCTGATCTGGAGCGGATCACGACCCTGCAGCCGCAGGATAGGGAGGCCGTGACCGTGCTGGCGGTCCAATTGCTGAGAATGGGGCGCGCCGAACAGGCGCATGATAAGGCCGGCCTGATCGCTCAGGCCATCGGCCACCCCAACGCCAAGGTCCAGGTGTTCATCAGCCTGGCGCAATCCTTGGCGTCCAGCCTCAAGGACGCAGAGCCCGCCAAGGCCGAGGCGGTGCTGACCAACGCCCTGTCGATCGAAACCGATTTCCCCGCCCTGCTGATTGATCGCGCGCATGTCCGCGAGTTGCAGGGCGATAGCCGGGGCGCCGCAGCCGATATGGCGCACTTCAAGGATTTGACCCGCATCGACCTCGACGATCCTGCCCAGGCCTGTGTCTCGCAGAGCCTGTTGCGGTACAGCCGCGATGCCGCATTGGCGGTTTGTGAAAAGGCCATTGAGGGAGATGGGAACGACGCCGAACTCCACATGCAGCGCGGCTATCTGCTGTATGTCATGAACCGCGAAAGCGAGGCTGTCGTCGCCTATCGCACGGCGGCCGAGTTGAACCCATCCAGCCAGAAGGCCAAGTATGGGCTGGGCAAGATGCTCAAGGATACGGGCCAAGCCGTAGAGGGAGACGCCCTGATGGCCGCGGCGTTGAGCGCCGATCCGAAAGCTGACGAAGGCTATGGCTCTTCTATGCTCGAAGTGCGCGCCGTTGATTAAGCCGGCGCTGGTCGCCGCGCATCGATGGCTTCATAGAGGGGGCGTGCGGCATGGCCACGGATGGTCGTGCGCGATAGGGATGCCCGCGACTTGATCGAGCAATATGGATGGACTGACCTGCTGGCGGCGGCCTTCGCCCCGCATGCGCGCGCAGGCCACATCCCCGGACGGGTCATTCTTCAGCAACGAGACGGCTATCTGGTCGCCACGACGCAAGGCGAGGTGCGGGCCAAGGCTTCGGGTCGCCTGGTCCATGAAGCCAGAGAGATCGGTCATCCGGCCGTCGGCGATTGGGTGGCGCTGTCCTTGAACCCGCGGGAACGTGCGGCCACCATCCATGCTATCTTGCCGCGTCGCACCGCCTTTGTGCGGCGGGCGGCGCACAGTTCGCGTGGGCTGCAGATCATCGCCGCCAATATCGACGTGGCCTTTGTCGTCACCTCGATGAACGCCGACCTCAACCCGCGCCGGATACAGCGCTACCTCGCCGCCGCCTGGCAGAGCGGAGCCCGCCCGGTGGTGGTGCTGACCAAGGCCGACCTCTGCGACGATCCCCAGGCCCAGGTCGCCGAGATCGCCGCCGTGGCGACCGATTGCCCGGTCCTGATGGTGTCGGCTCGGCAAGGGATCGGTCTTGAGGCCCTGCTGGATCAGGTGAAACCTGGCGAGACCTGCGTGCTGATCGGCTCGTCGGGCGTGGGCAAGTCCAGCCTGGTCAACGCCTTCCTGAAGGAGGAACGGATGGCGACCCAGGCCATCCGCGAGGCCGACGACCAGGGCCGGCACACCACCAGCCACCGCGAACTGATTCTTCTGCCCGGCGGCGGCATGATCCTCGATACGCCCGGCATTCGCGAAGTCGGCCTGATTGACGCCGAAGAGGGCGTCAGCACCGTATTCGACGACATCGAACGCCTGCCTCAGGACTGTCGTTTCAATGACTGCAGCCACACCAATGAGCCGGGCTGCGCCGTGCGCGCCGCCCTGGAAAGCGGGGCGTTGGACCCGGATCGCTGGGCTCATTTCCAGAAGCTGAAGCTGGAGCTGGCGGCGGCCGAGGAAAAGGCGGACCGCCTGGCCAAGGACGCCGAACGTCGCCGCCTCGCGGCGCTTCAGAAGCAATATCGCGCCACCAAGCGCAATGATCGGGGACTTAGGGACTGACCTGGCCGCGGGGCGCCGCCTGTCCCTGGTCACGAACGGTTTAGGTGTGAAGAATCTAGGCTGCGCTTGTCGGCAAACGGGCTAGGTGAGGGGACCTTGTTCCAAGAGAGACGCCCATGCCCGCCTATACCATCGTCACCACCAGCGCGACCCAAGGCAGCGAGGCGGCCGAGGTCAACACCCTGTCCGACGAGTTCGTCGATGTCAGCGAAGCCCTGGGCTATTCGCGTCGCATGGCCGAGGAAATGGTCGGCATGGCCGATCAACTGCTGCTCGACTTCGACTACAGCAATATCGGCCTCTACGACGGCGACTTGATCGACGAGGATCTGGACCCTGAACACCCCGCCTTCCTGGGCCTGTGGGTGCTGGACGTCGACGGCGCGGCCTTCGTTTCGGCCGAGGAATTCCTGGCCGGCGAGGCCGAGGTCGATCCCGCCTAAGCAGAGGCCTCGGCCTGCGTCGTCGCCATCTTCCGTAAGTCAGGCGGCAGGAGTAGCCGCCTCGACCGATCCGTCCTATCTGCGGTCCCATGACCAAGGTTCTGATTATCGGCGCGGGACACGCGGGGGGCTCGGCGGCGGCGCTGCTGAGGCAGTATGGCTTTGAGGGCGAGATCGTCCTGGCGGGCGAGGAGGCGGCGGCGCCCTATCAGCGGCCGCCCCTGTCCAAGGCCTGGCTGAAGGGAGAGGCGGGTCTGGAAGACCTGCTGCTGCGCCCTGAGAGCTTCTACGCCGAACAGACCATCGATCTGCGCACCGGCGTCACAGCGACGGCCATCGACGGGGCTGCCAAGACGGTGACCTTCGCCGACGGGACGGTCGAGGCCTATGACGTGCTGATCCTGGCCACCGGCTCGACGGCGCGGCGCCTGGCCATCCCCGGCGCCGACCGCCCCGATCTGCTGGAACTGCGCACTCTGGACCACGCCGAGCGGCTGAAGGCGGCCCTGGCGCCCGGCAAGCGCCTGGCCGTGGTCGGCGGCGGCTATGTGGGCCTTGAGGCGGCGGCCTCGGCCCGCGCCCTGGGCACCGAGGCCGTGGTGATCGAGCGCATGGACCGCGTGCTGGCCCGCGTGGCGTCCGAGCCCCTGTCAGTCTTCTTCACCGATCTGCACCGCCGTCACGGCGTCGAGATTTTGACCGGCGCCGAGGTCTCGGGCTTCGAGGACGGCGGCGTGCGGCTGGCCGACGGCGACCTGATCGCGGCTGACGCCATCCTGGTCGGCGTCGGCGCCCTGGCGCGCGAGGCCCTGGCCCGCACCGCCGGCCTGGCGTGCGAGAACGGCGTGGTGGTGGACGAGGCCGCCCGCACCAGCGACCCGTCCATCTACGCCATCGGCGACGTGACCCACCGCCCCATCCCAGTCCACGGCGGACGGATGCACCGGCTGGAGAGCGTGCCCAACGCCCTGGAGCAGGCCAAGCAGGCCGCCGCCGCCATCGTCGGCCGCGCCGCCCCCGCGCCCGAGGTGCCGTGGTTCTGGTCCGACCAGTATGACGTCAAGCTGCAGATCGCCGGCCTGCCCTTCGACGCCGACCGTCAGGTGGTGCGTGGTGATCCGGCGACGGCCAGCTTCGCTGTCTTCCATCTGAACGGCGACCGCATCGTCTGCGTCGAGGCGGTCAACGCCCCGGCCGAGTTCATGGGCGGGCGCCTGTTGATCGGCAAGGCGACGCCGGTGGATGCGGCCCTTCTGGCCGACCCGGCGACCTCGATCAAGGCTGTGGCGAAACCGGGCTGAAGGCGCGGTGATGACGCCAGTGTGACATCTCTGCCGCAATTGCGATTTAGTCGCAGGAGTCAGATTGTCGCACCCGCAAAAAGTGATATTGCGACCCGGTCTCAATATTAACTGACTGGCTGCTCCCCCATGTCCGACGCTCGCTCCTCTGCCCTCAAGGCGCTCCTGTTTGCTTCCAGCGCCGCCGGAATGCTGTGCGCCTCGCCGGTTCTGGCCAGCGACGTCGGCGCGGCTGACGAAACCCCGATCGCCACGGCGGACATCACCCAGGACGCCACGACCCTGAGCGCCGTCGACGTGCACGGCCAGCGCGCAAAGCGCGAGCCCAAGGACCCGACCTTTGTCGCCCCCCTGGTCGATACGCCGCGTTCGGTCACGGTGATCCCGCAGCAGATCATCGAGCAAACCGCTGCGACCTCGCTGCAAGATATTCTGCGCACCTCGCCGGGCATCACGTTCGGCGCCGGTGAAGGCGGGCAGCCGCTGGCCGACCGTCCCTTCATCCGCGGTCAGGCCTCGGGCAACAACATCTTCGTCGACGGCATTCGCGACACCGGCGGCCAGCAGCGCGAGGTCTTCAACCTGGAGCAGGTGGAAGTCATCAAGGGACCGGATTCGGTCTACTCGGGTCGCGGCTCGGGCGGCGGCAGCATCAACCTGGGCTCCAAGTCCCCGCGCCTGCAGAACTTCATCCACGGCTCGGCCGGCGCTGGCACCGATTCCTATGCGCGCGGCACCGTTGACGCCAACTGGCAGGTCAGCCCTACCGCCGCCATGCGCCTGAACCTGATGGCCTCGCAGGGCGACGTCGCCGGTCGCAACGCCGTCGACTTCGACAAGTGGGGCGTCGCCGCCGCCGTTGCCGTGGGCCTCGGCACGCCGACGACCGTGACCGCCAGCTACTACCACCTCGACAGCGATCAGATGCCTGATTACGGCATCCCGCTCTACACCAAGCTGGCCGGCGCCAACGGCCCGCGCCCGGACGCCTCGGGCGTCCTCGACGTGCCCTATGACAGCTTCTACGGCCTGAAGGCGCGCGACTACCTGAACAACACGGTCGACAGCCTGACCCTGGATATCGAGCACCGCTTCAGCGACACCCTCGCCCTGCGTAACGTCACCCGCTACTCGCAGACGCTGAACGACTACATCGTCACCAATCCCGGCGACGGCGGCACGGCCCAGAACATCGGCGGCGTCTGGTGGATGAAGCGGGGTCTGAAGTCGCGCTGGAACCCGGCCGAGACCCTGGCCAACGTCACCGACCTGCACGGTTCGTTCAACACCGGCTCGATCAAGCATAACTTCGACATCGGTCTGGAGCTGTCGCGCGAAACCAACAAGAACGCAGGCTATACGGTCACGACCCTGTCGGGCACGGCCTGCCCGGCGCCCCTGACCGGCTTCGATTGCACCCCGGTCTATGATCCCAACCCGAACGACCCCTGGACCGGCACGATCACGCGCGGTCTGGTCAGCAAGACGGATACGGACTCCCTAGGCGTCTACGCCTTCGACTCGATCACCTTCGGCGAGAAGTTCATCATCAACCTGGGCTTGCGCTGGGACGACTATTCGGTCGACGCCATCAACGCTACGGGCACGGTCGCCGCGCCGGTCTACACCCCGGTCAGCAGCAGCTGGGACTTCGTCAACTATCAGGTCGGCTTCGTTTACAAGCCGACGGCCAACACCAGCGTCTACGCCTCCTACGCCACCTCCTCGACGCCGCCGACCATCTCGGCCGGCGATCAGAACGGCGGCACGGGCACGGGCACGGGCAATCTGCTGACCACGGTTCTGGACCCGGAAGAGACCCAGAGCTTCGAGATCGGCGCCAAGGCCAATCTGTTCGACGACCGTTTGGCGCTTAGCGGCGCCCTGTTCCAACTGACCCGCAAGGACGCGCAGATCCAGGTCGAGCCGGGCGTCTTCGAACAGGCCGGCGAGGCCGAGGTTCGAGGTCTCGAACTGGGCGTCTCGGGCAACGTGACCAGCAAGTGGCAGGTCTTCGGCGGCTATACCTGGATGGACTCCGAACTGGTCAGCGGCGCCTACACCAACGTCAACGTCGGCGAGTCCCTGGCCAATACGCCGGAACACACCGCCAGCCTGTTCACCACCTACCGCGTCATGCCCAAGCTCAGCCTGGGCGGGGGCGTCTACTATGTCGGCAAGTCGTTCGGCGGCAATCAGGGCGGCGCTGGCGGCGGCACGAACCGCATCTACGCTCCCGCCTATACCCGCGTGGACCTGTTCGCCTCCTACGACATCAGCGACCGCGCCTCGCTCCAGTTGAATGTCCAGAACGCGGGCGATGAGGAATATATCATCCGCACCAATGGCGTTCACCACGCCGACGTGGCCCCGGCCCGCTCGGCCATCCTGACGCTGAACGTTCGCTACTAAGAAGCCGCGTTTCGCGCCATCATGTCGGCCCCGTCGTTCTCCTGAGCGGCGGGGCCGATGCGTTTTGAGACGGTAAGAGAGCCATGCTGCTGCACATCCCCGACGTCTTCACCAAGGCCGAAGTCGCCGCCCTGCGCCGGACCCTGGACGCCGGTCCCTGGGCCGACGGCAACATGACCTCGGGCCATCAATCGGCGACGGCCAAGAAGAACCAGCAACTGCCCGAGGACAGCGCGGCGGCGAAGGAGGTTTCGGCTCTGATCGTTCAGGCCCTGAACGCCAATCCCATGTTCGTCTCGGCCGCCCTGCCGCACACGATCTTTCCGCCCCTGTTCAATCGCTACGAGGGCGGCGGCGAGTTCGGCCTCCACGTCGACAACGCCATTCGCCAGCGTGGTGATGTGCGCATCCGCAGCGACCTCTCGGCCACCCTCTTCCTGTCCGAGCCCGAGGACTACGACGGCGGCGAACTGATCATCGAGGAGCTGTACGGCGCCCAGTCGGTCAAGCTGCCGGCCGGCGACCTGGTCCTCTATCCGTCCAAGAGCCTGCACCGGGTCACGCCCGTCACCCGCGGCGCTCGCGTCTCCAGCTTCATGTGGCTGCAAAGCCTGGTCCGCGACGACGCCGACCGCGAAAGCCTGTTCCGGCTGGATGTCGCCACACAGCGCGTCAATCTGGACAAGGGGCCGAAGGATCAGGCTGTCATCGAACTGACCGGCCTCTATCACAACCTGCTGCGACGGTGGTCGGAGGTGTAGGCTAGCCCTCTCCCTCCCCTTCATGGGGAGGGTGGTCGCGAAGCGACCGGGTGGGGAGGGCGCGGCGACACGGAATGCAGCGCTTGAATAGCCAAAGCGCCCCCACCCGTCTTCGCCCTTTGGGCTCAGTCACCCTCCCCATGAAGGGGAGGGAGAGGCGTCGCCTTCCTCAGTAAACGTCGCGCCTGTACCGCCCGCTATCCGTCAGCCGCATCAGCCGTTCCTCGCCCAGCGCCGCCTCCAGCGCCGCGTGAACGCCCTTGGACATGCCTTCCAGACTGCCGCAGACATAGACATAGGCCCCGCGATCAACCCAGTCGGCCATCGGTCGTGCGTGTTCGGCCACCAGCGACTGGACATAGCGGTTCTCGCCGCCGTCGCGCGAGAAGCTTCGGTCCAGACGGGTCAGGGCGCCCGACGCCAGCCAGGCCTGCAGGTCGGCGTCATAGAGGGCGTCATGCGCCCGCGTCCGCTCGCCAAACAGCAGCCAGGCCCCGCCAGTTTTGTCGTGCCGCGCCCGCGCCTTCAGATGCCCGCGCAGGCCCGCAATCCCGGTGCCGTTGCCGATCAGGATGATGGGGGCCTCGGGCGGCGGGGCATGGAAGCCGCGATTGGCGCGCACGCGCATGGCCACTTCGTCGCCGATCTGCGCGTCCTGCGTCAGCCAGCCCGAGGCCAGGCCCGGGGCGCCGTCGGGGCGGGTCATCAGGCGGATGCAGAACTCGACCCGCCCGTCCGAAGGCAGGGAGGCGACCGAGTATTCACGGCTGGCCGGCTGCTCGCCGTCGCGCGCCGGCAGGCCGACCTCGGCGATGTCACCCGCCGTCCAGTCGGGCGCATGGTCGATGGGCTCAAACGCGAGGTGATACGCCGCGCCGCCGGGGCTGCCCGCATTCAACAGGCTCCGCTCAATCAAGCGCCAGCGGTCATAGGCGGGCGGGGTCCAGTCGGGGGCGGAGGTCGAGCCGGTGATCTGGTTCAGCTGATGTTGCCAGTGGCGGATGGCGCCCGCGTCGCCATTGTCCACCTCGACCCGGTCGAACAGGGTCTGGGCGCCGCAGCCGTCCAGCCAGTCGCCGACCGCGTGGCCGAAACTGCAATAGGCGTCATAGGAACGGTCCCCGAGGGCCAGCAGGCCATAGGACAGGTGCGACAGGTCGGCCTCGCCCTTCATCACCTGCCGCACGAAGCGGGCCGCGCTGTCGGGGGCATCGCCCTCGCCGGTGGTCGAGGCCACGACCAGCAGCCGCCGCGCGCCCCTCAGCGTCTCCAGATCGAGGTCCGCGAAGGACGTGATCCGCGCGCCGACGCCGCCGTCGCCCAGCGCGCGGGCGGTCATCCAGGCCAACTCCTCGCCAAAGCCGGTCTGGCTGGCGAAGGCGATCAGTACGGCGTCGTCGCCCGCCGCCTCGGCCAGAGCTCGCGCTTGGTCGGCGGCCTTCTTCGCGGCGGCGCGCACGCGCCACACGGTCAGGCCGATCAGGCCCAGCCACAGGGCGACGGCGACGCCCGTCCAGAGCCAGCGGGTCAGGTCGGCGGTCACGATCAGGCTTCTTCTTCGTCCATCATGGCGGCGAAGGCGGAGCTCATCCGCTCGACCAGGCCGCGCGGCGTCCGCTCGACGAAGTGGGCTGCGATCTGCATGGCCTCGGCGAACTCCGGTCCGTCATAGGGGCCGAGCACGGTCAAGGCCGTGGCCCATGCATCGGCGCGCATGGCCGAGGCGTCAAAGACAGTGACCTGGGCCAGGCCATTGTCCACCGGCCGCCCGGTCGAGCCGTCGATGGTGTGCGGATAGAGACGTTCTTCATGCACGAAGGCCCGGCGCCAGTCGCCCGAGGTGGCCACCGCCACGTCGAACAGGGCCGCCACCGTATGCGGCGCGGGCGAACCCGGCACAGCCTCGATCTCGACCCACCAGGGCTGGGCGTCCGGCTTGACCCCGCGCCCCAGAAGTTCGCCGCCGATCTCGACCAGATGCGAGGTGGCGCCCATCTCGGTCAGCCGTGCCGAGACCCGGTCCACGGCGTGGCCCTTGGCGATGCCGGAAAAGTCCAGCTTCATGCCGCCGATCTGCACCGCCGCCTGCGCGTCGCGGTTCAGTCGCAGCTTCTGCCAACCGGACACGGCCAGCGCCGCCTCGACCTCATCATCGGAGGGCAGGGGATTGAGCGGATCGCGCGGTCCCGGCGGGCCGAAACCCCACAGATCGACCAGGGCGCCCAGGGTCGGATCAACCGCGCCGTTGACGTCGTCGGCCAGATCCAGCGAGGCGTTCAGCAGGCTCCAGAAGTCGTCCGACAGCTTCCACGTCCCAGCGGGGGCGTTGTTGAAGCGGCTGATCTCGCTGCTGGGCGTCCAGGGGCTGAACAGGGCGATGATGCGCGCCAGCTCTTCCTCGACCGCCGACTGAAACGCGTCCTGCGTCGTTCCGGGCAGAGGGACCAGACGCACCGACCAGGTGGTGCCCATGCTTTCCCCCGCCAGCGACCAGATCAGGTCGCTGGGCGGCCGCTCGGGCGCGCGTGTGGTCGGCGGGATCAGGACACGCGTGTCCTGACGGCCTTCAACCGCCGCCCCAAGCTGGAGCGGCGGCGGGGCCGAACTGGACTTGTTGACGGTCAGGGCAGGACTTCCAGCGCGCCGTTCCACGAGGCGTTCGCGCCGGGCTGGCCGTTCACGCCCGCCGTGCGCACCGAGGCGCCCAGCCAGTAGAGACCGGCTTGCGGCCAGGTCACGGTGAAGGCGCCGTCCGCACCCGTCTTGACCGTGATCTCTTCGGGATTGTTGCGGTAACGGGTGCCGCCGCGCGCGATCGTCACCTCGACATTGGCGGCGGGCTGGCCGTCCTTCAGCAGCTTGAAGGTCGCGGCTTCGCCGGCGGCCAGATCGTTGGGGTGGGTGACGGGGGCCAGTTCCAGACCCTTGCCGACGACGGTCAGGTCGGTCGGCTCGCCGAGCGTCACGAAGGTCTCGGTTCGGCTGTCGGTGCGGGTGGCTACGACCTCGGTGGCGTCAGCGGGCAGGGCGCCGGGGAACTCGGCTTCCGTGCCGCGCCAGCGCTTCTGCTCGCCGCCCTGTTTGTAGCTGGCCATGAAGCCCGAGCCGACATTGGCGACGCGATAGGTGCCGGGCTGGGCCAGGTGCAGGTCGAAGCTGGAACGGTACTTGGCCTGCATGACGTTCTCGGCCTGTGCGGTCGAACCGTCCGGGGCGGTGATGGTCAGACCGGCCAGACGCATGGCGGCGTGGTCGGGGATGAAGACCCCGTTCGACATGCCGGCGTCGAAGCCGACCCAGGCGTCGTTGCCCGACAGCACGGTTGACGTCGGGGCCAGCCAGGCGCGGTGCGCCTGGGCCGAGAGCGGGGCGGCCAGAACGGCGGCCAGAGACAGGAAGGCGAGCGTCTTTTTCATGATCTCAGATCCTTAGCGGGTCACGGCGACGCGAACGGCGCCCAGTTCGGTGGAGCCGGTTCCGGCGGCGGTGTTGGCGCCGCCCCAGCGGAAGGGCACGCGCACGACCTCACGGCCGCCCAGTTCACGGGCCGCCTCGACGACGATGTTGTACTGGCCGGCGGGCAGATTGCGCAGGCGGGCGGCGGGCACAGTCACCGAATGACGGCCGGGGGCCTTGGTCGGCCCGGACACGCCGTCGGCGGGCATGGTCATGGCGCGGCCGCCCTTGCGCCACCAGGTGCGCAGGTCCTTCAGCCAGTCCTTGCCGTCGCCCTCGTTGTTGCGGGTCTGCTGGTACCAGACGGCCAGGGTCTGGGCCGTCGACTGGTCCGGCTTCTCGATCCACACGGCCACATAGGGGCGGTGATAGGAGGCGCTGGCGATGCGCGGCAGCTCGACGTTCACCGTCAGATCGGCGGCGTTGGCCACGGCGGGCGCGGCGGCGGCGAGGCCGGCGGCGGTCAGGACGAGAGGAAGCTTACGCATGGGGGAGGCTCGTCAGTTGAAGGGTCAGTGGATGAACAGAAGGGCGATGACGACAGGAACCAGCAGACCCAGGGCCACGATGGGCCAGGTCGAGGGGCGGCCGCGGGCGTGCAGCCACAGCAGGGCCAGGCCGGTGACGGAAAAGATCACGCAGGCCACGGCGAAGACGTCGATGAACCAGTACCAGACCACTCCGGCGTTGCGACCCTTGTGCAGGTCGTTGAGATAGGCGACCCAGCCGCGCGTGGTCTTCTCGTGCACGGCCTCGCCGGTTGAACGGTCGATGGTCAGCCATCCGTCGCCGCCGGGCGTGGTCAGGGCGACATAGATTTCATCCGCCGTGGTCTCGGTCGGCTTGCCGTCCACCTGGACTTTAAAGGCGTCGGCGGCCCAGCGCGCCACGGGGGCGGGCACGGCGTCGGTGGTCTCGGCGGGGAAGTCGGCCAGACGCGCCAGCAGGGGGGCGGGCAGGACAGCCGTCGCCTCCTTCGTCACCGGCTCGGCCGGGATCTGCGAGGCGTGGTTCAGGGTGATGCCGGTGATCGCAAACAGGATCATGCCCACCAGGCTGACCGCCGCCGAGATCCAGTGCCAGCTGTGCAATTGCTTCAGCCAGAACGACCGTTTGGCGTTCAGCGCCGCCTTGGGTTTCGCGGCGGTTTTGGCGGGATTTGCAGCGGCTTCGGTCACAACATGGCTCTGCCACAGTGTGCGAACGATTTGCAATGCCGTTTAGGCGCCGGAATGTCGCGAGTCGCCTGACTTACGATCAGGTGATGGCCAGAAGGGCTGTTCGCAGGGCGTGGGCGTCCTGCACTTCGCGCTCGATCAGGGCGTGTTCGTCTATCCATATGGGCGTGGCCTGGCCCAGCACCGCGCGACCGGCGTCGGTCAGGGCGACACGCCGGCCGCGGCGGTCCTTCTGGTCGATGGAGACGACGACCAGGCCGGCCCGCTCCAGCGGCTTCAGATTCGCCGTCACGGTGGAGCGGTCCATAGCCAGGAGCTGCGCGACCGCGCCGATGGTGGGCGGCTCCGGCCGGTTCAGACCGTTCATCAGTGAGAATTGCCCGCTGGTGATGCCCAGCGGGCGAAACGCCTCGTCAAAGCGCCGCGAGAGCACCCGCGCCGCACGCTGTGCGTGAAGACACAGGCAATGGTCACGAATGTGCAGAGTCTGGCCAAAGGCTGCGGCATCGTTTGACATGAGTCATTATATGTTGATATCAATATATTCGTCAACGAAGCGCGTGCAGCCAGGGCGCGCACAGCCCAGGCGAAAATGCGCGACAGGGAGGTCGTATGATTCAGGTCACCGCGTTCAAATGGGTGCCGCCCTTCGCCCAAGGGTCTGTGCGCGACATCCGCGTGCGCTGGGCGCTCGAAGAGGCTGGGCTCGGCTATGACGACCAGTTGATCGGGTTCGAGGACCAGTCCAAGCCCGCCTATCGCGCCCGTCAGCCGTTCGGCCAGGTTCCGGTCTACAGCGACGGCAAGGTCGAGATGTTCGAGAGCGGCGCCATCGTCCTGTGGATTGCCCAGCGCTCCGACCAACTCATGCCGTCCGACGACGCGGGCCGCGCCATAGTCATGACCTGGCTGTTCGCCGCCATGAACAGCGTCGAGCCCTTCGTCGCCGAGTTGGCCGGCATCGACCTGTTCAACGCCGACAAGGCCTGGGCGAAGGCGCGCAGACCGGAGGCGGAGGCCTTCCTGCGCGTTCGCCTGGGCGAGCTGCAGGCGGCGCTCGGGGACCGCCAGTGGTTCGCCAACGACCGCTTCAGCGCGGCTGACATCCTGATGGCCCACGTCCTACGCGACCTGCGGCATACGGATATTGTCGCTGACTTCCCCCGGCTTGCCGGCTACGTCTCGCGGGCCGAGGCGCGCCCGGCGTTCCAGCGCGCCCTCGCCGATCAATTGAGGCCCTTCCACGAGCATGAAGCCGCCGAGCGGGCTGCGGTGGGCTGAATCCGCGAGGCGTGATCAGTAGGCCAGCCGTACGCCGAGGCTGACCACACGCGGCGGCCCGAAGCCTTCGACCCCGTTCCCGGTCTCGGAAACCTCGACCTCAGCGTCGAACAGATTGTCGGCGGCCAGCCACAGCGAGGCTGTTTCGTTGACACGCCAATCGGCCCGAACGTCCGCCGTCACGGCGGCCCCCAGAACCCGGCTGTTCAGGTCGTCCTCGAACCGCCTGCTCTCATAGCGGGCGCGAGCGCTCAGGCTCAGGCGGTCGCTGGCGCGCCAGTCGAGCCCGGCGGAGGCGCTCCAGATCGGCGCCTGGGCCGGGCGCAGGCCGGTCAGTTGCGGCGCGGACGTCCCGCCGTCCACGCGGGCGTCGGTGACGGACAGGGCCCCGTCTAGGTCCAGGTCGCCGCGCAGGGTCTGGCGGACGCTGATCTCAATCCCGGTCGCCTCGATGGTTCCAGCGTTCTGGCGCTGACGCAGCACGCCGCCCGCCGGGACGAAGCCCGCGCGGGGGAATGTCCCCGGCCCCTCGCCGATGGTGACGTTGACGATGGCGTCCTCGATCCGGTTCCAGAACAGGCTGGCGCTCAGCGACGAGGTCGACCCCTCGAAGGCCAGGCCCGCCTCGATCCCCTGCAAGGTCTCGGGGACCAAGGCCGCATTGGCCTCGGTCAGGTCGTTGCCGACGCGGAAGGGCCGATGCAGTTCGTTCAGCGTGGCCGGCCGGAACCCGGAATAGGCCGCCGCCCGCGCCGCCCAGCCGCCGCCGATCATGCGTCGCGCCGCCAGCCGCGCGCTGACCACCTCGCCCGAGCGTTCGGGATCGGCCTCGTCCAGCGTCGGCGCCCCGGTGGCGAGGTCGCGCTCCAGCCGTCGTCCGTTTTCATTCTTCCAGCCATCCACCCGCACGCCCCCGGCGAGCAGCCACGGCCCGGTCTCCAGCGAGCCCTCGCCGTAAATCCCCGCCACCGAGGTTTCGCCCCCGGCGACGCGGTCGCGGGTGAAGGCCCCGGCCATGTAACGGAACTGTTCGTGCGTCTCGCCCTCGTTGAAGCGGGCGTCGGCGCCGACCTCCCACTCCAGCCGTCCGCCCACGATCTGCCGTTCGGCCCGGCGCAGGGCCGCGTTCAGGCCCCAGCCGATCGCGGGCGTCTCATACTGATTATTCGCTGGCGTGGTCGTCGTCCGATCCGCCGCGACGGCGACCGAGGTATTGGCCAGATCGCTCTCGCGCCGCCAGGCCTGCAGCCGCCAGCCATAGTCGCCGTTGGACGGGCGTTTGGCGGCGGTGGCCGACAGCAGATGGCCGCTCGCCGTGGCCCGCGCCCCCGCCAGCCCCGCGCCGCGCTCCTCCTCATAGGCCGCCGCCCGCAATGACAGCGCGGCCTCGCCCAAGGGCACATCCGCGCGCAAGGCCGCGCTCTTGGCCTCCAGATCCAGCGGCGTGTCCGCTGCTCCCGCCGCCGCGCCGCGCACGGGGACATAGCCGTCGCTGGCCTCATAGAGCACTGATCCGGTCAGCCGCACCGGCCCCGTATCCAGCCCGCCCGACCCCGCCAGCCGCGCTCCGCCGCGCTCGGCGATGGAAGCATCCAGCCCCCCGCCGCGCTCGCGCTCCCTCAACTGGATCACCCCGGTCAGGGCGCCTGCGCCATAGGGGCCAGCCCCGGCGCCGCGCACGATGTCCAGGCTCTCGATGCTTTCTGTCGGAACCTGCGACCAGATCACCCAGCCGCCGAAGGGATCGTTCAGCGGCACGCCGTCCAGCGTCACCAGCGTCCGGCCCGCCCCTGACGGAGCGATGGCGCGCAAGGATATGCCCTGGGTCGTCGGATTGGCCGCCAGGCTGGAGGTGCGCCGGAACAGCGACACCGCCGGAACCGTCGCCAGGGCCTCGTCCAGCCGCGTCGCGCTCGACAGCGTCTCCTCGCCCAGACGGATCACGGAAAAGGCCGCCTCGCCCGCCGCCGGGGGCAGGCGGGCGGCGGTGACGACCACCTCGTCGAGGGTGGTGGTCGGGGCGGGGGGCATGTCCTGAAGCATCAAGCGGGACAATACCCCAGCGGCGGGTCGGTTGCGCGCCCTTAAGCCGCCTTGGCCACCGCATGACGCGACAGGGCCAGCCGGATGGCGTTCAACAGGGCGTCGGGCTGGATCGGCTTCTGCGCCACCCCGTCCATGCCCGCCGCCCGGTATTCGGCCTCGTCGCGCGGATCGGCGTTGGCGGTCAGGGCCAGGATGGGCACGGCTGACGCGGGGCCGGGCAGGGCGCGGATGGCGCGCGTCGCCGCCACCCCGTCCATCACCGGCATCTTCACGTCCATCAGGATCAGGTCGAACGGCGCGATGGCCGCCCGCTCCAGCGCCTGTCGCCCGTCCTCGGCGGTCTCGTGCGAGCAGCCGAACAGCTCCAGCACCTTTCCGGCGACGAAGCGGTTGGCGGCGTTGTCGTCCACCACCAGGACATGCAGGGTCGCGTGGGCGGTGGGGGCGGCGGCGCGGTCCTCGTCCCGCCGCGCGTCGGCTTCGGCCAGCGGCAGGTGCAGGTCGAAGCAGAAGCGCGCCCCGCCTGACGGCGAGCGTTCCAGCGCCAGGCGCCCCTCCATCCGCTCGACGATCTGACGACAGATGGCCAGACCCAGGCCCGCGCCCGCGCCCTGCCGTCCCGCCTCGCCGGTGTTGAAGGGCTCGAAGATGGCCGCCGCCGCCTCGTCGCTGACGCCGGGTCCGCTGTCATCGACCACGGCGTCCAGCCGCACCCGCCCGTCGTCCAGCCGTGTCGACAGGCTGACCTCCACCGCGCCGACATGGGTGAACTTCAGGGCATTGCCGATCAGGTTGTTGAGCAGTTGTTTCAGGCGCATCTCGTCGCCGACGACCCAGCGCGCGGCGGCCGTATCCGTGGTCACGCTCAGACGCAGCGCCTTCTCTTCCGCGCGCGGGCGCCACAGGGCCGACAGGTCGGCCGCCACCGCGTCCAGATCCAGCGGCGCCGGCTCCAGCGTCAGAATGCCCGCCTCGGCCCGCGACATGTCGAGCGCATCAGTCAGCAGCCGCAGCAGGCTGTTCCCCGAATCCAGAATGGTGCGGACATAGGGGCGCAACGAGGCCTGCGTCAGCTCGCGCTCCATCAGGGCGGCCACCCCCAGGACCCCGTTCAGCGGCGTGCGAATTTCGTGGCTCATCACCGCCAGAAACTCGGACTTGGCTCGGCTGGAGGCCCGGGCTTCGGCCTCGGCGCGCACCAGGTTCTGCGCCAGTTCGCTCATGGCCTCGGCGCGGCGTTTGTGGATGGCCACCCCGGCCTGCAGGACGTGCAGCCCGGCCCCGACCCCGACATAGCGGCCGCGTGAGACGACGATGAAGCCCTTCAGCAGGGCCCCCAGCCCCGCCGCGTCCATGTTCTGGAACAGGGCGTCGGCCGAGGCGTCGGCCTCGACCAGCAGAGGATCGGGCTCCATCAGGGCCGAGACGGGGCGCCGGGCATAGAGGGCGCGACCGAACTCGGCGGCCATTTTCAGGGTGAAGGCGTTGCGCTCGATCAGCCCGACGGGGCGTCCGTCGGCGTCCACCACGGCGATGACCAGGGTGTTCGGCTCGGCCTGAAACCGGTCGAAGGCCTCGGCCCCGAACGCCTCGGGCGCCATGGGCGGCGCCGCCTCGACGAAGTCTCCGATCCTGGCCATTCCGTCGCCCCTTCTGTGCCCCGAGAGAGCGCAGTTAGGCGGGAGGCGCTTAACAGCCGATTTGCCGAAAGTGAATGTTTTACAAGGGCAATTTGACGATTGCTCCGGGCGCGGAGCTTAAAGTCGGGCCAGTAGCTCCGCCGCGAAACTCGACAGGCTGTCGTCGCGCGCCCCCATGACCACCACCCGGTCGCCGGGTCGGGCCAGGGCCAGGATGCGGTCGCCGCAGTCGGCGCGGGTGGCCAGGGCTTCCGCCTGACGTCCCTCGGCGCGCACGCCCGCCGCGATGTCCTCGCTGCCCACGCTACGGTCGGTGGTGCCGCCGTAATAGACCGGCTCGGGCATCAGCAGGACGTCGTGCTCGCGCATCAAGCCGGCGAAGCCCTCGATGAACTCCCGCTGCATCAGCTTCAGTGGGCCGAACCCGTGTGGCTGGAACAGGATCAGCAGCCGCCCGTCAAAGGCGTGCAGGGTTTTCAAGGTGGCGGCGATCTTGTCGGGGTTGTGGGCGAAGTCGTCGATGACGGTGACGCCGTTTCGCGCGCCCACCACTTCCAGCCGCCGCCGGATGCCGCTGAAGGTCTCCAGCGCCGCGACCGCCTGATCCATGCTGACGCCCAGCGCCTTGACCGCGCCCAGCGCCGCCAGCGCATTGGCGACATTGTGCGCGCCCGGCACGTTCAGCCGCGCGGCCCGCGTCGCCTCGCCGCGCACGCGGAGCTCGAAGGTCATGCCGGTCGGCAGGGGTTTGAGGTCATGCGCCGACAGGTCCGCCTCTTCCTCGCCAAGTGCGAAGGTGATCGCCTTCCCTGCAGGCAGCGTTTGCGCCAGCGCCGCCGTCTCGGGATTGTCGAGGTTTAGCACCGCCGTCGTCGCCCGGCCGACGAAGCCGCCGAACAGGTCGCGCAGCTCTTCCATCGACTTGTGGTCCAGCGAGATGTTGGACACGACCGCCACCGTCGGCTCATAGCGGGCGATGGAGCCGTCGCTCTCGTCCACTTCAGCGACGAACAGATCGG
Organism: Brevundimonas sp. MYb52; assembly: GCF_002979535.1. Taxonomy (GTDB): domain Bacteria; phylum Pseudomonadota; class Alphaproteobacteria; order Caulobacterales; family Caulobacteraceae; genus Brevundimonas. Next base: position 55,967 of record NZ_PCPB01000004.1, on the reverse strand, counting down.
GGCCGCCGATCAGGGCGCTGGCGAACGGATGGTCGGGCGAGGCGAAGTTCTTCATCACGGCGCCGTTGACCACGGTCGGGGCGCGGCCCGCCTGATCCAGGATCCAGGCGACCATGCCGGTGATGGTCGACTTGCCGCTGGTGCCCGCCACCCCGATCGAGGTCGGGGCGGCGTTGAACAGTTCGCTCAGTAACTGGGGCCGGGTCTTGATGGTCGCGCCGACACGCTTGGCCGCGCCGATGTCGGGCACCGTGTCCTCGACCGCGCCGGTGGCGACGACGATCTGGTCAGGGCTGACCACGCCCGACCCGTCCTGCGGGTGCAGGGCCACGCCGTGGGCGCGCAGCCAGTCGAACTTGTCCGGCGTGCGGCCCTGATCCAGCGCCCGGTCCGAGCCCGCGATGCGGTTCCCCTGCGCCTGAACGATCATGGCCAGGGGCAGCATGCCGGACCCGCCGACGCCGCAGAAGAAATAGTCTTTGTTCATCGGCTTGATTTTGACGCGCGAAACCGGGGAATGTCCGAGCGCCTGACTAGCACGGGCGACGCCGGAGGCCAGCCCCATCACCCGCTCTGCACCCTTCAAGTCAGGTCCTTTTAAGATTGGCGTCGTCAACGCCAGCTCGCGTCTGGACCCCGAGCGCGGCGCCGCCATACAGGCCTGGATGGAGGCGGCCTATCCGGGCGGCGAGGTGCAGTTGGTCTTCCACCCGATGGCGTTCGAAAAGCACGGCCATTTCGGCGGCGACGACGCCGTCCGCGCGGCCGCCTTCGTCGAGTTCGCCAATGATCCGCGCCTGAACGCCCTCTGGTTCGCGCGCGGGGGCTATGGCTCGTGCCGCATCGCCGAGGCCGTCTTGCCGCAACTGACCGAGGTGGCGAGAAAGAAGCGCTACCTCGGCTATTCCGACGCCGGCAGCCTGCTGGCCCTGCTCTACAAGGCGGGCTTCCCCCACGTCGCCCACGGACCGATGGCCTCGGACGGGGCGCGCCATGACGCGACGGGGCGGCGCGCGGTGGAATGGTTGGTCAGCGGCGACCGCGCCTCGCTGGAGCCGTCGCTGCTGGACGACCCGCGTCCCGCCGTCGCCTTCAATCTCACCATCCTCAACGAACTGGTCGGCACGGCGCTGGAGCCGGACCTGAACGGCCACGTCATCATGCTGGAGGAGGTGTCCGAGGCGCTTTACCGCGTCGATCGGATGATGTTCCACCTGACCGGCCAGGCCTCGATCCGCCGCGCGGCGGGCATTCGACTGGGGCGGGTCTCGGACGTCACGCCCAATGATCCCGACTTCGGCCTGACGGCGGACGAGATCGTCCGCTACTGGTGCGAACGCTCGGGAATTCCCTTCCTGGGAACGGCCGACATCGGCCACGATCCCGATAACAAGGTGGTGCCGTTCGGCGCAGCGCGCTGAGGCTCTAACCCTTGAAGGTCAGGCCCTCAGGCCGGGCCTCGAAGCCGGATAGCCGGCCCAGATAACTCATGCCCAGCAGGGAGGCGGGCATGTCGGCGTCCACCACCAGGGCCTCGACCGCAGTCAGGCGCACCCCCGCCACTGCCAGCGACGGCAGGACCACGGGCGCCGCCTTCACTGGACCAGAGGCGGTGTTGAGTGTGCGGGTGAAGTCATGGGCCCTGACGCTGACGCCGGCCTTTTCCGCATCGGCGCGGCTCAGGGTCACGACGCTGGCGCCGGTGTCGACCAGCATCCGCATCGGGCGACCGTCCACGACAGCCTCGGCCCAGTAATGACCGTCCGCCGATCGCACGACGGAGGGCGCGGCGATGGCGGCTTGAGCCTCGCCTGCGCCGTCCATCCAGCGCAGGGCGCCGGCGCAGGCCAGGGACGTGGCCAGGGCGGCGGCGAAAACAACAACAGAGCGCGGTTCGATGCGGATCATGACGCCACTGTGCCGCAAGGGTCTTGGCGTCGGGTGAAGCGATACGGCGAACGAAAGGTTGACGGGTGAACCGCGTTACCCGCCCAGCAAGGCCGGGTCGATCAACCCTTTGCGCCCGTCCAGTTGACCCATGATCTTCGCCCGCTCCTCGTCGCTCATCCGGCTCCAGGTCGCGATCTCGGGCAGGGTGCGAAAACACCCCAGGCACAGGCCCGAGGCCCCGTCCACGGTGCAGACCATGACGCAGGGCGTGGCGATGGACCGCGGCGGTCGGGCGGGTTCGGAGGCGGGCGGCTGGCTCATGATTTTATGACGTTAGAACTACAACAAGTCCGGTTCCGGACCAAAATCTTGACTTTTTAACCAAGCGGAGCTATCTAGGCTGCTGACGCGAAACGACTATGACGGTGAGATCCCCGATAAGCACGACGCGTCTTCTTTCATCGTTCAACGAAAGGAGACGCCTAAATGAACGACAAGGAGCGCAACCTCCAGCACGCCATGATGTCCTTTGCCCTCTGGGGCGGGATGCTGGTCAATACGAAGCAGATGAACCCGGCGAACAACCGCACGGTTAGTCATCCTTCGAACTTCGTGCCCATAACGATCAAACGGCCGCGCGCGTAGTCGCGAGGGTATTTGATCCAACCCGCAAGCCCCGGTCAGAACGACCGGGGTTTTTCAATTCCGCTTGCCTTCGACCGTCGCCCCGCTGAAACCGGCTCCATCTTTTAAAGGAGCGTCTGTCATGGGTCTGATCGTCGAGGAGCGCTGCGGCGAGGTCATGGTCTGGACCCTGACCCGGCCCGACCGGTTGAACGCCCTGCCGGATCTGGACGACGGCGAGGCCTTCGCCGCCGCCTGCGAGGCGGTTAACGCCGACCGCTCGATCCGCTGCGTGGTCATGACCGGGGCGGGCCGGGCCTTTTCGGCGGGCGGGGACCTCAAGGCCATGAAGGCCCGCGCCGACCTGTTCGAGGGTTCGGGCGCCGCCATCCGTGAGCGCTATCGCCGGGTCGTCCACCGCATCGTGCGCTCGCTCTATGGGCTGGAGGTTCCGCTGATCGCCGCCGTCAACGGCCCGGCCATGGGCCTGGGCTGCGACATCGCCGGCTTAGGCGACATCCGCATCGCCTCGGACCGCGCCAGCTTCGGCGTGCCCTTCATGAAGCTGGGCATCATCCCCGGCGACGGCGGGTCGTGGCTGCTGCCGCGCAACATCGGCTATGTCCGCGCTGCCGAAATGCTGTTCACCGCCCGCTCCATCGACGCCGAGACCGCTGACCAGTGGGGCCTGGTCAACCGGGTCGTCCCGCATGAGACCCTGATGGACGAGGCCATGATCACGGCCAGCCAGATCGCCGCCCAGCCGCCCCAGGCCCTGCGCATGGCCAAGAGCCTGCTGCGTCAGGGCCGCGACATGAATTTCGATCAGATGCTGGAACTGTCCGCCGCCATGCAGGCCTTGGCCCACCTGACCGAGGACCACATCGAAGGTGTCACGGCGGTGCTGGAGAAGCGGCCGGGGGATTTCACCGGAAACTGATCGGACAACAAAAAAGGGGCCCCTCGCGAGGCCCCTTTTCCATATCCGGTTCTACTGACCGCTTAGCGACGGGCCGGGGTCTGCATCGAGCGGCTGGCGGGGACGCCCGCCACATTGGTGTCGCGCTTGGCGCCGGCCGTCTGGCCTGGCTTCATGAACTTGACCAGGACGCGCTGGCCGATCAGCAGCGGGGCGTCGTTGACCGCCACCACCACCTCGACCACGCGTTCGTCGGTGCGCTGCGAGGGATCGTCCGAGGCCAGCTTGCGGGCGCCGAAGACGGCGGCGCGGCGCAGGACCTTGCCGACATAGACCTTGCTGGGGTCGCCTTCCGGGGTGATCTCGACGGCCTGATCGGCGGTGATGTTCGGAATGTCGGCCTCGACGATTTCGGCGCGAGCGATGCGCGGAGCGTCGGGCTCCAGGTCGAACATGTTGGACACGTTCAGGGTCGAGGCGCCGGCGCCGGGGTTGGCGTAGCGGCGCACGATGCGGCCTTCGGCGGGCGAGCGAATGACGGTCAGTTCGACGTCATAGGCGGCCTGGTCGCGGCGGGCGCGGGCGGTCTGGACGGCCGATTGTTGCGAGCCGAGGCGGGCCTGAGCCTGAGCAATGGCGTCGCGGGCCTGATCCAGGCGCTGGGCGGCGACGAAGTTGGTCGAGACCAGCTTCTGCAGGCGGTCGTACTCACGCTGGGCCGTGGCGATGTCGACGTTGATCAGGCGCAACTGGCTTTCGGCCTCCGACAGGTTGGCGGCGGCGGTCTGCAGAGCCAGGCGCGGTTCGTCGTCCTCCTGACGGGCCAGGATCTGGCCGGCGGTGACGCGGTCGCCTTCCTGCACCAGGACTTCGCGCACCACGCCGCCGCGGCGGGCCGCGATCTGGATGATGCCGCCTTCGATGTCGACCTTGCCGTTGGCGATGGCCGCATAGGGGCTTTCGACCTTCTTCTCGGCGGCGGCGGCGGCCTCAGCCTTCTTGGCGGCCTGGGCCTTTTGGAACATGCCGAAGCCGATGATCACCACGATCAGGGCGACGAGGCCGATCCAGAGCCATTTGTTTTTCAGGAAAGCGGGCATGGAGGTGTCCTTGAGGATCGGTGTCTAGTGCGAGGCCAGAACGGCGTCGGGATTGGGGGTGCGGCGCTGATCGTCGATGATGACGCCGTCTTCGATGTGGATGACCCGGTCGGCCCAGGCTTCCAGACGGGGGTCGTGGGTCACGCAGATGACCGCAGCGCCGTGTTCGGTGGCGGCGCGACGCAGCAGCTTGATCACGACTTGACCGTTCTCGCCGTCCAGGGCTGAGGTCGGTTCATCGGCGAACAGGATCTGCGGGTCCTTGGCCAGGGCGCGGGCGATGGCGACGCGCTGCTTCTCGCCGCCCGACAGGGCCGCGGGGCGCTGATGCAGGCGGTGGCCCAGGCCGACTTCTTCCAGGGCCAGGGTGGCGCGTTTCTTCGCCTGATCGGGGGTCAACCCCTGGAACTTCAGCACCGTCGTCACCTGCTGCAGGGCGCTGAGCGAGGGGAAGAGGTTGAAGCCCTGGAAGATGAAGCCGCAGTGGTCCAGCCGGAACTTGTCCAGACGGCCCGAAGACAGCTTCCACATGTCGTCCACGTCCAGGGCGTCGACCCGGCCCGCCTCGGGCTTCAACAGACCGGACAGGGCGGCGATCAGGGTCGACTTGCCCGAACCGGACGGGCCCATGACCATGGTCAGGTCGCCGTGGCGGGCGTCGAAGTTCACGCCCTTCAGAACCTCGACATAGTTCTTGCCGGACTTGAAGCGCTTGATCAGACCCTTGGCCTCGATGGCGAACTCGCCATGCTTGCCTTGAACTTTCGTATGCATGTTCATCGCAGCAGGTCCGCAGGTTGGCTCTTCTTCAGGATGCCCATGGACAGGAAGCCCGAGAGCATGGAGATGGCGATCAGGCCGCCGCCCACCACGATCAGCAGCGGCAGGGGCAGGGCGATGATGACCGCCTTGGACATGGCGAACAGGGACAGCAGCCAGGTCAGGCCGATGGCGGCGGCGACGCCGACCACCCCGACCCAGAAGCTCAGCTCCATGACGATGCGGCGCAGGCTCCCCATGCCGACGCCCAGGGCGCGCAGCGAGGCGAACTCCTTGATGTTGGCCATGATGGCGCCGCGCAGGGTCTGCCAGGTGATGGCGACGCCGATGATGATGCCCAGCACGACGCAGCCGCCGATGATGATGACCAGGATGCCTTCCTCGAACATGGCGCCGGCGTTGGCGTCGGCCAGTTCCTGACGGGTCCAGGCCTTCCACTGGCCGTTGCCCAGCTTGTTGAGCTCGGCGACGACGGCCGGGGCCTGGGCCGGGTCCTTGATCTTGATCATCAGGGGGCCGACGCGCGGGCCGGTGTCGGCCTGCCCCAGCATCCGCAGGGTGTCGCGCGACATGACCACGCCGGGCTGCATCATGTTGGGATAGCCGCGCGTCACGCCGACGACGGTGACGGTCTGGCCGTTGTATAGGGCCTTGTCGCCCAGCTTGACGCCCAGGGTGGTCAGGGCCGTCTCATCGACCGCGACCGTGTAGGGCTGACGCAGGGCGTCGACCAGTTCCTGGGAATAGTCGGTCGGGATCGTCACCGAGCCCGGCGTGGTGTCGATGATGCTGGACTGGACGAACTTCTGGCGCGGGGCGCCCTGCTTGGCGTTGTCGGCCTGGCTTCGGGTCGGATCGACCTCCTTGACCGACTGGAAGGTGCCGCCGGCGCCGTCCAGAGGCTGAACCTCGACCACGGCGGGGTGGTTGTAGGCCAGGGGGATGAAGCGACGCGGCACGCCCGACGGTCCGTTGATCAGGCTCTTGGCGCCTGGCTGCAGGATCATGATGTCGGCGTTCGAGCGCTCGATCTGGGCGGTGAAGCCCTTGCCGATGCCGATGAAGACACCAGTCATCGCCAGCACGAGCAGACCCGAAAGGGCCAGCGCCATGACGGCGGCCATATAACGTCGCCACTCAAAGAGCAGCGTGGATAGCGCGAGTGACATGACGCGTCTCAAACCCCTGACTTGCAGTGTTATCTGACGGCGCGCTGGGCCGGGGCCAAGTTAAATCGGGGTAAGGCTGCGGCTTCCCCCCGGCGTCTTGCGGCACTAAGGGGGCTTGAGGCCCGTCCATCGACGGCGCTAGTTACACAATAACAGACGCGAGGCGCCGTGCCTTGCGCTCGGGAGAGAGCCTGAATGTCGCTTCGTCGCACCTTTTCCTTCACCGCCTCGCTGGCGGCCCTGGGCGTCGCCGCCGCCGTCACCGGCGCAACCGCCACTCCGGCCCGCGCCGACGAGGGCATGTGGACGTTCGACAACTTCCCGATCCAGACGGTGAACGACAAGTACGGCACCCGCATCGACCAGTCGTGGCTGGACCGCGTGCGCAACGCCGCCGTGCGCCTGCAGGGCTGCTCGGCCTCGTTCGTCTCGGGCGAAGGTCTGATCCTGACCAACCACCACTGCGTCATCTCCTGCGTCCAGGACCTGTCCACGGCTCAGAACGACTACGTCAAGAACGGCTGGATGCCGGCCACGCGTGAAGAAGAGAAGACCTGCCCCGGCCAGACCGCCGAGGTCCTGACCGACATCACCGACGTCACCGAGCGCGTGCTCGGCGCCGGCGCCGGCCTCGAGGGCGCGGCCTTTGTCGCCGCCCGCTCGGCCGAAATCGACAAGATCCAGAAAGAAGCCTGCGGCGACGACCGCAAGCTGACCTGCCAGGTCATCAGCTTCTATCGCGGCGGCAAGTACGCCCTCTATCAGTTCCGCAAGTATGAGGACGTGCGTCTGGCCTTCGCACCGGAGTTCCAGGCGGCCTTCTTCGGCGGCGATCCGGACAACTTCAACTTCCCGCGCTACGCCCTCGATGCCGCCTTCCTGCGCGCCTATGAGGACGGCAAGCCGGTCGCCACGCCGAACCATCTGAAGTGGAATGCCAACGCCCCGGCCGAAGGTGACGTCACCTTCGTCGCCGGAAACCCCGGCTCGACCTCGCGCCTGCTGACCATGAGCCAGCTGGAGCGCCTGCGCGACCAGCAGATCCCCGTCACCCTGATCCAGGGTTCGGAACTGCGCGGCCGTCTGGTCGAATATTCGACGACCGGCGAGGAAGAAAAGCGCGTCGCTCTGGACCCGATCTTCGGCCTGGAGAACAGCTTCAAGGTCTATTACGGCCAGCAGGGCGCCCTGACCGACCCGGCCTTCATGGGCAAGAAGCGCGCTGAAGAAGCCGAGCTGCGTCAACGCGTCGCCGCCGACCCGGCCCTGGCCGAGCGTATCGGCGATCCGTGGGCCGATCTGGAAAAAACCCAGACCACGGCGCGCGACCTCTACCTGCCTTACCGTCAGCTGGAAGGGAACGCCGGCGGCGGTTCGACCCTCTACTCCTACGCCCGCGCCATCGTCCGCGCGTCGAAGGAACGCGCCAAGCCGCTCGCCGAGCGCCGCGCCGGCTACGCCGACAGCGACATCGCCGCTCTGGGCCGTCGTCTGGCCTCGGAAGCCCCGATCGCCAAGGGCGTCGAGGAAATCCAGCTGTCCTTCTGGCTGTCCAAGACCCGCGAATACCTGACCGTCGACAACGCCAATGTGAAGGCGATGCTGGGCCGCGAGAATCCTGAGGGCATCGCCGCCAGCCTGGTCGAGACCAAGCTGATCGACCCGGCCTTCCGCGCCCAGGCCCTGGCCATGACGCCGGAACAACTGGCCTCGTCGGGCGACCCGATGATCGCCTTCGTCCTGGCCAATGACGACGCGGCGCAAGCCGTCCGCACCCAGTGGGATGCGGGCGTCAACGCCCCGACCGCCCGCGCCGCCGAAAAGGTCGCCCAGGCCCGCTTCGCCGTCTATGGCGACAACCTGTACCCCGACGCGACCTTCTCGCTTCGCCTGTCCTACGGTCAGGTGAAGGGCTGGACCTATCGCGGCGTCACCGTGCCGGCCTTCACCCAGATCGGCGGCCTGTATGAGCGCGCCACCGGCGCCGAGCCTTTCAACGCGGCGGCCCGCTTCGTCGACGCCGAAAGCCGCGTGAACAAGAACGTCGTCTATGACTTCGTCTCGACCAACGACATCATCGGCGGCAACTCCGGTTCGCCGGTGATCAACGCCCGCGGCGAGGTGATCGGCGCCGCCTTCGACGGCAACATCCACTCGCTGGGCGGCTCGTTCGGTTATGACGGCGAACTGAACCGCACGGTGACGGTCTCGACCGCCGCCGTTACCGAGGCCCTGCGCAATGTCTACAACCAGCCGCGCCTGCTGCGTGAACTGGGCGTGACGCGCTAAGCGCCGATCCGGGTTTGAGGGATAAGGGGCGCCTTCGGGCGCCCCTTTTTCTTTGCGCGCTCGCGTCTAGCGCGGCTTCTCGCGTTTCTCGATGAGCACTGCCTGCTGCCAGCGGCTCGGCGCCTTGTCGGTGCGGTGGATGCAGCCGACCCAGCAGCACGGACGCCGTTTGCCTTCGTGAAGTTCTTCGATCGCCCGCTCGATCCGTTTCTGACGGGTGGCGGCCTGCTTGGCGTCTTCGACCCAACAGATGAATTCATTGCGGCCCAGCGGGGTCAGGTTTCGCCACAAGGCAAGAATTTCAGGGTCGGACGACAGCCGCGCCCGCATGTCATCCGGCACGAGATGCACCACGCCCTGGGGGAAGTCGTCCGACATCGCGTCAATCCCGTCGTGTTTCGTCATTCGCCGAATCTAGTCTCGTCAAGGCGGGCTGTGAATGCTCTCGCCAGGGGTTGCGGTTTGCTTCGAGGTTCTGTTCAGACTGACCGCAAACGGGCCTGACATTCCATGGGCCTGTAAAACGGGCTCCGGCGGTGGTCGGGGCAGCGATGCTGAGGAAACCCCATGCGCACCAGTCACGCCCCGCTACTCTTCGCCTCGGCCGCCGTCCTGGCCTTCGCCGCCGCGTCTTCGGCCAAGGCGGAGGAGGGGATGTGGACCTATGACAACTTCCCCATTGCCCGCGCCAACCAGACGCTGGGCACCTCGATCGACCAGAACTGGCTGGACCGCGTTCGCCTGTCCTCGGTCAAGTTCGGCGGCTGTTCGGCGGGCGTCATCTCGGGCGAGGGCCTGGTGATGACCAACAATCACTGCGTCGCCACCTGCGTCGCCAACCTGTCCACGCCGCAGCTGCAGTACGCCGAGACCGGCTTCACGCCCAGGAGCCGCGAGGAGGAGCTGAAATGCCCCGGCGGTTCGGCCGAGATTCTGACCGAGATCGTCGATGTCACCGAACGCGTCCAGAAGGCCGGCGAGGGTCTGGACGGTCAGGCCTATACTCAGGCGCGTGAGGCCGAGGCCGGCCGCATCGAGACCGAAAACTGCGGCTCAGATCCCAAGATCCGCTGCCAGGTCGTCAGCCTGTATCGCGGCGGCCAGTTCAAGCTCTACAAGTTCCGCAAATACTCCGACGTGCGCCTGGCCTGGGCGCCGGAAGACCGCGCCGCGACCTTCGGCGGCGACCTGGACAACTTCTCCTTCCCGCGTTTCGCCATCGATGCGGCCTTCATCCGCCTGTATGAGGACGGCAAGCCCGCCGCGACCCCGACCCACTTCACCTGGAACCCCGACAAGCCGACCGAGGGCGAGCCCGTCTTCGTCACCGGCAACCCCGGTTCGACCCAGCGCCTGCTGACCCAGGCTCAGCTCATGACCATCCGCGACGTGGTCCTGCCGATGGACCAGTTGATCGCCTCGGAACTGCGCGGTCGCCTGATCCGCTATTCGGAAGAGGGTGACGAGCAGGCCTTCATCGCCATGGACCCCATCGTCGGCGTCGAGAACACCTACAAGCGCGGTCGCGGTCGCATGGCCGCACTGATCGACCCGGCCTTCATGGACCAACTGGCCGGTCAGGAAACCGTCTTCCGTCGCCGCGTGGCCGAGAACGAGGTCCTGTCGGGTCAGGTCGGCGATCCCTGGGCCGCCCTGGCCGAGGTCCAGCCGATCGCACGCGAACTCTACGCCCCGATGGCCCTGCTTGAAGGCGGCACCGGCATGGGCACGACCTCGGTGGCGGGCGGCTCGTCCCTGTTCCAGTGGGCGCGGGCCATCGTGCGCGGCGCTCAGGAACGCGCCAAGCCGTCGGATCAGCGGTTTGGCGAATTCGCCGACAGCCGTCTGCCGGGCGTCCAGTCCGGCCTGTTCGCCGAGCGTCCGACCTATCCGGCGCTGGAGCAGATCCGACTGGAATGGTGGCTGTCCAAGACCCGCGAATGGCTGACCGTCGATAGCCCCTATGTCCGCACCCTGCTGGGCAAGGAAAGCCCCGAGGCCCTGTCGGCGCGTCTGGTCGCTGGCACCCAACTGGCTGACCCGGCCGTCCGCCGCGCCCTGTGGGAAGGCGGTCTGCCCGCCGTCCAGGCCTCGACCGATCCGCTGATCCAGTACGTCCTGGCCATCGACGCCGACGCCCGCGCCGTGCGCAAGAAGTGGGATGACCAGGTCAAGGCCCCGACCGACCGCGCGTCCGAGCAACTGGCCGCCGCCCGCTTCGCCGCCTTTGGCGACGCCGTCTATCCGGACGCCACCGGCACCCTGCGCCTGACCTACGGCCGGGTCGAGGGCACGGACGTTCCGGGCCAGCGCATCGGCGCCTTCACTACCTTCGCCGGCCTGTGGGATCGGGCGACGGGGGCTGAGCCCTTCAACGTCGCGCCCAAGCTGCTGGCCGCCAAGGACCGCATCGACCCGAACGCGGTGATGAACATGGCCGTGTCGTCCGACACCATCGGCGGTTCGTCGGGCTCGCCGGCGGTGAATGCGAAGGGCGAGATCATCGGCGCCAACTTCGACTCCACCGTCCTGACCCAGCGCAACGCCTACGGCTATGACCGCAACGTCAACCGCAGTGTCATCGTCACCACCCAGGCCGTGACCGTGGCCCTGCGCGACGTCTACGGCATGGATCACCTGATCCAGGAACTGGGCGTGGCGCTCCAGAACGCTGGCAAGGCCGCCCCGCGTCGGGCCCGCCGTTGAGCGCCCCGACCTTCCGCCCTGCGGCGCCGGATGATGTTCCGGCGCTGCACCGCCTGGTCGAAAGCGCCTATCGCGGCGACAGCGCGAAAGCGGGCTGGACCCACGAGGCCGACCTTCTGGGCGGCCAGCGCACCGATCCGGCCGAGCTTCTCGACATCCTTGCCGACGCCAGCCGGGTCATTCTGCTGGCCGAGGTCGAGGGCGTCCTGACCGGCTGCGTTCAGGTGGCGGATCAAGGGCAGGGCCTGGCCTATCTCGGTCTGCTGACCGTCGATCCGACCCGTCAGGCCGGCGGGCTGGGCCGTCTGCTGATCGACGCCGCCGAAGCCGAAGCGGTCGCTCGGTTCAAAGCGACCCGCATGGAGATGACCGTCATTCGTCAGCGCGCGGAGCTGATCGCCTGGTACGAACGCCGCGGCTATGCCCTGACCGGCGAAACCCGGCCCTTCCCCCTGGACGACGAGCGCTTCGGCCTGCCGCAGACGCGGGAGCTGGTGTTCGTGGTCATGGAAAAGGCGCTCTGACTTTCCCTTCTCCCCTTGTGGGAGAAGGTGGCCCGACAGGGCCGGATGAGGGGTCTCGCCGCCATGAAAAAAGGGGCTGCGAGACTTTGATGCCCCGCAACCCCTCATCCGTCTCGCTACGCGAGCCACCTTCTCCCACAAGGGGAGAAGGAGAATCCTACAAATCTCGCATCTGCTTCTGCGCGGCGCTGAAATACTGCCAGCCGGTCCACAGGGTGACGATGGCGGCCAGCCAGATCAGGGCGTCCGAGAACAGTTGGAAGTGGGGCAGGTAGTCAAACGGCAGGCCCCAGCCGTCCCAGTTGCGGGCGAACAGCTGGCAGCCCAGGGCCACCATCTGCAGGGTGGTCTTCCACTTGGCGGCCAGGGTGACGGGCAGGTTGATGCGCCCGGCCATGGTCTCGCGCAGGGCCGAGACGGCGAACTCGCGGAACAGGATCAGGCCGCAGGGAATGATGATCTGCTGCACCGAACCCGAGGTCAGAACGCCGAGGATGGCGCCCGTCACCAGGATCTTGTCGGCGATAGGGTCCAGAATGGCGCCCCAGCGCGTCTCGGCGTGCCAGCGCCGCGCCAGATAGCCGTCGACCCAGTCGGTCGAGGCGGCAATGACGAAGATCCAGAAGCCGGTCCGATACAGGGCGAACTGGTCGTCAGGGCTCAGCATGGCCGAGAAGAAGGGCACCCCGCTGGTGGCGCCGGCCAGCAGCAGGAACATGACCACCCCGGCCGCCAGACGGATGCTGGTCAGGATGTTGGGGATCGGGTTGGCTTTGTGGGCAGAGGTCATCATCACGTCCATTGCAACGCCTGCGGTGTGGCATGGTTCGCCACTGGATGCGAGGGCGACGACCTGTCGCCCTTCTGGCGCCTAGTCCAGCCGTTCGAACCGTTTGGCGCCCGTCAGCTTGGTCAGGAGGCCGGCGGCGATGCCGAAGTGCAGGCCGCTGAGGCGCAGCTCGCCTGCAGCTTCCTTCTCGGCGATCCAGGGGAAGGTGCGCAGGTTGTCCAGCGACAGGCGCACCACGGCCTCTTCGGCCACCGTCTCCTGTTCGTCGGCGGGCACGCCCTCGAGGGCGGCGCTGACGGCGGGCACGCCTTGGGCGACCCAGGGGGCGACGAAGTCCTGGCAGTTGGACGGGGCGCCGTTGCGCATGGCGTTGACCCCGCCGCACGAGGCGTGGCCCATGACCACCACGTGCTGGACCTTCAGCACGTTGACGCCGAACTCCAGCGCCGCCGAGACGCCGTGTAGCTTGCCGTCCGGCTCATAGGGCGGGACCAGATTGGCGACGTTGCGCACCACGAACAGCTCGCCCGGCGCGGTGTCGAAGATCAGGGCCGGATCGGCGCGGCTGTCGGAACAGGCCACGACCAGGGTGTGCGGCTTCTGGCCGTTCATGGCCAGGGCCTCGTATTCGGCGCGTTCGGACGGCCACCGGTTCTGGCGGAAGCGGTGATAGCCCTTGATCAGTTCATTGGTCATGAGCGCCTTCCTAGACCCGCGACCCGTCGCGGCTCAACCGCAAATGCATGTGTTTCAGGACTTGTGGAAGAAGCCGTGGATGCGCTCGGCCAGGGCCTGGTTGACGCCGGGGACCTTGATCAGGTCGGCGACCGAGGCGCGCGACACCCCCTTGGCCGAGCCGAAGGCGTGCAGCAGGGCCTTCTTGCGCGAGGGGCCGACGCCTTCGATCTCGTCCAGCGGGTTCCTGGTGATGTCCATCGAGCGACGCTTGGCGTGGGCGCCGTTGGCGAAGCGGTGGGCCTCGTCGCGCAGTCGCTGGATGTAGTAGAGGGCCGGGCTCTTCATCGGCAGCATGAAGGGCGGCTTGCCGGGCATGAAGAAATGCTCCTTGCCCGCGTCCCGGTCCGGTCCCTTGGCCACGCCGACGGCGGTGATGTCGTCCACCCCCAGATCGGCCAGCACCGCCAGCACCTCGGCCAACTGGCCTGCGCCGCCGTCGATCAGCAGCAGGTCGGGGCGTTCGACGACCTCGCCGGCCTCCTCGTCCTTGACCATCTTGCCGAAGCGGCGGCGCATGACCTCGCGCATCATGCCGTAGTCGTCGCCGGGGGTCAGGTCGTCGCCCCGGATGTTGAACTTGCGGTACTGGTTCTTGCGGAAGCCCTCGGGCCCCGCGACGATCATGCCGCCGACCGCATTGGTCCCCTGGATGTGGGCGTTGTCATAGACCTCGATCCGCTCGGGCCGGGCGTCCAGACCGAAGGCCTCGCAGACCTCGTCGAGGATCTTGGAGGTGGCCGAGTTCTCGGCCAGCTTGCGGCCCAGGGCTTCGCGGGCGTTGGTCAGGGCGTATTCAACGACAGCGAGCTTCTCGCCTCGCTGCGGACGGGCGATCTCGACCTTGCGGCCCGACTTCAGGGTGAAGGCCTCTTGCAGCAGCTCCAACTCGTGCGGGCGGACGTTGGACAGGATCTGCCGCGGGATCGGCTTGTCCTCGTAGAACTGGGCCAGGAAAGCGCCGAGGATTTCGGGATCGGTGTCCGATTTGTCGATGCGGGGGAAGTAGGCGCGCCCGCCCCAGTTCTGACCCGCGCGATAGAAGAAGACCTGCACGCAGGCCTGACCGCCCTCCGAATGCAGGGCGAAGACATCGGCCTCGGCGTCGCCGACACCTTCGGCGTTCAGGCCCGATTCCATGGCGATGGCTGACAGGGCGCGGATGCGGTCGCGCACCCGCGCGGCGTGCTCGAACTCCATCTCGTCCGAGGCGGTCTGCATCTCTTGCGACAGGCGGGCGATGACGGCGCGCGACTTGCCGCGCAGGAAGGCCTCGGCCTCCTTCACCAGATCGCCGTAGTCCTCAAGGCTGATTAGGCCAGTGCAGGGGGCCGAGCAGCGCTTGATCTGATGCAGCATGCAGGGCCGGGTGCGGGTCTCATAGACGCTGTCCGAACAGGTGCGCAGCAGAAAGGCCTTCTGCAGGGTGTTCAGGGTCCGGTTGACCGCCCAGGTCGAGGCGAATGGGCCGAAATAGGCGCCGGGCGTGGTGTGGGCCCCGCGATGCTTTCTCACCTGGGGCGCGCGATGGTCGCGCCGGATCATGATTTCGGCGAAGGACTTGTCGTCCTTCAACAGGACGTTGAACCGCGGCTTCAGCCGCTTGATGTAGCCGGCCTCGAGGATCAGGGCCTCGGTCTCGGTGGTGGTGACCACCAGCTCCATCGACCGCGTCAGCGACACCATCAGGCCGATGCGCTGGGTGTGGAACCGCCCTTGCGCATACTGGACGATGCGCTTCTTCAGCGACTTGGCCTTGCCGACATAGAGGCAGTCGCCGTCCTCGCCGTACATGCGATAGACGCCCGGCTTGTCGGGGGCGCGGCGCGCCTCGTCGGCGATCAGGGCGGTGGCCTGAAGCGGCAGGTCCTCGGTCGCGGCAGTGTCTATCGTCTCGTCGGTCATCGGCGGGGATATAGGCTCAGGAACGGCGAACCAGAACCACGCCGCCGATCACCAGGGCGACCCCGGCGATGCGGCCCAGGCTCAAGGGCTGCTTCTCGACGCCCAGGGCGCCGAAATGGTCCAGCGCCAGGCTGAGCAGAAGTTGCCCCGCGATCATGACGGTGATGGTGGTGGCCACGCCCAGGCGCGGTACGCCCCAGGCGGCGGAGACCACGAAGGCGCAGCCGTAGAGCCCGCCCATCCAGGCCCACCAGGGCAGGGCCTTCATCGCGCCCACGTCGGGCCGTGTCTGCAGAGCGAGCGCCAGCAAGCCCAGCGCCATCGTGCCGACGGCGAAGGAGACGAAGGCGGCGTTCAGCGGCGAGCCGACCGCCGTGACCAGTCTGGCGTTGGTCGGTCCCTGCAAGGCGGTGGCGGCGCCGGCCATCAGCAAGGTCAGGAAGACGAGGATCGGAACCTGCATGGGCCGTCTCTACCAGTTCGGATCGGCGGGCGCGCCGCCGAAGATCTCGGCCAGCCGATCGCGGGTGGCGCGGGTCGCATCCTCGGGCAGAGAGTCGGGGGCGAACCAACCGATCTCGGCGATCTCGCCATGGCTGGTGCGCTCGGTCATGTCGAAGGCGTCGATGGCGAAGACCAGGACGTGATCGCCGGGAAAGAAGCGCTCGTTGGAATGGACCGAGATCAGACGCGGCTCGCTTCTGGCGATCAGGCCGGCCTCCTCGCGCAGTTCACGGACCACGGCGGCATGGGTCGTCTCGCCCTTGTCCACGCCGCCGCCGGGCAGCCACCAGCCGTGCAGATAGGTGTGCTTGACCAGCAGCACCCGACCCTCGGCGTCCGTCGCCACCCCGCGCACGCCCAGCGTCATGCCCCGGTTCATCCGCGACCAGGCGAAGAAGAGGGGCCGGGTGAAGGGCTCGATACAGGTGCGCCAGGTGGTCATCGGGCGACGATAGGCTGCGGCGGGGCGGCTTGAACAGTCGCGTCTCTGCCTCTATGCGAAGCTTTGAACAGGAGCCTTCCCATGCTGGCCATCGCCATCATCTTCGCCTTCATCGCCGTCATCGCCGCCGTGAACTTCTACGAGTTCGGCCGGATTGACTGAATCCGCTGCCGGAGCGGGCGGGTTCGACTGGCGCAACGCCGGGGACCATGTCCGCGTCCTGTTGTCGGATGTGGTGGTCGATGTGCGCATTGGCCTGCATCCGTGGGAGCGGCACCCCGAGCGCCCCACGCGGCTGATCGTCAATGTGGAGATGTTCGCCCGCTGGCCGCTGCCAGACGGGAGCTTCATCGATTACGATCGGGTGCGCGATCATATCGCCAGCTGGCGCGGGCGTGATCACGTCGAGCTGCTGGAAACCCTGGTCGAGGAACTGATCGGCGTCTGCTTCGCCTTGCCGCCGGTCGAGGCTTGCCGGGTGCGGATCACCAAGCCGGACATCTTCCCGGAAGCCGCCGGCGCGGGCGTGGAAATCTTCCGCCGCAGGCCGGGCTGAGTGACGGCCTCTGCGAACAAGGTGGTGTTGATCACCGGGGCTGCGCGGCGCGTCGGCGCCGGGCTCGCGCGGTCGCTGGCCGAGGCGGGTTGGGACGTGGCCGTCCACCATCGCGGCGGGGGCGAAGAGGCGGCGGCTCTTGTCGCCGACCTGAGTGGCTTCGGCGTGCGGGCGGCGGCCTTTCAAGCGGACCTCAATGACGCCAGCGAGCGCGACGGCCTGATCGACCGCGTCATCGGCCATTTCGGGCGCATCGACGCCCTGATCAACAACGCCTCCCTGTTTCGCTATGACACCTTGCCCACCCTGACCGAGGCGTCGTGGGGCGAGCATCTGGCGTCCAATCTGACCGCCCCGGTCTTCCTGATCCGCGACTTCGCCCGGGCCGTCGAGGCGGCGAGCGGGCAGGGCGTGGTGGTCAATATTCTGGATCACAAGGTCGATAGTCCGAACCCGGACTTCTTCGCCTATACGGCCGGCAAGGTCGGTCTGGCGGGGCTGACGCGGACCCTGGCCATGGGTCTGGCGCCCCGCATCCGGCTGTGCGGCGTCTCGCCTGGCCTGATCCTGCGCAGCGGCGAGCAGACCGAGGCCGAGTATGAAGCCGCCTGGCGCGATACGCCGCTGGGGCGCGGCGCCTCGCTGGAGGACGTGGCCCGCACCGTGCGCTTCATCCTCGAGACGCCCAGCCTGACTGGCCAGAACCTGACCATCGACGGGGGCGAGAGCCTGATCGGACGAGGCCGCGACGTGGCCTTTGACGGAATCCCCCTTCCCTGAGGTTGGCCCTGACCGCGCCTTTACTTCGCCGCCGTCAGGGTGTTGATGCGCGAACCCTTCGCGGCGCCTATATGGGGCGACTGCGTTTTCGGAACCCTTGCCCCTGATGCCTGCCGTCCAGTTCACCCGCCGCTTCTCGATGGCGCACCGGCTGATCGCCGATGCGGGGTCCAAGTGCGCCGTGCCGCATGGCCACAATGAGTTCGTCAAGGTGACGCTGGAGCCGACGGCCGAGATCGCATTCGGCCAGTCGAACCACGCCGCCTCGTTCGAGAACCTGAAGCGGCGCTGGCACGGTTTTGTCGACCGTAGCCTGGACCATGCCTTCCAGCTGAACCGCGCCGACCCCCTGCTGGACTGGTTCCAGAGCCATGAGCCGCAGCGGCTGAACCAGGTCCTGACCATCGACGGCGACCCCACGACCGAGGCCCTGGTCATCGCCCTGTGGCGCAAGCTGGAAGCCATCCTCGCCGCCGAGGGCCTGCCCTTCCGTCTGGCCGAACTGGCCATCGAGGAGACGCCGACCAATACCGTCCTGACGCGCGGTCTGACCGAGGCGGAGCGGGCGTGGAAGCTGGGCGACTGGTGCGATCGGGCCGATTTCAGCATCAACGATATCCTGCCGCCGGAGACCTGGTCGTGAGCGCCGTTGTTACGCCATTCACCGCGTCCGAGCCGCGTCGCCTGGGTCTGACCGTGCTGGTGCGCGGTCTGGAGGTTCAGGCCGCCATCGGCGTCCACGCCCACGAGCATGGCCGGTTGCAGCCCCTGTTCGTCGATGTCGAGCTGGACCTGGGCGCCGCCCCGATCCGCACCCTGTCCGATACCCTGGACTATGAGGGCGTGGCCCGCATCGCCCGCGATCTGGCGGGCGGCGAGCACGTGGCCCTGGTCGAGACCTTCGCCGAACGCATCGCCCTGGCCTGCCTGAACGATCCTCGCGTCCTGGCGGTCAAGGTGCGGGTGGAAAAGCCTGGCGCCATCCCCGGCGCGGCGGCGGCGGGCTGTGAAGTCGCCTATTCGCGCTGAGGCCAGTTGCGCGGGGCGATGCGTCCCGCCATTGTCCCGCCTCGTTCAAGAGGTTCCGATGGTCCAGTCCGGCGATTACAGCAGCAACAGCGCGGCCTCCTCCGATCAGGCTGGCGACCTGACCAGCCTCTATGTCGGCTACGCCCTGATCCTGTTCGCGGTGCCGACCTTTGGCGTGGCGGCGGCGATCGGCCTGCTGCGGATGTGGCGCAAGGCGCCGCCCGCTGATCCCTTGGCGCGCAGCCATTTCATCTTCCAGCAGCGGACCCTGTTCGCCGCCGTCGCCGCCATCATCGGCGGGGTGGTGCTGATCCTGATCAACGTCGGGGTCTTCGTCCTCTTCGTCATGGCGGTCTGGACCATCGTGCGCGGCGCCCTGGGTCTGAAGGACCTGCTGGAGGGCCGCGCCATCCGTCATCCCCTTCGTCTGTTCTACTAGAGGCCCGTCATGACCGATCAGATCTCCGAGGCGCGCGGCAATGGCCGGGACGGGGCCGTTCTGGCCTGGATTCTCTATATTTTGTCGATCCCCAGCGCCAACCTGCTCGTCCTGGTCGGCCTGGTCGTGGCCTATGCCTGCCGGGGCTCGGCGACGGGGCTGGCGGCCCAGCATATCGAGGCCCAGATCAAGCTGTTCTGGTCGGTCTTCTGGATCAGCATCGTGCTGTGGGGCCTGATCGCGGTCAGCGCCGTGGCCTCCATGCTGCTGATCGGCATTCCCTTCCTGATGCTGTTCGGCCTTCTTTTGTTGCTGGTGTCGATCTGGTTCACGGTGAAGAGCGTTCTGGGTCTGCTGGCCCTGCTCAACGATCGGCCGGCCTGATTTCAGGAGCCTCCATGTCCGCCTTCCGCGACCAGCCCGCCGACCGCCGCTTCCAGCAGGAGTTCGCTGACGTGGACGGGAAGGCGCATCCCGTCTGGGCCGAGTATGCGGTGCGCGGCCACGCCCGCGTCATCCTGCACGTCGAGGCCCACCCGGCTCTGCGCGGCACGGGCGCGGCGGGCCAGTTCATGCAGGCCATGGCCGAGCACGCGCGGGCCGAGAAGCTGACCCTGATCCCGCACTGCAGCTATGCCGTGGCGTGGTTGAAGCGACACGCCGAGTACGCAGACATTCTTGGTTAGGCCGCGGTCGTCGGCCCTTCGGGACCTCCCGACCCGACGCGGCCTGGCGCTTCGCGCGCGCCTGAACAGTGAGAGGCGACGCGCTCAAGCAGCGAGGCTCCGCGAGCCGAGCGATAGCGCCCTAAATCTGCGCTCAGGCAGCGAGCGACCGCGTCGCTCGCGATAGCGCCCTTCAAACCATCATGGATGGCTCTTGGCGATGATGGCCTTCATGGTTTCGGCCTTGGCGGGCAGGTCCTGGACCAGGCGGTGGGCCAGTTCGCGGGCGCCGACGGGATAGGCGTCGCCGCCGTCGGCGATCTCGCGCGCCATGTCGGCGGCCTTGAGCAAGACTTCTTCCAGCGCCTCGACCTGTTCGAGCGCCAGGGCGCGCGCCTCGGCCTGGAGGCGTTTGACGCGCTCGGCGGTGGTCTCGGGCGCGCGCATCAGGTCATAGACCTCGGCCTCTGGCGAAGAGACGACGCGCAGATTGGCGCGGGCCTCAGTGTCGGGGTTGCTCGATTTGGTCATCGCGTATCTCCGTAACGCACCATGCCGCATTTTCGCCGCAAGGTCGCAACCGATTTGCGGCCAAGCTTGCGGCAGGCGGCCCATGTTGCACCGACGCATCATGAATCGGGGATGAAGGGCGGCGCCTTGCCGCAGGCGACCGCCGCGTCGTGCTTGCGCTGGAAGGCGGCGGCCGCGCTTACCGCCCCTTTCTGAACGCCTCCGCCTTTTCGGCCGCGGCTTCGGCGCGCCAGCGTTTGGGGGCTGACTTGTCGACGGTTTCGTCGGCGCCGGTGAGGGCTTCGTTGGCGAATTCGAGGTCGAGGAGCTTCATCTTCTTGATGTCGTCGCGCAGGCGAGCGGCTTCCTCGAACTCGAGGTTGGCGGCGGCTTCGCGCATCCGGCCCTCCATGTCCTTGAGCGCGGCCTGGAAGTTGGAGCCGAGGAAGGGCTTGGCGGCTTCGGCGACGCCGGGGCGGGTCAACTGGTCGAGGTCGCGGGACTCGTAGGGGCTGTCGAGGATGTCCTTGATGTCGCGCTTGACGCTTTCGGGCGTGATGTCGTGTTCGAGGTTGTAGGCCTGCTGCTTGTCGCGGCGGCGGTTGGTCTCGGCGATGGCGCGCTCCATCGAGCCGGTCATCTTGTCGGCGTAGAGGATGACGCGGCCGTCGACGTTGCGGGCCGCGCGCCCGATGGTCTGGATCAGGGAGGTTTCCGAACGCAGGAAGCCCTCCTTGTCCGCATCCAGAATGGCGACCAGGCCGCACTCGGGGATGTCCAGGCCCTCGCGCAGCAGGTTGATGCCGATCAGGACGTCGAAGGCGCCGAGGCGCAGGTCGCGCAGGATCTCGATGCGTTCCAGCGTGTCGACGTCGGAGTGCATGTAGCGGACGCGCACCCCCTGTTCGTGCATGTATTCGGTCAGGTCCTCGGCCATCTTCTTGGTCAGGGTGGTGACCAGGGAGCGATAGCCGTTGCGGGAGGTGGCCTTGACCTCGTCGATGACGTCGTCGACCTGGTTACGGGTGGCGCCGGAGACGGGGCGGATCTCGACCGGGGGGTCGATCAGGCCGGTGGGGCGGATGACCTGTTCGACGAAGACGCCGCCGGTGCGCTCCATCTCCCAACTGCCGGGGGTGGCCGAAACGTGGACGGTCTGGGGCCGCATGGCGTCCCATTCCTCGAACTTCAGCGGGCGGTTGTCGATGGCCGACGGCAGGCGGAAGCCGTACTCGGCCAGGGTGGATTTGCGGCTGTAGTCGCCTTTGAACATGGCGCCGATCTGGCCGACAGTGACGTGGCTTTCGTCCACGAACAGCAGGGCGTTGTCGGGGATGTATTCGAAGAAGGTGGGCGGCGGCTCGCCCGGCGCGCGGCCGGTCAGCCAGCGGCTGTAGTTCTCGATGCCGGCGCAGGAGCCGGTGGCCTCCATCATCTCCAGATCGAAGCGGACGCGCTGTTCCAGCCGCTGGGCCTCCAGCAGCTTGCCGTTCTCGTTCATCCAGGCGAGCGTCTCCTTCAACTCGTCCTTGATGCCGGTGATGGCCTGGTTCAGCGAGGGGCGCGGGGTGACGTAGTGGCTGGCGGCGTAGACGGTGACCTCGTCCAGCTCGGCGGTCTTCTTGCCGGTCAGGGGGTCGAACTCCTGGATGGATTCCAGCTCGTCGCCGAACAGCTGGATGCGCCAGGCGCGGTCCTCCATGTGGACGGGGAAGATCTCCAGCACGTCGCCGCGCTTCCTGAACATGCCGCGCTCGAAATTCAGGTCGTTGCGCTTGTACTGCAGGGCGATCAGGTCGGCGCGCAGCTTGGCCTCGTCGATGGTGTCGCCGACCTTCAGGGTGAAGGTCATGGCGGTATAGGTCTCGACCGAGCCGATGCCGTAGATGCAGGAGACCGAGGCGACCACGATGACGTCGTCGCGCTCCAGGATCGCGCGGGTGGCCGCGTGGCGCATCCGGTCGATCTGCTCGTTAATCGAGCTGTCCTTCTCGATATAGGTGTCGGTGCGCGGGACGTAGGCCTCGGGCTGGTAGTAGTCGTAGTAGCTGACGAAATACTCGACCGCATTGTCGGGGAAGAAGGCCTTGAACTCGGAATAGAGCTGGGCGGCCAGGGTCTTGTTGTGGGCCAGGATCAGGGCCGGGCGCTGGGTCTGTTCGATGACCTTGGCCATGGTGAAGGTCTTGCCCGAGCCGGTGACGCCCAGCAGGACCTGATCGCGCTCGCCGGCCTCGGCCATGGCGGACAGTTCGGCTATGGCGGCGGGCTGATCCCCGGCGGGGGTGTATTTCGTCTCCAGACGGAAGCGGCCGCCCTTCTTCGTCCCCTCGCGCGAGGGGCGGTGGGGGACCCAGTCGTCGGGGGCGGCTGGCGGTTGTTCCGGCACCAGGCGCGGGCCGACGACGGGCGCGAACATGGGCTCTTTCGCCGCCTTGCCTCGCGCGCGCGGCGCGTCGTGGACGAAGGGGGCGGCCATCTCCTGCATCCCTGCGCTCTGGCCGGGCACATGGACGGGCTTGGACGGTTTCGAAGGAGAACGAGCCATGAACGTCAAGGTAGTGCGTGCAGGCTCGGGACGCCATAGGGCAGAGGGCGCTGGCGGTTTCGGGAGGCCCCGAGGAGCCTCCCGCCGCAGTCTCTATCGGATCGAGGAGATCCGGTTGCCCATGCCGATGCGGTTCAGGTCGCTGACCGACTGGCTGAGGGTGACGCAGCGCCCGCGATAACGGGAATCGACGCAGACCTCGGCCCGGCCGCTGACGATGCGGATCGAACGGATGTTGTCGTTGAAACCGGGGATGTTGCCCAGGTTGGCGATCGGGGTGCGGATGCGCAGTTGCCGCCCGCCGAAGTTGGCGCTGGTGTAGGCGATGGCCTCGAAGGCCCCGCCGCCGCCGCCGGGAGGCGGAACCGGGGGCACGGGGCCGGTGCTGCAGCGCAGATAGCCGTTGTCATTGCGGATGTCGCGGCCCCGGCAGCCATTGACGTCGAGGCTGGAGGAGACCGGGCGACCCTGCAGATTGGTGCACTGGGCGCGCAGGATGGCGCCGTTGAGGGTGATGCCCCGGCAGCTCTGCTGATAGCTGCCGGTGGGGATGGGCGGGGTTGGTGGGACAGGGCCGCCGCCGGAGTTGCAGCGCAGGTAGCCATTGTCGTTGGAAATGTCGCGACCGCGACAGCTGTTGGTGTCGATCGACGAGAAAACCGGCGCGCCCGAACTGTTGGGGCACTGGGCGCTGAGCATGTTGCCGTTCATGTTAATGCCGCGACAGCTTTGCTGGTAGCTGCCCGAGGGGGCGGAGGCGCTGGGCGGGCGAACGGGACTGGAGCGTTGCTGAGCGGAAGCGGAGGCGGAAGACAGGGCGGCGACGGCGCCGATCGCGCCGAGAAGGAACATGAAGCGCTGACGTGACATGGCAGGGCGTCCAGGTTGGCTGTGCCGGTTGCGGCGTAACGACGATATGACTCAATCCACGGTTGGGCTACTGGCTTTAATTCGGGGCCTCTCGGGGCGAAAAGGTTGAGGGGCGACGGCAAGTTCCGCTGGCGTGTTTCACCGGCGCTGATAGCGTCGCTGTTATGAAAACGGCGCGCTCCTTTCTGACCTCTCTCAGCACCATGGTGCTGCTGTCTCTGGTGCTGGGCCTGCTGGCCGGGGCGGCGGCGCAGAAGTGGGGCCTGCCGGGCGGTCACGCCACGGCCGACTTCATCCAGGCCCTGGGCCAGTTGTGGCTCAACGCCCTGCGCATGACCATCATCCCCCTGGTGTTCAGCCTGCTGGTGACGGGCATCGCCTCGATCGCGGATGCGGCGCGGACCGGGCGTCTGGCGATGCGGGCCGTGGCCTGGTTTGGCGGGCTGATCGTCTTTGCAACCCTCTATGCGGTGGGCGCGGCCTATGGCCTGCACGCCCTGTGGCCGATCGATCCCGAGGGCGCGCGTCTGCTGCTGGCCATCAAGCCCGAGGGCGCCGAAGGCCTGAGCGCCGGGGCGCCCTTCAGCGAGTTTCTGAAAACCATCGCCCCGGCCAACCCGATCCGCGCCGCCGCCGAGGACGCCATCCTGGGCATGGTGGTCTTCGCCGTCTTCTTCGGCTTTGCCGCCTCTGGCCTGCCCGAGCGGCTGCGGCTGCCGCTGATCACCTTCTTCGAGGCGGTGGGCGAGACCATGATCACCATCGTCCGCTGGGTGCTGCTGGCGGCGCCGCTTGGGGTCTTCGCCCTGTCGATCGGGGTGGGGCTTATGGCGGGGGCCAGCGCGGCGGGTGTCCTGCTGCACTATGTGGCCCTGATCTCCATCGCCTGCATCGGCATCGGTCTGATCTTCTATCCCCTGGCGGTGATCTTCGGCCGGGTCAGCTTGAGCCGGTTCGCGCGGGCGGCGGCGCCGGCCCAGGTGGTGGCCTTCTCGACCCAGTCGTCCCTGGCCAGCCTGCCGGTCATGGTCGAGCGATCGGTGGATATGCTGGGCGTCAAGCGGGCCACGGCGGGCCTGGTCCTGCCGCTGGCGGTGGCGGTGTTCCGCATCACCAGCCCGGTCGCCAACCTGGGCGTGGCCATCTACTGCGCCCACCTGTTCGGCATCGAGCCGTCGATGGGCCAGTTGTTCGCCGCCATGCTGACGGCGGTGCTGATCTCGATCGGCACCGTGGGCCTGCCCGGTCAGGCCAGCTTCTTCGCCTCCATCGCCCCCATCTGCATCGCCATGGGCGTGCCGCTGGAAATGTTGCCCCTGCTGCTGGCGGTCGAGGTCATCCCCGACATCTTCCGCACCCTGGGCAATGTCACCGCCGACATGGCCGTGACACGGATGGTCCAGGGCGGCGAGGCGGTCGAGACTGACTGAACGGCGGTTGACGAGGCGGGCGCAACGCGGCCAAGCTTCCCTCGGGGCGTCGGAGGGAAGGCAAGATGAGCAAGAGACTGGCGGGCGCCCTGGCGGCCCTGACGATGGCCTGCGCCGTATCCGCGCCGGTGCAGGCGCAACAGGCGGCGACCATAGAGGCCCGCTCCGCGCCGGGCGGCGTGATCGTGACCTGGCGGCTGGTCGAACCGACGACGCGGGCGGCCTTCCTGGCGAGCAGCGTCATCCGCGATACCTGGACGGTGGCGACGCCGGGCCTGACGCTGAAGGACGGCGTGGTCGAGAGCGAGGCGCCGTTTCAGACATTCGACATCCGGATCACGCCTGACGTCGCCGAGGTGGACCGTATCTACATGGGTCTGTCGAAGGCGGGGGAAGGGCACGTCCTCTATGGTCCCGGGCTGGAACTGCAGGGCATGGACGCCGACCTGACGGCGCGGCTCGCTGCGGGCGAAGTCGCCGTGCCGACGAGCGAGGCGGTGAAGGGCTATCTCTATCTAGGGCCGCAGGAGGCGCTGATGCGCCGCGACGGGGCGGCGGTGGTGACCAGCGCCTCGGCGCCGCCGGCCCTGACGGAGTTGCTGCGCGACGGCTTCTTCGCCGCCCAGAAATTCTACGGCGCCCGGCTGGGTCATGTCCTGACGAACGAGCCGACGCTCATCATCTCGACCGACAGTCCGGGGCCGACAGGGTTTCGCGGGGACGTGACGGATACAGGGCTTATTTCATTGCGGTTCCATGGCGAGATGTGGGCCTCGCCGCCGCCGGATGTGGCCGTGCCGCTGGGCACCTTCGTCTGGCACGAGGTTCTACACCTGTGGAACGGCAACGGCATGA
The DNA here is from genome assembly GCF_002979535.1 of Brevundimonas sp. MYb52. GTDB lineage: Bacteria > Pseudomonadota > Alphaproteobacteria > Caulobacterales > Caulobacteraceae > Brevundimonas. Next base: position 29,908 of record NZ_PCPB01000004.1, on the reverse strand, counting down.
AGATGAAGGACAGTGGTTCGGCCCCCTGGCTGCACGAAGGCATGGCCGAATATGGGGCTTTGGTCGCCGCCGCCTCGACCGGCGTGATCGATGAGGGGCAGGCGCGCGGGGCGCTGGCGAAAAGGCTGAACGGGTGCCGGGAGGCCCTGGGCGACGCCGACTATGATGCGCGGAAGCTGGCGGCGGGCTCAGCCATCTACAACTGCGGCGTCGTGGTCCAGTGGATCGCCGATCTGGAGGCGCGGCGGGCTTCTGGCGGGGCGGGCGATGTGTTCGATCTCTGGAGGACCATGCTCGACGCCGGTCGGGCCGGCGACGGCTACGGCGTGGCCGACTTTCGCGCCCTGATGCAGCCTGACAGTGCGGTCGCCGTCTTGATGGACGGGCCGGGCGCGGCGCGTTGGAGCGGGATAGAGGCGCGGCTGGCGGCCCTGGGGGTGGCGCTGGAGAACGGGCCGGATGCGGACCAGTATCGCGTGGCGGCGCTGTTTCATCTGAATGGCGAGAACTGCGCCGAAGGCGCCAACGGTTTCTACATGACCGAGCAGGGGGTCAAGCTGGACACGGGCGACAAGTGCGGCGTGCTGTCGGGCGATCCCTTGCTGGTTGCTGTCGAAGACCTTGATCCGGCGAGCGAGGCCTCGGCCATGTTCTTTGCGGTTCAGGCGCGTTGCGCGGCGTCGCAGCCGGTGCGCTATCGCACGCAGGACGCAAAGCTGATCGAGGCGAAGTGCGCGACGCCCCTAGACGCGCCGAAGGCCTGGGCCGTTACGGCTGCGCCGCCGCTGGCGACGCGGGCGACGTGAGGCGGGCGAAGCGGTAGCGGGTCACGGACCGGTCGACGAAGGTCCAGGGCAGGAGGCCGATCTGGCGGCGCTCGGTCCACAGGTCCAGGATCAGGGCCTCGGGCGTTGCGGCCAGGACGCCGACGTGGCTGTGGGCTGTGTAACTCTCATATTGGGTGCGCACGCTTTCGGTCGCGATCCACAGCTTGCCGCGCGCACAGCCGTTGGTGCGCGACAGAAGGTCGGCGGCGTAGGGGACTTCGTTCGGTTCAGGGTCGGCGGCGCCGTTCAACAGGGGCAGGCGGCCCGCAGCGGTCACGCCCTGGCCGTTGACCGTCTCGATCCGCCAGGCTGCGTCCTGCCGCGACAGGGCGACGGCTGACGGCGGGGCGTCGCGCCAGATTTCCGGCGCCTGGGACAGGTCGCGCACCGCCAGCGGACGAGCCAGCAGGGCGTTCAGGTCGGGGTCTGCAACGGGCTTGCCCCGGCGGTTGAGGATCTCGCCCTGTGCGCGATAGGCGCCGCTCAGGTCCGGGCACTGGCTCAGATCGGAAGGCGTGTTCCGAACCGGCAGGCCGCCGACCGTGGTGGTGCAGGCGCCGAGCGTCAGGCTGGCGAGGCAGAGGGCGGCGAGGCGGATCATCATGCTGAATCCTAGCCCTCGCCGCCGCGCATGAACACCGCCTCTAGCGCGCCTCGCCGTTGCCGCCCGAAGCGTGGGCCGGGCCGCGGAAGACGGCGTTGAGGAACAGCGGCTTCAGCCCCTCCAGGAAGGCGCGCATGGTGACGTCCTGGGTGAAGGCGACGACCTGGCCGCGCCCGACCTCGGACGCCATGGCGACCGGCTTGTAGGCCAGCTGGCGACGGTTCTCGGCCCACAGTTGTCCTGAGGCCAGCACGCTGTCGGGGCCGGCCAGGCGCACCACATTGGTCCCCTGTTCGCGGGTCAGGGGCGTGTAGATGTCCGAGCCGCGCACCATGACGCTGAGTTCGCGCGCCACGCCTGCGCCCAGCCAGTGCTCCTGATCCACGACGGCGTGGGCCAGAACCCCGGCCACGGAATCGGGCGAACCGTGGTGGTTGGTGCGGTCCAGGTAGTCGGCCTCTGAAGGAATTTCCGTGCCAGGGGTCGTGGCGCTCGAGCCTTCTTCGGTCTTGTCGCCCTCTGGAACGACGGCGGTTTCGCGACGGCTGTCCAGCAGCTTGGCGTCGGGGTCGGTCAACAGGCGGCTGGCCGAGCCGACGCCGATCAGGACGCCGCCGGACTGGACCCAGGCCCGCAGGTTGGCGACGCCGTCCTCGCCCAGAATCTTCTCATAGTTTCCACCCGACGGCAGGATCAGCACCTGATAGCGCGACAGGTCGGCCGAGCCGAGGCGGCGGGTGCGGACCGCCGTGACCGGCCAGCCGTATTCCCGCTCCAGAATGTGGCGGATCGAGCCGGCGGACTCCGCGTCGGTCGGGTCGTCCCAGGCCATGGCCACGCGTGGCGCCGTGATGGCGGTGGCCTTGTCCGAGCCGACGCTGGGGCCGCTGGACACCCAGGAGGTGGCCAGGGCCGTGACCTCGGCGCCGCTGGCGGCGGCGATGCGGCGCACGCGCGCGTCCAGATCAGCCGGCGACCCGGCGCGCGGCACGATGAAGGCGCCGCCCGCATAGGCCTTGCCGTCCAGGGTGAAGGGGGCCTCGATTGAGCGAACCGGCAGTTTCTCCATCAGCGCGGCGGTCAGGAAGCGCATCCCCGCCGTGCCCGGATTGATCGCATAGCCGTAGGTCGCGTCCGACCCGGCGATGGCGATCGGGCGCACCAGGTCGGGGCCGACCGCCGTGGTCTGGACCGCCGGCGCGCCTGCACACTTCTGGCTGGGCACGTTGAACAGAAGGGGCAGGGACCAGCCGGTCAGGTCATAGATCTCGTCGCCCAGACCCCGAGCGCGGCGGGCCTCCTGTTCGGCCAGGAACCTGGGGTCCAGCGGCACGTCCCGAGCCAGCAGGGTCTCGGCCATGCGGCGCTGGGGCTGGGACAGGTTCACGACATAGTCGCCGGGACGATAGGTCTGACCGCAGGCTGAGAAGGCGGCCGTAGCGCGCCCGACCTCGATGCCGGAGCGCACCAACAGGCCGGCCAGCTTGTCAGCGGCGGCCGGGTCGGCGGCGCCCGCGCGCGCGATGACATAGGCGCCGCGGCCGCCCGCCACGCCGTCGCGGTGGAAGGCGTAGAAGTCGTTCAGCAGCTTTTCGCGATCCCGCGCCGCCGTCTCTATGGTCGACAAGGTGGCGGTCAGGTGGCCCTTGACCGTATCGGCGTAGGTCAGGATTTCGCCCGACGAGCGCCGGGCCATGAGACCGCGCGCCGAACCCTGCTCATAGGTCATGGAGACCGCGCCGAGGTAGGCGGGCCATCCGTCGCCATAGCCGGGATAGAAGGCGTCAAAGGTTTCGCGCGTGAAATAGTCCAGCCCCGCCTGGTCGAACCGCGCGCCGTTGTTGCGGCCGAAGCGCTCGCGGGCGTCGAGAATGGGCGGATAGATCCACGGGTTCAGCGGTTGGGCTTCTGGGGGGAAGAAGAAGCTGGAGTCCGTGCCCATCTCGTGGGAATCGACCACTACCTGGGGGCGCCAGTCGCGGATCAGGGCGGCGTGGCCCTGGGTCTCCGGCTGGGACTGGATGAACCAGTCGCGGTTCAGGTCGAACAGGTTGTGGTTGAAGCGGCCGGACGGCCAGGGCTCGGAGCGTTCGGCGGACAGGGCGTCGGGGTTGGCTTGCAGGCCGAGTCCGGCCTCGAAGCCGTTGATGAACCGCTCGCGCCCATCTGGGTTCTGGGTCGGAACGAAGACGACCACGGCGTTCTGCATCCAGCCCTGGGCCTCGGCGTCAGAGGCGTCCGTCAGGCGGCGCGCGGCGGCCATGGCGGCGTCGGCGGGGCTGATCTCGTTGCCGTGCACCGAGTAGGCCATCCAGACGATGACCGGGGTGTCGTTGATGAGGGTGCGGGCCTGTTCCGGGGAGGTGCGGCGCGGATCGCCGAGCGCCTGCGTGGCGGCCTTGATCGCATCCAGCCGGGCGATGTTGGCGGGCGAGCCGACGGCGGCCCAGAACAGGGGACGACCTTCCCAGGTCGTGGCGTAGTCGCCCATGACCATGCGATCAGGGGCGGCGGCGCGCAGGGCCTCGAAATAGCGACGCACCTCGGCGGCGCGGGTAATGCGCGTGCCTGGTGCATGGCCCAGGACGGCGTCCTGGGTCGGCGGCGTCTGTTGGGCCAGAACGGGCGTGGCGGCTGCGGCCAGAACCAGGCTGAGCGCGAGCAACGGACGCGCGGCGATACGACGACGTGACATGAAAGCTTCCCCCTACTGGCGACCAGCTTAACCGTCGTTTCGCGCGGAAGGGAAGGCGGGGCGACAAGTCGGGTCGTTGACAGTCTCATACAGTATGTCGCATACACTGTGTGTCACACACTATGTGGCGGCAGGTGAGGTGGTCCCGCGTGGACAAGGATCTGTTCGAGACGATGCGGCTGGAACTGCGGCGCGGGTCGCTGGTGCTGGCGGTGCTCGCCTGCCTGCGGACCGAACGCTACGGCTACACCCTGCGTCAGGCCCTGGCGGCGGACGGGTTGGAGATGGAGGAATCCACTCTCTATCCGCTGCTGCGGCGGCTGGAGGGGCAGGGGCTGCTGACCAGCGAATGGCGAGAGGAAGAGAAGCGCAAGAAGCGTTTCTATGTCCTGTCGCCGCAGGGCGAGGCTCTGCTGGCCGCCCTGACCGAGGAATGGCGCGGCATCAACGCCTCGCTGGATCGAATGCTGTGAACTCTCGGGGGAGGGAGACCAAAATGGACGTGATCGAACGCTATCTGGAGGCCGTGGCGGCCCAGCTGTCGGTGGAAGACCGCGAGGACATCGTCGCCGAGCTGCGCGACCTGATCCTGAGCCGCGTCGAGGCGCGCGAGGAGGAACTGGAGCGGGCCCTGACCGACGACGAAAAGGAGGTCATCCTGCACGAGATCGGCCATCCGCTGGTCGTCGCCGCCCGCTATCGCAAGGGCCCGGACAGTCTCATTGGACCCGAGTTGTTTCCCTATTGGCTGTTCGGGGCCAAGGCGGGGTTGATCGTCATTGCGGCGGTGCAGGCGCTGGGGCTGCTGGTCCATGTGCTGGGCGACCCGGTCAATTTCGGCCAGTCGATTAGTCAGGCCTTCCACGGCTTCTTCTCCGGGGCGCTGACCCTGCTGGGGGCGCTTACGCTCGCCGGCGCCATCATGGAGCACTACGACATCAAGCCGACCTGGCTGACGAAATGGCGGGTGCGCGACCTGTCGGCCTTTGGTCTGGCCGATCCGGCCAAGTGGGGCGCGTCGATAAGCGGAAGTGAAAAGGCGAAGGCGGAGTGGCTGCCCAAGGGCGCGAAGGTCTGGGGCCTGCGCGCGGAGACATCGCGCGTGGCCGAGGTCTTGTGGTCCATCGTCTTCAGCGGGATCTTCCTGCTGTGGTGGATGGGGGTGATCCGGTTCGACGGACTGAGCCAGTTCACGCTTCGCAGCGGCGAGGTGGCGGTGGCTGCGGCGCCCATCTGGTCCGCCCTCTATGGCGCCATCCTGGCCTGGGTGGTTTCGGGGCTGGCGGTGGACGCGGTGGCCCTGGCGCGCGGCGGCGCCGACCGCGTGACCTGGGCCTTGCGAATCCCTCTGGCGGGCGCGGCCATCTGGATCGCCTGGCGGCTGTTCGACGCCGGCTGGTGGTTCACCCTGACCCAGGGCGAGCAGGTCGCCCGCGTCGTGGGCGGCCCGGCCAACAGGATCGGCACGGAGTTGCTGCGGACGCTACGCCTGGAAGGGCGAGGTCTGGAGGAGACGGCCGTGACCCTGGGTTCAGTCCTGAGCTGGGTGCTGGTGATCGCCATGATCGGCTATGGCTTCAGCATTGTGCAGAACCTCTGGCGGATCGTGACCGTGCGCGACCGCTGAAACTGCCCGGCGCCGTCATGTCCGAAAACCGCGAGACAGGGCGGCGTCGAAGGATCATGTTGCGGGCATGGAAAACGCCCGCGACAGTCTGGATCAGGAGGCCTGCTACCGGGCGGTCCTGACGCGCGACCCGCGCTTCGACGGGCGGTTCTTCACCTGCGTGAAGACGACGGGGATCTATTGCCGCCCGGTCTGTCCGGCAAGAACGCCCAAGCGCGAGAACATGAGCTTCGTCGCCTCGGCGGCGGCGGCGGAGGAGGCGGGGTTTCGCGCCTGTTTGCGCTGTCGGCCGGAAACCGCGCCCGACATGGGCGCGTGGCGCGGCACGTCCAATACGGTGAGCCGGGCTCTGGGCCTGATCGAGGCGGGGGCGCTCGATGAAGGGGATGTCGACGCCCTGGCCGCGCGGCTGGGGGTGGGCGAGCGGCACCTGCGCCGCCTGTTCCGACAGCATCTGGGCGCGGCCCCGGTCAGCGTGGCCCAGACGCGGCGCGTTCTGCTGGCCAAGGCCCTGATCCACCAGACCGACCTGGCCATGGCCGAGGTGGCCCTGGCGTCCGGGTTTGGCAGCGTGCGGCGCTTCAACGAGACGTTTCAGGGCCTCTATGGACGCCCGCCCTCGGCGTTGCGGCGTCGGGCGGAGAAGCCGGGCGACGGCGGCGTGCGTCTCAGCCTGCCTTATCGGGCGCCCTATGAGATCGAGGCCATGCTGGCGGCCCTGACCGCGCGTGGCGAGACGGTTGTGGGCGGCGTCTGGCGGCGCGATTTGACGGCGGATGTGGACGGCGCGACGGGCGAAGTCTCGGCCCGGTTCGAGGCGGGGAACCGACTGTCGGTCAGCGTCGCAGTCTCGGACCTCAAGGCCCTGCCGGGCGTGCTGGCGCGGGTGCGGCGGGTGTTCGACCTGTCGGCGGACCCCGAGGCGATCCAGCGTGATCTGTCGGCGGATGGTCTGCTGGCGCCCCTGGTGCGCGCGCGGCCCGGTCTGCGCCTGCCCGGCGACTGGATCGATGAGGCGGCCGACATGGCCAGCGACCGATTGGATGACGAAAGGCTCGCGGTTCGAGCCGAGCAATGGCGGCCCTGGCGGGCCTATGGCGCGCTGCACCTGCGCGAAGCGGGGATCGACAGCGCCGCACTGATGGAGATGGACGATGAAAAAGACGCAGCCTGAAGCCTTTACGCTGGATCGCATCGCCTCGCCGGTGGGCGAGGTCCTGCTGGTCACTGACGCGGAGGGCGCGGTGCGGGCCTTCGACTTCGTGGATTACGAGGCGCGGATGCAAAAGCTGCTGGCCCGCCACTATGGCGAGGTCGTGCTGACTGCGGGCCGGGCGCCCGAGGCGGTGCGGGCGGCGGTCGCGGCCTATTTCGGCGGCGACGCCACGGCGCTGGACGGCATTGCGGTCAAGACCGGCGGCACCGACTTCCAGCGGTTGGTCTGGGCGGCCCTGCGCACCATTCCGGCGGGCGAGACCTGGAGCTATGGCCAACTGGCCTCGGCCATCGGCAAGCCCAGCGCCGTGCGCGCCGTGGGCCTGGCCAACGGGGCCAATCCGATCGGCGTCATCGTGCCCTGCCATCGCGTCGTCGGCGCCAATGGAACCCTGACTGGCTATGCCGGCGGGCTGGAGCGCAAGCGCTGGCTGCTGGCCCACGAAAAGGCCCAGTTGGGAGCGGCGCAGGGCGCCTTCGCTCTGCGTTGACATTCGGCGAGGCGCCTATTCTGATCGGCGGATGATGACGTCTCGGGGCAAGGCCCTTGTCGACTCCCTTTGGTACGTTATCCCTCTGGCGATCACCGTCCTGGTGAACGCCGTGGTGCGCCCGTTCATGGCGTCTGAACTCAATGGCGAGGTGGTGCGAAAAGGCGCCAGCGTCAGGGGATCAGACACCTATTGGGTGTTCGACGCTGTCACCCGGTCAGAACATCCGTGGCAGACGCGCTTTCTGGAAACATCAGACGGGGCGCTGGCCCTGGTCACCCTGGCCGTCATAGCCGTCCTGTTCGTCTGGCGCAGCTTCGGCCGGAAGGGGCGTTAGGCCGCGTCCGGCCCTATCTGAGCGGCGAGGTGAACTGGTCCGGGGCCAGGGCGCGGGGGGTGAAGCGGGCTTCGCGGACGGCGCCGTTGAAGTAGTTGACGCGGTTGATGCGCGTGCCGACCGAGGACCGGCCGGGGCCTTGCGGCCTGAAGGCGATTTCCGCCTCGGCCTGCAGCACGCCGTTGACGAAGGCGCGATAGGTGGTCCCGTCGAAGGTCTGGGCGACGTGGGCCCACTGGCCGAGGGGGTGCAGCCGGGTCGGTTCGATCAGGGGCTTGTTGTAGCCCTCGCCCTTGGTGAAGGCGTCCAGATACCAGCCGCCCTCGACCACGCGGATCTCAAACATGATGCGGGTGCCGGGGCCGCCCGGCGCCTCGTCCGACTGCAGGTGGAACCAGCGCTGCTCGAAGGGGCCGCCATCGGGGCGGAAGACGGCCTCGAAGGTAAAGGTCGCGGCGCCCGCCAGCGGATGCCTGTCGATGAACAGGGCGTCGTCCACGCCGTCGAACTGCACCGCCGGGCCAAAGGGGCTGGCGATGATCTGCGGCGCGCCTTCGACGTGGGTGACCTCTCCGCCGATGGCTGACAGACGGTCGAAGGTCCAGACGGTCTGGTCGGCAGGCGCGGCGGCGGGCAGGGAGGCGCAGGCGGCGAGCGGCGCGAGCGCCAGCGGAGCGGCCAGGACGGCGCGGCGGTTCAGTTTCATGCGGTGTCCCTAGGCGGCGCCGTCGAGGAAGAGGCGGCAGGCCGGATTGTCGGTCTCGTCGACATAGGGATAGCCGAGGGCGTCCAGCGCGGTCCACAGGGCGGCGACCTGATCCGGGGCGACGCTGATCCCGGCCAGCACCCGGCCGACGTCGTCGCCGTGGTTGCGATAGTGGAACAGGGTCAGGGCCCAGGCAGGCTGCAGGCTGTTGAGGAAGCGCAGGAAGGCGCCGGGCCGTTCGGGGAACTCGAACCGCAGCAGCCGCTCGTGCGGCAGGCCGATGGTGCGCCCGCCGACCATGTAGCGGACGTGCAGTTTGGCGGTTTCATTGTCGCTCATGTCCTCGACGGCGTAGCCGTCCGAGCGGAGGCGTTCGATTAGCGTCTCCTTTTCTTGCCCTATCGCCTCGCGCGCGGCGTTCGGCTGCTTGAGGGCGCCGCCGCCCTTCAGCGAGACGCCGACGAAGATCTGGGCCGTGCCGTCGCCGGACCAGCGATAGTTGAACTCGGTCACCGAGCGGCCGTCGAGGCTTTGCAGGAAACGGTGATAGTCGTCGCGGCGGTCGGGCATGGCCACGGCCAGCAGGGCCTCGGCGCCCTCGCCGATCTCGGCGCGCTCGGCCACATGGCGCAGGCGGTCGAAGTTGACGTTGGCCCCCGAATTGATCGCCACCAGGGCGCCCACGCCGGGATGACGCGCCGCCCAGACCTTCATGCCCGCCAGGGCCACGGCGCCCGAGGGCTCGGCCACGGCGCGGACGTCGTCGAAGATGTCCTTCACCGCCGCGCAGATGGCGTCGGTGTCGACCAGGACGATGTCGTCCAGCAGGTCGCGGCACAGGCGGAAGGTCTCGTCCCCGGCCCGGCGCACCGCCACCCCGTCGGCGAACAGGCCGACCTGATCCAGGGTCACCACATGGCCGGCGGCGATGGCGCTCTTCATCGTCGGGGCGTCGGCGGGCTCGACGCCGATGATCTTCGTCTCGGGGCGCAGGAAACGGACGATGGCCGCCACCCCCGCCGCCAGGCCGCCGCCGCCGATGGGGACGAAGACGGCGTCGATCGGGTCGGGGTGCTGACGCAGGATCTCCAGCCCGACCGTGCCTTGGCCTGCGATGACGTCGGGGTCGTCGAAGGGGTGGACGAAGGCGGCGCCGGTTTCCTGTTCCAGAGCGCGGGCGTGGGCGTAGGCGTCGTCGAAGCTGTCGCCGTGCAGGACGACGTTGCCGCCGAGCGCCTTGACCGCCGCCACCTTGATGCCCGGCGTCGTGGTCGGCATGACGATGGTCGAGGCCGCGCCGCGCCTCGCCGCCGCCAGGGCCACGCCCTGGGCGTGATTGCCCGCCGAGGCGCAGATGACGCCGCGCGCCAACTCGGCCTCGGTCAGGTTGGCGATGCGGTTGTAGGCGCCGCGAATCTTGAACGAGAAGACCGGCTGCAGGTCCTCGCGCTTCAGCAGGGCGGCGCGGTCCAGCCGCGCCGACAGCCGCTTCAGCGGGTCCAGAGGGGTTTCCTCGGCCACGTCATAGACGCGGGCGGTCAGGATGCGGCGGACGGTGTCTTGCACGAAAAACTCGAAACAGCGCGGCAGGGAGGATCAATCGTCCTTTCGTCTAGGCCAGAAGTTGCGTGCGGGGGAAGGCTCTTGCGCTTGGCGGGCGGCGGATTGTTGGAGGCGCATATATTTACCCGGGTAATAACTTCTGTTATTTGATCCGGGTAAAACAAAGGGAGGCGTCCATGACGTCCGCAGACCGCAAGGCGCTCATCAACGACTACAAGGACCGCGAAACCATCGCCGGGGTGTTCGCCGTCATCTGCTCCGCCACCGGCCGCGCCTGGGTGGGCCAGAGCCGCCACATCGACACCCAGCAGAACGGCCTGTGGTTCGCGCTGAAGATGGGCGGCAGCCCCTTCCGGTCGCTGCAGGCCGAGTGGACCGCCCACGGCGCCGACAGCTTCCGCTTCGAGCAACTGGACCGCCTGTCGCTCGACCTGTCCGACATGGCCCGCAAGGATGAGCTGAAAAAGCGCGCCGCTCTGTGGGCGGCGCGGCTGGAGGCTGAGGCGCTTTAAAGGTCTGCGCTTGCCATGTAACCCATAGGTGATATGTAACCTGTAGGTGTCATGGAGGGGGCGGATGGACGAGGAATTGCAGCGGGCGAAGGCGAACGAACGGCGTCGGGTGCGGCGGCTGCGGATGGTCGCGGCGCTTGGCGGTATGGGGGCGACGGCGGGCGTGCTTGGTCTTGTGCTCGCCGGAAACGGCAAGGGATGGACGTCGGCGGCAGGCGTGGTGCTTGCCTTTGCGGGACTGGGCGCCGTTGTCGCCTCACTTCCTTTGGCGGGCCGTTACCTGCCTGACGGCGACACTATCCGCGTCGAGAACGCTAGGGGCGGCTATCGCGATATGGTCCAGAAAAAGCGAGCCGTGTCGATGGCGCTGATGCCGCTGACATCGCTGTTTCTGGTCTATCGGGGGACGCTTGGAGCCTGGAACATCGCAAGCGGTCAGGGCGAAGGGCTGGACTGGATGATGGTCGGGCTGTCGCCGATGATTTCTATCGTCCTGCTGATGATGGTCGCGGGCCTCGACAATCGCGGCGACAAGAAGATGAAGCGGCTGCTGGAGGACGAGCTGACCCTGTCCTTCCGTCGCGATGCGCTGAATGCGGCGCTGGCCGCGGCCATGGTGGGGCTGCTGGTCGTCTTCGGTCTGGGGTTGTGGAGGGCCGAGGCGGCGGTGGCGGCCTTGCCCGGACTGATGTTCGTCACGGCCTCGGCGGCGGGGCTGCGCTACTGGCAACTGGACCGGCGGGCCAGCGGTGGCTGAGCCGCGTCTGGTCATCCATTTGAAGGCGGTGCGGACGGCGGCGGGGCTGACGCAGCAGGAGCTGGCCGATCGGGCCAGGCTGTCGCGCAAGACCGTGAACACGGTCGAGAACGGCGTCTTTACCCCCTCGGTCCTGGTGGCGCTGACGCTGGCGCGGGCGCTGGACGTGCCGCTGGACGCCCTGTTCACGCTGGACGACTGACGGATTGGGCTTGCGCCGTGTGCGGAAGGGCCTACATTGCGCCTGCTTATGCTAACTTTGAGCATAAGTCGGGGCGGCGCAGACGGCCGCAAGGGAGTTGAGGCGATGGCGGACGGCGCATTTGGCCTGTCAGAAGAACTGGCGCGCGAGACCGCGCCGGTCTGGGAGAAGGTCAAGGGTCTGGTGACGCCGCTGGAGTGGCCGGAACAGGCGAAACTGATCAGCGAGATCAATGCGCTGAAGAAGCAGCGCGACGCCGTCATCCTGGCCCACAACTATATGACGCCCGAAATTTTCCACGGCGTCGGCGACTATGTCGGCGACAGCCTGGGCCTGGCCAAGGAGGCCGCGCAGTCCAGCGCCAAGGTCATCGTCCAGGCGGGCGTGCACTTCATGGCCGAGACGTCGAAAATCCTGTCGCCGGACAAGACCGTGCTGATCCCCGACCTGCGCGCGGGCTGCTCGCTGGCCTCGTCGATCACGGGCGCGGACGTGCGCCTGATCAAGCAGCGTTACCCTGGTCTGCCGGTCGTCACCTATGTGAACACGACCGCCGACGTGAAGGCCGAGACCGACATCTGCTGCACCAGCGCCAATGCGGTTCAGGTGGTGGAATGGGCGGCGAAGGAATGGGGCGTCGACAAGGTCATCCTGATCCCCGACGAGTTCCTGGCGCGCAATGTCGCGGCCCAGACGAATGTCGGCATCATCGCCTGGAAGGGCCGCTGCGAGGTGCATGAGCGCTTCACCGCCGACGACATCGCCGACATGCGCGCCGCCTATCCGGGCGCGGAAATCCTGGCCCACCCGGAATGCCCCGAAGAGGTGCTGGCGGCGTCCGATTTTGCCGGATCGACGGCGGCGATGATCGACTATGTGGTCGACCGCAAGCCGAAGCAGGTGGTGATGATCACCGAGTGCTCGATGGCCTCGAACGTCAAGGGCGACGTGCCGGGCGTCGACTTCATCGGCCCGTGCAACCTGTGCCCGCACATGAAGCGCATCACGCTGGAGAACATCCGCGACTGCCTGTTGCATATGCAGTTCGAGGTGACGGTGCCGGAAGACATGGCCGAGCGTGGGCGACTGGCCGTGCAGCGGATGATCGACCTGCCGCCGCCCGCCATCCCGGCGCGCTATGACCTGTTCAAGGCCAAGCATCACGTCGATGTGGAACTGATCTGAGGTCCTGCGGCGATGCGGCCCGTTGCGGGTCGCTCGCCGCAAGCCCAGTTCGACGCCATGAGCGACATCGACAACACCACCCGCCGTCCCGGTCCCTGGGACCTGCCGCCCGAAGTGGCGACGCCTGAACCTGTGCGCCGGCCTGCGCCGCAAGAGGACAAGGGCCAGCATCCGGGTTGGGCCATCGCCTCGACCCTGCTAATGGCGGGCTTCCTGTGGTGGATCACGCAAAGCGTCGTCGTGGCGGGCGGCGTCCTGTTCGGCCTGTTCGTCCACGAATACGGCCATGTGCTGGCGATGAACCGCCTCGGCATGGGACCGGCGCGCATCTACATCATCCCCTTCCTCGGCGGCATGGCCAAGGCGCAGCGCGAGCCGAAAAGCGAGTGGCACGGCGTGCTGGTGTCGCTGGCAGGCCCGGCCTTTGGCCTGATCGCCATGATCCCCTTCGTGGCGGCGGGTCTGTGGCTGCGATCGCCGGAGTCGCTGATGGCCGCCTTCTTCATCGCCATGATCAATCTGGTGAACCTGCTGCCGGCGCCGCCGCTGGACGGGTCCAAGGCGCTCGGTCCGGTGCTGACGCGGGTGCATCCGCGGCTGGAGCAGGTCGCCTTGCTGGCCGTCGGCGGTCTGGCCGTCTGGTGGGGTCTGTCGACGGGACGCTGGCCTCTGGCGATCTTCCTCGCCATCGCGATTTTCGGCCACATGAAGCGCGGCGTCTGGCGCGCGGCCTGGGGTCAACTGAGCTGGCCCGAGGCGGGGCGCAGCCTGGGCCTCTATCTGGCGACGGCGGCGATCTGTGCGGCGGCGGCTGTCGGCGCCCTGCTGCCCCTGACCGGCGGCGCGGTCGAGCCGGCCTTCGACATGGGCCTGAAGTTCATCGGCGTGGGAGGCCGTTAAAGGCATGGCGCGTATCCGGCATGACGGGCCCCTGATCATCGGCGGCGGACTGGCGGGCCTGTCGGCTGCGCTGGAGGCGGCGCCGGCGAAAGCCCTGGTCGTCACGCCGGACCTGCTGCTGAACGCCTGTTCCTCGGCCTGGGCCCAGGGCGGTCTGGCGGCGGCCCTGTCGCCCAAGGACAGCGCGATCTTGCACGCCAAGGACACCGAAGGGGCCGGGGCCGGTCTGGTCGAGCCCGAGGCGGCGCGCGCCCTGACCGAGCGCGGGCGCGAGACGGTGGAGTGGCTGGCTGCGCTGGGCGCCCCCTTCGACCGGGACGAGGCAGGCGGCTTCTCTGTGTCGCTGGAGGCGGCGCACAGCCTGCCGCGTGTGGCGCGGGTCGGCGGCGACGGGGCGGGGCGGGCCATCCTGTCGGCGGTGGTGGCGGCGGCGCGGGCGTCGAAACATATCGAGATCTGGGAGGACGGGCGGCTGCGCGGCCTGATCCAGGACGTGAACGGTCGGGTGCGCGGCGCCCTGATCGAGCGATCCGGCGGACGGGTGGACGAGGTTTTCGCCCCCGCCGTGGTGCTGGCCACCGGCGGGGTCGGCGGGCTCTATGAAGTGACGACCAACCCCTCGGCCCTGCGCGGCGAGGGGCTGGCGCTGGCCTATGCGGCCGGGGCTGAAATCCTCGACCCCGAGTTCGTGCAGTTTCACCCCACCGCCATCGACGTGGGGCTGGACCCTGCGCCCCTGGCGACCGAGGCCCTGCGCGGCGAGGGGGCGCGGCTGGTGGATGGGACCGGGGCCTTCCTGCTGGGCGCGGACGAAGACGCCGATCTGGCCCCGCGAGACATCGTGGCGCGGGCGGTGCACGCGGCAAGGGCCGACGGGCACGGGGCGTTTCTGGACGCCACCAAGGCGGTGGGCGAGGCCTTTCCGCATGAGTTTCCGGCGGTGTTTTCCGCCTGTCTGCGCGCCGGGCTGGACCCGCGCGTCAGCCCCATCCCGGTGGCGGCGGCGGCCCACTACCACATGGGCGGCATCGTCGCCGACGACGAGGGGCGGACCACCGTGCCCGGCCTCTACGCCATCGGCGAGTGCGCGGCGACCGGGGTGCACGGCGCCAACCGTCTGGCCTCCAACTCCCTGCTGGAAGCGGGCGCTTTCGGGCGTCGCGCCGGCCGGGCGGCGGCGTTGGAAGTGCAACCGGCGAAGGCTGAACTGAAGCCGACGCGGGCGTCGCAGGATTTGCCGCCCGAAGCCATGGCCGAGCTGCGCGCCGCCATGACCCGGTTCGCGGGCGTGGTGCGTGACGAGACGGGGCTGACCGCCCTGATCGCCGTGATCGACAGACTGGCCAAGGCCCATCCCGACGCCGTGGTCCTGACCGCCGCGCGGCTGATCGCCGAGGGGGCGCTGAACCGGCGCGAGAGCCGGGGCGGGCATTTCCGCGCCGACTATCCCGACAGCCTGCCGACGGCGAAGCACACGCGGATGACCCTTTCCCCTTCCGTCATTCCGGACGCGCCGCAGGTGCGAGCCGGAACCCAGGCGGCTGAGATAGTCTGACCGTCTGGGTCCCGGGTCCGCTGCGCGTCCCGGGATGACGGCGCAAAACGAGAGACGTTGAGAGTATGACCCGAACCCTGCCGGACCTGCTGATCGAGCCCGTCGTGCGGATGGCCCTGGCCGAGGATCTGGGCCGCACCGGCGACGTGACGGCTCAGGCCTGCATCCCTGAGGACGCGCGGATGAGCGCCGTCTTCGCCGCCCGTCAGGCCGGGGTGATGGCGTGCGGGGCCGTGGTGCGGATCGCGGTCCACGTCATGGACCCCAAGGCCAAGGTGACGATCAAGGTCGCCGACGGCGAGGCCTTCGAGGTCGGGACCGTGCTGGTCGAGGTCGAGGCCAATGCTCGCGCCCTGCTGGCGGCGGAACGGACGGCGCTGAACCTGCTGGGTCGGATGTGCGGCATCGCCACCCTGACGCGGACCTATGTGCAGGCCGTGGCGGGCACGAACGCCCGCATCGCCGACACCCGCAAGACCACGCCGGGCCTGCGCGCGCTGGAGAAGCACGCGGTGGCCTGCGGCGGTGGGCTGAACCATCGCTTCGGTCTGGATGACGCCATCCTGATCAAGGACAACCACGTCGCCGTCTGCGGCGGGGCGGGCGAGGCGACGCGTCGCGCCAAGGCCTTCGCCCCCCACCTGATGAAAGTCGAGGTCGAGGTCGACGGCCTGGATCAGCTGGACGAGGTCCTGCCCGAACGCCCCGACGTCATCATGCTGGACAACTTCAGCCTGGCCGATCTGGAAGAAGCCGTGCGTCGGGTGCGCGACAGCGCCTTTGGCCCTGTGACTCTGGAGGCCTCAGGCGGGGTCAATCTGACGACGGTGGCGGGGATCGCCGCGACCGGGGTGGACGTGATCTCGGTCGGCGCCCTTACGCACTCGGTTCCGCAACTGGACGTGGGTCTGGACGCGAACTGACCGGCCGGGCGAACCACTTGCGGCCGATCCATTTCTGGATCGGCTCGTCGATGAAGCGGTTGTAGAGGTCCGAGGCAATCAGGGTGAAGACCAGGGCGCCGAGCCACATGGCCCAGGCCTCCCAGGCCACGCTCTCGACCGCCGGGTGCAGACGGGCCGCCAGAGGCTCGACCACGTCGAACCAGACGGCGCCGGTGATGGTGTGGACCATGAAGAGGCAGAAGCTGACCTTGGCGCCCCATTCGGCGCCGGGGATGGGCTTGGTCACCGGCGAGGCGCCGCAGCCGATGATGATGGCGCAGATGGCCAGGATGTTGATCAGGTCCGGCCCGACCAGCCAGGCGTTGACCAGCAGGACAGCGCCGCCGCCGAAGCCGACGAGACGGGCCGAACTGCTGGTCCAGCGCCCTGTCTGAACCGCGCGCGCCAGGGTCAGGCCGACCAGGAAGAGGGGGGCGGCGCGGAACATGCACCACTGGAAGGGCAGGCTGAACTGCTGCTCGCCCAACAGGGCCAGGCTGAGGGCGTTGGAGCCGACGATGATGACCAGGCCCAGTCCGAGACTGATCCAGACGCTGTTGATCCTCAGCATGCCCCGCCACAGCATGGGGAAGAAGGCGTAGCAGATCAGCAGGGTGGAGATGGTCCAGCTGGGGATGTTCCAGTGACCGCCGCCCAGGCCGAAGGCGTGCAGCAGGAAGATCTGGGCGGGCAGGCCGGACAGGTCGAAGCGGCCCTCGCTGCTCTGGGCCAGACCCAGCCAGCCGGCGGCCAGGACCATGGCGACCAGCATGGCCAGGGTGATGATGTGCGTGGGGTAGCAGCGGGCCAGGCGCTTGAGCCAGAATCGGGCCAGGGAAACCTTGCGGCTGGCCACCGCCGCGCCATAGGCCTTGGCCAGGACGAAGCCCGACAGGATCAGGAAGAAGTCGGTGGCCAGATAGCCGCGCCCCAGGAAGGCGTGCATCGACTCCAGCTCGATTGGCGCAGAACTGCCAAAATGGAACACCACGACGAACAGGGCCGCGATGAAGCGCAGGGCGTCAAGCGCGCCGCCGCGCGTCTTGGCGGGGGCGGCCGGGGCGGTGTTCGTCTGGGTCATGCGGCCTACTCGGGACGTCTGAAGAGCGTTCGGTCGAGCTTATAGCAAGAAGCAGGCCGGGAACGCCTCGGCGCCGGAGGTCGTTTCATGAAGGCGAAAGGAGAGGTTTATGACCAAGTCCCCCACGGTTCCCAAGGAGCAGCGCAGCTTCGCCGATCACGGCGCGCGCACCATCCAGGACATGGCGGATCGGCGCGATCTGGCCACGGGCGCCCAGTCGGGCCAGCCCGGCGATGCGGACGTCAACACGGGTCAACAGGGCCGGTTCGGCAACCTGAAGCAGAACATGACGCCGCAATGGAAGACGCAGGACCGCTGAGGGCGGTCGGCTGCGAACCGGACTACTCCGTGGTCGCAGCCTCGGCGGGCGTGGTCGCAGCCGTCGCGACCGCAGCCGGAACGCTCGCGCCTTCGCGGGCCAGGACGGCCGTATAGGCGACGGCGCTGCTGACCTTGGCCGGTTCAGCCGTGGTCAGGCTGGCCTGGATCATGCGCGGCTGTTCGGCGCCGGTCGAGGGACGGGGCGTGTAGCGGAAGGCGTCGCTGGAGCCCGAACGGCCGCCGAAGCGATAGAAGAGGTGATCGCCGACCTGACCCACCCGGATCAGGCTGTTGCGCCAGCCGGGCGAGACGCCGGTGGTGTGGAAGTGGGTGGCGTTGCCGACGGCGGCGTAGACCTGACCCGACAGGGCCTTGGAGGCCACGTCGCGGGCGCGGTTCCAGGCGGCGCGGTTGACGGCGCCGCGCATGGCGCCATTGCAGGTGAAGCTGAACTGGCAGCCGGTGCTGCGGTTCGAACCCTGATAGACCACGGCGCAGACGGTGTTGGGGAAGGCGGGGTGACGGGCGCGGTTCAGCACCACCTGGGCCACGGCGCGCATGCCGTCCACGCCTTCGCCGCGCGCTTCATAATAGGCGGCCCTGGTCAGGCAATCGAGGTCGCGCGACTGGTCCAGGGCGGCGCCGAGGCGGAACGGCTGGGCGGCGGGATTGGTCAGATTGGCGCGACGCAGGCCGTTCTGGGATTCGTCGAGGCGGGCGGTCAGCAACTCCGCCTGGCGGTCGCGTTGGGCGGCGCCGGCGACGGAATAGGGATCGTGACGATCAGCGATGGCCAGGGCGCTGGCGTCCAGGCCGCCGGCCGCTGCGGCCATGGCTTCCTGGGTATAGCCCTCGGAGCCGGCGCCTTGCAGGCGTTCAGCTTGGGCGCGAACGGTCGAAGCCTGGGCGGCGACGCCGCCCAGATAGGCTCCACCGACGGCAAGGCTGACAACGCCGCCGAACGCCGCAGCCGCCGTCTTGGGGCGCAGGCGAACAGATTGGGCGGCGTGCATCAGCGCACGCGTCTGCGAGGAGAAACTCAAAGGCGTAGTCCTGTTCAGCAGGGCGAGGATGCCGCCCCCGTACTCAACGAAACCAGGCGACATGACGCGTCGCGAACCAGCTCCGGACCAGAGATCGACGAACGGCCGACCTCCGGAAGGCGGGCCTTAAGCCATCCGTTTATGGCGTCAATGTGGTTGATTCGGCAATTGCTGTTGCGGCGCAGCAATTCGTCGCCTTCATACAGACGATATTTTGAGCGCGGATAAATGTGGCGAGTTTTTGCTAAAGCACATCTTCTGACGTCTGTATTTGATTACGGAGCGATGATTTCGCTGGTGTGGGAGGTTGGGTTAAAACCCTATTGGCGCAGGGTTCTCTACTTGCTTGCCTGACTCCTGCCTTAGATGGGAACTCAACGCCTCCGACCGCGTTGCAAGCTCAACCATTTCAAGGAGTTCTTCGCCTGATGACCCGTTCCTCGATCCGCGCCGTCGCTGTTTTCGCCCTGGGGGTTTCGGCCCTGGCTCTTTCCGCCTGCGGGCATACGATCGAGCAGAAGGCGGCGACGGGCGCCATCGCCGGCGCCGTGGTGGCCGGACCGGTGGGCGCGGCGGTCGGCGGCGCGGCGGGCGCGGCCGTGGGTCATATCGACAAGCCGAACCGATAAGAGGCGATCTGCGGCGTCGCTTGCCTGAGGCGTCGCAAACCTCCATCTGCCTGTCCGACGTCGATTTCGACGCGAAATTGCGTGTTTGACGCCCCAAAACGGCGGCAGAGCTTGATTTTCGCGCCAGATTCCGCTTTGGCAGCGCGCCGGGCCGTTCGCGCATCCGCACGCCCGCCGGGCCGCCATTGATCGGCGTCGCCCCTCATCAGAGTTTCAAGGAAGACCGCCTCTACGCATGCGAGACCTCAAACAAACCGGCTTCAACGACCGCATCTCCGCTCAACAGGACGCCAAGAAGGCCCTGCTGGCCAAGTTCAAGCCCAAGCCGACGGTCCAGGATCCCGAGTTCGAGAAGCTGGCTGAGAAGCGCGCCGCCGAGAAGGAGGCCCAGCGTCAGCAGTTCGAGCTGGAGAAGGCTGAACAGCGCCGCGAGAAGGCCGAGAAGGAAGCTGCTCGTCTGGCCGCCGAAATGGCTGCTCAGGACGAAGTCGACGCCGCCAAGCGCGCTGCCCGCAAGGAGCGCAAGCAGTTGACCAAGGAAGAACAGAAGGCCGCGCGCGACGCCCGCTACGCCGCTCGCAAGGCGCGCCAGCGCTAAGACGCGACAGACCGGCAGGGGCGTGCAACGCCCCTGCGGCTTCGGCGTTACAGGGGCGAAGTTTCCGGCCGTGTCCGGGCGCGCCCTCTTGGATCGCGGCCCGGATTTCCTAACTGCAAGGCTGGATATTCGTACAGCGACGCAGAACAGGAGCCGCCATGACCGCCGCTATCGACACCGGCCTGAAGCCCAAGGAGCGCGCCGACGTCGCGCGCGAACTGTCCAAGGTCCTGGCCGACAGCTTCGCCGTCTATCAGAAGACGCATGGCTATCACTGGAACGTCCGGGGGCCGGAGTTCTTCAGCCTGCACAAGCTGCTGGAGCAGCAATACAACGAAATCTGGGCTGCGCTGGATGACATCGCCGAGCGTATCCGCGCCCTGGGCGAACTGGCCCCGCAGAGCGCCTCGGCCTTCGCCAACCTGACCTCGATCAAGGACGGCGACCCTGAAAAGGACGCCGGCGAGATGCTCAGGGAACTGATCAAGGACCACGGCGTGTTGATCGCCACGGCCCGCGCCGCCCTGGACGCCGCCGACGAGGTGGGCGACGAGGCCAGCGTGGACCTGATGACCCAGCGTCTGGCCGCCCATGAAAAGGCCGCCTGGATGCTGCGGTCCAGCCTGGGCGACCGCTAGATCGTCACGCCTCCTCACGGAACAGTAATCTTCGGGCCTGAAAAGCGCCGGATTGAGCGGTCACTCAGATCGCCTTCCGGCGCGCGCCAGCGCCGAAAACAGGACGCTGGATGCTGAAAGGCCGACTGCCGCCGCTGAAGACCACGGGACGTCGGGCTATCGCCGCGGCGCCCATGGTCATGGCTGTCAGCCTGGCGGTCATGGGCGTGGCCATGTCGGCCAGTTCCAGCCCGCGTCCCGACATCGACCGCACCGCCGAGGCCGTGGCTCGCGCCACCGGCGGCGACCTGACCCCGCGCGGCCTGCAACTGGTCATGGCGCGGCTGGATGCGGGGCAACTGGCTGTGGCGCGTCGCTTTGATCCGGCGCTGAACCTGCCTGAGCTCTATGACCTGACGCCGGGGTGGGAGAGCCTGACCCTGGGCGGCAAGCCGTCGCTGGACGCGGGCGTCTCGGGCGTCGCGGCCCAGCAGTTGAACGCGGCCATGCCCACGGCCTTCGGCGCCCTGCAGCCGGCCCGGCCCTTTGACCTGCGTCCCGCCACCGAGGCGGACCGCAAACGCGCCCTGCGCTGTCTAACCCAGGCTGTCTATTACGAGGCGGCCCTGGAGCCCACCGAGGGTCAGGAGGGC
Source organism: Brevundimonas sp. MYb52 (assembly GCF_002979535.1). Lineage (GTDB taxonomy): Bacteria > Pseudomonadota > Alphaproteobacteria > Caulobacterales > Caulobacteraceae > Brevundimonas. The sequence goes on along the minus strand of NZ_PCPB01000004.1, from coordinate 8,846 downwards.
GTGGCCCAGGTGGTGCTGAACCGGGTGCGCGATCCCAACTATCCGGCCACGGTCTGCGGCGTTGTCTATCAGGGGGCCGAGCGGACCACGGGCTGCCAGTTCAGCTTCACCTGCGACGGCGCCCTCGGCCGCCCCCCCATCGCCTGGGCCTGGACCCGCGCCGCCCGCGTGGCCGAGCGCGCCCTGGCCGGCCATGTGGCGACCCGCGTGGGCACCGCGACCCATTATCACGCCGACTATGTCCATCCCTGGTGGTCGCCGACCCTGGCCAAGATCACCCAGGTCGGGGCGCACATCTTCTATCGCTGGAAGGGCGCGCCGGGCGAAAGCGCCGCCTTCGTCCAGAAGTCGGCGGGCCGCGAGCCGGTCATCGACGAGGCCCGCTTCGCCCAACCGCGCGTTCTTCTGGCCACGGCCGCCGACAGCATTGAAGAAGCCCTGGCGGGCACCGCTCCCGGCCAACTGCGCACGGTCGAGATCGACGGCCAGACCCGCGTCGTCGGCGTCGCCAGCCTGGGCGGCCGTCGCCAGGCCAGCAAGGACGAGATCGCCGCCATCAATGAGCGACTGAAGGCCTATGAGGCCTCGCCCGCGCCGACCGTGACGGTCGCGCCCCCGCCCGGCGTCACCGCCATGGCGGTCGAGGAAGTCGGCAAGCCGTCGGCCTGAAATCAACCTTGGGAGCGGCCCCGGCGAGAATCCGGCGGGTGTCTTCTTTCAACATGAGACCACTGGAGCTCAATCATGACGAAACTGATCGCCGCCTCGTCGTCCATCGCGGGCCTGGCCGCCCTGGCTCTGCTGGCCGCCTGCAGTCCGAAGGCGCCGGAAAAGACGGAGGCGCCCGCCGCGCCCCAGGTCGCGGCTGCAGCAGCGGCCCTGCCGGCGGTGGACACAGCCAATGCCCAGCAGTTCGTGGGCGAAGGCGGAGCCCTGACGCCGCTGACGTTTGACCGCACCGGGACCACGACGGTCACCGGGTCGGTCGTGGGCGACAAGGCCCCGGTCTATGCCGTGCCGGTCGCCGCCGGGCAGACGCTGACCGTGACCTTCCAGTCCGACAGCTCCAACCTCTACGTCAACGTCAGCGACGCCGCCGACCATAGCGGCGCGGCCCTGCATCGTGGCGAAACGGACGGGGCGAGCGCCACGCTCAAGGCGGATCGCGACATGACCTTCGTCATCGCCCCCTTCCAGCCCCGCGCCACCGCGCGTCGCAATGAAGCCGGGGAGTTCAGCCTCACCGTGGCGCGCGACTGAGGTCGGGCGCCTCTACCAGGCGCCGATCTTCTCGGCTTCCTTGTGGCTGATGGGGTTGTGGGCGGCCTTGTGGTCCTCTTCGGCGAGGAAGCGGGCGGCCTCCAGGGCGGCCATGCAGCCCATGCCGGCGGCGGTGACGGCCTGGCGATAGACGTCGTCGGTCACGTCGCCGGCGGCATAGACGCCCTCGATGGCGGTCGAGGCCGAGCCCGGCTTGACCCGCAGATAGCCGCCGGAGTTGATCTCCAGCTGACCGGCGAACAGTTCCGACGACGGGGCGTGGCCGATGGCGATGAAGACGCCGTCGGCGGGGACTTCCGACAGGGCGCCGGTCTTGACGTTCTTCAGGCGGACGCCGGTGACATTGCGGGCCACGCCGTCGACGACGCCGAGGATTTCATCCACGGCCACGTCCCAGATCACCTCGATCTTGGGATGGGCGAACAGGCGGTCCTGCAGGATCTTCTCGGCGCGGAACTCATTCTTGCGGTGGATGACCGTGACCTTCTCGGCGAAGTTGGTCAGGAACAGGGCTTCTTCGACGGCGGTGTTGCCGCCGCCGACGACCACGACCTGCTTGCCGCGATAGAAGAAGCCGTCGCAGGTGGCGCAGGCGGAGACGCCAAAGCCTTGATAGTCGGCCTCGCTCTCAAGGCCCAGCCACTTGGCCTGGGCGCCGGTCGAGATGACTACGGTCTCGGCTAGCAGTTCCGCGCCGCTGTCCAGCGTCAGGCGGAAGGGGCGCTGCGACAGGTCGGCCTTGACCACGATGTCGTGGATGACCTCGGCGCCGACGTGCAGGGCCTGGGCCTGCATCTGCTCCATCAGCCAGGGGCCCTGGATGGTCTCGGCAAAGCCCGGATAGTTCTCGACATCCGTGGTGATGGTCAGCTGGCCGCCGGGCTGCAGGCCGGCGATGACCACCGGGTTCAGCGAGGCGCGGGCGGCATAGATGGCGGCGGTCCAGCCGGCGGGACCGGAACCGATGACGGCGAGGCGGACAGTACGAGCTTGGGTCATGACGCCTATTTAGGCGCTGATTCCCGATTTCGCGACGCCCGTCGTTCCGTAAGGCTGCGTGCGGCGATAAGGAAGGCGTCATGACTGCTGAAAATCCCGCCGCCCAAGAGACCCGAAACCTGCTGCGCCGCCTGCTGGTCAGCGCCCGGCGCGGGGTCGATCACGCCGAGGCCGCCCAGGCGGTCTATGAGAACGGCGGGTTGTGCGGGCGCTATCTGATGATGACGGTCATTTCGGCCGCCATCGCCGCCCTGGGCCTGATGCTGTCCTCGCCGGCGGTGGTCATCGGGGCCATGCTGGTGTCGCCGATGATGGGGCCGATCGTGGCCCTGGGCTTCTCCCTGGCCCTGCTGGACTGGAACGAGCTGAAGCAGTCGCTGACGGCCCTGGGCGTCGGGGTGGGGCTGGCCCTGTTCGTGGCGATCCTGCTGACCCTGCTGTCGCCGCTGAAGGAGCCGACGGCCGAGATTCTGGCTCGCACGCGGCCCAACTTCTTCGACCTGCTGATCGCGGTCTTTTCCGGGGTGGCGGGCGCCTATGCGGTGATCCGTCAGAGAGGCGAGACCATCATCGGCGTGGCCATCGCCACCGCCCTGATGCCGCCGGTCGCCACGGTAGGCTTCGGCCTGGGGACAGGCGACCTGTCGATTGCGGCCGGCGCCTTCTTCCTGTTCATGACCAACCTGGTGGCCATCGCCCTGGCGGCGACGGTGACGGCGGGCTTCTATGGCTTCCGGCCCCGCCTGCTGGAGCGGCCCAAGCCGTGGCGCGGCGTGGCGGTCATGGTGGTCTTTGTTCTGTTGGCGGTGCCCCTGGTGCTGTCGCTGCGCAGCATCGCCCTGGAGAGCCGGGCCACGGCCGAGACCCGGCTGGCGGTCGAGGACATCTTCGCCGGCGGTGAATCCCGCATCACCCTGCTGGACGCCCGCAGCGAGGGCAAGGGGGTGACGGTCTCGGCCCTGGTCAGCACGCGCAAGCTGGTGGCCGACGCCCAGACCCGTCTGCAGGAGCGTCTGACGGCGGCCCTGCACGTCCCCGTCGCCGCTACCCTGGATCAGATCGTCGTGGCCGACCCTCAGGCGGCGGCCCGCGCCGTGCAGACCAGCCAGACCGCCGCGCCCGATCCGGCGGCGGCGCTGCGCAACCGGCTGGCGGACGCTGTGCCCTTCGCCACGGACGCCGTGATGACCGACGCCGAGGGGCGCCGCGCCATCGTCCTGCTGCGGCCCGACGCCGGGCTGGACCTGGACAGCGCCTATGCCCTGGAGGCGGCCCTGCGCGGACGCTTCGACGGGGTGGATGTCTGGGTCACGCCGCCGGTCCAGGAACCGAAGTCGGTCGATCTGGGCGACGCCGAGGCCCGCGCTCGCACTGTCTGGGCCCTGGCCCGGTGGCGCGCCAGTCCGGCCTTAAGCCTGTGCCGTCCGGCGCCGGGCGCCCCGGCGACCGACGATCGTGAGGCCCAGCCGGACGCCGGCCAGTCCTTCCGCGCCGAAATGGCGGCGGCCGGGATCTCGGTCCGAGACGAAGCCGGACCAGCCTGTCAGCGCGGCGATCAGAACCTGGCCCGCCTGGCGCTCAGCTAGGTCGGGCCTCGATCAGGGGAGGAAACGAGATGACACCGGCGAACAAGGCGGCGGCCTTCCTGCCCATCGGCATAGGGGCGGGGATCGCCATCGGCACGGGCGTCGGCGTGGCGACCGACAACCTGGCCCTGGGGCTGTCGCTGGGCGTGGCCATCGGCTCGGGCCTGGGCGTGGCCCTGATGGGGGCGATGCTGGCCCAGACCAAGAAGAAGAGCGAAGGCGGCGGGTCCGATTCGACCGGCGTTCTGGACAGCGGGTCTTCCAGTTCGTCGTCCGCCAGCGACGCGGGTTGTTCGTCGGATGGCGGGGGCGGCTGCGACTAGCGCGCAGCCATTGCCTCCAGCACAGCCCGCGCCGCGCGCTCGGTTTCGTTGAGCGGGGCGTAGGTCCAGCCTTCCAGCGTCCCGTCGAAGGGGCGGGCGGCGCCCTGGGCGGCCAGGTCGGCGTGCAGGCGGGCGAACTTGCCGGCGGGCTTCAGCGGGATCATGGGTAGGATATGGACGGGCTTGCCGGTCGCGGCGGCCTCCGTCGCCATATTGGCGCTGTCCTCGGTGACAAGGATATGGTCGGCGGCGTCCAGCATGGCGAACAGGGGATTGTCGCCGGTCCCGTCCCAGATCCAGCCGGGCAGGGCCGACAGACGCTCGGTCATCACCGCCTTGGCCGCCTCGGGCGTACGGCGCGAGAAGGTCAGCAGCAGGGAGCCATCAGCCGCCTGAACCGCCGCCTTGATGCGCTCGGCCAGAACCGCCGCATGGGCCTCGGTCAGGTCAAAGGCCTTGGACTTGCCGCCGATCATCACCGCCACGCGCGGATGCGGCAGAGGCGCGATGCGGTCGGCAAAGGTCGGCGCGGCCTCGGCCAGCTTTTGCGGCGTGATGCGGTGCGGGCTGCCGATGATCTCGAAGACGTTGTCGCCCGACAGGCCGTCGTGGGCCGGGGCGACGATCAGGTCATAGGCGCCGTTCTTCCAGCGCGGGTCCTGGGTCTGGACCGTGAAGGTCTGGCCGCCGCTCCAGTCGCGCACGCGGGCGGACAGGGGCAGGCTGGCGCGCCCCGTGGCGATCCACAGGTCGGGCCAGTCGGTCACGGTGCGCGGGTCAAGCGACCCCGGCGCCAGCATGGCGGGGGTCTTCAACCCGGAAGGCCAGCGGTCGAACAGGGAGCGCCAGTGAACGTGCTTGATGGCGATGTCGGCGGGGGTCTGGCGGGCGACCGCCTCGGCCAGGCCCAGGGCCTGGTTCTGGATGCCGGCGCGACCATCGGACACCACCCAGACAGACAGAGGGCGCGCGGCAGAACCGCGCGCCCCTGTGGCCTGCTCAGTGAGAGGAGAGCTTATTTCCACTCGACCTTGAGGATTTCATAGGCCTTCACACCGCCGGGCGTGTTGACCTCGACCACGTCGCCGATTTCCTTGGAAATCAGGGCGCGGGCGATGGGCGAGGCGATAGAGATCTTGCCCAGCTTCACATCGGCTTCGTGTTCGCCGACGATCTGATAGACGCCTTCTTCCTCGGTGTCCTCGTCCACATAGGTGACGGTGGCGCCGAACTTGACCTGATTGCCCGAGAGCTTGGACACGTCGATCACCTGGGCGCGCGACAGCTTGTCCTCGATGTCGGCGATCGAGCCTTCGATCCAGCCCTGACGTTCCTTGGCGGCGTGATATTCCGCGTTTTCAGACAGGTCGCCGTGTTCGCGGGCCTCGGAGATGGCCGCGATGACGCTCGGCCGTTCGACCTGCTTCAATTGCTTCAACTGTTCGTCGAGGACACGGTAGCCCTCGGCCGTCATCGGCACTTTTTCCATTGTGTCGTGAGTTTCTTGCTTCGCCCGGAGACTAATGAGAGACGTAAATCAGCACAGACACGATCACGGGGCGCACGTGATCGGGGCCAAGAGTCTAGGGCGCCCTTCAGCCAAACTCAAGAGCATGATCGGCGTGACGGATCAGGGCCGGGGCTGACCCACGGCGCGGCGGATCGCGGTCCAGGCGATGAAGCCCAGGGCCGCCAGGGCCAGCAGCATGAAGATGGTGGAGATCAGTCCCACCCCGGCGGCGATGAAGGCGATGACGACGCAGACGGCGGCGACCAGGGCCGCGATCACTTGAATAATGGACAGGCGCATGGGGTCGTTAACGTCGGCGCCCTGTCGGGGTTGCGACCTCCCGAAGCCGTGATCGACGAACGCGGACCTCAGGCGTAGGCGTATTCCCCGCCTCGCTCCAAGGCGCGATTCCACGCCGGACGGGCATGGATGGTCTGCAGGAAGCGAGCGATGTTGGGGTAGGCGGCCAGGTCGATGGCGCGGCTGGCGGCGGCCTCCAGCGGGAAGCTCATCATGATGTCGGCGGCGCTGAACCACGGCCCGGCGAACCAGCCGGTGGCGGCCAGCTCGGCCTCCTGCCAGTCCGCATGGGCCTTGAGCTGAGGGTTGATGAAGCCGGCCTGGGCCTTGGCGGCGATGCCGTTGACGAGGGGGCGCAGCAGGCCTGGGGCGCGTTTGGGCAGTTGGGCGAAGACCAGCTTCAGCAGCAGGGGCGGCATGGCTGAGCCCTCGGCGTAGTGCAGCCAGTAGGTGAAGCGCCGCCCCTCCGCCGTGCCGCGCGGCGGACGCAGCCGGCCCTCGGGGTCATAGGCGTCCAGCAGGTATTCCATGATGGCTCCGGTCTCGGCCACGCGGATGTCGCCGTCATCCAGCACCGGCGACTTGCCCAGGGGATGCACCGCCTTCAACTCGGGCGGGGCCAGCATGGTGGCCAGGTCGCGCTGGTAGCGCTTGATCTCGTAGGGCAGGCCTAGTTCCTCGAGCAGCCAGAGCACGCGCTGCGAGCGGGAGTTGTTCAGGTGGTGGACGACGATCATGGGCGCGCTCCGTCTGAGGATGGCTCAGCTTGGGCGCTTGACCCCAGGTCAGTCCAGAGGGCGCCGTATCAACGGCGCTGACGGCCGCTCCAGCGGTTGCGGGCATGGCGCCGGGCGTTGGGCTCGGCGCCGGATGGCGACTGAGACGCGGCGCCAGGGCGGCTGGCCTGATGCTTTTGCCACAGTTCGAAGGCCAGGGCGGCGAGCGCCAGCTTGCCGGCATGGCGACCGGCGAAGCCACGCCCGCGCCGCGACAGCAACAGACCGCCCAGAAGGGTGGCGAGGCGAGGCAGGCGCATGGGGAAACTCCGTGAAGGTCGGGCGGCTGCAGACTGAACGGATCAGCCGCCCGAGGGTTCAGGGTCAGGCTTTCGGCATCAGGGCCTCGGCGGCCAGGACAGAGCCCTCGACGCCGAGCGTCACGGCCGGTTCGGGCGTGATGCGGAACAGGGGCGAGTGGTGGCCGGGGGCGCCGTCCACCTGATCGGCGGGGGTGCCGCCGACGCTGAAATAGACGCCTTTCACCCCGCTCTCGGGGGTGACGAAATAGGCGAAGTCCTCGGCGCCCATGCCGCCGCGCGGCTTGTCGATCAGCACGTCTTCGCCCAGGCCGGCGACGAAGGCGGCGCGGACGCGGGCGGCGGCGGCGGCGTCATTGATGGTCGGCGGGGTGTTCTCCAGCGCCGAACGGGTCACAGTCGGCAGCTTGTCTTCGGGCACGCCGAGCGCCAGGGCTGTGTTCTTGGCGATACGGTCGATGCCGTCCAGAAGCTGGGTGCGGACCTCGGGACTGTCGGCGCGCACGGTCAGTTGCATGTCCACGCGGTCGGAGATGATGTTGTGCTTGATGCCGCCGTGGATGGCGCCGACCGTGACCACGGCCCCGTCCAGGGGATTGGTCTCGCGGCTGCGCAGCGACTGCAGCGACACGACGATCTGCGACGCCACCAGCACGGGATCAACGCCCAGATGCGGCGAGGCCCCGTGGGTGCCGACCCCGTGGACGGTGATGTCCACGCTGTCCGAACTGGATGAGGTGATGCCTAGCGGCGCCTCGATCTTGCCCGTGGGGGTGTCGGCCGAGACGTGGAAGGCCAGGGCGTAGTCCGGCTTGGGGAAGCGGGTATAGAGGCCGTCGTTGATCATGGCGCGGGCGCCGAAGATGCGCTCCTCCGCCGGCTGGGCGATCAGGACCAGGGTGCCGGACCAGTTGGCCTTCCTCGCCGCCATCTGACGGGCGGTGCCGACCAGGGCGGTGATGTGCACATCGTGGCCGCAGGCGTGCATGACGGGCTTCTCGGTTCCGTCGCTGTCGACCTGGCGCGCGGTCGAGGCGTTGGCCAGGCCCGAGTTCTCCAGCAGCGGCAGGCCGTCCATGTCGGCGCGGATCATGACGGTAGGGCCTGCGCCGTTCTTCAGCACCGCGACCACGCCGGTGCCGCCGACGCCGGTGGTGACCTCATAGCCCAGGGCGCGCAACTCCTGCGCCATGCGGGCGGCGGTCTGGACCTCCATGCCCGACAGTTCCGGGTTGCGGTGGAAGTGGTCGAACAGGGCGCCCAGGTTGGCGTCATAGTCCGCCTTGACCGCCGCCTTCAGCCCGGCGTCTTGCGCCATGACCGGCGCGGCGCCTGCCGCCAGAACCGCCGCCAGAACGGCTGTGATCGTCAAGTTTTTCATCATTCTTCCCCTTGTCCCTGACGCGACCTTAGCCCGTCTGGCCGGGGCGGCAACCGCCGAAAATCTCAGGCGATGAGGGCGGGCGCAATGAGGAGGGCGGCGGCCAGCAGCGCCAGAACGTGGAGGCCGACGATCAGGCTCAGCCAGGCGGCGAAGGGCTGTTTGCGGGTCTTGTGACGCAGCAGCCGCTGCCCCAGCACCGCGCCGAGGCCGCCGAACAGGGCGGCGAGCAAGAGGGTGCGCTCGGGGATGCGGCGTCCGCCCGCCCGCGCCCGCGCCTTGTCGTTGGCGAACAGGCTGAAGGCGAGGAGGTTGGCGAGGCAGAGGAGGAGGGCTGGGAGGAGACCATTGATCATGGCGTTTCATTTTCTGCTCCCTTCCCCCTCGAGGGGGGAGGGAGCAGAAAATGAAACGCCATGATCAATGGTCT
>NZ_PCPB01000035.1 GCF_002979535.1 Brevundimonas sp. MYb52 | reverse complement strand
GCTGGCGCCGCTTCGGCTGAGCCGGACGGCTGGTACGGCGCAGTCGACGCCGGCTATCACATCATCGACGACATCAACACTGAGTCGACGACCAACGGTTCCAACTGGAACTGGGAAGTGAACGACGGCTGGGCTGCGTTTGCTCGCCTTGGTTACCGCTTCAACCCCAACTGGCGCGTTGAACTCGAAGGCGGCTACCGCTCGGGCGACATCGGCACCGTGCGCGCCGTCTCGGGCCCGCAAGGCCTGTGCAACATCACGCCCGCCACCGGTCCGTGCTACTCGCCGGAAGGCGACATCACCTCGACCACCCTGATGGCCAACGTCATCTATGACTTCGGCTATTCGGCCTGGGGCATCCGTCCCTTCGTCGGTCTCGGTGTCGGCCTGAACCGCGTCAACACCGACACGGTCGGCCGTCTGCGCCAGGACCCGGCTGTCACCTTCGCCGCTGACGACAGCTCGACCAAGTTCGCCGCTCAGGCGATCGCCGGTCTGGCCTGGGCCGTTTCGGATCGCGCCAACATCGACCTGACCTACCGTTATCTGACGGGCGACGCCGAGTTCGCGACCTTCACGAACGCGGCCAGCAACAGCTTCGGCGAAATGGCCGGCGACTACGACCAGAGCCACACCGTGACCCTGGGCCTGCGCTACGCCTTCGGCGCTAAGCCGGCTGCGCGTCAGTTCGTGGTCTACTTCGACTGGGATCGCTCGGACCTGACGGCTGAAGCCCGTTCGGTGGTGACCCAGGCCGCCAACTACGCCAAGTCGGGCGCTCCGACCCGTATCCTGGTCGTCGGCCACGCCGACACCTCGGGTAACGCCGCCTACAACCTCGGCCTGTCGAACCGTCGTTCGCGCACCGTCGCCGACGCCCTGGTCGCCCAAGGCGTCAACGGCGGCGTCATCGCCCTCGACGGCAAGGGCGAAACCGCCCTGGCCAAGGCCACTGCTGACGGCGTGCGCGAGCCGCTCAACCGTCGCGCCACCATCGACATCAACTTCTAAGACT
>NZ_PCPB01000034.1 GCF_002979535.1 Brevundimonas sp. MYb52 | reverse complement strand
ATGGCCAAGGAAAAGTTCGAACGCACTAAGCCGCACTGCAACATCGGCACGATCGGCCACGTTGACCACGGCAAGACGACGCTGACGGCGGCGATCACGATGACGCTGGCGAAGGCTGGCGGCGCCAAGGCGATGAACTACGCCGACATCGACGCCGCCCCGGAAGAAAAAGCCCGCGGCATCACGATCAACACGGCTCACGTCGAGTATGAGACGGAAAACCGTCACTACGCGCACGTCGACTGCCCCGGCCACGCCGACTACGTGAAGAACATGATCACGGGCGCCGCTCAGATGGACGGCGCGATCCTGGTGGTTTCGGCCGCTGACGGCCCGATGCCGCAAACGCGCGAGCACATCCTGCTGGCCCGTCAGGTCGGCGTGCCGGCTCTGGTCGTGTTCATGAACAAGGTCGACCTGGTCGACGACGCCGAGCTGCTCGAGCTGGTGGAAATGGAAGTGCGCGAGCTGCTCTCGTCCTACCAGTTCCCGGGCGACGACATTCCGGTGACCATGGGTTCGGCCAAGGCTGCAACCGACGGCGTGAACCCGGAAATCGGCGAACAGCAAGTGCTGAAGCTGATGCAAACCGTCGACGCCTACATCCCGCAGCCGGAACGTCCGGTCGACCTGCCCTTCCTGATGCCGGTCGAAGACGTCTTCTCGATCTCAGGCCGCGGCACCGTGGTCACGGGTCGCGTCGAAAAGGGTATCGTCAAGGTCGGTGAAGAAGTCGAAATCGTCGGCATCCGTCCGGTCCAGAAGACGACCTGCACGGGCGTCGAAATGTTCCGCAAGCTGCTGGACCAGGGTCAAGCCGGCGACAACGTGGGCGTGCTGCTGCGCGGCACCAAGCGTGAAGACGTCGAGCGCGGCCAGGTGCTGTGCAAGCCGGGTTCGATCACCCCGCACACCAAGTTCATGGCTGAAGCCTACATCCTGACCAAGGAAGAAGGCGGCCGTCACACGCCGTTCTTCACGAACTATCGCCCGCAGTTCTACTTCCGCACGACGGACGTGACCGGCATCGTTCACCTGAAGGAAGGCGTTGAGATGATCATGCCCGGCGACAACGCCGAGCTGAGCGTCGAGCTGATCACCCCGATCGCCATGGATCAGGGCCTGCGTTTCGCCATCCGCGAAGGCGGCCGCACCGTCGGCGCCGGCGTGGTGGCCAAGATCGTCGAGTAATCGATTGATCCGGGTCTCCGGACCCGACCAGTAAGCGTACCGGCCTCACGCAGCGCGCAAGCGCGGCGGGCCAAGTAAAGCGTAACAAGGCGGCCTCCCGGAGCAATCCGGGGGGCCGTTTTGCCGTTGGGGC
>NZ_PCPB01000033.1 GCF_002979535.1 Brevundimonas sp. MYb52 | reverse complement strand
GAGTTGCCGACCACGTTGGTGGCCGAGCGGCCCATGTCGAGCAGGTGATCGACGCCCAGGACGATGGCGATCCAGGCTTCGGGCAGACCGAAGTAGGTCAGGGTCGCCATGATGACCACCAGCGAGGCGCGCGGGATGCCGGCGATGCCCTTGGACGTCACCATCAGCAGCAGCAGCATGAAGACCTGCTGCGAGACGCTGAGGTGCACCCCATGCGCCTGCATGATGAACATGGTGGCGAAGGTGCAGTAGAGCATCGAGCCGTCGAGGTTGAACGAATAGCCCAGCGGCAGGACAAAGCTGACGATGCGGCGGCGCACGCCGACCGTCGGCAGGGCGTCGAGGATGCGCGGATAGGCGGCTTCCGAGCTGGCGGTCGAGAAGGCCAGCAGGGCCGGGGTGCGGATCACCTTGAACAACGGAATGACGCGACGGCCCAGGACGATGGCGGCGGCCACGAACAGCAGGCCCCACAGCAGGGCCATCGAGCCGTAGAAGCCGAGCACGAACTTGGCGTAGACGGCCAGCATCTCCAGGCCTTGCGTGGCGATGGTCGAGGCCAGGGCGGCGAAGATGGCCAGGGGGGCCAGCTTCATCACGAACTCGGTCACCTTCAGCATGATGGAGGCGGCCTGTTCGACCAGGTTCAGCACTGCCGGGGCCTTGTCGTCCAGCGCCGCGACCGCCGTGCCGACGAACAGCGAGAAGACCACGATCTGCAGGATCTCGTTCCGGGCCATGGCGTCGAAGATCGAGGTCGGCACCAGGTGCGTCACGAACCCATGCAGCGAGAAGGCGTCGGTCGAGGCGGCCGGCGCCGTCGCCAGCGCCGCCTGCGGCAGGTGCATGCCCGCGCCCGGCTGCAACAGCTGCACCATCAGCAGGCCCAGCAGCAGGGACACGATCGAGGCGCCGATGAACCAGGTCATGGTCTTGACGCCGATACGCCCGACCGAGGCGGCGTCCTCCATGTGGGCGATGCCCGCCACCAGGGTGGTGAAGACCAGCGGGGCAATGATCATCTTGATCAGACGCAGGAAGACGTCGGTGATCAGCGACAGATTCGTCGCCGCCGCGGCGGCCTGATCGGCGCTCAGATACTGGTTGACGCCCCAGCCGACCAGCACGCCCAGGATCATGGCGCCGATGATGAGGTAGGCGAATATTCGGTTCATTTTCAATGTTCCAACTGCACGCGACCCACCCCGTCGGAACACCGTCCCCCCGACCGCACGAGCCTTGTCCGTCCACGCAAAAGCAGGGCGGCGGACGTCCCAAACACCCGCCGCCCCGCCGACTTCTCGCCTTTAGCTAAAGCCTATCGACCCGCCAGACCAGATCAGAATGA
>NZ_PCPB01000032.1 GCF_002979535.1 Brevundimonas sp. MYb52 | reverse complement strand
GCCTGGATCGCCATCGTCCTGGGCGTCGATCACCTGCTCGACATGGGCCGCTCGGCCACCAACGTGGTCGGCAACTCGGTCGCCGCCGCCGTGGTCGCCAAGTGGGAAGGCGAGCTGGACGACATCCCCGAGGGGGATGGGGACGCGCCCCAGACGGCCGCCGCCTGAGACGTCAGCCGCACCTAATGAAAAGGCCGCCCCAGCGATGGGGCGGCCTTATTGCTATGCGGTGGCGGCGTTTCTCTCTTGCCGTCATTCCGGGGCGCGAAGCGAACCCGGAACCCAGGCGGCTGAACCTGACAAACCGCCTGCCTAATGAAGCGCCTGGGCCCCGGATCGACCCTTCGGGCCGTCCGGGGTGACAGCGGAGAGGGCGACCCCATTCAGGGCCGCCGCCGTGTCCTAGTCTTCGGCGCTGACCGCCGGCCCGTAGAAGAGGGCGTTGAACAGCAGGCGGACCGAGGACCGGGCCTGGGCGCGGTTGACCACGTCGGGGCCGAGCACGATCACGCGGCCTTCGCCGTGCGGCAGGTCCAGAACCGCGTCCGAACCCGACAGCTTCTGCGGGCCGATGGCCCAGCCGCTGGCGACCGCGACCTGCTCGGGATAGCGGACGATCGAGCCGGTTTCGCTCGCGTGGCGGAAGCCGGTGTTGCGGTTGAAGAAGACGTTCATCTGGGCCGGAGCGCCGAAGGCCAGCGGCTGACGATTGTCCACCTCGGTCTTCAGCACGGCGCCGGGGATGAAGAAGTCGGTCGAGGCCGGGGCCTTGCCGTCCGCGCCCAGCAGGACGTCCTGAACCGGCGCGCCCATGGCGGTGGCGAGACGGTGCGACGAGCCGATGGTGACCACGCTGCCGCCGCCGCGCACGAAGGCGTCGATCTGCGGCACCGACTTCTCGGTCGTGATGTGGCCCAGCCAGCCGCGATATTCGGCGGGGATGGACTCCGGCTCGGGCTGGTCCCGCTGGGCCGCTGCCGAAAGGTCCGCCGGGATCATGTCCGAGGCGAAGACCAGGACGTCGAAGTCCCTGGCCAGATCGCCGGCGTCCAGACGCTGCGGATAGACGACCTCGAACGGGTACTCGAACTGCTCCAGCATCCAGCGGGTCCAGCCCGAGGCCATCGAGCCGCCGTAGCGGTCAACCAGACCGACGCGCACCGGCTTCAGGGCGATCTTGTCGCCGCTCGGAGCACGCGCGGCGGCGTGGGCGTTCAGGCCCAGATCGCGCACGGCGGCCTCGACGATGGGACGGGCCGCATCGCTGGCCGGGATCCACAAGGCGCCGGGGGCAAGCATGGCGCGGCCCGCGCGGGTCTCGCCTTCCTGCCAATAGACCGGCACGCCCGCCGCCAGCAGGCGGTTCGACAGGATGTAGCCGTTGACCGGCGCATGATCGATCAGCCAGCCGGCGCGGCCCGAACCCTCGATCTTGCCGGGCGGCGGGGCCATGACGTCGGCAACGCGCTCGGTCGGGGCCTCGAAGCCGTCGAGGATGCGGTCGAACTTGACCCCCATCTGCAACGCCAGGGTATAGCCGGTCGCGTCATAGGGCAGGGCGGGCGGG
>NZ_PCPB01000031.1 GCF_002979535.1 Brevundimonas sp. MYb52 | reverse complement strand
GCCGGTTGGGGGGCTGGTTTTGCGGCGGGCTGTGGGACTGGAAGCGGCGAGGCGATCGGCGGCGCCTGCACCGAAGGGGTTGGGGCGGGCAGGGGCTCCGGCGTCGGGAGCATTGTCGGCGGCGCCGGGCGCAGGCGAGGCTCCGGCGGCGTCGGGCGGGGCTCGATCTGCAACTGGATGATGGGCGGCGGCGGCGGTTCTGGAAGCGGTTGCTCCTCGCTGGTCGCCAGCAGGATCATGGGGCCGAGGACAGCGACGTGCAGCAGGATCGAAGCGCCCGCCATCAAGGCGCGACGCAGCCCCGGACGACGACGGCGCGAGGCTGGCCCCCTGGCCAGAACGGCAGCAGTCATAGCGGCTCCCCCAATCCACGTTGCGAAAGATGCCAAGGCAAGCATGGCATTATAGGGGCAAGTCCTAGTGATCTCGTAACAGCGATCTCAGGCCCGGATAGGGGCCGTCGTTCCGTGTGTCTTCGCGCCATGCCTGGTTGGCGGCGGCGGTGCGCGCTCGGCCTTGGCGGGGTGAATCACTTGACGCCTTCACCCATCGAGCGTAAACGGCGCGCACTTTCGAGACGTGGGCGGTCCGCCGTCCGTCGAGATCGTGACAATTGAACGGACGGGCTGTGCCCGCCGGAACGCCCAAAGCGCGCGTTCCGGCTTTTTCGTTTGGCTGTTCCGACTTGCTCGAGATCAAAACCCGGGCGTCGCTTCGGCGGGGTCCAAAAGAAGGCTCATGAGGCGCTCCGGCCGACAGGCACACGCCTCCACATCGAAAAGAGACAAATCGTATGCCTACGATCAACCAACTGATCCGCAAGCCGCGCAAGCCCAAGCCCACCCGTAACAAGGTCCCGGCTCTGGAAGGTTCGCCCCAGCGTCGCGGCGTTTGCACCCGCGTCTACACCACGACCCCGAAGAAGCCGAACTCGGCTCTGCGTAAGGTCGCCAAGGTCCGTCTGGCCAAGAACGGCTACGAAGCCGTTTGCTACATCCCCGGCGAAGGCCACAACCTGCAAGAGCACTCGGTTGTTCTGATCCGCGGCGGCCGCGTGAAGGACTTGCCCGGCGTGCGTTACCACATCCTGCGCGGCGTGCTCGATACGCAAGGCGTCAAGGACCGCAAGCAGCGTCGTTCGCACTACGGCGCCAAGCGTCCGAAGTAAGCGAACCGCTTTCAGGCCTGCTGGTCTGGACCCTCAGAGATTTTCCCGGCGTCAGTCGGGCACTGCAAGGAATAACCTATGTCGCGTCGTCACCGCGCCCAGAAGCGTGAAGTTCTGCCGGATCCCAAGTTCGGGGACCTGATCGTCACCAAGTTCATGAACTACGTCATGTACGAAGGTAAGAAGGCTGTCGCCGAAAACATCGTCTACGGCGCCTTCGACATCCTGGCCGACAAGAAGAAGGAACAGACCGCGGTCGAGACCTTCCACAACGCCCTCGACAACGTCGCCCCGTCGGTCGAAGTCCGTTCGCGTCGCGTTGGCGGCGCCACCTACCAGGTGCCGGTCGAAGTTCGTCCGGACCGTCGTCGCGCCCTGGCCATCCGTTGGCTGGTCAATGCTGCGCGCAAGCGCGGTGAAAACACCATGACGGAAAAGCTGGCGGCCGAGCTGCTGGACGCCTCGAACAACCGCGGCACCGCGGTGAAGAAGCGCGAAGACACCCACAAGATGGCCGAGGCGAACCGCGCCTTCAGCCACTACCGCTGGTAAGCGTCTTAAAACCGTCCCCGTTTGCATTTATGGGGACGGCGGCTTTCTAAGACGATCCGGCGCGGGCGTTCAGATTGAACCGCCCGCGCCGTCATATCCGACACCACTGGGCGCTCGCCGCGTCCGCGAAGCAGCCCGAAGGCAACTCCAATGCCCCGCACACACAACATCGAAGACTACCGCAACTTCGGCATCATGGCCCACATCGACGCGGGCAAGACGACGACGACCGAGCGGATCCTGTTCTACACCGGCCGTAACCACAAAATGGGCGAGACGCACGACGGCGCGTCCACCATGGACTGGATGGACCAGGAACAAGAACGCGGCATCACCATCACGTCCGCCGCGACGACCGCCTTCTGGAAAGGCAAGCGCCTCAACATCATCGACACCCCCGGCCACGTGGACTTCACCATTGAAGTCGAGCGTTCGCTGCGCGTCCTCGACGGCGCCGTGACGGTGCTGGACGGCAACGCCGGCGTTGAGCCGCAGACGGAAACCGTCTGGCGCCAGGCCGACAAGTATCGCGTGCCGCGCATCGTCTTCGTCAACAAGATGGACAAGATCGGCGCCGACTTCGCTGCTTCGGTGCAGTCGATCCGCGACCGCCTGGGCGCCAAGGCTGTGCCGATCCAACTGCCGATCGGCGCTGAAAACCTGCTGAAGGGCGTCGTCGACCTGGTTGAGATGAAGGCCTACGTCTGGGAAACGGACACCGTTGGCGCCGACGCCGACATCCGCGACATCCCGGCCGACATGGCTGAAGAGTGCGCCGCCGCGCGTCAGTACCTGATCGACAACGCTGTCGAACTCGACGACGACGCCATGGAAGCCTACCTGGGCGGCGAAGAGCCCTCGGTCGAAGTGCTGAAGAAGTGCATCCGTAAGGCTGTTCTGACCGGCGCCTTCTACCCGATCCTCGGCGGCTCGGCCTTCAAGAACAAGGGCGTTCAGCCCCTGCTCGACGCCGTCATCGACTACCTGCCGTCGCCGACCGACATTCCGGCCACGCCGGGCATCGACTACCGCACCGAAGAGCCGGTCACCCGCAAGGCCTCGGACGAAGAGCCCCTGTCGGTTCTGGCGTTCAAGATCATGGACGACCCCTTCGTCGGCTCGCTGACCTTCTGCCGCCTGTACTCGGGCAAGATGGAAACCGGCATGTCGCTGCTCAACTCGTCGCGTGACAAGAAAGAGCGCGTCGGCCGCATGCTGCAGATGCACTCGAACAACCGCGAGGACATCAAGGAAGCCTACGCCGGCGACATCGTCGCCCTGGCCGGCCTGAAGGAAACCCGCACGGGCGACACCCTGTGCGACCCGATCAAGTCGCCCATCATCCTCGAGAAGATGGAATTCCCGGCGCCGGTGATCGAGATCTCGGTGGAGCCCAAGACCAAGGCCGACCAGGAGAAACTGGGCGTCGCCCTGGCCAAGCTGGCTTCGGAAGACCCCTCGTTCACCGTCTCGACCGACCACGAGTCGGGCCAGACGATCCTGAAGGGCATGGGCGAGCTGCACCTGGACATCAAGGTCGACATCCTGAAGCGCACCTACAAGGTGGAAGCCAACATCGGCGCGCCGCAGGTGGCCTACCGTGAATCGCTGGGCCGCAAGGTCGACATCGACTACACGCACAAGAAGCAGACCGGCGGTACGGGTCAGTTCGCCCGCGTCATGATCACCTTCGAGCCGGGTGAAGCGGGTTCGGGCTTCGTGTTCGAAAACGCCATCGTCGGCGGCGCCGTGCCCAAGGAATACATCCCGGGCGTCGAGAAGGGCCTGGAATCGGCCAAGGAAAACGGTCTGCTGGCCGGCTTCCCGATGATCGACTTCAAGGCGACCCTGACGGACGGCAAGTACCACGACGTCGACTCCAGCGTGCTGGCCTTCGAAATCGCGTCGCGCGCCGCCTTCCGCGAGCTGAAGGAAAAGGGTTCGCCCAAGCTGCTCGAGCCGATCATGGCGGTTGAGGTCGTGACCCCCGAGGAATACCTCGGCTCGGTCATCGGCGACCTGAACGGCCGTCGCGGCATGATCCAGGGCCAGGACATGCGCGGCAACGCCATCGTCATCAACGCCTTCGTGCCGCTGGCGAACATGTTCGGCTACGTGAACACCCTGCGGGGCATGTCGCAAGGCCGCGCCCAGTTCACCATGCAGTACGACCACTACGAGCCGGTGCCGCAACACGTCGCCGACGAAGTGATCAAGAAGTACGCCTAAGTCCGTCGTTTCGACGGACCCACTTGAAAACGGGGCGGTTTGATCACAAATCGCCCCTTCTATCCCCAAACCTAAATGGACCCCCGGTTCGGGGACACTCCAGGAGCTAGAGAATGGCCAAGGAAAAGTTCGAACGCACTAAGCCGCACTGCAACATCGGCACGATCGGCCACGTTGACCACGGCAAGAC
>NZ_PCPB01000030.1 GCF_002979535.1 Brevundimonas sp. MYb52 | reverse complement strand
TGGTTGACAAGGAGATCGGCATTCCTTAGATAGCCGCCTCCGCCGGGGCCTTCGGGTTTCGGGAGTGTTGAAAAAGTTCTTTAAAAAGAACTGGTTGACACGGAAAATCAGGGGCGTTAAACACCGCCTCCGCCGCGAACGGGCGTTAAACGGTTTGGCCGGTTTTACCGGTTTAGGTCTTTGAAATCGTTGATCTGGAAAGAGAAACGCAGGCGGCGGTGTCCTAGCGAAGTTCTTCGGAACTTTAGTCGACACTGACAATCTGCGGTCTTTTTGAAAAGACATACCATGTAACTGATCTTCGGATCGGTGACGTGGGATCTCGTCAATAATACGTAGAACTAATGCCAAACGAACTTAGGTTCGTTGATGCTTAGGTCAGATAAGTCAACTCAACCTGAGAGTTTGATCCTGGCTCAGAGCGAACGCTGGCGGCAGGCCTAACACATGCAAGTCGAACGGACCCTTCGGGGTTAGTGGCGGACGGGTGAGTAACACGTGGGAACGTGCCTTTAGGTTCGGAATAGCTCCTGGAAACGGGTGGTAATGCCGAATGTGCCCTTCGGGGGAAAGATTTATCGCCTTTAGAGCGGCCCGCGTCTGATTAGCTAGTTGGTGAGGTAATGGCTCACCAAGGCGACGATCAGTAGCTGGTCTGAGAGGATGACCAGCCACATTGGGACTGAGACACGGCCCAAACTCCTACGGGAGGCAGCAGTGGGGAATCTTGCGCAATGGGCGAAAGCCTGACGCAGCCATGCCGCGTGAATGATGAAGGTCTTAGGATTGTAAAATTCTTTCACCGGGGACGATAATGACGGTACCCGGAGAAGAAGCCCCGGCTAACTTCGTGCCAGCAGCCGCGGTAATACGAAGGGGGCTAGCGTTGCTCGGAATTACTGGGCGTAAAGGGCGCGTAGGCGGACATTTAAGTCAGGGGTGAAATCCCAGAGCTCAACTCTGGAACTGCCTTTGATACTGGATGTCTTGAGTGTGAGAGAGGTATGTGGAACTCCGAGTGTAGAGGTGAAATTCGTAGATATTCGGAAGAACACCAGTGGCGAAGGCGACATACTGGCTCATTACTGACGCTGAGGCGCGAAAGCGTGGGGAGCAAACAGGATTAGATACCCTGGTAGTCCACGCCGTAAACGATGATTGCTAGTTGTCGGGCTGCATGCAGTTCGGTGACGCAGCTAACGCATTAAGCAATCCGCCTGGGGAGTACGGTCGCAAGATTAAAACTCAAAGGAATTGACGGGGGCCCGCACAAGCGGTGGAGCATGTGGTTTAATTCGAAGCAACGCGCAGAACCTTACCACCTTTTGACATGCCTGGACCGCCAGAGAGATCTGGCTTTCTCTTCGGAGACTAGGACACAGGTGCTGCATGGCTGTCGTCAGCTCGTGTCGTGAGATGTTGGGTTAAGTCCCGCAACGAGCGCAACCCTCGCCATTAGTTGCCATCATTTAGTTGGGAACTCTAATGGGACTGCCGGTGCTAAGCCGGAGGAAGGTGGGGATGACGTCAAGTCCTCATGGCCCTTACAGGGTGGGCTACACACGTGCTACAATGGCGACTACAGAGGGTTAATCCTTAAAAGTCGTCTCAGTTCGGATTGTCCTCTGCAACTCGAGGGCATGAAGTTGGAATCGCTAGTAATCGCGGATCAGCATGCCGCGGTGAATACGTTCCCGGGCCTTGTACACACCGCCCGTCACACCATGGGAGTTGGTTCTACCCGAAGGCGATGCGCTAACCGTAAGGAGGCAGTCGACCACGGTAGGGTCAGCGACTGGGGTGAAGTCGTAACAAGGTAGCCGTAGGGGAACCTGCGGCTGGATCACCTCCTTTCTAAGGATGCTTCTCCAGTCTCTCACGAGGCTATTGAGGCTCCGATTTAGCCAGGTACTTCGGTACACTGGCATTATGCGGGACGCCGCCGTCTCCGTTTCTCTTTCCAACCATTCGTCATCACGACCTTGGGCCATTCGGGCTCATGACAGTGATGGCGCGATCGCGAGCCTGGAGCAGTCCTGGCTGTCGCACTGCCGAAGGCCCGTAGCTCAGGTGGTTAGAGCGTACGCCTGATAAGCGTAAGGTCGGCAGTTCGAGTCTGCCCGGGCCTACCAGCTCTAAGCTGGACCGCGGCATCGTCGACGGCTCTTCCAAGCTTGAAACCCTAATGGGGCCATAGCTCAGTTGGTAGAGCGCCTGCTTTGCAAGCAGGATGTCGTCGGTTCGACTCCGTCTGGCTCCACCATCTTTTCTGGTGCTACCGTCCTTTGGACTACTTGAGCACCGTTTGAGTGCGCTGTTCAGCGCACCGAAAGATGACCCGGCGTCTCGCGATCATATCAAGGTTTGCAGCTGATCTTCGGATCGTCTGCATTGACATTGTGAAGGAAGAATTTGTCCGGCCCCTCATAGGCTTTCAGGACAGGTTCGAAGAAGACATCGTCTGGCAAGTAAAACCAGGTGTAGGTCCGGCGGATACCTCTTTCCATCCCCCGGGTAGCCTATGCATGGGTTTTGCTGAGAAACGATCAAGCGTTGAAGGGCTTCTGACGGATGCCTTGGCGTAGAGAGGCGATGAAGGACGTGGCAAGCTGCGATAAGAGCCGGGGAGGCGCTAGCACCCTTTGATCCGGCTATTTCCGAATGGGGAAACCCACCTTTACAGTCTTCCAACTTTGCTTTCCCTCGGGAAGGCACGGATTGGCTGATTGTTTAAAGGTATAATGAGCTGAATACATAGGCTTCATTAAGCGAACCCGGTGAACTGAAACATCTCAGTAACCGGAGGAAAGGACATCAACCGAGACTCCCGTAGTAGTGGCGAGCGAACCGGGACCAGGCCAGTGCTCTTGTGAAATAAAGGCGAACAAGCTGGAAAGCTTGGCCATAGCGGGTGACAGCCCCGTAGCCGTCAAACAGCAAGAGACTCGAGTAGGGCGGGACACGTGAAATCCTGTCTGAACATGGGGGGACCACCCTCCAAGCCTAAGTACTCCTCTACGACCGATAGTGAACAAGTACCGTGAGGGAAAGGTGAAAAGCACCCCGACAAGGGGAGTGAAACAGATCCTGAAATCGGAAGCCTACAAGCAGTCGGAGCCCCCAAGCGGGGTGACGGCGTACCTTTTGTATAATGGGTCAGCGACTTCATGTGTCGAGCAAGCTTAAGCCGTTAGGTGTAGGCGTAGCGAAAGCGAGTCTGAATAGGGCGCTAAGTTCGACGTATGACGACCCGAAACCAGGTGATCTATCCATGAGCAGGTTGAAGGTTAGGTAACACTAACTGGAGGACCGAACCGGTGAATGTTGAAAAATTCTCGGATGACTTGTGGATAGGGGTGAAAGGCCAATCAAACCTGGACATAGCTGGTTCTCCGCGAAATCTATTTAGGTAGAGCGTCCGACGAATTCCTTAGGGGGTAGAGCACTGGATGGTTGCGGGCTGCGCGAGCGGTACCAATACTAACCAAACTCCGAATACCTAAGAGAACTATCGGGCAGACACACGGCGGGTGCTAACGTCCGTCGTGAAAAGGGAAACAACCCTAACCATCATCTAAGGCCCCCAAGTCATGGCTAAGTGGGAAACGATGTGGGATTGCTTTGACAATCAGGAGGTTGGCTTAGAAGCAGCCATCCTTTAAAGAAAGCGTAACAGCTCACTGATCAAGCGATCCTGCGCGGAAAATGTAACGGGGCTAAAGCCATGCGCCGAAGATATGGGTTTGCAGTTTACTGCAAGCGGTAGCGGAGCGTTCCGTAAGCCTGTGAAGGTCAACCGTGAGGTTGGCTGGAGGTATCGGAAGTGAGAATGCTGACATGAGTAACGATAAACAGAGTGAGAAACTCTGTCGCCGAAAGACCAAGGGTTCCTGCGTAAAGCTAATCTGCGCAGGGTTAGTCGGCCCCTAAGGCGAGGCTGAAAAGCGTAGTCGATGGGAAGCAGGTAAATATTCCTGCACCAGCTGGAAGTGACGGATGGCATAACTTGTAAGGGCTTATTGGATTGTCCTTGCAGGGGCGTTGTCCCTGGAAATAACTCCAGCAGAGACCGTACCCGAAACCGACACAGGTGGTCAGGTAGAGCATACCAAGGCGCTTGAGAGAACTGTGCTGAAGGAACTCGGCAAATTGCACGCGTAACTTCGGAATAAGCGTGACTCACCTTGCGCAAGCAGGAATGAGTGGCACAAGCCAGGGGGTAGCGACTGTTTAGCAAAAACACAGGGCTCTGCGAAGCAGCAATGCGACGTATAGGGTCTGACGCCTGCCCGGTGCCTGAAGGTTAAAGGGAGGAGTGAAAGCTCCGAACTGAAGCCCAGGTAAACGGCGGCCGTAACTATAACGGTCCTAAGGTAGCGAAATTCCTTGTCGGGTAAGTTCCGACCTGCACGAATGGCGTAACGACTTCCCCACTGTCTCCAGCACAGGCTCAGTGAAATTGAATTCCCCGTGAAGATGCGGGGTTCCCGCGGTCAGACGGAAAGACCCTATGAACCTTTACTATAGCTTCGCCTTGGCGTTAGCGACCGTATGTGTAGGATAGGTGGGAGGCTATGAAACCGGGGCGCCAGCTCTGGTGGAGCCATCCTTGAAATACCACCCTTACTGTCGTTGACGTCTAACCGAGGACCGTTATCCGGTCCCGGGACATGGCGTGGTGGGTAGTTTGACTGGGGCGGTCGCCTCCTAAAGTGTAACGGAGGCGCGCGATGGTGGGCTCAGACCGGTCGGAAATCGGTCGTCGAGTGCAATGGCATAAGCCCGCCTGACTGCGAGACTGACAAGTCGAGCAGAGACGAAAGTCGGCCATAGTGATCCGGTGGTCCCGAGTGGAAGGGCCATCGCTCAACGGATAAAAGGTACTCTAGGGATAACAGGCTGATTTTGCCCAAGAGTCCATATCGACGGCAAAGTTTGGCACCTCGATGTCGGCTCATCACATCCTGGGGCTGGAGCAGGTCCCAAGGGTATGGCTGTTCGCCATTTAAAGTGGTACGTGAGCTGGGTTCAGAACGTCGTGAGACAGTTTGGTCCCTATCTGCCGTGGGTGTTCGAAGCTTGAGAGGATCTGTCCCTAGTACGAGAGGACCGGGATGGACATACCTCTGGTGGACCTGTCATGGCGCCAGCCGTGCAGCAGGGTAGCTAAGTATGGAATAGATAACCGCTGAAAGCATCTAAGCGGGAAACTAACCTCAAAACAAGGCTTCGCTGAGGATCGTGGAAGACTACCACGTTGATAGGCCAGGTGTGGAAGCGCGGTGACGTGTGAAGCTTACTGGTACTAATAATCCGATCGGCTTGATCGTTTCTCAGCAAAACTCATTCGGTTCTACTTGCCGATAATACAATCGCGACGATGTCTTCTTCTGCTTTATGTGTTTGGTTGACCCCGTGGCTATGTCGGAGGTTCCACACCCGATCCCATTCCGAACTCGGTCGTTAAGCCCTCCAGAGCCAATGGTACTTCGTCTCAAGGCGCGGGAGAGTAGGTCGCCGCGGGGTCTACCAAGCACATAAGCATTATTCATCGGGTCTTCCGCGCTTCGCGCTACTTGAGACCCCTTCGTCTTCGAACCATTCTTCCTCACTAACCGCCTTGCCGCGGGATGGAGCAGCCCGGTAGCTCGTCAGGCTCATAACCTGAAGGTCGCAGGTTCAAATCCTGCTCCCGCACCCAAAACATCAAAGCCCCGCTGCCAAACGCCGCGGGGCTTTCTGTCGTCTGG